>JAPPMO010000068.1 GCA_028873975.1 Chloroflexota bacterium
CCTCGGTGGTGAAAAAATGATTTGATGCGATTGCCCTGGGTAGTGTATCCTTTTCTTTGTGCCCTTCGTGTCTTTGTGGTGGACTCAATGCGGCTCATTTGAATTTCAACCGACTTCAATACCCTGTCAAAAATCGGATTTTGACAAAGCCCCCGAAGTCATTTAAGATATGATACACACGCCATATAAATGTCGTATGCAACTTGACTGTCCAGATAATCGGGGAAAGTTCAAATCATCAAAGTCAAGGCAGGAATACGGGGAGGTGCAGCTGGGAGAAATGTCATAACCTTATCCAGTCCTGAGTAGAGTTTTTACTAGAGAAAGGAAGTGTCATGAGCACCAAACAGTTGTCACGGCGCAATTTCCTTAAGTTGGCGGCGGCGTCAAGTACTGGCGCTGTCGTCGGTTATCTGGGCCCCTTGAGCAACATCGCCAGCGCGCAGGACACGGTCGAATTGACTTTCGGGCGCCACTGGGAAGCTGCCTTCCGTCCGCGCCAGGCCGAGTACGATGAAGGCTTCATGGAACGGCATCCGGACATCAAGATCAACATCACCTACAATACCTGGGCAGACCACAACAACGTGGTTCCGGCCTGGGCCGCCGCCGGCACCCTGCCCGACATCATTTACGTGCACGGCAGCCGCGCCACCCCGTGGGCGCACGAGGGCATCATCATCGACATCCACGACATTGTGACTGCCGACGAAGAATTCAATGTCGACGGCATGTGGGAAGAATCGGTGCGCCTGTACCGCGTCGATGGCCGCATCCATGCGTTGCCCTACGATCATGGTCCGATCATCCTTGGGTACAACAAAGATATGTTTGACGCGGCTGGCATGGATTACCCGAGCGAAGACTGGACGATGGAAGACATGGCGGCTGCCGCGGTTGAGCTCACCGATCCTGACATGGGTGTCTGGGGCTGGGATGGTCAGTTGAATCTGGGCAACGGCGGTTCCGGTTTCTTCCTCGGCGCTTGGGGCGGATGGCTGATGAACGATGATGAAACCGCCATGACTGTCGATACGCCCGAAGTCCGTGAAGCGCTAAACCACTGGTACGGCTTGATCCATGATGAGAATGCTGCGCCAAGCGGAACGGAATCGGAAGCCTTCCCCAATCAGAATCCCTTCCGCTCCGGCGCCTGCGCCATGGGGCATATTGCAACCTGGAGTACGCCCAGCATGCGCGCGCTGGCGAACTTTGAGTGGGATGTCGCGCCGACGCCTATGGGCGCTGACGGCAGCCGCAAGACCACGTCCTTCGGCAGCGGCTATGGCATCACGCCGACCAGCGACAAGCCGGATGTAGCCTGGCGCTACCTGCGCGAGTACCTCTCACTCGATGGCATGATCTTCATGTGGAGCCTCTCGGGCCGCGGCTCGCCGGCGCGTCCAGAGGGTTTGGAAGCCTGGTTGACATCAGACCCGGCGCCGCCCAGCGGTCGTTACTTCCTGGAAGCCATGTTCGATTACGCCGTGACCGGTCCTCCGTTCCAGTCACTGGCATCGGCACAAGTCAGCAATATTCTGGGGCGCGAGGCCGGTCTGTTGCGCCTGGGCGAGACCAGCGTGGACGCAGCCATCGCCGCCATCACGGAAGAGGGCAACGCCGCGCTCGACTCTGTTGCCGACATGTAATTCAACTTTGCAATCTGCAAGCCATTGAGGGAGATCGTTCGGCGGTCTCCCTCAATTCTGTCGGCTCAAGTGCGAGTGCAAACCAATGTTGCGACGGAAAACGAAGCCCGTATCAGCAAGCGCCAAGCGCGAGGAACGAATCTTCTACTTGTTCATCCTGCCCTGGCTGATTGGGCTGGTCGTGTTCAGTATCGGTCCCGTCTTCGGCATGTTGGGGCTTAGCTTCACCGATTGGCGCATCTCGCTCGATGACCTGCAATTCATCGGGCTGGACAACTATGCCAAGCTATTTGCCGATCCGATTTTTTGGACGTCGGTCGGCAACACGCTTTACATCGTTGTCGGGCGCGTGGTCTTCGGCGTGTCATTCGCCTTGCTGCTGGCGATCTTGTTGAATCAGAAGGTGCCCGGCATCGCATTCTTTCGCGCCGTCTATTATCTGCCCACGGTGACGGCCGGCGTGGCGGTGGCGCTGGTGTGGATCTGGATCTTCAATCCCCGCCTCGGCATCTTGAATTACACGCTTAAGCAGATTGGCATCCAGGGTCCGCCCTGGATATACAGCTCGCAGTGGGTTAAGCCATCGCTGATTTTGATGAGCCTGTTCTCGGTCGGCCCTATCATGATTATCCTGCTGGCGGGTTTGCAGGGCGTCCCCAAAGAACTTTACGAATCGGCTGAAATCGACGGCGCCGGCAACTGGGCGAAGTTCCACAGCGTCACCCTGCCCTTGCTTTCTCCTGTTCTCTTCTTCGTGATCATTATTTCTGTCGTTAGTTCTTTCCAGAATTTCACCGAAATCCGCGTGATGACTGAAGGCGGACCGGGCGAATCCTCTAATGTCATGATCTGGTATCTGTGGGAGAATGCCTTCATTTTCCTGCAATTGGGCGTTGCCGCCGCCGTCGCCTGGATCATGTTTGTCATTCTCATGGCGCTGACCGGCTTGCAGTTCCGGCTGGGCAGACGATGGGTCTACTACGAGGGTGAAGCGCGATGACGACTGACAGACCCAAGAAAACAGTCTCCTGGCGCAAGTCAATCAAAGGCCGCCGCGCCATCGGCATTTTCATCACCTTCGCCTTGCTGATCCCCCTCGGCATCCTCTTCGTCATGCCCTTCATTGTCATGGTCTCGACCGCGCTGAAACCGCTGAATCAGGTTTTCGCTTTTCCGCCGCGGCTGATCCCCGAAACTGCCCAATGGCAGAACTTTCCCGACGGCTGGTATGGTTACGGCTATGTCGATTTCACCACTTGCACCTGGAATTCGCTGAAAATCACCGTCAACAACATCATCGGCAATCTCGTATCCTGCACTTTAGCGGCTTATGCCTTCGCCCGTTTGAAAGCGCGCGGCAAGAATTTTTTCTTCGCTATCGTCCTGGCGACCATGCTTCTGCCCAACGAAGCGCTTGTAGTGCCTCAGTACGTCCTGTTCAACAGGTTTGGCTGGTTGGATACCCACCTGCCCTTGATGGTGCCGCCTTGGTTCGGTTGGCCCTTCTTCATCTTCTTGCTGCGGCAATTTTTCCTGACTATCCCGGAAGAACTGGTTGATGCCGCCAAGATCGACGGCGCGGGCCATGCGCGCATCTTGCTGCAGATTTTCGTTCCGCTGTCCAAACCGGCCCTGGCGACCCTGGCCATCTTCGCCTTCATCGGCAACTGGAATAATTTCTTCGGTCCCTTGCTCTATCTGCGCACGCCCAATGTGCAGACGCTGCCGGTTTGCCTGGTCCAGTATCAAGGTGCCTACGGCAATACCGACTGGCACCTGATGATGGCGGTGGCGACGATCGCGGTCATTCCGGTCTTGCTGATCTTCATCTTCGGCCAGCGTTACTTCGTGGAAGGCATCGCGACCTCGGGCGTCAAGGGCTGATTCCACCGCAGTGGCACAGCGAAAGTTTCATCCTCGGGAAATGCGTAAAGCCGGCAGCTACGTTCTCCTGCTTTTTTCCCTTCCGTTCTTCACCGCCATCGGCAAGCTGGATCCCTTCGTCGACGTCAGCGAGGCCGCCGGCATCACCGCTACCCACCGGGGCCATTGGGAACTTTTTGACGACGATTTTGCCACCGGTTATCTGGGCATTGGTCAAGCCTGGGGCGACTATGACAACGATGGCTGGCTCGACCTGTATGTCACCGGCAACAGAGATCCAAGCGTACTTTACAGAAATATGGGCGATGGCACCTTCTCGGTCTCCGACTTGACGCCGCAAGTCGCGCTGGCGGAGGCGGAAACGGGCGGCGCCGTCTGGGTCGACTATGACAACGACGGCTGGCAGGATCTTTATGTCGTGAATCATGGACCCAACACCCTCTTTCGCAATGTGGGCGGCGAGAGATTCAGCGATGTCACTGAAATAGCGGGCGTGGGCGACGCGGGCAAGGGCGCCACCGCCACCTGGGGCGACTATGACGGCGACAGTTTCCTCGATCTCTATGTCGTCAACTGGTCCTGCTTCCCCGAATGCGGGGATCCCAATATCACCCGGAATCACGACGCCGCCCGCGACACGCTTTACCACAACCAGGGCGATGGCAGCTTCGTCGATGTCAGCCATTTGCTCGAACATGATCTGCTGCTGGGGGCGGGATTCACCGCCAGTTTCTCCGACTACGACAATGACGGCGATGCCGACATTTATGTGGTCAACGACCAGTTCAAGAACATGCTGGGCAATATCCTCTGGCGCAACGACGGCGCGGGTTGCGGGGGCTGGTGCTGGACCGACGCCTCGATCGAGGCGGGCGCGCGAACTTTTATCCACGGCATGGGCTTGGCTGTCGGCGATTACGACAATGACCTCGATCTCGACTTCTACTTTTCAGACATGGTCAACGGCATGGTGCTGCTGCAAAACCAGGGCGACGGCAGTTTCGATGACGTGGCGGATGACGCGGGCGTCGTCGTCGGTCCCAGCAGCGCGGTCGGCTGGGGCACGATCTTTTTCGATTATGACAATGACAGTTGGCTTGATCTTTACCTCACCGCCACCGAATTCATTCAGTTTGATATCGCAAGCGGTCCCGAAGGCATGATGTTCGCGTATCGCGAGTTCTTGTTCCGCAATCGGGGAGACGGCAGCTTCGCCGACGCCACGCCGCAGAAGTGGATTGATGATCCCGTCCCAAGCATGGGATTGGCTTACGCCGATTATGACAAGGACGGCTGGCTGGATTTTGTGCTGGGCAATTGGAACCAAGGTTATGTCTTGTACAGAAACACCGGCAGCCTCAGCCATGACAGCAACTGGATCAATGTGCGCTTGAAAGGCGGCGGCGATATCAACCGCGATGCGATTGGCGCCCGCGTCTACCTCAGCACCGACGGCGGTCGCGCGCTGATGCAGGAGGTCAAATGCGGCTCGAGCCTGGGGGCTGGCAACGATACCGCCCTGCATTTCGGCTTGGGCGACGACGCCATCCGCGAACTGCGCGTACGCTGGCCCAACGGTGAAGAATCCTTGCTGAGCGATGTCGATGTCAATCAGTTCCTGGTAGTGGAATATGCCGGCTGACATCGCGCCGCCCCTCGCAATATAAATCCGCTCCTCCAGCGGTCCAGCGCGCGTCCGGCTAATCTGCCCTTTCCGCTTGCCTCATGATTTGAGATACAGTTTGATCACGGGCACTTCGGTTTTTGGGCTCGCCACCGGCAATTGCAGTTGCGCGGACTTGTCGTCGCCAATGGTGAACGCGACTTCGCTGCCATCGTGCAAGAATTCGGCATAGGCAAGGCGATCGCCGATGCCGTCCAGGTAGAGATGGCGGAATGGATAGGCGAAGATGTGTGCATAGAGCAAGTCGCCATTCTGTGTCAGCCGGCAATCCTGGGGCGCGGCAAAGGCGCTGGCGGTACAGCCGTAAATGGCTTCGCTGTGTTGCGCCATCCAGTCGCGGTAGACGCGCAAAGCCGCTGCCGCGCGGAAATCCAACTCGCCGGAGGCGGTCGGACCCACATTCATCAGCAGGTTCCCGCCGGTGGCGACGGTATTGACCAACATGCGAATCAACTGACCGGGGCTTTTCCAGCTGGCTTCGTCGCGGTGATAGCCCCAGGATCCGCTGAAGGTTTGGCAGGTTTCCCAGACGACCGGTTCGCCATCCACCCGCACCCATTCCCGCGGTTGAAACTGCTCCGGCGTGTGAAAGTCGACCGACGACGGCAGATCGAGCCGGTTGTTGATGATGATCTCCGGCTGTAAGGAGCGCGACAAAGCTTCAAGACCGGCGCTGTCCCAGTCGTCGCGACCCTTGCCATCTTCACCCGGGTAGGAAAAATCGTACCAGATGACGTCGATTTTGCCGTAGTTGCTCAATAACTCGCGAACCTGATTCTTCATGTAGTCGCGGTATGCGCTCATATCGCGGCCGCGGTTGAGCGCGGCGCGATCGGGATGATTGCGCTGCGCGTGAATGCGATCCACCGTGAAATCCGGATGATGCCAGTCGATCAACGAGTAGTAGAACCCGACTTTCAAGCCGCGATTGCGGAAGGCGTCGATCACTTCCGCCAAGAGATCCTTTCCCCAAGGCGTATTGGTCGCTTTGTAATCGGTCTGTTGAGAATCCCAGAGGCAGAAACCGTCGTGGTGCTTTGAGGTGATCACCATGTATTTCATGCCGGCATCGCGTGCCAAGTCCGCCCATTTGCCGGGATCAAAACGGATGGGATTAAAGTATTTGAAGTAGGGCGCGTATTGCTCGTCGGTCAGTTCCTCGCGTTGTTTGACCCATTCATGGCGCGCCGGAAGGGCGTACAAGCCCCAGTGGATGAACATGCCAAAACGGTCGCGCAGGAACCATTCGGTATTGCCTTTGGTCGGTTTTGTTTGCTGCATGTGAAATTCCTTTCCATTAGTGACGGACAGAGCGAACCTAGCCGGCTAATAGTCGCCCCCGAGCACCAGACCCAGATCTTGAGCCAATCCTCGCAGGTCGTCCCAAACGGCATCCGGCAGGGGAATGCCATTTTGGGCGCGGTCCCGATACGCCCTAGCCTCTGGCTCGCCGGGCAATAGCACCTCATCGAATCCTGCTGCCGGCGGCGCCGCTTTCACCACTTGCATCAAGTCGCCGACGTGCCGTTGGAAATCGGTGTCTTCGTCAAATGCCCGCGGATCCAGCGCCATCATCAAGGTTGGATTGCCAAAGTGAAACTCGGCCGATGTGATCGGGCGGTGGCCGGCCAGCAGCGTCGGGATAATCTCCATCATCATCGCCAAGCCCGAACCCTTGTGGGCGCCCATCGGCAATAAGACAGCGCCTTTGTCTAAAACGGAGGCGTCTGTCGTCGGTCGGCCATGCTTGTCCAGCATCATGCCGGTTGGCACGGGTGTCCCTTTCGCCCGGGCCAGCACGACCTTGCCATGGGCCAGTCCGGCCGTGGCAAAATCAAGCAATAACGCGCCCGAATCCTGGCATGGGACTGCGAAGGACATCGGATTGGTGCCGAAGACGCGCTCGCGCCCGCCATAAGGCGTCACCCAGCCATTGAACATCGTGCCGCTGGTGAAACAGATGCCGATCAAAGACTCGGCGGCGATCATTGCCGTATATTCTCCCAAGCGTCCGATGTGCGTGTTTTGCCCCAGCGAGACGGCGCTGATGCCATGCTGCCGAGCCAATTCGATGGCGAGCTGGGCCGTGAAGCGGGCGCCGATCTGCCCGAAGCCATAGCCGCCGGTGACCATGGCTGTGGCGCCGAAGCGGCGCTTGACGCGCGGGCGCGCGCCTGGCTTGATCATGCCGGCCTTGATCATGCTGACATATTGCTTGACACGAAGTACGCCGTGCGAGTCGTGGCCGAAGAGGTTGGTCAAGACCAGCGACTTTGCCACATCGGAGGCGATGTCCCCGGGGGCCCCGGCTGCTGCAAAAATGTCGCGACACAGGCGCTGCAGCGATTCGGCTTGCATGGTATGGATCAAGCGATTGCCTTTGCGCGGAGATCGATAATCAACGGGAGTGTAACGTTTGCATTTGAGAGGCGCAAGGCGAGCGGGAATGGGCAGCAGGGCAAGCGCATCAAAATGAACATGCACTACTAATGAAGACAAGACAAACTTAAATACAGCCACTGAGACGCAGAGAGCACAGAGAAAAATCTTTCATTTCTTAGGAAACGTGGAATTTCACTTCAATTTTGGATTCCGCGACAAGCAATTTCACCTATTTGTACGTCATTCCAGGGAAGTTCTGCCCTGAAAAAACTTAAACTCTGTGTCGGCGGGCTGTGTCTACGCGCTCCTCGGCGCCGCTGTAGTGAAAAAAATGTTGATGCAATTGCCCTGCCTGCGCTGCCTCTGCTTTGCCCAGCCCTATGGACCTGCGTTACAATCTCGCTGGAAGATAATTGGCTGAGCGTCAGGCGACGTGATGAAACCCGCGAATCTGCTCTTTATCCTGTCCGATCAGCATCAAGCGGCGGCCATGGGCTGCGCCGGGCATCCTTTGGCGCAAACCCCGAACCTCGACCGCCTCGCTGAATCCGGCACCCGCTTCAGCAAGGCCTATACGCCCTGCGCCATTTGCGTGCCGGCGCGGGCGGCTTTGGCTACGGGGCAATATGTGCACAGAATTGGTTACTGGGACAATGGCTTGCCCTACGATGGCGGCGTCAAGAGCTGGATGCGTCGACTCAAGGAATCCGGCTATCAAATCGATTCTATTGGCAAGCTGCACTTTCGCAGCAGCGATGACGACAATGGTTTCACCGAGGAAATCGAGCCGCTGCACGTGGTCGAGGGCATCGGCGATCCCGCCAGCGGTATCCGCGACGGCTCCTTGATCCGCAATTCACGGGGCGGCATCGACGAAGCGGGACCGGGTCCCAGTACCTATCAAGCGTATGATATTCGCAATCGAGACAATGCTATTACTTGGCTGCGCGAACAGTCCGATGACGACAAGCCCTGGGTCTTGTTTCTGAGTTTTGTGACGCCGCATCCGCCCTTTCTGTCGCCGCCGGATGCCTATGAACGCTATCCGCATGACCGGGTCGAATTGCCGCCTCAATGGCGAGAGTCGGAATGGGTCCAGCATCCGGCTTTTGCGTATATGCGCCGTTCCTTCGGCTTCGAGGAACCCTTCGCCGAAGCGACCATCCGCCGGCTCCACGCCGCTTATTATGGCATCTGCAGCTTCCTTGACGCGCAAATTGGGCAGGTGCTGGGAGCTTTGGATGCTTTGGACTTGCGAGAGACGACGCGAATCATCTATACCTCGGACCATGGCGAACAGCTTGGCGCGCGCGGCCTATTCGGCAAGATGACTATGTACGAGGAATCCTCCGCCATTCCATTTATCATGTCCGGTCCTGATGTGCCGCGCGGCAAAATAGTCGACACGCCGGTCTCGCTAATCGATTGCTATCCAACGGTACTCGGCGCTGTCGGCTGCCCGCCGAGCGATGAGGATGGGGCGCGGCCGGGCGACTCGCTGTGGTCAATCGCGAATGAAGCCGATCGCGACCGCCAGGTCTTTGCTGAATATCACGCCGTCGGTTCTCGCAATGCCTACTACATGCTGCGCGACCGACGTTACAAGTATGTCTATCATGTGGCTGCGCCGCCGCAACTGTTTGACCTGGACGCCGATCCCCTGGAGCTCAATGACCTGGCGATTGACGCGGATGGCGACGCCCGCGAATTGCTGGAGAAATACGAAGTCCAGTTGCGCGGGATCCTGGATCCGGAAGCGGTTGACGCGCGGGCGAAAGCGGATCAGAAGCGACGCATCGACGAATTGGGCGGCCGCGAGGCGGTGATCGCGCGTGGCTCCTTCATCAACTCGCCGGTACCTGGCGAAGAGCCGCGCTTTCGGCAGTTGGACTCTCCCTCCCCTTAAGTTGTCAGCCTGTGGAGACAAAAGCAAAAAACCAGCGCTGTGGCTGGTTGCTTGACATTTCCATGGCTTGTGCGTGCCTGGAGAGATTCGAACTCCCGACCCCTGGTTCCGTAGACCAGTGCTCTATCCGCTGAGCTACAGGCACAATAACGATGTTCAGGCTAGGCGATTGATGGCGAAAAGTCAAGTCTCAATTGATGCTGGATCGCCCTGGGGCGCCAATGACGTTTATGCGACTGGCGCGATCGGGCAAAGCAAAATCGAAGCAATGACAGAAATGACATCTGAATTTGCCAATCTATCAGGCCGATTGTCTTTTGGCGTGCCTGGAGAGATTCGAACTCCCGACACCTGGTTCCGAAGACCAGTGCTCTATCCGCTGAGCTACAGGCACAATCAATCGCTGCACGATAGGCTTTATTGCGCCAAAGTCAAGTCCCGATTGCCGCGATTGACCGGAAAGAGGGGCAATCGCTTCAAAATGATAGCGGCTGAAATGGCGGGAAATTGGACTGATTATTAATCACCGGGGGCACAGAAGCAATTCCAATTAAGTAATGAGAATTGCGAAAACGCCGCTTTTCTACCCCATCCCCGGCCCTTCCCCGAATCATCAGGGAAGGGTGACTCGACGTTGAAGTTGGAATGTCCCGCAGAATTCGCATGATTAACTTGGTTCTACTGAGAAAAACATAAAATGTCTTATTTCAACTGTGTTTTCGAGTGAAAAATCACGTTTCGCTTATCACTCCTTCTTATGCTTCGTCTCGGATTTTAGAAGAAATGTCGTCTGGACACCACCGAACTCTGCGCGCTCTGCGCTCTCTGTGTTGAAAAAATTTGATGCAATTACCCTGACCGGAAAGCCAAGCCCGCCCGAATCTGATTGCCCGCAAAACTGATAGGCATAAATCTTGACCTGAACGATAATTAAAATTGCAGGGGTTATCGTTCAGGAGAGCCTTTCGTTTGCGCGGGTGGCGGCTTTTACCTCCCGTATGGATCGGGGGAAGCGCAGTTACACATCAGCGAAGATTGCTAGCAGTTCTGTTATTGACCGGTGTCCTTACAGGATGCAGCATAGGCAACTTCGGTCAAGCCGCGGCGACTGCGACGGTCCCTCCTTTGCCCTCCGCGACGACAATTCCTATAGCGACAGCTACAGAACAGCGCAGGGCAACCCCGGCGCCGACCGTGACAGCAATGCCTAGTGCAACAGCCAGCGATACGCCCTTGCCCACGTCTACGAACACAGCAACCCCCACAGCAACCGCCACCGCCACGCCGACAGTCTTCGCTGTGGTGCGATCCCAGTTGCGCGTGAATGTGCGCGGCGGTCCGGGTACGGATCACGACATTGTTAACATACTTGAGCCCGGCAGCGGCGTGCAGGTCTTGTCGGAAAACGAAGCAGGAAACTGGTATCGGGTTCAGCTGGGTGATGGCGAGCGGGGCTGGATAAGCGCCGGGCTCTTGCAGGTTGTGAATCCGCCGCCGACCCTGCCGGCGCCGGCGGCCGGAACGGATCCTGCCAGCCCGACGGCGGAAGCTGCGACGACGGAGGACCTAGATGAACCGATCGGCGTTGCGCCGGCGGCCGACGAAGCGCAAGCAATTGCCGAGGCTTCAGGGTCTTTGAGTCAGTTGGTCGTCAATGTGCCAATCGTCGATCTCGAGGCTATCAACCTGACTGCGACCGTCTTGGTGGCCAGGTCGGCCTCGCCCGTCCCGGGCTTCGCTGCGGCGGAGGAAGCCGCAGCCGAGCCGACGCGTCCTATCACAGACAGCGTGGATGTGCCGACGCGCATTCCGGCGGCGCCGCGAAGGGGTGTTGATGTCTTCGCTTTTTGCAACAACCCGGTATATGGCATTGGCGCGCCCTCCAACTTGACAGATGGTTCCACGATTGAGATCTTTTGGGCTTGGTTTGCCAGCACAGAGGCCTACCTGCGCCAACATATCGCCAACGCCACGCACGAATTGCGAATCAACGGCACGCAGATCGCCAATGTCGATCAGTTCCGCAGCGCGCCCAGGCAACGCGGCCGCGATCAGGTGGTTTACTGGTACGTGCCTTACGGTCCGCTGGAGGCCGGCAATTATCGCATCACTTATCGCGTGACCTGGCGCAACCCTATCAATGACGGCTACAAGTCTTACGGACCGGGCACCAGCACAGAGTTTGAAGAGGAAAGCTGCAATTTTGTCGTGAGGTAGATCTTTTGCGTCGATCGGGCCAGTGGATCACTTCGGAAGCGGGCGCCGGAGAGGTATTTCTGCGGGGCGGGGAGGTCCAGATGTCGATCCCCCTTGCGTCCTCCGCATGTTATCATAACGCGCAAATCAGCGATTATCACGCTCTGGAGCCTCGCTTCGGCAATCGTCCGCCGCTGCGCCTCAGCCTGCTCGCCCGCGGGGAGGGCGCTATCAGGGGGACGGCCGGATTTGGGTTTTGGAATCAAGTATTCGTTCCCGGGCGCCGCCGTTTTCGTTTGCCGCAGGCGATCTGGTTTTTCTTCGGCAGCCCGGCCAATGACATTGCGCTGGCAAGGGGCGTGCCCGGGCATGGCTGGAAAGCCGCCACGATCAATGCGCGAGGATGGCGATTTTATGGTCTCTTGCCTTTCGCGCCGCTTGGCTTCCTGGCGATGCGCAGTAAAAGGCTTTATCAGAGGCTCTGGCCAGCCGGGCAAAGGGCGATCGGTGTCTGCGAGGCGCCGCTCGATTCGGCGCTTTTGCAGGATTTTCACAGGTATGCGATTGATTGGCATGCGGACCGGGTCCTATTCTCGGTTGACGATGAAGTTGTGCTCCGCAGCGAGCGCGGGCTCAACTCGGCGCTCGGATTCATCGCCTGGGTGGACAATCAGTACGCGATCGTGACACCACAGGGCAGATTCGGCTGGGGTTTGCTGGATTGTCCGGAGGCGCAGAAACTCATCTTGCGCGATATCGAGATCACCGGGCTGGCTTGATTTTGCGCATGCCCCTTGGGGCAAGGCGCAGCCTGGTGATAATATGGATGCATGTTCTCCAGCCGGAGAGGAGCGCTGCCGCAAGTGTCCGACGTCTCGAGAGATAATATGTCATTTGCGCATTTGAGGGATGCGGTCGCCAGGCGCAGAAAGCTGCTCCTGGACTATTTGCTCCTGGACCGTTTCCTGAAGCGCTTCCAACCGGCGCATATCCGAGATGCGGTTTACAGCTACGTCAAGAGCGGCGGCAAGTCCCTGCGTCCGGCGGTGGCGATGCTGGCCTGCGGCGCCCTTGGCGGCGATGAGCGGTCTATCTTGCCCGTGGCTGCCGCCATCGAGATTTATCACACCTGGACGCTGGTCCATGACGATGTGATCGACAAAGACAGGATCAGACGAGGGGGGCCAACGGTTCACACGGAATACGCCGATCGCGCGCGTCAAGACTTCGGCTGGACGGAGGCAGATGCCGAGCACTATGGCCGGACTATTGCTTTGCTGACCGGCGACGTGCAGCAAGCCTGGTCCTGGTCGCTGCTCTTTGAAGCGCATCTTGAATACGGCGTGGCGGCCGAGGTCGTGCTGGCGCTGGCGCAGGAACTGGCGAGCCATGTGACCCCGCTGCTGGTCGAAGGCGAAACGCTCGATGTTCAGTTTGTCGGCATGCGCAAACAGATCAGCGAAGCGGAGGTCGTCGATATGCTGTGGAAAAAAACCGGCGTCCTATATGAATTTGCCGGGCGCGCCGGCGCCGCGATCGCGCTCAACAGCGCGGACAGCGAGCTGCCGGAGGCGCGGGCACTGGCTCGCTTTTGCAGCCTGTGTGGAACCGCGTTTCAGATTCAAGACGATATACTGGGCTTGGTCGGCGATACAGAACAGCTGGGCAAACCGGTCGGTTCCGATATCCGCGAGGGCAAGTCTACGCTCTTGACCCTGAAAGCGCTGCAACTGGCAGATGAAGGGCAAGCCGCTCGCTTGCAAGCTACCCTGGGCGACGCGAGAGCCAGCGATGCCGCCATTAGCGAGATTGCCCAACTCATGCGTGACCTGGGCGTGATCAAATACGCGCAGGCAATCTCGCACAAGTATGTCGATGAGGCATTGGCGCATTTGCGGCCGCTGCCGGACAGCGAATACAAGGTCCTGCTGCGGAGTTGGGCAAATTACCTCATTCAGCGCGACTTCTGACGCTTGGGCTGGGTGCGTTGTTGAGATTCTACCCAGCCCCGAATCATCGCTGAGGACATGACAGGTTTTTTTCTACCCCATCCCCGGCTTGCGCCCCCTCGGTCCCCCGCCTCACGGGGGAAGTTCATATCCCGAAGCATCAGGGAAGGATGACTCGTCATCGAAATTGGGATTTTACTTGCTGAAAGACGCGAAAATGGACATAAAATCCCATCTTCTAATGGGGCTTGGCGAGCTGTTATGAACCATTATGGTCATAAAGTTTTCTGTGACAGTGACAGGGCTTGGACGAAATCGTGATTTTCAACAGAGTCGGGGTGTCGCCTCCATCCTTAGATAGATGGCTTAGCTTGATGGGGACAAGGGGATGGCGGTGAAGAATGGCAAGCGCTAGGGGACGGGTTCAAGCTCGTCTTCAGGGACGGCCTGGGCGCGGCGTCTTTCGCGAATGAAGTAGATCGCCTTGTGCTGCGATTCGTGATAGGTGCGCATGATCATATCGGCGACGATGCCGGTGCTGACGAACTGAACGCCAAGCACCATCAACAGGACAGATAGCTGCAACAAGGGACGATCGCCGATTTTGTTCTCCGTCAGCAGCTTGAACACGGTCAGATAGAGACCAAGCAAACTGCCCACCGCGCCTACCAGGATTCCGGCCGCGCCGAAGACATACAGGGGCCGATTGAAATAACTTAGCAGGAAGATGACCGCGATCAAGTCGAGTATTACTTTGAAGGTGCGGCTGAAGCCGTACTTGCTGCTGCCCCATTTGCGGGCCCGATCCTTGACCGGGATTTCCGCCACGCGCACCCCCATCTGGCTGGCCAGCGCCGGAATGAACCGATGCAGCTCGCCATATAACTGCACGCCCTTGGCGACGTCAAAATGGTAGGCTTTTAGGGTGCAGCCATAGTCATGCAAGCGGATGCCGGTCGCGCGCGAGATGACCCGATTGGCGATCATGGACGGGATGCGTCGCAAGAAGAGCGGCTCTTTGCGATCTTGCCGCCAACCACTGACGATATCGTAACCCTCGGCGAATTTATCCAGAATGCGCTGAATATCGCGCGGATCGTTCTGCAAGTCGGCGTCGATCGTCATGACGACCTCGCCGCGGGCCGCGTCAAAGCCGGCTGCCATGGCTGCTGTCTGCCCGAAGTTGCGGCGAAAATGGATAATGTGCCAGCGCGCGTCCTTCGCTTGCACGTCGTTTAACATGTCGTAAGTGCGGTCGCTGCTGCCGTCGTTGATCGCGATCACCTCGAAATCTCTTCCGATATCTTCCAGGGCAGCGGTCAGTTCTTGATACAAGCGGTCGATATTGCCTTCTTCGTTGTATACAGGGATGACTACCGAGACGCCAAGCTCGGGGCGGGTGATTACATCGGGCGCAATCGACATCGGGTTTCTCCTGCAGAACTAGCGCTTATTCTAGCATCCCGCCGGCGGGTATACCAGACAGGGCAGGGCGCTTCCATTCAGGCGGGGAATCTCGTACAGACATGGCCTGGGCAAATCGTAGATTGACCGTTGTTCTTGGCGTCGCCCGCCGAGACGGGCGCATTTCAATATTTTGGCAGCTGTCCGCAGGGCAATCGCATCAAAATGGTATCTTGTGGAGCAATGCAACGAACAAACTAAAAATTCACCACAGAGGCACAGAGCGCACAGAGAAATACAAAAGATCGTTTCTGTTTGCGGGCGTTTCAGCGGGTCGCGTCGACACTGACCGTCAAACGCCCCTACATCGCCTCCTTTTTGGCAGGCAAGAGCTTAAATCTCGGTGTCCTCGGTGGTTAATTGCCAATAATCTGAAATGCACCCAATGTTGGTGGTGCTATGCGCAGGTGCGAGCAAAACTGTCGCTTATGCTCTATTCTGATAGAATGAACGAACACGCGAGCCTGGGCGATGACATGACGGACGCTACGATCGAAGAACCCGAACGCAACGAAGACGGCGAGACGACCGTTTCCGGGGCGGCGGGGGTGCCGCCAAGAGCGGACACGATGACCTCCAATCTGGAACTGGCGAGCGGCCAGGCCGAAGCGCCATTCTCGTTGCCGCGGGGCTCCGAGCTCGAGGTGAAGCCTCGCGATGCGCGCAAAGAAGCCGGCCAGCCGATCACCATGCCGCCCTTCGGCAGTAGCAGACCCGATGAGCAGGCCGCGCCCACAATCGTTTCCGCGGCGAGCCGGGGACCGCTTGACACAGTTCCAGCTCAGCGCCTGGATGCGCCCGCTTCGGCGCGCCAGCCCGGCGAAGGCGGAAATGCGCTGCCTAAAACCCCGGAAGCCTACGCCGGGATCCAGCCGCCTGGCCCGACCGGGAGGCTGCCAGGCAAGCGCAGCCGCCGGAAACGTATTTTCGGCTTGCCCTTGGGCTGCTTCTGGGCGCTCACGGTGCTGTGCCTCGCGTTTTGCGGCGGCCTGACTTTGCTGACGACCGTGGGCGCGCTGATCGTTTTCCCGCAGGTCGAAGCGGAGTGGGCGGCGCGCATGGCGGAGGTTGACAGCTATCGCGGCTTTGAAAGCAGCTTCATTTACGATCGCTATGGCAATGATTTGTATGAATCCTTTAGCGAGGGCAGACGGGTGCGCGTCAGTTATGACCGCATTCCCATTTGGCTAATCCTGGCAACAATTGCGATTGAAGACGACACGTTTTTCAACAATATCGGTATCGATGTGGGCGCGACGGCGGTAGCGGCTTTGACCTATCTCGGCGCGTCGCCCGGCGAGGTTACGGCTGGCGGCAGCACCATCACACAGCAATTGGTGCGCAATGTCCTGTTCGATTTTGAAAAACGCGCCACACGCAGCGTCGCCCGCAAGGCGGAAGAGATCGTGCTGGCGATTGTCCTGACCGGCGCCAAAAGCAAAGAAGACATCCTCGAGATGTACTTCAACGAGATCTATTACGGTAATTTGGCCTACGGCGCGCAAACCGCCGCCCAGACCTTTTTTGGCAAGGATGTTCAGGAATTAACGCTGGGCGAAGCGGCGCTGTTGGCGGGTTTGCCGCAGGCGCCGGCGAGCCTCGACCCGCTCAATCCCGATCCAGCGGTGCAGGCGGCTGTTGACGCGCGCTGGCGCCAGGTTCTGGGCGAAATGGCGGAAGAAGGCTTCATCTCTCGGCAGCAGGTGAAAGAGGCTTTGAGTGAAGGGCTGTCCTTCGTGCCAGCCAACGTATCCTTGAACGCGCCTCACTTCACTGTCTATGCGCAGGGCGAGCTAGAACGCCTGATGACCAGCCTGGGTTATAGCCCGGAAGACATCGCGCGCGGGGGCTTGCGCGTCTACACGACGCTTGATCAAAATGTCAATCAACTGGCGCAGCGAGCCGCCGCCAATCAAGTCGCCCAGCTCTGGAACAAAAACGTCAGCAACGGCGCTGTGGTCGTCATCAAGCCGCAAACGGGCGAGATTATCGCCATGGTAGGCAGCATCGACTACCACAACGAGGCGATTGACGGCAGCGTCAACGTAAGTACTGCTTTCCGGCAGCCGGGCAGCACCATCAAGCCCTTCACCTATTCGGCGGCGATTGAGCGCGGCATGTCGCCGGGCGATGTCTTGTGGGATACGCGAACGGAGATCTCGGTTCCCGGTCTGCCCTTGTACAGCCCGCGCAACTTCGATAACGCTTTTCATGGTCCCATGACCATGCGCGCCGCGCTGGCAAACAGTTACAACATCCCGGCGGTGCAAACCCTGCGTTCGGTCGGCGTGGATTACCTGCTGGGTTTGCTGCGCCGCTTTGGCATAAGCAGCTTGAGCGAAGATGCTTCACAATATGGCTTGTCCTTGACGCTTGGCGGCGGAGAAATCACGCTCATTGAGCTTACAAATGCCTTTGCCGTATTTGCCAATCAAGGCGCCTACGCGCCGGTGACATCTATCTTGTGCGTCATCAACAGCGACGATGAGATACTCTATCAATATGAAGGCAGTTGCCCGGGGGGGAGCGTCACGGACAGGACGGTGGACCGAAAGTCCCATGACGCCTTGGTACTTGATCCACGCATCGCATACCTGGTAACGGACATGCTCGGCGACAATCAAGCTCGCAGCGCGGCCATGGGCGCGGACAGCCCTTTGCGCACTGATGGCATATTTTCTTCGGTCAAGACCGGCACCACCGACGATGTCAAGGACAACTGGACCGTCGGCTATACGCGCAATGTCGCCGTCGGCGTCTGGGTGGGTAATAACGACGGCAGACCGATGGTAAATTCTTCCGGTTTGACAGGAGCCGCGCCTATCTGGAATGCCGTGCTCACGGGGATCTACGGCAACCAGAGGCTGCTGGGCGCCTTCGCGACGAGGGGACAATTGCTGAATGACCAGCCGATCCCCCCAGCCGGCATCAGCAGGCGCCAGATATGCGATGTCCGGCGCTTGACCGACCCGTCGACGCGTTGCCCGGCAACTGTTAACGAATGGATTCTGGATGGACCTGCGGGGATTCCCGACGAAAATGGCTTCCTGCGCTATCCACAGGCGGCTGCGCAGCGGAGTCCTGTAGCGGTGCAAGGCTCGGTTCTTCACCGAGTGTCGCCGGGCATCTATCAGACATTGGCTTTTCCCTTGCCGCCGGAAGTCGCGGCTGCCATACGCTTTCAAGTGGCTGCGGGCGAGAAGCAGCCTTTGCCGCCGAGTTATTGCCGCGTGCCTGTGCAAGACGCGCAGGAAGCGATCGCAGCTGGCGCGCAAAATCTATGGTTCATTGAAGGACCCGCGACATCCCCGGGCGATGTCGTCGAGGCGGAACGATATGCCCGCGAATCTAGCCTGGCTTTGCTCCCCACCATCGAATGCCTGCCCAGCTTTTACCAGTCCCGCTCGATTGGCAACGTCGGCGCGGTTTTGCAGATTCAGCAGCCCGTCAACGGACAAAGCGTCAACCAAGCGCTGCCGATCATCGGCACGGCCCAATTCAACGGCGGGCAGGGCGAGTATTATCATCTGTATATTCGGGGCGGGCATTTCGTCGATTGGACGCCTTTGGGCCAGCGCCATCATCAGCCCGTGAGCAATGGCCAGTTGGAAACGCTGCACGCCGATGCCCTGCAACCGGGGTCGTATATCTTGCGGCTGGCTCTGATTCACGGGGGTAATATCGTTCAGGTCGACGAAGTCATATTTGCGGCGGGATAGACGACGCTCCTGCAACGACGTGTTGAATTCAAGTATAGGCTTGCGAGTTAAGGGATGGATGAAACCAGCCAAGATCTAAGCGCGCCGGCGCGGCCCCTGTCGCTGGAATCCCTGCGGCAGGCGCGGAACATGCCCTGGAAAGCGAGCAACGAGATCCGTCGCTGGCTGATCATCCCAATGGCATGGTGGCGGCTGCGGGGGCTGAGCATCGGCGCTGGTTGGCGCTGCTATGGATTGCCGATAATCCAGCGGCACCGCCAAAGCGAGATTCGCGCCGGTCGCCGGCTGGAGCTGCGGTCGAGCGCCGCCAGCAATCCGCTGGGTCCCAATCGGCCTGTGATCATCAGCACCAGAAGACCCGGCGCCAGCATTACGATAGGCGACGACTTCGGCATGACCGGCGGCTCCCTGGTCTGTGATCAACGGATAAGCATCGGCGATCGGGTTTGGGTTGGCGCAAACGCGATTATCACCGATACCGATTTCCATCCCCTTGATCCCGAGAGGCGACGAAGCCATCCCCTGGCTGCAAATACGGCGCCGGTCACGATCGAAGACGACGTCTTTGTCGGCATGAACGCGCTGATTCTGAAAGGCGTGACCATCGGAGCAGGAGCGGTGATCGCCGCCGGGTGCGTCGTCGTCCGTGATGTGCCGCCTCGGAGCGTGGTCGCCGGCAACCCGGCGCGGGTTGTCCGCAGGGCAATCGCATCAAAATGATAGCGGCTGGAATAATGGGAATCTAAACCGAATATTAACCATAGAGAACACAGAGAGCACAGAGAAAAACATAAAATGTCTTATTTCAACTGTTTTTTCGAGTGAAAAAATCACGTTTCGCTTATAACTCTTTCTTATGCTTAGTCTCGGATTTTAGAAGAAATGTCGTCTGAACGCCAAGTAACTCTGTGCGCTCAGTAAGACCAAGAAAGAAATGCAAATTTTGCTAAAGCAACGATCTGTAGGGGCGACATACCATGTCGCCCGAAACCACAAGTCGCGGCAACAACGGGCGACCAGATTGGTCGCCCCTACAAGGCTTGTCCGCTACTGAAATCTGGACGGCTTCCCAGGTTTTACCCCATCCCCGGCCCTTCCCCAGTCAACTGGGGAAGGGTGACTCTACGGCGGGATGTGTAATATTAGGCGAATTGGCATTGCGAGCGACGCTATGCAAGGAGTTCGCACCCCTTCCCTAGCTCGCTGGGGCAAGGGG
>JAPPMO010000053.1 GCA_028873975.1 Chloroflexota bacterium
TGAGTATCTCTTGAAACTGCTCCGTTTGTAAGAATTTAGTATGCGTTTGCCCTAGGTCCGCAAGGAATGATACACATCAATGATATATACTTGGCCTCAGCTGAGCAGAATAACCATTGAGTTCCGCGTTGTGGACTTCTGGCGCCGCGAGGGAGATTTGCTCGGCGAAAATTGGATGCTGATCGACCTGCTCGATGCCTTTCGCAAATTTGGCGTCGAGCTCCTCGCAATACTGCCGGGGGAGAAAGACAGTTCATGAAGCATTTTGACGCGATCGTCATCGGCATCGGCGGGATGGGCAGCGCGGCGCTCTATCACCTGGCAAAGCGCGGTTGGAAGGCGCTGGGCATCGAGCAATTCGAAGTGCCGCACGATATGGGATCGTCTCATGGTCTGACGCGCATCATTCGCTTGGCATATTACGAGGACCCGTCTTACGTGCCGCTGTTGAGACGCGCTTATGAACTCTGGGATCAACTGGAAGTCGAATCAAGCCAGAAGCTCTTTTATCAAACCGGCAGCATCGATATGGGACCTGAAGACAGCGATGTCTTCGCCGGCAGCCTGCAAAGCTGCCTCGAACACGGTCTCGAATATGAGGTCCTAAACAGCCGGCAACTGAGCGAGCGCTTTCCAGGATACCGGTTGCCCGGCGAAACGATGGCGGTCTATCAACCCCAGGGAGGCTTGCTCGTTCCCGAAGGCTGTATTTCCGCCTACGCCCGACTGGCGCAAAAGCATGGCGCTTGCCTGCATACCGGCGAGCGGGTCACTGGCTGGGAGGTCCTCAATGATGGACGTCTCAGCGTGCGGACTGGCCGCGGACAATACAGCGCCGACAAGCTCGTCGTCTGCGGCGGCGCTTGGGCCTACAAGCTGCTCCCGGAGTTGCAGGGCAAAGCCGTACCGGAACGCCAGGTGCTGATCTGGCTGCGCGCGAAGCAGCCGGCGCTGTTCGCGCCGGATCGCTTCCCGGTTTGGAACGCGCTGGTCGACGAAGGGCGCTATTATGGCTTCCCGGAGTTCAATCCAAGCGGCGCTACGCCGGGCATGAAATTCGGACGCTGGCATCATCGCGAAGAGACCTGTGATCCCGACGTCGTCGACCGCGATACCTATCCCGAAGATGAAGCGCTGCTTCGTCAGTTCGCCGAGCGCTATTTTCCCGCCGGCGCCGGCGAAACCTTGCGCATGTCTGCGTGCATGTTCACCAATACGCTCGATGAACAGTGGGTCTTGGATACGCTGCCCGGCCTTCCGCAGGTATCGATGGCCGCGGGCTTTAGCGGTCATGGCTTCAAGATGGCCAGCGTCATCGGCGAAATCATGGCCGATCTGGCGCAGAACGGCTCGACGCGGCATGATATCAGCCTGCATCAGCTGGGACGACTTTAGCGTGAAACGAACGGAATGACTAACTTGTCGGCAGGGCGACTCGATGAGTCGCTCGCTGCCGCGACTCAAGAGAAGCTGCTATGAAAACAATCGGACTTATCGGGGGCCTCAGCTGGGAATCCAGCATCGAGTATTACCGCATCATCAACCAGGAGACGCAGAAGCGGCTGGGCAGCCTGCATTCCGCCAAGTGCCTGCTGTACTCCTTCGACTTTGCCGAAATCGAATCCCTGCAAGAAGCGGGCGATTGGGACGCGGCCACAGAGCGCATGATCGCCGCGGCGCGAAGTCTGGAAGGCGCAGGCGCGGACTGCATCGTCATCTGCAGCAATACCATGCACCGCATGGCGGTCGATCTTGCGACGGCCGTCGACCGACCGCTGATTCATATCGCCGACGCCACCGCCGAGGTCATCCAGGGTGACGGGCTGCGAACCGTCGGCTTGCTCGGCACGCGCTACACCATGGAGCAGGACTTTTACAAAGGGCGCATGACGGAGCGCTTCGGCTTGCATGTGCTGATTCCCGACGCCGCAGGGCGCGACATTGTGCATCGCGTCATCTACGAAGAACTCGCGCGCGGCTTGATCAAGCCGGAGTCGCGCGCTTTATATCAAGCGGTGATCGAGCAGCTGCGCGGGAATGGCGCCGAGGCGATCATCCTCGGCTGCACGGAGATCGGCTTGCTGATCAAGCCGGGGGATTGCCCCATCCCCAGTTACGATACGACTCATCTGCATGCGCTGGCTGCGGTGGAGTGGGCATTGGGCGCTTGAACGACCCGCATCCCCAGCCAAATCCGCCCTGCAATCGCCGCTGGCGCTGCTGAGCGCTCTCGTTCACAGTCTCGACCGTTTGGAAGGGCAGGGCAACTCGCGTCGCCGGAACGCCGCTCTTCTAATGCGTAGCGAACGGTTTGGCACCCTGATTGCTGTAAGCTGTGCCTGCCATTAGGCCGGCTGACCGGCGACTGAGGGCTCGCGCAGTATCCAATAAAACATGCGACCATGCGCGAGGTCGCAGCGCTCCATAATCCGCCGCTGTCGTTCAGGCTCGTTGGCAAAATTGTCAATATGGATGACGATCTCGCCAGCAAGGGCGCGTTTTGCGAGCATACGCTCGGCTCCGTCGCCCGACTCGGCAAAACCCGCTAGCAAAGTCTCAATTCGAGGCGCCATTTCCAACCGAATCAAGCCAAAGAGTATGGGGAAGCGAAACTTTTCTTCTCGAATGAGGGTCGATAGCGCAGCGAAAACCGGGTTTGTGAGGTCGCCCTGCCAACGCCCATCATCGCCAGACAGCATGCTTAGTGCGCGTCGGCGCAATTTTCGCTTTCGACCCGGATCAGTCGCTATCGACGCCAATTGACGCACGATGTCCTCGCTGTGCAGATAGTTGGGACAGGCTTGAATCGCGACCGTGCAGACCCGCCGCTTTCTGTCGCACAATCCCGTAAGTACGCCCAGTGCCGCGCGCGCGCCTGTTTGCCGCGCCAAAAGCCGTAACATCAAAACACGGACGTTGCGATCAGGATTGCTCATCTGCTCGCAGGCGTAAGCGATCAAGTCATCGCTGGTTGGACT
Source organism: Chloroflexota bacterium (assembly GCA_028873975.1). Taxonomy (GTDB): domain Bacteria; phylum Chloroflexota; class Anaerolineae; order Aggregatilineales; family Phototrophicaceae; genus UBA6055. The sequence goes on from JAPPMO010000053.1 coordinate 2,979, forward strand.
GCCGATGCGTCGCCAGGCTTCGTCGACAGCCAATTCAGAATGTGGAGAATAGGCTTCGCGGAGGACTTCACAATCACGGATAGTGAACATTGGCTGCACCTGCTAAAGCCGCTTGGCGCGTAACCGGCGAATTTGGGCTGCCGCGCTCACAAAATAATAAGCCTTCTCGTTGCATGAGCGACGCGGTTTACATAAACAGAGCAGAGGCGGGCAGCCTGTTATATGCTCGGCATATTTCAGAATCTTTAGCAATGATCCCCCACCATACTGGTAAAACTAACATATCTGGTCGCACTTCATCAAGTGCTCTTTCCCGAGAACCGCTCCCTCTATGATACCCGCCTCTAGTCACGTTTCCATTTACTGATAGACTTCCGCAATATCAGACGTTACAATGACGCCGCGTGTGCGACTGTTGATACAGTCCGCAATACGACAAAGCAACCTATCATGACGAATTCCATAACCAGGAGAGAACATCGTGGCGCAATTCGGACTCTTATACGTAGGTGAACCGCAGTTTGATGACCCAGACGAAGCGCAAGCGCATCAGAAGTGTTGGTTCGATTGGATCGGCAGCCTGGGCGACGCGGTGGTCAACCCGGGCATGCCCATGGGACCGCCCACGCGCGTCACCGCCGCCGGCGTCGCCCCCGGACCCACAGAGGACCGCCTGACAGGCATCACGATTGTCGAAGCGGAAGACATGGACGCGGCAGTCGAAATGGCGAAGAGCAGCCCCTTCGTCGAAGTCGCCACAGTGGACGTGGTACAGATCTTTCAAATGGGATAGCTACAGCACGGGCCGGGAATCTTCTCGGTCCTCTTCTCTCCCTTCATTCTCCCCTCGCAAGCGCGTTTTTCCCTAAACAGACCATCAAACTATGTATCGAAACAAAACTTACGATACCTGACTTGTGGCTCGATCAATTCACAGTTACACTTTTCGGCAATCTCGATCAAATAGATCAATTTGTCATGAGCCTGATCCTGCGTTATATGCGCGCCGACGATATCCGCGAAGTCGCCAGGATAGACCGCCTCTGCTTTGAGCCGCCCTGGTCCAGAGATTCATACGCCTTCGAGATCAAAGAATCGCAGATCAGCCACATGGTCGTCCTGGAAGAACAGGCGTCGCTGATACCGGCTATGCTGCACAACGATGATGGCTGGATCCAACGACTCAGCGGCTGGATCCGGCAGGAAACGCCGACAATCGCCAAATCAAGCCTCATCGTCGGTTATGGCGGCTTGTGGAAGATCGATGGCGAAGCGCACGTCAGCACCATCGCCACCCACCCCGAGCAGCGCGGTCGCGGTTATGGGGAAATTTTGCTGGCGGGCATGTTTCGCAAGGCGCTGCGGCTGAAAGCGGAGTATCTGGTGCTGGAGGTGCGCGTGAGCAACGCCGTGGCGCAGAATCTCTATCAAAAATATGGCTTCAGTCGTCATGGCCGCAAGCGCAATTACTACCGCAGCAACAACGAAGATGCCTACGATATGCGCGTCAGTCTCGATTCAAGCGTTCAACAGCGCTTCGAGCAGCTTTATCAGGGGCTTCAGCACTCGCAGGGTTTTCAGGACGCCTACAGTCTTGCGACGCGCCCGCGCTGGTGAGGGGAGTTTACCAGGTGGACTACATCTCTGGAGTGATTTATCATCACAACGGTGTTCCAGTAACATCTTCGCGTCTTTTCTCCCGAATCTGAGGAATAATTGTGGAAAACCTTAAGGATCTCGACAATACATCGTTCATGTACTACGCCGACATCGAAAACCGGTTATTGGAGTTGGATAGACGTGTTCAAGAAATGCGGGAGGCTGTCGGTAGCCTAAGTACCGATGTTCTCAAACACATTGAGCAACAGTTCAAAATCAAAGGAATATATCATTCCAATGCTATCGAGGGTAATAGTCTTAGTATTGGTGAGACTCGCATGGTCGTTGAGCAGGGTCTCACTCTGTCTGGAAAAACATTGCGAGACCAAGCAGAGGCAAAGAATCTTTCCCATGCGCTGGATTTTATGGAACAATTGGCGTCATCTAGCGATATTCCTATCACACTAAGTGACATACGCCAGATACACTCGCTGATTCTTCGTGACATTCAAGACGATCAAGCGGGCAGATATCGCGACACCGAGGTAAGAATATCGGGCTCCGATTATGAGCCGCCGCCGGTGGATAAGGTCGAACAAGAAATGATGGAACTGGGCGACTACGTCCAGTGGGTAACTTCGTACCGCAACGAAAATCGTCAGTTGCCAATCTTGGCAGCCACGGCAGCGCATGCCTGGCTCGCGCGAATCCACCCATTTGTAGACGGAAACGGCCGAACGGCTAGGATTCTAATGAATCTGGTGTTAATCAGAAACGGCTATCCGATCTGCATAATCGCCCGTGAAGAAAGACTGCGTTACTACGACGCATTGGAAGAATCGCAAAGTGCCAACTTGACGCCACTTCTGGAACTAATTTATGAAAACGTCGTCGAGAGTCAAGAAGTATGGGAGAAGGCAGCTGGTGAACAGATACTTGAGAAGCAGAGACGCGCCCAGATTGCCACTCGTTTTGAACAGCCGATAAGAGCGAAGGTTCAGAATGAATATGAGGTATGGTTCAACGCAATGGAGTTACTGAAGAGCTACTTCAAGCAGTTTGTGGAGGACGTAAATCAAACCACAACTGTCAGAAGCGTAAACGTAAGGTTCAAGGACTTTGGGACGCTCAGCTCAGAGAAATATCTTGCTTTGCGAGATAAGGGAACCGCCAAGCGGACGTGGTTCTTTGGTATTGAATTCAACAGCGAAATCAAACGCGCCAGATATCTCTTCTTTTTCGGATATCCCGATCAAGTCATTGACCAACATGCCTCTGTAATTCTAATCCTCGCCAAAGATCCCGAACTCAATTACGTATATGCGCCAGTTGAAGAGCTAACTCAGTCTAACACACCGGACATTTTTCAAGTGGGTTTCAATCTGAAAGAACAGAAATTCGTCGCATCGACTATAGGAGGGCGTTCTTGGGAAGGCAAGGTAGAAGACTTGGCCTGGAAGTTCTTCGACCAGGTCATGCAACGCGACTTCGGCGCCTGACTACTCCCGCAAAGCGCGCATCCCGTTTAAGGTGACAGCGAGCGACATGCCCATATCGGCGAAGACCGCCGCCAGCATGGTCACATTGCCGCTCAAAGCCAGCAGCAGGAAGACCAGCTTCAATCCGATTGACAACGCGATATTCTCGCGGATCAGCCGCCGGGCAAAACGGGCGCGCCTGATCGTCGCCGGCAACAGATCCAACTTGTCCGCCAGCAAAACAACATCGGCTGTCTCCATCGCCTGGGCGCTGCCAGCCGCTCCCATGGCTACGCCGACGGTCGCCGCCGCCAGCGCTGGACTGTCGTTGATGCCATCCCCCACCATCGCCACGCCCTGGTATTCTGTTTCCAGGTTCTCGACGGCATCCACTTTGTCTTGCGGCAAAAGCCCGGCTCGGAAGCGGTCAACGCCAACTTGCCCGGCGATCGACTCGGCAACGATTGCGTTGTCGCCGGTCAGCATCACTAATGCCAAGCCCATTTCACGCAGTTCGCCTACCGCGCGCTTGCTCTCCTCGCGCGGCATATCGGTAAGGCCAATCACGCCCCGCACCTGGTCGCCATCATGCACCATAACGGCGCTTTGGCCCGCCGACTCGAAGTCGCGCGCGATCGCGCATAACTGTGCGGTATGGTCGAACTCATTATCGAAGAAACTGTGGCTGCCCACCGTCACGCGCTGACCCTTGACCTTCCCCCGCAGGCCAAAGCCCGTGAGCGTTTCCACCTCGACCGCGGGGCCATACGCGATACCGTTCGCGCTGGCCGCCGTCTGGATGGCTTGCGCAAAGGGATGCGTGCTCTGCGCTTCCACCGATGCCGCCAAAGATATCAACTCGTCACAAGGTCGGCAGTCCGCGGTGTGATCGCAATCGCCGGTGCTTGTCGCGACGACGTCCAACTTGCCGCGCGTCAAGGTGCCGGTCTTGTCGAAGGCGATTGCCTTCACGCCGGCCAAGGCTTCCAAATGAGCCCCGCCTTTGATCAGCACGCCCCGCCGCGCCGCGGATGTGATGGCGCTGATCACGGTCACAGGCGTACTGATGACCAGCGCGCAGGGACAGGCGATCACCAACATCGACAGCGCGCGATACAACCAACCTGTTCCCGTCGCGCTGTCCCAGAATGGCTGGCTGAAAAGCAGCGGCGGAATCAAAGCCACGCCAAGCGCGCTTATCGCCACCAAGGGCGTATAGACCTGCGCAAAGCGATCGATCAAGCGCTGACTAGGCGCCCGGCGAGATTGCGCGTTTTGCAGCAATTCAATGATGCGACTTAGCGTATTGTCGCGGGCGAGGCGATCGACGCGCAAGTCCAGCGACGCGGCGCCATTGATAGAGCCGGCGTAAACTTCATCGCCCGGCGATCGTTCCACCGGCAGGCTCTCGCCAGTGATGTGCGCTTGATCAACAGCGCTGTTACCGGCCAATACGGTCCCGTCCATCGGAATGCCTTCGCCGGGCAATACGCGAATCCGATCGGCAATGTGCAGCGCCTCCACCGGGACCACTTCCGTGTAGTCGCCCATGATCCTGTTGGCCGTGGGCGGCTTGAGCGCCACCAGGCCGCGCAAGCTGTCGCGCGCCCGATCCGTCGTATAGCCTTCCAGCGCTTCCCCTATGGCGAACAGGAAGATTACCGTAGCCGCCTCCAGAAATTCGCCCAAAACCAAAGCGCCCAGCGCAGCGACTGTCATCAACAGATTAATGTTGAACTCGCGGCTGATACGCAATGAGTTGATGCCGCTCACGGCAATCGGCCTGATTGCCACCGCCATCGCCAAAACATAAACCAGGTTGCTGAGGTCCGCGGGGACTAGCGCGGACAAATCTATCCCGATTGCGAGCAAAAGCAGAGCGCCGCCATAAACCGCCATGCGGCTGGCGGGGCGTTCCAGCAAGAAGTCCCAGAAACCGAAAATGCCCGCGCGCCGCGTCGGATCGACGTCTTGTGACTGGGCGGGCGCATCTATGGAAATAGTCTTGCCCAGCGACTCGACCCGATCCTGGAGTCGCGCGTAATCGACATCGCCGATCAACTGTAATTTGTTGCTGAGAAAATTGACCTCGGCGAAATGCACGCCATCCAGTTTGGAGACGGCCGCTTCCACTTCATGCGCGCAACCAGCGCAATCCATGTTGCCGATCACATAGGTTTTCAAGATCGCGGGGGCTTCAATCGTCTTGCCCAGGGCTTCGACGCGCGCCTTAAGCATATCGAAGGGCGCCTCGCCTCTAATCCGCAGCTCGCTACTAGCAAAGTCTACTACCGCCGATTCCACGCCGGGGAGGCGTTCAAGGGCGGCTTGCACTTCGCGCGCGCAGTTTGCGCAGTCCATATTGCCCAAGCGATAGCGCTGCTGTGACATTGTCGCCGCTCTCTTAATGAGACCAAGTATCCTTAAGGCGCATCTTACATATCTCGAATTATCATACTCAAGAGCTATGTGTCTGTCAACGCATTCCGACGCGGATCATTTTTGCCGCCAGCCTGCGCGGAGTTACTCAATCTGTCACCAAAACTGTTTTTCCTGTATGTTAAGTTTAAGATAGTGAATCACTTCGTATATACATGGCTAATTAGGAGGGGGCAGAATGTGCAATCATATCGTAGCGGAGACGGTCCGCGAGCGGACCAAGAAAGAGGGCTTGCCCAGCGTGAGCCGCCGGAACTTCCTCAAGATGGGCAGCGTATTGACAGCTGGCGCGGCTTTGGCGCCCAGCGTTGTCCGCGCCGACATGCAGGCCCAAGGCGTCGTCGACCTCAGTCATACGCTCAGCCCGGACAACCCCGTCTGGCCCGGCGTCGTCACACCGGGCGAGCGTAACACAGTATTCACTATCGAAGAAAACTTTATCTATTCGCAGCGCTGGACCTTTGAAGAACATCAAGGCACGCACATGGATTTCCCCGCCCATTTCATCGCCGACGGTCCGCGTGTAGACGCCTTTCCAGCGGAAGGCTTGTTGGGACCGGCGGTGGTAATCGATATCTCCGACCGCGCCGAAGAGGACGCCGACGCCTGGGTGACTGTCGATGACTTGCAAGCCTGGGAGATGGAAAATGGCGAGATTCCTGAAGGCGCTTTTGTCCTGATGTATTCCGGCTGGGAACATCGCATCGGAACTCCGTCTTTCTTCGGCGATGACAGTGGTTTGCATTTCCCCGGCTTCAGTGGAGAAGCGGCGGGATGGCTGGTCAGCCAGCGGTCGATTCATGGCGTTGGCGTTGATACGCTGAGCATTGACCGCGCAATTTCCCAAACGTTCGATGCCCATTATACCATTCTCGGATCGGGCTTGGTGTGCATTGAGAGCGTGGCGAATCTGCAGGCGATCATGGACAGCCAGGCAACTATCGTCTGCGGCATTCCAAAATACGAAGAAGGATCGGGCGGTCCGGCGCGTATCTTGGCGCTGACCGGCATGTAAGCCAAGCGGTTGAGATGCTGACTGAATCTGAATTCGTCACAAGGCTGAGCGCTTCGAGCCACCTGCTGCAAAGTCTATCCAATGTCCCCTGCCCGAAACTGCAGCAGGGGACGGGCTCAGGTTCGACTGTAGCGCCGCTTCCAAGCCTCGCATGCAACCAAGACGAGTAAAACGGCGCCGAACACCGGTAGCTGATAAGCCGCCAAATCAAGCGCGTCCGCGATCAGCCTCATGCCGAACCAGAGCAACAGCAGCATCGTCACTAGAATCAGCGCCCGCAGAGTAGAGACCCTGACCCGCCCGACCTGGTGAAACAGCAGCACCCATGCACATAATCCGCACAAGAAGGTCGCGTAGAACACGAACAAGAAAGCCATCGCATGCCAGACGGAAATATCTATCGCCTGGACCAGCAAGGGACCATTGACGCTCGCCCAGAAGAGATAGGGTCCCGGGCTTAGGAAATTCATCGCGATGCCGGTCATGAGCACCCGGCGCCGGCTATGCGTCCGCCTGGATGCCGTATCGGCCGCCAGGTTCATTGCCACCCCCGATTGATACTGATTCCGCGCCCCCCAGGCGATCGCCAGCAACAGAGCCCCGCCAGCAATCTGAATCAACCTCAGGGCGTCATCAGGCATCTGGCCCAGCAAGAAAGTCATCAAAATGATGATGGGGGCATCGGTAATCAAAGGCGCCAGGACGATCAATAATGCTTTGCGCCAGCCTTGCGTCAGCGTCGTGTTGACGACGTAAGCGAGCAGGGGACCGGGAATGACCGCGGCGCTCAAGCCAAAGCTGAAGGCCGGCAATATGAATTGGCTGATCATCGTCGCTCCCGGCGCCACGTCAAAACACCAGAACAATGTTGCTAGTCGAACTCGGTCGGCAAATCGGGCTCCCGCCAGTGACGGAACCAGCGCCCGATCTGCGCCTCGGTGACGCGCCCTTGCGATAGTGGCGGCAGCTTATCGGGCGCGAACCAGTCCACCGCAAGGGTCTCTTCGCTGGTTGCCGCTTCGCCGCCAATCAAATCGCAGAGGAAGAAGAGCTTATAAACGGCGAAGACGGATTGGCGATTGCGTCGGTTGCGGTCGTCAACCGCCATGAGCTTGACCGCGCGCGCTTGGTAGCCGCTTTCTTCGCGGATCTCGCGCTCGACAGCGCCCGCGGGACCGTCGCCGACATCTGCCCAGCCACCCGGCAATGACCATAAGCCGTCGCCCGCTTCCCGCACCAGCAGGACCTTCCCGTCGTTGAAGACCGCGCCGCGCACGTCGACCTTGGGTGTGATATAGCCATCGTCATGGTCCAGCAGGGCGCGGATGGGCGCCGGGGCGGCCTTGCTTGCGTCCCCCAGAATCTCGGCGGCGATATCGAGAAGATCTTGGTAGCGGTCGCGATCATAGTGGTCCTTCGCGTAATATAAGCCCGTGTTGGCGATGGCGGCGATGCGCTGCGCCCATTCGATGTTTGTCATATTCGTTCTCCGACGCTTGGCATGATGCGCCATTATACACGAGCGCTTGGCCGGAATCTTTTCCCGGGCAATCGCATCAAACCTGTCACTTGCCGGGACGAGCTGCTCGCAAATGCCGCCCGATGACCTGGCTCTTGCGCAAGCGCAAACTGCGCCACTTGAGGCAGATTCCCGTATAATGGCATAATGAGACATACATCATGCTTACAAGGCGACGGGGCACAATGAGACCCAACCGCAGGATCAAGCGCGATCACAGCAAGCCTTTCTTCAGCAGCCGCCGGCGCGGCTTGAGCGGGGTACCGCTCTTGCTGCTGGTCCTGCTGACAATGGGCAGCAGTCTTGGCTTGATCCTGGTGACAGTGACCAATTATGACCTCATGCAATTCGCGGCGCTCGATCTGCTGGGCATCGCGCCCACCCCCACGCCCTTCGCCAGCCAGCATGCGCAAATTGGCATTGAATTGTATAACAATGGCAAGGTCCGTGATGCGCTGGAGGAATTTGACCTGGCGCTGGAACAGCAGCCGACGGATATCGACTACCTCTATGAATACGGCCGGATCCTCATTGAACTGGACGAGTATGACCTGGCGGTCTCGATCGGCGACCGCGCCATCGCCGCCGCGCCGGACGATGTTCGCGGATATGCCCTGAAAGCGCGCGCGCTGATGTGGAGCGACCCGGGCAACGCGATCCCGCTGGCAGTATCGGGCTTGGATATCGACCCGAACTTCGCTCCCTTGCACGCCTCCCTCGCCATTGCCTATACCAATATCGGACGTTATGACGAAGGACTGAGCCGAGGCAACCGCGCGATCCAACTCGATCCGCTGGATTCCTTCGCCTACCGCGCCTACTCCATCCCGCTGATCTTCACCGGGCGCAACTCCCAGGCGATTGAAACGCTGGAACAAGCGGTGGCTATCAACCCCAACTTGCCCGGTCCTTATTTTGAACTGGCTGCCCAATACCGCGCCATCGACGTCCCGGAAATGGCTGTTGGCATCTACCGGCGCGTGCTGGAGCTGGAACCGAACAATGCCAAAGCCTATTTGCGGCTCTGCGAGACCTTCGCTGCCGTGGGCGAATTCCAGGAAGGCAGCCGCTATTGCGAGCAGGCGCTCGCGATCAACAGTCAATACGCATCGGCTTGGCGCATGCTGGGCCAGACGCAATACAGCCGGCGCAACTACGAAGGCGCGATCGAGTCCTTCCAAAACTGCGTCGAATTCGGCTCGATAGAAGTCGAGTGCTATTACCTGCGTGGTTGGGCGCATTATTTCCTTGCCCAATGCGACGATGCCTGGGGGGTGCTGCAAGAGGCGCTCCAATATGCTGTTGCGGATCAGATCATCGATACGATCAACATCGGACTTTCCAACATCCGCGTGAATTGCGCGGGCTACGAGAATGTAACGCTGCCGACGCCCATCCCCCCGACAGCCATCCCGCCGACGCCTATCGGAGGCATCTAGGCGATGAGAATCCGGCGCGATTATTCGCAACCGTTTTTTCGCGAACCGAAGCGTCACCGCACCCGCAATACATTGATCGCTGTCATCCTCGGGCTGTTGCTTGGCTTCGGCGTCGTCTCGCAACGGTCGACGGTCGAGCTTGTCATCGAGTCGCTGCTGGGCGATCCCGCGACGCCGACGCCATTGCCCAGTGAGCTGGCGATGGGAGCCGCCTTGCAAGCGCAGGCGGGGGACTTCGCCGCGGCGGCGGAAATGATGGCCACCGCCGTGCTGGAACGTCCGCACAACATCGCCTACCTCTACGAATACGGCAATTCGCTGATTGAACTGGGGCGATATGATGAAGCCTTGGCAGTCGCGGAGCGCATCATCGACCTTGACGCCAACGACGCGCGCGGATTCGCGCAGAAGTCCGCCGCGCTGGTGGCGCAGGGTCAAGCCGCCGTTGCCATCCCGGTCGCGCTTTCGGGGCTCGATTTGAATCCCGGATTCACGCCGCTTTACGCGACGCTGAGCCGCGCCTATATTGATACGCAACGCTGGCCCGACGGGCTGGATGCGGGCGAACGCGGCTTGTCGATCAATCCTGGCGATGCCGAGCTTGTTCGCGCCTATGCCTATGCCCTGCAGTCCGTCGGCGCTTATGACGAAGCGGCGGAGCATCTCGAACGGGCCATCGAATTGCGCCCCGGGTTCTTGCCTGTCCACTTTGAACTGGCGGCGCTTTATCTGGCACGCGATCAAGATCAGCAAGCGATTGATCTCTATGGCCGCATTCTGGCGATTGACTCGCGCAATGCCCGCGCTATGCTGCGGCTCTGCCTGGCTTATCGCAAAGTCGGGCAATTCGCGCGCGCGCTCGGCTTTTGCGAGGACTCCGTGACCAACGACAGCAGCGATGCCGAAGCGCTCTTTCACCTTGGTCTGCTCTACTATCGCGAGCGCCGCTTTGTTGATTCGCGCGATACTTTCCAACAATGTCTGGATCATGACGACGGCGCCTACGATTTGTCCTGCCGCTATCGGCTGGCTTTGTCACACTATTACACCGGCGATTGCACAACCGGCTGGGCGCTGCTCCAGGAATCGCTGGCGCTGGCGGAGGCGGCGACCGGTTACAGCGATACGATTGACCGCATACAGCAGGGCCTGGAGGCGATCAACAGCGACCTGAAGTGCATCGAGACGGCGGCAGCGCCGGTGTCGTTTCAGGATTGACCAGCGCGGGAGGCTCGGCTAGGCTTTTTTCATTTACACGCGCCTGCCCGGTCATGATGCGCCTTTTCGATTCCAGCCTCAGCTTGTATCGCAAGACGGTTAAACGATTTCGTCCCGCGCATATCGCCATGCACCGATTGATGGATCGGCTGGTTATGCCCGCGCTGGAACGCCGTTACGACTTCAAGACCATTCCCGAAGATCCCTTTTGGTTCCGGCTGGAGCTGCTTACGGGCCGGCACGAGCTCGAGACGGTTCAATTGCTGCGGCGCTTGGTCAAGCCCGGCATGGTCGCGCTGGACGTCGGCGCTCATGTCGGCTATTACACGCGCTTGCTTTCGCGGCTGACCGGAGCGGGAGGTCGCGTTATCGCCTTCGAGCCGCATCCGCGCAGTCACCAGGCGCTGCGGCACAATACGCGCGGGCTGGCCAATGCGACCCCGCTGCAAGTGGCGGTTGCCGAAGCCGCAGGCAGCGCCGAGCTTTACGACTATCTGATGATGTCCGCCAGCGGATCGCTGCATTACGACGAATCCCTGGCGCATTTGCAGCGCGCGCGGATGGGCGCGGGGGATATCGCGCCGCGCGGGGGAGAAGCCTTCGAGATGCAGCGTTTCCAAGTCGAGACTGCCACCATCGACGCCTGTCTGGCGAGGCTGGGCATTAAACGGGTGGATCTGGTCAAGATGGATATTGAGGGCGCGGAACTGGGCGCGCTGCGCGGCATGCGGGATACCATCGCCGCTTCGCCGGGGATGGCGTTGGTGATGGAGTACAATCCCGCGGCGCTGCAAGCCTTCGGGCACGATCCTGCGGCGGCGCTGGACGAGGCGCTGGGCATGGGTTTCAGCCGCGTCGAGGCGATAGAGGCGGACGGCTCGCTGCGGGATTGGCGCGATGCGCGTTTGGTGGCGCGGGAGGCGGCGCGGATGCTGGGCGACATGGGCGTGGTGAATTTGTTGTTTAGGCGATAAATACGGTATTTTTTCACTACAGTGGATACAGAATCAGAGCCAGAATATGGTACAATCGTGCGAAAATGGTTGCACTACGGACTCTCCCGCACTCATGACTAACCAGCCCCAGATCCCCGCGGTTGATTTGGAATCTTATTTGCCGACTGCCGCGCGCCAGTTGGAAAACCCTCAGACAGATATTCCAAGAATCGCGAAAACCCTGCAGCTAACCGTCGCTATAGAACAAGCGGTTCGGAGTCTTCCAACTAATCATACAATATTGCATGGCGACGCTCGACGCACAGCCGCACTCGAAGATGACAGCGTCCATCTCGTGGTTACTTCTCCGCCCTATTGGATTCTCAAAGAATATCCGGACGTTGCGGGTCAGCTTGGCAATATGTCCGACTATGAAGTTTTCCTGACTGAACTGGACCAGGTTTGGCGTGAGTGTTTTCGTGTATTGGCGCCCGGTGGGCGTCTGGTTTGCGTCGTTGGAGATGTCTGCCTCTCCCGACGGAAAAACCGTGGTAGACACACCGTCGTTCCCCTCCATGCTGCCATCCAGGACTATACAGTTAGCAAAGCCCATATCTATCATAAAAACGGCTGGAGCTGCCTGGTTGGTACAGAGCCGAGAAGGAGTGGGACTTAATAGTTGTCGCGGGTGGAAAGTTTGCAGCAGGTATCGAACTGAAATCCCAAGTGGGACCGTCCTTTGGCAATAATTTCAACAACCGCGCCGAGGAGGCTATCGGTAGCGCAACTGATATTTGGGCGGCGTATCGCGAAGGCGCTTTTGCGCCTTCGCCTCGACCTTGGCTGGGATATTTGATGCTGCTTGAGAATTCTCCCAAATCGACGCGACCGGTTAAGGTCTTACAACCGCACTTCGCGGTCTTCCCGGAGTTCAGCGGAGCTTCTTATGCCACGCGCTACGAGCTTCTGTTGACAAAGCTGGTCCGTGAAAGATTGTATGATTCGTCATGTTTGCTGCTATCGAGTCGTAATAGTGGAGAAAGCGGCGAGTACGAAGAACCGTCGACGGAACTTGCTTTCCGACGTCTGCTGGCGTCGCTTGTTTCTCAGGCGAGAGCGATCACCACTGCCTAATGTGTTTAGCTATTGAAGCTGGAAATCACCGGATAAGTTGTGACTGCATTGTTGACATGCCCGTTTACAAGCTGTAGGACCTCGCGCCGCAAGCTATCGCGACCATTGAAGGCCACGATAGCTGATTGAAGAATGAAGGAACAGGGGCGAGCCAAGGCGCGCCCCTACGGCTCCTTGATGTATGCGGTCACAACACCGCTCTCCGCTCCACAGCCCCATATTCCGAGACCAATTCAGTCCAAGCCAAACCGATCCTGCGGAAGCCCTCGATGATCACATCCGGTTTGTGAATGCCGTAATTCAAACGCATGGCCTGCGAGCCGCCGTCGCCGGTGTAAAACATGCTGCCGATGGCGAAGGCGACGTCGTGCTGGATGGCGCTGATGAAGGTTTCGGCGGCGCTGGGACCATCGGCGGGCAGCTCCACCCACAGGTACAAGCCGCCTTGGGGCGAATACCAGGCGCTGCCGGGCGGCAAGTGCCCTTCGGCGGCAATCAGCGCCGCATCGCGGCGGCGGCGCAACTCCAGGCGGTTATGCTCCAACTGTTTGGCGAGGACGCCGCGTTCCAAGAGCAGGTGAATGGTGCGCTGGTTCAAGCCGGAGGTGGAGATGTCAGCCGCCTGTTTAACGCGCACGAGTCGCTCGTAGTAAGGTCCGGCGGCGATCAAGTAGCCGATGCGCATGCCCGGCAAGAGCATTTTGGTAAAGGCGTTGGCGTGGATGACAACCCCGCTTTCGTCCAGGGCTTTTAATGGCGGCAGGGCGTCGCCGTCAAAGCGGAATTCGCGATAGACTTCATCTTCCAGGATGGGAATGCCATGTCCTTCGGCGAGGCGGACAAGTTGACGGCGGCGGTACATGGGCATCAGGTGCCCGGTGGGATTCTGGAAGCTGGGCATGACATAAATCAGGCGCGGACGATGGCTTTCCAGCACTTGAGCCAAGACGTCAATGCGGATGCCTTCCTCGTCGATGGGGATGCCCTGGATGCTCACACGGCGGGCCTCGGCAATATCCATGATGCCGAGGTAGGTGGGGCTGGCGGTGACGAGGGTTTCGCCGTCGCTCATCAGCGATTGCAGGACGAGGTCGATGGCTTGCTGGGCGCCGCCCGTTATCAATACATCATCGTGGCGGCACTCGATGCCGATGGCGCGCACGTAATCGCGCACGGCGGCCCGCAGCGGCAAGTAGCCCTCCGGCACTTCATAGGAGAGGGCGTCGGCGCCATCGCGCTCGATGACATGGTTGATTGCCTCTTGCATGTGACGGATAGGGAAGAATTCCTTGGGCGGCGCGCCGTGGCCGAAGTTGATAACACCGGGCTTGCGGGCGAGACGCATCATCTCGCGGACGGACGAAGCGCGGGGTGATGTCGGCTGGCGCGGCGGCGGCGCGCCATCGACATGCTGGGATATTTCACGTTCTCTAGCGACGAAAGTGCCGCGCCCGGCCTGGGCGCTGAGAAGACCGGACCCGCGCAGATCGGCATAGGCGTTGACGACGCTGATGCGGCTGATGCCGAGTTGACGGGCGAGATCTCGACTGGCGGGCAGACGCGTCCCCGCTGGCAAAAGCCCCCTGTCGATATGCGCCCGAATCTGTCGAATGAGTTGTCGATAAATCGGCTCTTCGCTCTCGCGATCGAGCGTGAGGTTACTGGCTAGTTCAAACAATGGGCTGGCTCCGTTCCAGATCTGCCGCCGGGTGATAGCGGGAGTGATAAATTTCAAAAAACTTGCGCGCTTGCCGCGCCTTGCGCAGCTTCTTATTAGGGAGGGCGCAGAGATGCTTGCACAAGAACCTGCCAAGCCACAATCTGGAGTCTTCACCATCCCCAACAAGGGCGCATTGTAGACATTTTAGCAGACCTTTAATATGATTTAATTATGCTTGGTCTGTGAACGGCGCGCAGATCGGCCGGATGGATGAGTTTGCGCCCAGGGATTCCATGCGCTTCGACAAAGCTGAGTAATTTGCGAGCCCGGATTTTCGATGTCCCCGCCGCGGTTGACGGTTTGGCGGATATCCTCCGGGGAAATAAGCCGCTGGGCGGTTTGACAAAAAAGAGATGATTAAGGAAGATAAAGATTATGGGAAACGATATCAGATTTTTGGCAAAGCGATACCATTACTGGCTGGTTGCCATCTTGTTGCTGAGCGCCACAGGCACGCTGGCGCAATCTGGGGCTACCGGCGCCAGGGCGCGTCCGTTTTGTGAAGACGGCATCAGAATCAGCTGGAAGGCTGCGGAGGGTGCGGCAAGTTACCGGGTATTGCAAATTCTGGAGAATGGCGAACTTCGGAGCGTGTGCTCCACAACAGACAATGATTGCAAGCTCGAGGGGCTAGAACAAGATAGTTCCTATTCGTTTTATGTGGATGCGGAAGTAGACGGCGAGCTCATCCTGGCGGACCAGTCCGTCAGCGCCACCACGTACGGGCGGGAAGATTGCGTTAGCAGATCTCCGCGTAAAACCGCGACGCCGAAGCCCTCGATTGACACCTGCTCGCATCTGCCGGCCAGCATCGTCGTCCGCAACTTCGATACCTATTCCACACAATGCAAGCAGGTCGACGCCGCTGGCTTAGGCCGGTCCGATTTGATCGCGCAGGGGCTCATCGACGCTGTTGATATTTGGCAAGACGTCGCCACCGACGTTCAGGTCTGCTTCCGCAACCAGGGCGCGCTGAAGTTTTTGGATGCCGCCACTTCGCCGCGCGCCGTATCGGATTTGGTGGCGCAAATTGTCGACGGCATGACCTGCGGGACCATTGATCGCCCGGGCACGGTGGCGCTGATGCACAGTACAGAGACCAGTTCCTCAACAATTGAAAGTCCACCGCAGGCGGAGCCCGAGCCCAGTTCCGCGACAATTGAAATGTCAGCACAGACAGAGCCGCCCTCAACGATCGAAACGCAGCCTGAACTGGAATTTCCTCATGCGCGAGCTCTGATCGACTGTCCGGTGTCTACAAGCGACATTCTCAACTTCCGCCAAGGACCGGGACTCGACTTTGGAATCAAAAGGGAGATTCCCTATCAGACGCTCTTGACAGCCACCGAGCGCGCGGGAGATTGGTTCAAGGTTGAATATGCCGGCGAAGAAGGCTGGATCTACTACAAGTTAGTCCGCCGTCATGGCATCTGCGCTTGGGCTTGACGGGCTGCTTTGGCGCCAGTTGGGGACCCCTGGGCGAGATCTATAACCGGCGGAGCGCGGCGCATTGAGAACAAGCAGCGGAATGGCGAGGGCGAGATGGCGATACGGAGCGACAGCGCCGGGCTCGAGAAGCAGTACCTGCTGGATATGCTGCCGGCTCAATGCAAGCGCATTCTGGAAATCGGCTGCGGCGACGGCCGGTTGACTTGGCAGTACGCCGCGCTGGCTGATTCAGTTGTCGCTATTGATGTGACGCCCGATACCTTGGCTGAAGCTTTGCGGGAGCGGCCGGAGCGGTTCTGCGAAACGACAAGCGTCTTGGAGGCGAGCGGCGTTTGCCTGCCCTTCAAATCCGACAGTTTCGATCAGGCGCTCTTTTCCTTGTCCTTATGATGAATTGAGCCGGAGGGCATGGTCCATGCCCTGGAAGAGACGCGCCGGGTTCTGCGGGAGGGGGGCAGCATCATTGACTTGCGCCCCGCCAGCAAGCATCGCAGCGTAGAGCTTGAGATAGCTGGCGCGCGGCTCCACATTGGCGAGATAGATTCCTCTGCTACATTTGCCGATCGCTGGGCGGCTGAGGCGGCTCTGGATATTTTGATGAAAAAAGGGCGGATCGCGCTGATGCACGAAGCCGAATTCCCTGTAATCACCGACCTGGACAGCGTCGAAGACCTGCGCGCCCATGCGGCCGCAATGCGGCGCAGCGTCATGGCGGAGGAATTGCCGGAGCGGATCGAGTCGTTGATAGCCGGGGAAGCCCCGGACATCCTCATCCACACGCGGCGGGAGATGGTTATCAGGCGGTATCGCTGCCTCAAGCCTTGAAGCTCGCCGCGATTCCAGGCATTAGCAAGTTAGCATGAAATTTGCGGGACGCGGATTTTTGGTAAGCGCAAGCAAGTCGTTCACGAAAATTAAGCACAGAGGACACAGAAGTAGAACCAAGAAAGTAATACAAATTCTTCAAAAGTAACCATCTGCAGGGGCGACATTCCATGTCGCCCAAAAAAGCAAGCCATCGCGGCAGCGGGCGACCAGATTGGTCGCCCCTACAAGGCTTGTCCGCTACTAACATATAAGAG
>JAPPMO010000094.1 GCA_028873975.1 Chloroflexota bacterium
TGATCTTCACCCTTCCCCAGTTGACTGGGGAAGGGCCGGGGATGGGGTAAAACCTAGGAAGCTGTCCAGATTTCAGTAGGGGACAAGCCTTACAGATCGTTACTTTGTTGACAATTTGAATGACTTTATTGGTTTTACTGAGTCGCTCACGCGCGCTTGCGAGGTAGCGTGGGCGACATAATATGTCGCCCCTACAGATCGTTACTTTGTTGACAATTTGCCTTCCTCTATTGGTTTTCTGAGTCGCTCACGCGCTCTGCGCTCTCTGTGTTGAAAAAAATTTGATGCAATTGCCCTGCCACCGTCTCGAATATCAAGGACAGGCTCGCGCGGATATGATACAATCAATGCGATTTGGCTAGAGCCGCTCGGCGGCGGCGAGAAGGTCCGCCCCGCTCAGGCAAAATTGCAAGCCGTCTCGTCGCTTGAGCTATGCGGTTCACATAAACAGAACACCTTGAGTGAACAATTCGGGAGAAGACATGAGGATTGCGAACGACATCAAAGATGTGGAGTTGGCTACCGGCGGACGTTATCGCATCGAGTGGGCGGGCCAGGAGATGCCCGTTCTGAAACAGATACGCGAGCGATTCGCCAAAGAGAAGCCACTGGCCGGCCTTCGCGTATCGGCTTGCCTGCACGTCACCACCGAGACAGCCAACTTGATGCAGACGCTGCAAGCGGGCGGGGCCGACGTGGTCCTCACAGCCTCCAATCCCTTGTCGACGCAAGACGATGTGGCCGCTTCCCTGGTGGCCAACAACGAAATCCCCGTCTATGCCATCAAGGGCGAAGACAACGAGACTTATTACCGGCACATTCACGCCGCGCTTGATCACAAACCGCATATCACGATGGACGACGGGGCCGACCTGGTGGGTACGATTCACAAGGATCGGCGCGAGGCGCTTGACGAGATTATCGGCGGCACCGAAGAGACGACGACTGGCGTCATCAGACTGCGGGCCATGGCCAATGACGGCGCGCTCGAGTTTCCGGTCATTGCCGTCAACGACAGCGCGACCAAACACCTCTTTGACAATCGTTATGGCACGGGCCAGAGCACGCTGGACGGCATCATACGGGCGACAAATATATTGCTGGCCGGGCGCGTCGTCGTCGTCGCGGGTTATGGCTGGTGCAGCCGCGGGATCGCCATGCGAGCGGCCGGGCTGGGGGCCAATGTTATTGTCACCGAGGTCAATCCCCTGCGCGGGCTTGAAGCTGTCATGGACGGCTACCGCGTCATGCCTATGGCCGAGGCGGCGAAGGTCGGCGACATCTTCGTTACCGCAACCGGCGACATCAATGTGATCGACACCCAGCATTTCGAAGTAATGAAGCCGGGCGCGATCATCTGCAACTCCGGTCACTTCAATGTCGAGATCAACCTTAAGGGACTTGCGGAGATGGCTTGCGGACCACCAACCCTGGTCCGTCCCTTCGTTGAGGAGTACAGGCTGGATGGCCGCTCGATTTATATCCTGGGCGAGGGGCGCTTGATCAACCTCGCCGCCGCCGAGGGGCATCCCGCTTCCGTGATGGACATGAGCTTCGCCAATCAGGCGCTGGCGGCCGAGTTCATGATCAATAACGTCGAGACCCTGGATAATCATGTCCATACGATTCCGGCGGACGTGGACGCGGAGATCGCCCGGCTCAAGCTGAGCGCCATGGGGATTGAAATCGACACTTTGACAGCGCAGCAGGAAGCGTATCTCAATCAATGGGAAGAAGGCACTTGAGGCAAATGCCCGCGGACGGGGGTAATGTATCATTTTTTTCGCCGCAGAGGCACAGAAGTAAGCGCAAGTAAGTCATGCAACGATAATTAACCACAGAGGGCACAGAAGTAAATGCAAGTAAGTCATGCAACTAAAGGGAGCCTTGTAGGGGCGACCAATCTGGTCGCCCGTTGCCGCCGCGACTTGTGGTTTCGGGCGACATGGTATGTCGCCCCTACAAGGCTTGTCCGCTACTGGGTCATGCTGACGCGCTTTTTCTACCCCATCCCCCGGCCCCTTCCCCGAAGCATCAGGGAAGGGGAGCTAAACTTGGCGGATTTCGTAATAATTTGTTGATTTTCGCAAGGATCGCCACCTTTTTTGTATTGATTCGGTATTGTCCTGGTTTCCATTAGGTACAATTTGCAGTATCGGACAAGCCTTACAGATCGTTGCTTTAGCAAAATTTGCATTTCTTTCTTGGACTTACTTCTGTGGTTAATTGCCAATAATCTGAAATGCAGCCTCGTGGACGGGGAAGTTCGACCAATGCGCCGATTCGTTGTATAGTTTAGGTAGTGAGGTTTTGTCCGCAGCGCGGGGAAAAGGAACAGGGTCATGAAAATTAGATTGATGCGTATAGTCCTATTTGTGTTATATCCTGCCCTCCTGTTAGCCGCTGCACCATCGCTGGCGCAAGAGGGGGCAAGAGCGCGCTTTGTCAATGTGGCGCCCGGCGCGCCGGCGCTCGACATCCTGGTGAATGGCCAGCTGGTCGAATCCGGTCTTGCTTATGGCGAGGCGAGCGCCTACTTGAATGTGCCTGCCGGGAGCATTGATTTGCGCGGTCTGGTGTCGGGAACATCCGTCGTACAGCTTGGGCAGAGCGCGGATATTGCGGCCGGATCGGCGACATCCTTCGTGATTTCGGCGACGGAATCGCCGCGATTCCAGGCGATTCCGGAGATCCTGGGCAGTCTGGATTTTGGCGCGACGCGGCTGTCGATCGTCTACGCTATCGCCGACGGAGCGCCGGTGGACATTGTCTTCCGGGAAAACGGCGAGGTCCTGGGCGAAGGCATTCAGCCTGGGGCTGTGGTCGGTCCTTATGAATTACGAGCCGATGTGTATGACCTGGATCTGGTTGTGGCCGGGGACGCCAGCGGCGCGTCAATTCTCGATTTGACTATGCCGGTATCAGCCGGGACCAGCCAGCTTGCCATCATCTATGGGAGCGCAAGCGATCCACAAGTGTTGACCACAGCCGCCCCTGCGGCTGCGTCAAGCGACAGCGGTCTGGTGCGATTTCTGCACGCGGTGCAAGGGGCGACCCCCTTCGCGCTGAGCGTCAACGGTACGCCGATCGTCCCGTCCCTGGCCTACGCAATGCCGACAGAGCACATCGCCTTGCCGAGCGGATCACAGCAAGTGGCGCTGAGCATTGGCGGCGCGGAAATCACTTCAATGACGCTGAACGTGGCTGCTGGCCAGGCTCAAACCGCCGTTGTCATGGGTTCGCCGGCGAATTTGAGCATGTCATCTTATAGCGACGATCTCAGTGGCATTGACAGGTCTTCGGCTTTGGTGAGTTTGATCAACGCCATACCAGGCAGCACCGTCGAGCGCCTGACCTTGTCGAGCGGCGCGACAGCCGCAACGGAGGTGGCATACGGAAGCGCGAGCGGCACGGCAAAAATCGTCACTGGCAACCAGGGGCTGCTGCTGGAATTAACCATTGGCGACGACAGCGGCAGGGTCAACCTGCCGGCCAGCCGGTTCAACGGCGGCTCCTATTACAATTTGATCGCCCTGCCCGGCAGCGCATTCTCCAGCCCCCAATTGCTCATCGCCGAGACGAGCATTCTGCGCGGTCTCGATGTTGATGTCATGACGCTGGAGCGGGAAACGGCGCCGGACGCGCCGGCAGTTGAACAGGCAGTTGAAGCAGAAGCATCGCAACCTGTCGTCATTGATGCCGCTGACATTGACGGACCCATCGCGCGCGTGAATCTCAATCGCGGCGTCAACTTGCATTTGCGGCAATATCCGCATAGCAATTCACTATCGCTTGGGCTGGCGCCAGCCGGCACGACATTGATCGTGGCGGGGAGGCGGGGCCTAACAGAATACTATGGCGAGGAACCGGCCGATGAACCGGTCGATCTGAGCGACTTTGACGCCGACCCTGCGGAAGAACTGGAGCGCTGGCAAGACCTGGAACCGGCCGAAACCTGGCTCTTCGTCACTTATATGACGCCCGATGGCGGCAGGATTGAAGCCTGGGTGAATGCCTTGTACCTGGCAGTCGAAGACGAAGACGGAGGACCGCAGCGGCTGGCCGATCTGGAAATGATACGGCAGAATCAAGCGGGATCATCCATTGGCACGTCCATCGGCCTGCCGCAGCCGCTGGAGCGGGTCAGCGCGCATGCGTTTAACTTGAACGCGGGCGTGCATTTGAACATCCGGATGGCGAACGACGCCAGTTCCGAGAACCTGGGTCAAGTCGCAAATGGGGAGCCATTGCGGCTGCTGGGCCTGGACGAAGGCGACGAATGGGCATATATCGAATATGACGCGCTGGATAATGTGATCATCAGCGGCTGGGTAAGCGCTGAATACGTTCAAATCTTGCTCGACGGGCGGCCGATCAGCCCCGAGGCGCTGCGGGAAATCGACGCTTCCCTGATTTCGCTGGCGAGCGATTCAGCTCGCGGCGGCATCAATTTGGCGGGCGATGCCGAAGCCCCGCCCGCGCCGACCAGGGATCCCTTCCTCGGCGCTGTTCTCGCTACGATCAACTTGAACACGGACGCCAATCTTCACCTGCGAAGGGGACCCAATGTGACCAGCGAATCACTGGATCTTATTCCCTCGCGCACGAGCGTGATGGTTGACGGCGTCACCGAAAGCCAGGAATGGTACCGGGTCAGCTATGAAGACACTACAGGCTGGGTATATTCCGCTTACGTCGTCCTGTCGTTCAACGATCGTTATATGCCGATGGAAGAAATGCTTGGGCGCCTGAGGCTCTTTGATGACTCTGGCAAGGAATTGCCGGAGTAAGCGATGGATGAGATGTCCTCGGAGCAATAATTCGCTCGCGGCGCGGCTGGCGGCAATTCTGGGGGGGGGGCGCCCGGATTGGTCGCCCCTGACAAGGCTTGTCCGCTGCTGGGTCGTGCTGACGCGCTTTTTCTACCCCATCCCCCCAACCCCCTTGCCCCAGCGAGCTAGGGAAGGGGGAGCTAAACTTGGCGGATTTCGTAATAATTTGTTGATTTTCGCAAGGATCGCCATCTATTTTGTATCGATTCGGTATTGTCCTGGTTTCCATTAGGTACAATTTGCAGTACCCAACAAGCCTTACAATCACGCTGCAATATGTTGCACGACTTAATTGGATTTACTGAGAAACCACATCTGTCGCTCAAAAGCATGCCTGAAATAAGACAAGAGCGTTGATTCTCGTTGCTTTTCTCGGTGTTGACGGTCAGTGTCTACGCGCCCTGCGCGACCCGCCGAAACGCCCGCAAAATAGTTTCCTCTGTTGGTTTTTCTCTGCGCGTTCTGTGTGCTCTGTGTTTAGATTTTCGTTGCACGGCTTACTTTAATTTACTTTTGCATTTCTATTGACAAGCATCTTACCGAGGCTCGAAGCCAAAGTGAGCCTGTAATAAACGCGGATGCGCGACCGCGATCCCCCTGCCTTAACCGATTTGTCCGTTCACTGCTTATTCAATAAGCGCTACAATAGGCTTTCAATTATAGCGGCCTCAGGTGTCGCTAGCGATCAAGCCATCCGCCGGGTAATGTATCGAATTCGGCTGAAATTCAAATGAGCCACATTCAGTTTCACCACAAAGACACGAAGGACACAAAGAAAACGACTATTTCGCAAACATTTCTCGGTGTCCTCGGTGGTTAAGCTTTTTGTTTCAGCCGAAAAGGATAAACTTCTCATCCGACAGCCATGTGTCCGCAATTGGCATATATGATTCAATCGAGCCTTCTTGACGGAAAGGGACAATGACGCAAGACAAAATCATAGTGCGCGGCGCGCGCGAACACAACCTGAAGAATATCGACGTGGAGATCCCGCGCAATCGTCTTGTGGTCATCACCGGGCTATCCGGTTCCGGCAAGTCTTCGCTGGCTTTTGATACCATCTTTGCCGAGGGGCAGCGCCGCTATGTGGAAAGCTTGAGCAGCTATGCCCGTCAGTTTCTGGGGCTGATGGAAAAACCGGACGTTGACCAAATCGAGGGGCTTAGCCCGGCCGTATCCATAGATCAGAAGAGCGTCAGTCATAACCCGCGTTCGACGGTCGGTACTGTCACCGAGATCTACGACTACTTGCGCTTGCTCTTCGCGCGCGTCGGGATCCCGCATTGCCCCAGCTGCGGGGCTGAGGTTTCCGCGCAGAGCGCGCAGCAGATTGTCGACCAGGTGCAGAACATGCCGCGCGACAGCCGCATTCAGGTACTTGCCCCTGTGATTCATCGCAAGAAGGGCAATCACGTCAAAGCCTTGCAAGACATTGCCAAACAGGGCTTCGCGCGGGTGCGCGTCGACGGCGACGTGCGAGACCTGGACGAGAAGATCGACCTCAACCGTTATGTGATTCACGATATTGAAATTGTCGTCGACCGGCTGATCATTCGCCACTTCGACGATGCGATGAGGGACGAAGCGACAGCGTTTGAAACGCGCCTGACGGACGCCATCGAAACCGCGCTGGAACTCGGCGATGGCAGGATCATTATCCAGGATGTGACCGATCGCAAGAACTCCATCGATCATCTCTTCAGCGAAGACCTGGCTTGCCCCAACGGCCACGGCAGCGTCCCGGCGCCGGAACCGCGGCTCTTCAGCTTCAATACGCCCAGCGGCGCCTGCCCAAGCTGCCAAGGATTGGGGTTCAGCCTTGAAATTGACCCGGACATGGTGATACCGGACAAAAACCTGAGTATCGCCGGCGGCGCGATTCAAGCCAGCGGCTGGAATATGGAAGGCAGGAATAGCTGGACCTGGAATGTGTTTCAAAGCCTTTCGGAAAAATATGGATTTCGATTGGACCTGCCCTGGAGACAGCTCGGCCAGCGCGAACAGGACCTGGTTCTCTATGGCAACGGCAACGAGATCTTCGAGGTCAAGTACTTGCATACCAGCGGCTATGAACGCGCCTATCCGACTCGATTCGAAGGGGTGATACCGAACTTGCAGCGCCGCTATCAAGAGACCGCTTCCGACTACATCCGCAACAAAATTAACGACTACATGCGCGAGATTCCCTGCCGAGACTGCAATGGAATGCGGCTGCGGCCGGAGGCGATTGCCGTCACCATCAAGGGCGAAACAATTCATGACATCACGCATAAAGCCATTGACGAGCTTAAAGACTGGGTCGATTCTCTGCGCGGGGACAAAGCAATCCTGAGCAAGCGCGAACAACAGATCGCCCGCCAGGTGCTTCGGGAATTGGAAGCGCGCGTTGGATTCCTGAGCAATGTCGGGCTTAACTATCTGTCATTGTCGCGCAGCGCGGCCTCGTTGAGTGGTGGGGAATCGCAACGCATTCGCTTGGCGACCCAGGTGGGCAGCCAGTTGACCGGCGTGCTTTACGTGCTGGACGAACCCTCGATCGGTTTGCACCAGCGGGACAACAAGCGGCTGATCCGGACATTGACGGGCTTGCGCGATTTGGGCAATACCGTGCTGGTCGTCGAGCATGACGAAGACACCATGCGCTCCTCGGACTGGTTGATTGACCTGGGTCCGGGCGCGGGCGAGCGCGGCGGCGCGGTGGTGGCCGCCGGTACGCCCGAGCAAGTCGAATACGCGGTCGGCAGTTTGACGGGGGATTACCTGGCGGGTCGCTTTGCGATCCCCTTGCCGGAAAGCAGACGCCCGGGTTCCGGCGCCTACTTGACGATTGAAGGGGCGCGAGCCAATAACCTCAAGAGCATTGACGCGCGCTTTCCGCTCTGCAAGCTGATCTGCGTGACCGGCGTCAGCGGCAGCGGAAAATCGTCGCTGGTGGTGGAGACGCTTTATCGACGCCTGGCGCAGTTGATCAACAAGAGCCGGGAACGGGCGGGTCCCCACGATGCCATCACCGGCGTCGAGGAGATCGACAAGATCATCAATATCGATCAAAGCCCGATCGGTCGCACGCCGCGCAGCAATCCCGGCACCTATACCAAGATGTTTGACGACATACGCAGCTTGTTCGCCGAATTGCCGGAAAGCAAGATCCGCGGCTATAAAGCGGGCCGCTTCAGCTTTAATGTCAAGGGCGGGCGCTGCGAAAACTGCGAGGGCCAGGGGTTGATCAAGATTGAAATGCAATTCTTGCCCGATGTCTATGTGCAATGCGAAGTGTGCCGCGGATCCCGCTACAACCGCGAGACCCTGCAGGTGCATTTCAAAGGCAAGTCGATTGCCGACGTGCTGAATCTCACGGTTAGCGAGGGACTGGCATTCTTCGAGAATCTGCCGCGCATCCGCCGCAAGCTCGCTACGCTCGACGCCGTGGGCTTGGGATACATACGGATCGGTCAGCCGGCGACAACCCTGAGCGGCGGGGAGGCGCAGCGCATCAAGCTCAGTCGGGAGCTTTCCAAACGGGCGACGGGCCGCACGCTTTACATCCTTGACGAACCCTCGACGGGCTTGCACGCGGTTGATGTGGCCAAGTTGATCAACGTGCTGCATGAGCTCGCCGAGGCCGGCAATACAATTGTCGTTATCGAGCACAACCTGGACATCATCAAGATCGCCGACCATATCATTGACCTCGGTCCTGAAGGCGGCGGGGGCGGTGGCGAGATCATCGCGCAAGGCACGCCCGAAGAGGTGGCGGAAGTCGAAGAAAGTTTCACCGGTCACTACTTGAAACCCTACTTGCGCCTGCCACAGCCGGTTTAGGGTAGTTGATTCTCGGTAAGCGCAAGTAAGTCATGCATTTAAATCTGAACACAGAGCGCGCAGAGAGCGCAGAGAAAAAGCAACAGAAGAATATATCTTGCGGGCGTTTCGCCGAAACGCCCCTACAATACGTTACTTTAGTGAGAATTTGCATTACTTTGTTGGTTATGCTTCTGGTCCAATATGGCGTCGTTCTGGTTCATCTCCGCGCCCTTGTACAGCCATAGCGATTGGGGCGGCTTCCTCAAGACGGCGCAGGCTATGCAGCGCCAGGGGCATGAGATTCTGTGGCTGAGCGAAGCGCCGCTGCAGGGCGCGCTGGACGCCGCCGGCATTCCTTTTCGCCCAGTCGACAAAACAGGCTGGCTGTGGCCCCCGCCCCCGCCGCCTGATTTGACGGCGATTTCTCCGCAGGAAGCGGTGAACATTCGTTATAGACGCGCGCTCGACACCTGGCTCAGCGAAGATTTGGTTGCCGAGGCAGTGACGGGGCTCCTGCGTCTGGCAGCCGAAATCGGCGCGCCGGCTGCCATCGTTTCCGATCCCTTTCTGAGCGCTTCCGCCATCGCCGCCGACGCGCTGGATATTCCACTGGTCATCTGTGGCTGGCCCGCCCAGACGACGCTGGACGAGCAGAGTTTGTTTCCCGTGCAGCGGGACCTGAGCAGCGACAGTCAAGAACGAATTCAACGGCTCTGTGAACAGTTTGGCGTCACCGGGCGCAACTTCTCCAAGGGGACCGCGCCATCAATCCGCAGCGATACCTTGCATGTCACCTACTTCACGCCGGCATGGTATCAGTCGGAACTGGAGACGATCCTTCCGCAGACGCAGTTTGTCGGCGGTCGCGTTGAGCCGCCGCGCGCTGAACAGCCGAAGTGGCTGGGGGATATCCCCGAGGACAAGCCGCTGGGTTTGGTGACATTGGGCACCATCTTCACCGGGGATTTGGGGTTTTTCAGTTGGGCGGCGCAGGCGCTTGCGCGGGAAGGCATCGTTCCCATCGTCACGATCGGCTGGAATCCCATCTCGCCGGAAAGGAAAGCCGAGCTCAAGCGCGCGCTGCCGCCGGGCACGCGGCTTTTGACCTGGGCGCCCTATGACCCGGTGCTGCGGCGCTGCAAGATCGTCATCCATCACGGCGGCATGGGCACGACGCATCGCGCCCTGATCCAGGGTCTGCCGCAGATTGTGGTACCGCACGCGGCTGACCAGCGCATTCAAGCGCGGCGGGTAGCGGAGGCCAAGGTCGGCTTGCACCTGACGGCGCATGATGTGCGGGGGGGGCAACTGCGCGAGGGGGTGCATGCGATTCTGGAGGCGGACTGGGTTCTGGAGAATGCGCGGCGCTTCGCGGGTGAGATGGCTGCGCTGGGAGGGGTTGAGCGGGCGGCGGGGTTGGTGTCAGGGGTTGCTGGGTGAGGAGTTGATGATGGACTGGGCGAGTTTGTAGACGCGGGAGCCGATTTGGTTGAGGTATCTGTCCTTTGGCTCAATGTCTGAGAGCTTGGCATGTTGAATTGCAGTCTCTAGTCTGTCGAAGTATCTTTCTTTATCAATTCTTGATTTTCTGTACGAAGGGTCCATGTCATCTTGTTTCAGCCTTTTGATTATATCGTCACATGTAACCGAGTCTCCACTGCAACTGAGTTCAAATGATTCGTGAATTGATGCGAAGTGCATTGTCAGCCACACTTCAAAGCACGGATTGCTATCAGCAAGACAATAGCCCTTCTGGTTTGCCTGCCGCGCAACCTCACTCAGCAAGCCGTCTTCCCAATCGTCTTTGTCAAATACCAGCCACAACTTGTCCCCTTCGTAAAAGCCATGTTTGCGTTTGATATCGTCGAGACGTCTAATTATGTGATTTGGCGCTGAACGACCGTCTGTAGTGGGGAGTACTTTGATTACCACTCGTGGATTACGAAATCTCTCGTCCAATGCAAGTTTTTCAAAGTATATTGGTTCGGTCAATTCGCCTTCTGTAGCTATGACTATAGCTTTGGCATCTCGAAACTTGCTCTTGCGTGCAAATGGACGGGATCTTAGTTTGGGCATAGTTATTGTCTCAATTCAAGGCTACGTCGGCTAGGCAGTAATGGGATCGCGCCAAATCTGCCCTGCAAATAGCTCTTGCGAATGTCTTTGTCATAACGAGGATGAAACTCTTCGAGTGAGAACGCAGTCGAACTTCCTCGTGCGTTTTTCTCAATAAACCAGACCTCGTCTCTTCGCAATAGATCTAGATCAAGTAACTGCAATTCATGTGTAGTGACGATAAGTTGACTGCTAAGTTGCTCGCTTTTTGCGAGAAAAAGCTCAATAATCTTGTGGCTCAAATTTGCGTGCAGTCGTCTGTCCAGTTCATCTATCACGCAGACACGTTCGCGATCATCACTCAGTAAACTGATCAGTGCAGGTACAAGATCAAACACTCGGCGTGTACCGTCTGATTCATCAGTTAGTTCCATTCTTGCAGGAGACCGCTGACCGACAACGTTATGAATAGTCTCGAATTTATATGCTCGAACATCGTCGTTTTTGTCTACCTCAATATAGATATTCAAATCTTCGATATATGCTGCAACGTTGCCGCCCGACTCTCGTGGTAGCTCCTTTATCTTTTGAATGACATACTCCCTGACTTCAGGCGGCAGTCTCCACTCGCTTTCCAAGTCAGTTTCTGGCAGATCAATGTCACTGAATCCCAGATCGAAGGAGCTAATGATGTTTCTAAATCTCCGCTTGTAATCCTGGTTGTTCTTAAACATGATACCGAATCCCACCGACAGTCTTGTATCTGGATAAATCAGTACAAGGGACTTGCGAAACCAGTCGTATATGTCGTAAAAGTGAGAAACCCTGTTTGCTACGCCATGCTTCAAAAAGAGTTGGTTGCTCTGAACAGTGTCCAGTAGATAAGGGATGAAGCCCGTTCTCTTGTCAATAGTGACGCCCAAGCTTTCCGGCTCCAAAGTTACATTGTCCTCGGAATCTGTTCTCCTCTCAAATATGAGATCGTGCCTGCTGGTATGGATTTCATAGAGCCATTCAGAATGCACCCGCCGTGAATCAACTTCGAATCCGTAAACATAGGACGCAGTGCTGCACTTTATCTCGAATTGAAATTTCGAAGGTTTATCATTATACGCTGTATCAAATCGAAAAGGACTAACTGGAATATACTGACCTTCACTTCTTCCTTCGACAATTAGATTTCTAGCGAAACTCATAGCCTTAATTAGGTTTGACTTGCCTGAAGCATTCGCACCATAAATCACGGCCGTTTTCAGGATACGGAGATCCCTCTTACTTTTTCTAGGAAGGATATGATCCGGATGCTTGCGGGGTCTTCCAGCAACCATCGAGAACTCAACCTCGTCCTTGAACGACAGAAAATTCTCAACTGTGAACCGAATTAACATGATTACACGCCCTTATCGCATACTAAGCGAGAAAAAATCTCGTATGAGGCATTCTACTTATACTTTGCAGTTTTGCAATGATTGAATCATTGTTACGCGGTTTACTCAATTCGCGCTACAATAGCCCCCATCTCATCCACGGACAAGGAAAGCAAACTCACCATGACCCTTCCCCTCGACAACATCGGACGCTGGCGCTGTATCGGGCCCTTTCGCGGCGGGCGCGTCGTTACAGTGGCGGGCGACGTAAGCGACCTCGGAACCTTTTATTTCGGCGCCTGCGCCGGCGGGGTCTGGAAGACCGATGACGCCGGTCAATACTGGCGCTGCATTTCCGACGGCTATTTCAACACGTCTTCGGTCGGCGCCCTGGCAGTCTCCGAAGTTGATCCCAACGTCATTTACGCCGGCACGGGCGAAGCGACCATCCGCATTGACGTCTCGCATGGGGACGGCGTTTACAAATCCACCGACGCCGGGCGCAGTTGGCGGCACATCGGCTTGGAGGATACCCGCCACATCGGCAAGATCCGCATTCACCCGCGGGACCCAGACACCGTGTTCGTCGCGGCATTGGGACATGCCTTCGGGCGCAATCAGCAGCGCGGCGTTTTCAAGTCGAGGGACGGCGGCGCTTCCTGGGAACAGGCGCTCTTCGTCAGCGACAAAGCCGGCGCGGTGGACCTGAGCATTGACCTGAACAACCCGCGCATCATGTACGCGGCGATTTGGGAGGCTTATCGCAATTTCCATATGATCAGCAGCGGCGGCGAAGACAGCGGCATCTGGCGTTCCACCGACGGCGGGGACACCTGGCGCAATATCTCGTCAAACAAGGGCTTGCCGCAGGGGATTCTGGGCAAGATCGGCATTGCCGCGTCGCCGGCGCAGCCGGGCCGCGTCTACGCCTTGATCGAGCATCAGGACGGCGGCATGTACCGCTCCGATGACTACGGGGATACCTGGCAGTACGTCGCGCGCAACAACGACATCATCTCGCGCGCCTGGTATTACATGCACCTCAGCCCTGATCCGCAGGATGCGGACACGGTCTATGTCAACAATCTGCGCTTTTGGAAGTCAGTTGACGGCGGACGCACTTATTCCACGATCTCAACGCCGCATGGCGACAACCATGACCTGTGGATCGACCCGAATAATCCGGCGCGAATGGTGCAGGGAAATGATGGCGGCGCCTGCGTTTCCTTGAACGGCGGCGCCTCCTGGTCGACGATCTTCAATCAGCCGACAGCGCAGTTCTATCACGTCGCGGCCGACAACCGCGATCCCTACTACGTTTATGGCACACAGCAGGATAATAGCAGTGTGGCGGCGCCGAGCCGCAACAACAAATCCTCGCTGATGTGGATGGATGGTTTTATCGCCGGCTCGGGCGAGAGCGGCTATATTGCGGTCAAACCGGACAATGATGACATCGTATTTGTCGGCGCCATCGGCAGTTCGCCGGGCGGGGGCAACTGCTTGCAGCGATATGACCACAGCACCATGCAATTGCGGCTGGTCACGACCTGGCCCGAGATGATGGCTGGCGAAGCGGCGGCTGACCTCGAGTATCGCTTTGCCTGGACCTACCCCATCGTTTTCTCGCCCCACGATCCGGATACGCTGTATGTCGGCGGGAACATCGTTTTCAAGTCTACGGACGAGGGCCACAGCTGGCAGCCGATCAGCCCGGACTTGACGCGCGCCGATCCCGAAACGCTCAAGGTCACCGGCGGTCCGATCAATCGCGACGCGGTCGGCGCGGAGGTCTATGCCACCGTCTTTGCCTTTGCCGAATCGCCGCAGGAGCCCGGTGTCTTCTGGGCGGGCTCGGACGACGGGCTGGTGCATATCTCCCGGGACAATGGCGCGAACTGGCGGGACATCACGCCCGCGGATCTGCCCGAATGGTCCCTGATCAGCATGCTGGAACCCTCGGCGCATGACCCCGCCACTTGCTATCTGGCCGCCACGCGCTACAAACTGGATGATTATGCGCCCTATCTTTACAAGACAGCGGATTATGGGCAGTCCTGGACGCGCATCGACGCGGGCATCGCTTCTGAGGACTTCACGCGGGTTATCCGCTGCGATCCGGCCCGGGCGGGCTTGCTCTATGCCGGTACGGAGACGGGTGTCTACTGTTCCTTCGACGACGGCGCCAATTGGCAGCGGCTGCAGCTCAACTTGCCAATCACGCCCATTTACGATCTGCTGGTCAAGCGGGGAGATCTTGTCGCCGCGACCCATGGGCGCTCGTTCTGGATTCTCGATGATCTGACCAGCCTGCGTCAGTTGACTGACGAGGCGCTTCTGTCAAAGCCGCTGCTGCTCCAGCCGCGTGATACCCAACGCGTTCTGGAGAGCATTGACGGGCGGCGCCTGATCGACCAGCCGGGCAAAACCTATATGAGTTCCACCGGCGTTATGGCTGCTTACAGTCATTCGCGCAGCGAGGAGAACGTTGTCGAACGCAGCTTCCTTGATTCCGGCGAGAATCCGCCGCGCGGGGTCGTAGTCGCCTATTACCTTCACGAAAGTCCCGAAGGCAAGATCAAGTTGAGTTTCTCGGATGAGACCGGGAACCTCTTGCGCGAATTTTTCAGTTTGGACGATGACGATCGACAAGCGCAAAAGGAGAAAAAGGATAAATCCGCGATATTCCTCACTGCCAATGTCGGATGGAATCGCTTCGTCTGGGACATGCGTTGGCCGGATTCGCCAAAGCTGAGGGGCGATGATGCGCAGTTCGAGCGCATGCCTGGACCGACAGTTGCGCCCGGCGCATATCAGGTCGCTCTTCAAGTTGCTGATGATGTCCAGACGCGGTCATTCAACCTGGTCAAGGACGCCGCGTCTGGCGCGACCCAAGACGAGCTGGAGCGCCAATTTGACTTGCTGAAGACGATCTACGATTTCTACTCGGCAGCGACCGAGTCCATCAACGCCATGCGCGGCTACCGCGCTCAGTTGAAGAGCCTGTGCGAGCGGCTGTCTCAATCTGACGAGAGCAAAGACCTGGCGGAACACGCCAATGCGCTGCGAGAATCCATCCTCGATATTGAAAGGAAGATCTTTATCCCTGACTTGCGTGAAGGTTGGCCGGGACGGGTCAACAGCGGCACGGATCCCTTGCGGCGCTTGAGCGCCTTGCCTTCTGTGGTTGCTTTGGGAGAATACCCGCCGACAGAGCAGGCCTATGCCGTATACGACAAACTATCGGGACTTATTGGAGATCAACTCAAGCGCTTCGACGCGGTGAAAGAAGACGACATTGCGGACCTTAACCGGGAGCTTGCGTCGAGGGGCGTTTCGCTGCTTGGCTAGGGCAGGACGCCGCGCTTCGAGCCCGGATTCACGATGACAGCAGCGCTTCGGTCACTGCGTGGCCGATCCCGACAAGCGCTTCGATATCGTCTGTGTTTTCCAGCACAATGACAAAGGCGACCGCCGGTCTCTCGTCCGGCCTCACAAATCCATTCAGCCAGATCTGCGTCTCTTCGCCGGAGCGGGACATGGCAATGTTCGCGCCGACTCCGAGGTCGAGAGGGACGGATTCGCCTCGCAGCTTGTTCCAGGCTGCCCCGAACACGGCGCGAAGTTTTGCGGCGGTTTCGGATGCCAACATGATGCGAGCGCTTTGTTCCGGCTTCCGCGCCTCCCATGTTGCCGCGCCCGGCTGGCGAATCCCCGACAAGACATAGGGCGTCGGCGCGGCGCCATCACCGGCCACGGCGGACATGATGGCGGCCATTTGCAGCGGGGTCATGGTCAGATTGCCTTGTCCCAAGACATCGCGCAAGCGGGCGGCATCCGATTCGGCAGCATCGGCGGGCTCGGCTGCCGCGCCGGCGCCCGGAACGGGGAAACCGGCCAGGGTACTCGGTTCTTCGAGCGAAAAAGTCTCGACGATCCTGGCATAGCTGTCCCCGGTTAGCATCGCCTGGTAATTGACGAAGGGAGCGGGGCACCCGGCAATGAAAGCCTCTGTCAGGGTGATTTCTTCGCCGGGCGCTGGGAACAGGCACTTGAAACGCAAGTCCGGCTCGAGTTCAACCGGCGCGTCCGGCTCCATGAATGTTGTTGAGAGGTCATAGTCGGACTGGATCGCGTCTGCCAGCCACAGAATTGTCATAACGGCGCCGGGCTGATATTGGCCTTGCAGGGCGCGGTTGAAAAATGGCCTGCCCTCGTCGGCGACCAGATATTCCCAGTCCTGATCGAGCGTATTCGGATCGTAACCGGGCAAACTGGCCATCGCCAAAATCGCCCCGCTGGCCGAGTCCATCACGACGGCTGCGCCGCGATAGTCGCCCATGGCGAGCGTGAGCGCGTCCTGGACGTCGGCAATGAGCGTGAGCCGCAGATCCGCGCCTTCAGCCGGCCGGTTGAGAATCTCGCGCAGGAAATAGTCCTCTAAAGTTTCGGTCGATTGGCTGCCGATCAAAGCCTCGTTGAAAGCCGCTTCGACGCCGGAGCTGCCGTAACGCAAACTGTAATAGCCGACCAGGCTGTATGTCGAGGGCCGCAGGTAAGATCGTCTCATAGCGCCGTTGCTTGCGACGCTTTCGACCAATAACTGTTCCTGACGGTCGTAAATGCCGCCGCGCTGGATCCGCGCGAGGTCCTCGATCAACCGGGGATTGTCGTGCCGGAGCAATATGCCATCTCTGCCGGCCAGCGCCCAGTAAGTTGCGGACAGGGCTATCGCCGCGAAGAGCGAGAGCGTCGCGAACATCAGGCGCTTGATAGCCGCCCCCGCAATCATTAGCGGACCTCGGAAGACAGGCGAATCAGCATGCCGATCATAACGAAGCTGACCAGCAAAGAGCTGCCGCCGTAACTGAAAAAGGGCAGCGTAACGCCAGTTAAAGGGATGAGCTTGAGCGCGCCCCCCATGATCATGATCGCTTGCGCGGCCAGCATGGTGGACAAGCCAATCGCGAGCAGCCGGCGAAACGCGCTCGTGGAATGCCGCAGCCCGATGCTCAACCCGCGCAGCGTCAAGACCGCGAAACAGCTAATCAGGCCGATGACGCCGAGCAAGCCCCATTCTTCCGCCAGCGCCGCAAATATGAAATCCGAGTGCGCCACCGGCACATAGAGCGGAGAGCCCTGGCCCAAGCCGGTTCCGAATAAGCCGCCGGAACTGAAAGCCATCAGGCTTTGCACGATCTGATAGGCGCGGCTATCCGCCTCGGGCCATGGATTCAGCCAGATATCGACGCGCAGGCGGACGACGTCAAACAAGTGATAAGCGACGAATCCGGCCGCCATCATCATCACCGCGCCACCGGCAATCACGCGCCAGTCGCCGCTTGTCAAATACAACATGAGCAGGAATACCACGAAAAACAGCGTGGCGGCGCCAAGGTCGCGCTGCCAAATGAGCATGACAACTGAAAGCGCCGAGATCAGCGCCGTTGCCCCCAGCAGCCGCGGCCCGCGAGCTTTCGCGCTGCCATCTGCGTCGGCGATTCTGAATGCCGCAGCGCTTTCGCCCAGGTAGCTGGCCAGGAAGGCGACCAGGACCAGTTTCATTATCTCGGATGGCTGAAAATAGAACCCGCTCAAGCGCAGCCAGAGCCGCGGCGTAAAGGAAAAGCCCGAGGGATTGCTCCCAAAGGCGATGGTGGCGAGCATAAGCGCCAATGCCGCAGCCAGGATGACATAGCGATATGAACGCATCCAGCGCAGCGCATGCGGAAAGACCGCGACCAGCAGCATCGCCCCGGTCGAGACAAGCAGCCAAATCCCCTGTCTATCCGCAAAAGGCGGCGCCAAGCGCACGATCGTCAGCAAGCCCCAGCCGCTTAAGAACATGACAATAGGAAACAGAATTGGATCTCGTTCGGGAAGAAAGCGATTCAAAATCTTCCCGCCAGCCAGCGCGCAGCCTATCCAGAGGGCAAGAGCGGTCCACTGGCCTTGCCCGGAACTGTCGCTTAGCGCCAGAGCCAGGGCATTGGCCGCAATGAAGGCGCCCGCAAGCGAAAGCAGCAGCCATTGCTGTCGACTTCGAGTAAAGGCGCCGCTTTCGTGTCTAGCGGTCTGCGGCTTCATCGAGATTCAAGACGCGAGTCAAAATCGGACGCAGTTTCTCGATCATCGCCTGGTCCATTGCGGCGCGCGATGTCGCCAGCGCCGCATCGAGGGCGGTGTGCGCCGGGACAGTTCGATCCAGGTCGATATTGGCGATCGCGGCAGCCAGCGCTTTCTTGACTGTCTCGATATTTTTTGACAGCGTTTGAATGACCATGTCCGAGGTGACGGCTTCTTCCTCCTCGCGCCAACAGTCGTAATCCGTGACATGGGCGAGCGAAGCATAGTCAATCTCCGCTTCCCGCGCCAGAAACGCTTCCGGCGCGCTGGTCATGCCGATAAGATCGCAGCCCCAGGCGCGGAATAAATGACTCTCGGCGCGGGTGGCAAAACGGGGACCATCCTCTACCAAAAAGACGCCGCAGCGATGCGCTTTGCCGCCGACCGCTTCTACGGCATCGGCGATGATATCGCGCAGGTAGGCGCTCATCGGCTCCGCGACCGAAATATGCGCCACCACGCCCGATTCGAAGAATGAACGAGGCCGATTGTGGATCGTATAGTCAATGATCTGGTCGGGCGTGATGATATGCCCGGGCGCGAAGTCTTCCCGCAGCGAGCCCACGGCGTTCACCGCGATGACGAAGCGGGCACCCAGTTTTTTGAGGGCGAAAATGTTGGCGCGATAGGGCAAGGCTGCGGGGGAAAGCACATGCCCCTCGCCGTGACGGGGCAGAAAGGCGACGCGTTTGCCGCTTATGCTGCCGATCTTGATGACGCCGCTGGGATAGCCGAAGGGCGTCTCCACTTCGACGCCGACCACATCGGTGATATTTGGCAAATCGTAGAGGCCCGAGCCGCCAATGACCGCGATCTTCACCTGTTCCATTGCTGAACTCCTTTTCGCTTGCTCTTCCCCGTCAAGCTCGCCCTGCGCGGCGGTTACGCGCCAGCGCCTTGTTTTGGCAAAATCAGTCTGTATCGGCGCTGACCGATACTGATCTCATCACCATCAGCCAAGGCGGCGCGCCCCTGAATTCTCTGGTCGTTGAGCTGAGTGCCATTGCGGCTCTCGCGGTCTTCCAGCCACCATTGGCCGCCTTCCAGGACGATCGTGGCATGGAGGGCGCTGGCATTTTCGTCATCGACGAAGATGGCATTGCTCGCTGATCTGCCCAAGGTTGTGATCGGCAGCAGAGCGAAACCCTTGTCGGGACGATCTTCCCCATTCTGAGCGTCAATGGCGGCTAGCCTGGCGTGATGCGCTTGTTCGGCTTCGAGAGCGTCCGTCATCTGAATGAGACTGCGCCAGATGAGGTAAAACAGCGCCAGAAGAAAGCCCGCAAGAAACAGGACCCCGAGCAGGCGCAAGAGGAATAGGGTGACTTCAACACTCACGGTCTGGGCCTATCGCGCGACTATGTTTTCCTTTTGCCACCCTTGTCAGCGCGAGCGCGGAGAACGCCGCTAACGCGCCTTCAACTCCGGCGGCTTGCCGCGAATTTTTTGACCAGCGGCTTGCTGCTCATGCTGGTATTATAGTTGCGTCGCCAGATTAGGCATAGTTCGTCTCACATGGCAGGGGAATGCAAAAGCAGGACAAACAAAGTCATGCTAATGCACTTCAAAGTAAAACCTGGCTGTAAGGCTTGTCCGGTACTGTTTCGTTTTGCCAAAATTGAGGATATTTCCAGCGGGCGTTTCAACGAAACGCCCCTACAACCGTCTTTTTTGTAGGAAATACGCTCAATTTTGTGAATATGCTCTTTTCGAGCCTCCCCTTCTCCGTTGATACGGGGCAAGGGGCCGGGGATGGGGTAGAAAAAGCGCATTGAATTACCAGTAGCGGACAAGCCTTGTAGG
>JAPPMO010000036.1 GCA_028873975.1 Chloroflexota bacterium
GATGGGGTAAAACCTGGGAAGCCGTCCAGATTTCAGTAGCGGACAAGCCTTGTAGTGGCGTTTCGCTGAAACGCCCGCAAACAGAAATGATCTTTTGTATTTCTCTGTGCTCTCTGCGGTTAATTTTCAGTTTGTTCGTTGCATCGTCCCATTAGATACCATTTTTGAAGCGATTGCCCTGTGGACATCTGCCAAAATATTGAAATGCACCCATCAAGCAGCGTTTCATTGAACTTGCCGGCGCTCTCGGTGTAAAATGGCTATGGTTCGAAAAATCTTTCCAGAGTGAGCGAGGCAAATGGGGGCAAGCAGACAAGTCTATTTGGATCACTCGGCATCGACGCCGGTTGATCCCCGTGTAATCGAAGCGATGCTGCCTTATTTCGGCGAAGTGTACGGCAACCCGTCATCAGCGCATCGCTACGGCAGCAGGGCGGAAAGAGCCATTGAAGATGCCCGTATTACGATCGCCGGCATTCTCAATTGCCAGCCTTCGGAAGTCATATTTACCAGTTGCGGCACGGAAAGCGACAATCTCGCCATTCGCGGCGCCGGATGGTCCGCGCGTCATAGCGGCCAGCCGTCGCGATTGGTCACTTCTCCGATCGAACACAGCGCGGTGACCAATACCGTCCATCAAATGGGCGCGCTGATGGGCTTCGCTACCGAGATCGCGCCGGTTGACAAGTTTGGCAGCATTGACAGCGAGATCTTTGCCGAGATTTGCAAACGCGGAGGCGCCTTGGCCAGCATCATCTATGCCAGCAACGAATTGGGCACGATCCAGGATTTGCCGCTGCTGTCTCGAATTGCGCATGCGCATGACATGCTTATGCACACGGACGCCGTACAAGCAGGCGGGCAATTGGATCTTGATGTGGAGCGGCTCGGCGTGGACATGCTAAGTTTGTCCGCCCACAAATTCTATGGTCCCAAGGGAGTCGGTCTGCTTTACGTGAAGGACGGACTTGAATTGGCGCCCTCCCAGAGCGGCGGCAGCCACGAACATGGCATGCGCGCCGGGACGCACAATACGGCTTTCATTGTTGGCATGGCGAAGGCGCTGGAATTGGCTTATGACGAGAAAGACGACCGGATCAGGCATTTTGCCGAGATGCGCGATCAACTGATTCAAGGCATATTGGATCGCTTGCCTTGCGCGGCGCTCAGCGGTCATCCGGATCGACGCCTTCCCTCGCATGCCAGTTTTGTCCTTCATGGCATTGACGCCAATACGCTGATGATGCACCTCGATCTGGCTGGCGTGGCGGCAAGCAGCGGCTCAGCCTGCAAAACCGGCAATCCCGAGCCATCAGACATATTGCTGGCTGTTGGCTATTCGGAAGATGAGGCAAAAAGCGGGCTGCGCTTGTCCGTCGGCGCCCAAACCAGCGAGGACGACATCAGCTATGCGCTCGATGTATTGGAAACGGCGGTGGAAAAGCTAGGCAAGCTCAAAAGGGAAATGGCGCGATGAGCGAGATTGCTTCGCGGGTTGTCGTCGCCATGAGCGGCGGCGTCGACAGCTCTGTCGCTGCGGCGTTGCTGGTCGAGCGCGGCTACGATGTCCTTGGCATGATGATGCGCCTGTGGACGGACGAGGCGATGGGAGGACCCGCGCATAATCGCTGTTGCACGCCGGAGCAGATGTCCGACGCGCGCAGAATCGCTGACCGGCTCGGCATTCCCTTTTATGTTCTGGATAGCAAGGATGTGTTTCGCAATAGGGTCGTTCAGTACTTCATCGACCGGCATCGCGACGGATTCACGCCGAACCCCTGTTTGCAGTGCAACCGACATATCCGTTTCGACTGGCTGCTCAAGAATGCCTTGGCGCTGGATGCCGACTACCTTGCGACCGGACATTACGCGCGCATTGACCAAGACAGATCCGGGAAATACCGATTGCGCAGCGGCGTAGATATCGCAAAGGACCAGAGTTATGTCTTGAGCGTGATGGGGCAATCTCAACTGGCTCGGACGATGTTCCCCGTTGGCGAATTTAGCAAAGAAGAGGTGCGCGCCCTGGCAAAGAAATTCGGGTTGAACGTAGAAGGCAAGAAGGATAGCCAGGATTTGTGTTTCCTGGGCGGCAAGGACTATCGAGATTTCTTGCGCCTGCATGCGCCCGATCTAATGCAGCCCGGACCCATTGTGCGGAAAAACGGCGAACTGTTGGGGGAGCATCAGGGATTGTCCAATTACACAATTGGTCAGCGCCGGGGGCTGGGCCTTTCCTATGCGGAACCCTTGTATGTATTGGAGATGAATCCCGCTGACAATTCACTCGTGGTCGGTACCGGCAAAGAGCTTGGCCGGGATAACTTGCTCGCGGATTCGGTTAACTGGGTCAGCGGAGAAGCTCCAGTTCAGCTCATGCGCGCCGGGGTAAAGATCCGCTACAAAGCGCGCGCGCAGCCAGCCCTGGTAGAGCCGAGGGGCGAGGATCAAATATACCTGCGTTTCGACCTTCCGCAGCGCGATATCACGCCGGGGCAAGCAGCCGTCATTTATGACGGAGATATCTGCCTGGGCGGCGGAGTGATTCGCAAATTTGAAGAAACAGAGCGCGCTCGCGGACGGCCGGAAACCGAGCTAATTTCCAATTAAGAGCAGGGTGATAGCACTGCCAGCTATAAAGGGACCGTATGGTATCTTGTCAAATGGCTGATAGCTGCCCGTCTTCATAAATCGGGCGCATACGACGGCGATGGCGCCGGCCGCGCCCGTGAAAACTGAAAGAGTGATCGCCAGAAGGATGCCTGGGAAGCCGACTGCGAGTCCGGCCGCGGCCATCAAGACTACGTCGCCAAATCCCAAGGCGCCTCCCTCAAGCGGCTTGCCGCGCTTTCGGCTCAAGGCGCGCGCGAAAAGGACACCGCCTAGAAAGGCAATGTAAAAGAGGGCGAATCCGATCAAACCGCCAATGACGGCTGAAAGCATGCCAGGCTCGCTGACGGGAATCAAAGCGGCGTCAATCAAAGCCAGCGCGCCCAGCGCAAAGGCAACAGCAAAGGGAATGCGCCTGTGCTCCAGGTCAATTACTGCGATTAACACAAAGAGCGCGGCATAGGCAAACTTAAAGAGAGCCGCTGTTGACAGCAGCGCGGCTTCATCTCGGATATCGGCTCGGATATCGGCGTAAAAAAGAAGCATAAGCAGCGCGGTGGCTATTTCCGTCAGAGGATAGCGCCAGCTGAGCAAAGCGCCGCCAGGTCCGCTTGATTGGCTTAGGGTCCCCAGCTCGTCCCCGCTCGGCGCCGGCAGGCTGCGCAAGTTGAACAAGAACGCGCCGATCCCGAGCCAGGCAAGCTTTGGGCGACGGCTGCCGTCAGGGTATTGCGGCATCCTCAAGGGTTGGCCTGACGGCAGGTGGTCCGCGAGCGTGTTTATCAGGCCGCCGGCCAAAATTCCTGTGATTGCGACAGCGCAGGATTCCAGAAACATCAGTGCTTTCGCCTAATCACGGCAAGGGCGCGCTTGCAGGGGCGGGCGGCAATAAAGCGAATGAAATCACTAACATCAGGATCAGGCTAATGACAGCCGTCGTTACGATGGCAGCGCGCTGCTGCTGTGACAGGGGGGGCTCGTCATATCCGGCGTCGGTCTGTGTATCAAAGATCAGCTCGAGCGGCGCGACGCCCGATGCGCCTATGCGCCAAAGCTGGAGCTCCGGTTTGCTGCTCTTGAGCGATACGATCAGTTGCAGCAGGCCATGATCGCCGGCGCCCTCTAAATCCGCGATCGACGGGATGGCTGCCGAATTGGGATGTGAATGATAGACCCCCATCCAGACGAGGTCTTCGGCATCAAGGCGCTTCAGGGCGCCCAATTGCTCATTGGGCTCGAAAGAGAAGCTCGACCGTTTGCTTGACGCGACATTGGCGAGGGGGATCGCGCTCTGGATCGTTTTGCCGTCTCCGGCGATCAATCCACAAGCCTCATTCGGGACCTGCGCTCTCGCATCGTCTACAATTTTCTTCGCAACCCTTTGCGGAATACGAATCGCCATATCATGGATCTTTCGACGGAATCTCAAACTGGATTTGCGATTTGTCCTGTGGTGGGTCGCGCGTCTCGTAATAGAGTTCTGCGGTCATGGTGTAGGCCCCAACAGGATCATCCAAGCCGCGGATATGCATTGTGAATTCATTTTCGTAGTGCATTGTGGCAATGACGTCCAAGTCGCTCACCTGAAAGCCATCGTCGCGGCGGGCGACAAGTACCAGATTGGGCCGTTCCTGAAAGGGCGTAAGCTTGAGGTTTACCTTCACGCGAAAACCATCGGAATAGGGGCTGGCGCTAAAAGCCTCGATGCGGATCTTGTCTTTGGGCTGCGGCGCCAAGTTGGCATCGTTGAATAGATGGATCTCCATATCGCGCCCTTCTTATTATTGTCTTGATTCTTGTAAGGAGCTCAAGGCGGCGAGCGCCTTGTCGAAACAGTCAACCGGTACAAAGATATGGTCCCGAGAATATGCGGCGAATACCAGAACAGGAATCTCTGATTCGGCAAATGACCGGCTGATTGCGGCGATTAAACCCACCAAATCTGGCTCCAGAATCGCTTCTACTGTGATAAGCCGATACAGGGCTTCGCTTAAGGTCGCCATTTTCAGCCGGCTTTGGAATTCCTGACAGACTTCATCTGGCAGGAGCATCGTCACTTCATCCTGATCCGCAAGCAGAGCCGAAAAGGGAAGGCTCGCTTCTGCCATGATACCGGCCGCGACGGTGATGCCGTTTGCCGGAAGCTTCAACAATCGATAAAACGACTCGTCGCCGCGAAACTCACAGCTACGCAGTACTTCGTCAACTGTTTGAGACATTGAATCTCACTCGTCGAATTGATAGGTCGCTTCGGCATAATAGCGCACGCTGCGTTCGGCTAGCTTCCGTTGCAGCCATTGCTTCAACTCCCGGTTTTTTTCTTCCAGCGGGCTTTCCTCGCGCAGCTTGCGCATGGGATAATTGAGCTTAAGCGCCCGCCCGTGGATGATATGGCGGCTTACGCCTGGCGGCAAGAAGGCTTCTTTCGTCGCCGCGTCAATGATGTCTTGAGGCTGATACCTTGGGAACATCACAAGCGCGATCGCGCATGAATAGAGAGACCAGATCTGATTGGGATCGGTCAATGGACTGCGATACAAGGTTGCGTGGCGATGATATGATTCAACGACCCGGCGCAAGGTGGAATTTCTCTTAAAGAGATTGTCCGTGCTGGCATGGATGCCGTAAACCGGTCCTTCGCGCAGCAGGACCTGCGCGACTGCGCTGGAATCCCAGCCCTCTCGAATCTCTATGTCGGGGATGGCTTCCAGCTGGCTAAGGAACTCGTCCGGCTGCCAATCCGATACGATGTGTTGCCATACACCCAACTCGATAAACTGCGATTCATAGTCGACGACCTGAATCAAGATATGGTCATAATCCAGATATTTAAGCGAACTATGTCGATTGGCGCCGTCCATCAGAACATATTTACCGTTGCCAAGGGCGGCAACAACAGGCGGATTCGTGAAGTACTCAGCCTGCTGCAAGCGCGAAATCAAGGGTTGTGATCGCTGCGCGTCGCTCTTTTCGTGCGGCAAGACATCATCAATGTTGACGATCCGCAAATCTGGCGGCGGAGAACTTATTGGATTCGTCTTCATGCAGTTCCTTTGTACAATATCCCAATAGATTATCACGAAGAAATCTTGACGGCAATTGTGCCAAAATCGGGTAGTGTATCTTTTCGGTTGAAACAAAAAGCTTAACCACCGGGGACACCGAGGGCACTGAGAACTGGTTGCGAAATAGCCCTTTTCTTTGTGTTCTTCGCGTCTTTGTGGTGAGACTGAATGTGGCTCATTTGAATTTCAACCGAATTCAATACATTACCCAAAATCGTTTCTAAAAGGAGGCTAGAGATGGGAGCCAGGCAGCAGGGTGCGGACGCGACGCAACACCGTTGGCTGACGATGCCACGAACCTTGTCCTTTGTCATAAACGGCGATGATGTGTTGATGTTGAAGCGAGATGCCAGCAAACGCGTTTTCCCAAATCAATACAACGGCTTGGGCGGTCATGTCGAACGCGACGAAGACGTCCGCAGCAGCGCGCTGCGAGAGATAGAAGAAGAATCGGGTCTGATCGTACATTCGCTTCGTTTGTGCAGTATACACAATATTGATGCTGGCGAAGCCAGTGGCATCCTGCTGTTTATTTTTACGGCGATTAGTGACAGCCGAGACCTAAAGCCGGACACGCCGGAAGGCACACTGGAATGGATATCAATTGACAAAATACTGGACTATGATCTGGTCGAGGACCTGCCGCAGT
This sequence comes from Chloroflexota bacterium, assembly GCA_028873975.1. Lineage (GTDB taxonomy): Bacteria > Chloroflexota > Anaerolineae > Aggregatilineales > Phototrophicaceae > UBA6055. Next base: position 6,325 of record JAPPMO010000036.1, read on the forward strand.
TGCTCCCGCGCATTTTTAACTTGCCGGACAAGCAAGGTCCGCTGTATGCGCATGTCGGTTACGATGAGGTAGACAAGCTACGATTGCGGTTTGTGGAGCCGAAGTGAAATGAATGTCCTTTTCATGTCTTGTCACGGATATACCAGCCCGAAGCGCCGCCAGCCAATGGATGTGATTTCGCGATTCCTGCAAGAAACGAGGCAATGAGGCTATCCATGACTGAAGCGGCGCCGGCATCGCCTACACTTGCCGAATCTGATGGGCAGCAAGAAGATGGTCGCAAAAGGACCAGTCGGCTGCGGCGCGTCGGCTGTGGACTTCTTGTGCCGTTTTGGTTTATGCTCTTGCTGATGCCATGCGCGCTATTTTATTTGGCGGTCAATGGCGAAATACGAATCTGGCACGATAGCGTCCCTGACCCGCATTCACAGCCGCGTCTGCTGATTTCCTTAATCAGTGAAATGGATGATCGCGGACTGCGCATCGAAACTTCGTCAGTCTTTAATCCAGACGATGATAACCTGTCGACATGTGTGGAGACCAAGGTGCGATTTGTACTTTGGGAATCGCAAGGCGGGGGCCAGGATGTTACCTATTGTGAATGCTATGCGCGGGATGACGAAGAATCTGCCTGGGCATGGGACCGAACGTACGGAAATAGCTGTACGGCGGCGGAATAGGCAAGTATGGGGAACGAAGGATGGACATCCTTCAGAACATTGATCCGAGTCTATTGCCATATATTGGTGTAGGTTGCGCGCTGCTGTGCGTGGTATTGATCGTCATCGGCTTCGTCTTGCAAGCGGTAAGCGGGTTCTTCGATGTGATCGTCGGCTTGATGGAGATCGTTGTGGAAATACTTCAAGGCGGTCCGGTAGCCTGGTGCGGCTGTGTGCTGCTTGTTCTGGGGCTGCTTGGATGTTCGGGACTGGTATTCCTGTATTTGAACGCTCCCGCCAGCTGCGCCGAGCAGGCAACTAATTTCTGTCGCTGGTTTGGCTTTATCCCCTAATCCAGTTGAGTTTCTAAGGCCGATCAACGGAAATATACTTTGCATCGCTAAATAAATTGGGTTAAAATGATGCTAGCCATTTACGTTGGAGTATACCCTTGGCAACCAGCTCAATAACATTGGTAGAGTCTGAAATCTACGCAGCGGAGATCGACAAAGGCGGTCTTTGGCTACGCAACAAACGATGGGATCTTTTCTTCATCACTTTGAGCGTAGTTGTAGTGCCTTTGCCTTATGTCTTGTACCTGCTCGGCGTGCAAATGGGCATGGACGACGACTTTAGCCGCAACTTGGTCAACGCCTTTGTCGCAATTGCTATCGGCGGACCGCACATGATGTCTACATTCCTGCGCACCGGTTTGGACGAGGGCTTCAAAGAGCGGTATCCAACCTTGATTCGATCTTCAATCATAATCCCCGTCATTGTCATCTCTCTGGCCTTCCTGAACTTGAACTTGATGCTCACGTTTTTCTTCTTTTGGGCGTCGCTTCATGTCCTTCATCAAGTGACCTATATCGTCGAGCTTTACAACCACAAAGAAGCCAAATTCGTGCGCAAGAGCGCGCTGAGCCCGGTGTCGAGATTCATTGATTATGCCATTGTGCTGACCAGCCTGTTTCCAATTGCGATGTGGAAGATCAGTCAAGGACAATTTGAAATCGGCCAAAACGACCTGGGAGAGGCGATCCCGGATCTATTTCAACAACCGCACAATCCGTGGTTCTTCATTCTCGTGACAATCGTGTTTGCGACAGCGCTTGTCGCGTATTTGTACAAGTCCCTGGCAGAATATCGCCACGGCACGCTGAATATCCCTAAGTTTGCGTTCATCGGCTTGACGGTAACTGTGGCTTTTTTCACGCCAATGCTCCCCAACCTTGATACGGCATTCCAAGGTCTGAATACCTGGCACTCGTTCCAGTATTTGGCGATAACCTTTTACATTATCAAGATTCGGCAAATGATTGGCGCCCTGGAGGGCGACGCGCCGCTGGTGGCGAAGTTCAGCCGACGGACCACGGACGCTCGCGCGCTTTATGCCTTCAGCGCGATGTTGCTTCTAGGCTCGGGGGTCATTTTCTTGCTGGTCTACGGACTGGCCGGCATCGTCAAACCGGGTATTGACGGCAACAGTCATTTTGATATCGCATACTATACGGCAATCTTGTCGTTCCTTTGGATCCATTACTACCACGACCATTTTCTGTTCACTGATTTTGAAGCTCTCGACGGCGCGTTCGAGTCCTAGCGTTGAAGCGCCGCCGAGCGGCTACGGGAAGACTTGCTGAACCCACTGCAGCGGGTCAACATTCACGCCATTGAGCCAAACTTCCCAGTGCAGGTGAGGGCCGGTGCTTCTGCCGGTTGAGCCGATGGCGCCGATGATTTGACCGGAAGTCACTTGCTCGCCCGGGCTCACTTGAATGCTGTTTTGGTGCGCGTAAGCCGTATAAAGCCCCCAGCCATGATCAATGATGGTCGTGCGACCGCGGATCTTGAGCGCATCTGCCAGGACAACTACCCCGTCAGCCGCGGCCAAAACCGGGGTTCCCGTGGCGCCTGCGAAATCGACGCCGTGATGATAACGGTCGTAGGCGCTGCCATTATACGAGCGAAGGGTGCCAAAACGCGCGTTCATCGTTGCTGCGGCGGGCAGGCTTAGCGATGCGTTCCAGTATTTCTCTTCGGTGAAGGGACTTGTTGCCCGGACCATCAGGGCGCGCTCTTCGTTCTCCACGGCCGGGGACAACAATTCAGAATTGTTTATTGAAATGGTCTGATAGCCATATCCGCCGGCTATGATTTGCAGATTGGCCGCGATCGCGACCGATGTCGCTTCCTGATCAACCAGATTGAGCTGCAGCGGGTAAACGCCTTGTTCGGTAAACATCGGGATGCCGACCATGACGTTGTGACGCGTGTTGTCTTCGTTTGCGATGATACGCAATTCCTGCCCTAAAAACATGCCGCTGACTTCGACTGGAACTGTCGTGTGGACTTTGAAACGGCCGGTTCTCCCTTCTTGAAGTATCAGCGGATCTATCGTGAACGAAGCGACGATATCCGGCAAGTCATGCGCCAGCCGCGGGGGTTCAATGCCGGGAATAACGAGGCGCTGACCGATGAAGATCTTGGTTGGGTCCTGCAAGTTGTTTTCCTTGGCGATATCGCTGACTGCCAAGTTGAAGCGCATGCCGATGTCGAATACGGTATCCCCCGCCTCAACCGTGTGGAAAAAGGCGAAATCAGGATCTCCCAGTATGAGCCTGGATTGATTAGTCGCGCCGGCGGAAATCGGCTGCGGAGATGACGGGCTTGTTTCTTCAGCGACGGATTGGACCGAGGTCGGCTTTGGATCCGCCTCGAGCTCCCCCGGGACTATTACAAGGCGCTGCCCGACATAGACTTCCGCATCTTCGGCGAGGCCGTTTAGAGACAATAGCTCGTTTGCGGTCTTTCCATAAGCAGTCGCGATACTATGAATGGTTTCGCCGGCCAGGACAGTATGCCTGAGCGGTTCATCCGGTAGGTCCTGCAGGAGAGGAATGATCAGGCGCTGGCCGACGACGATGCTATCGTTGTCAGTGATACCGTTGGCTTTAGCCACCTCGTTGGCGAAGAGATCGTATTGCAAGGCAATCCGAAACAGGTTTTCGCCGCGCTGCACCACATGTACTGTCAGGACGGAATTGTTTTGCCCTTGCGCCAACAGCAAGCACGAGAAACTTAAGAACATGCAAAGCAAGATGAAATAAATCAGAGCGCCGAGCGTCTTCAAGGTGGCTCCTTGTCAAAGACCAACATATCTCCGATACGCGCCCGATCCAGCGCGGCGGGCGATTTGGGCAGATGGAACGGGGGCCGCGGATTGGCGGACAGCTTGTCGACCCGCCAATCCGCGCTTGTCCAGCCAAATTATGTCTATGCTAAAGCGCATTTCATTTGTGTGTACAGGGGCGAATAAAGGATTTGATTTCGATAAAACAAAGATAGCGCCTTCGTGCTGTGGGAGACATGATAGGAATAACAGCCCGCGCAGCCGACAGAAGAAGCTCGCGCAAAATTCCGCGCGAGCTAATGTAATTTCCTTGCTTCGAGCATCTACGGCGACAGAGCATTGGCTTAGCCCGGAATGATCAGCAACTGCCCTGGAAACACAGCGTTATAGTCGATGATGTTGTTAAATGTGCCCAATTCGACAACGCTAACGCCAAAGCGCTGCGCAATTTGGAACAGTGTGTCCCCGGCCTGTACAGTGTATGTCGTAGGCGCGGAAGTTGGGATTGGCGTCGGCGAAGGCGCCGTTGTAGCCGTCGCGATCGCATCCTGCTGATCCCCGGTCGGCGTTCCTTCTCCCGGGGCGGCCGGGATTTGCAAGACTTGGCCAGGATAAATCCGGCTGGGATTGGATATGCCGTTCAAGCGCACAATCGCGTCGATCGTGGTGTTGAACTGAGTCGCGATTTCGTCGATCGTATCGCCGATTTGCACAGTATATGTTGTATAGGCAGTGATGGTTGATTCCGCAAGCGCCGTCAAATGGATCTGAGGGGTGGCTGTCGGCAAAGGCGTTGGATCGGGAGTGGGAATCAGCAAGACCAGACCGACAGCCAATTGGTCCGGATTCTGAATGCCATTGAGTTGTATCATCGCCTCGACCGTTGTGCGATAAGCCACGGCGATGTCCAGGAGCGTATCGCCTGTTTGTACGATATAGACCACAGGCGTCGCGGTTGGCGCCTGGGTCGCAGTCGGTATTGGCGTCGCAGTTGGCGTCGGCGTCTCGGCAGGCGGGATAGGCGTTTGCGTAGGTGTTGGCAGGTCGGGCGGCAACGGCGTATCGGTCGGAGCGGGCAGATTGATGGGCACGATCAGTTGTTGGCCGACAACGATCAAGGAACTCGTGAGCCCGTTGGCGTCTTTTATCGCCTCTTCCAAGCTGCCGTATTGAAGCGCGATGGCTGAAATCGTATCGTCCTCAACGACGATATGCACAACAGTTTCGGGATATAGATCAGAAATTGCAGCGCCATCTGGTTCATCAACGGTTCCCGCTTCTTCTGTAGCGGTTGGTTCAGCTGTATTTGTAGGGACCAGTGTATCTGTTGGAGGAATCTCAGTCCCCGTCGGTTCTTGAGCGGCGGTGGATGTTGATGTGGGTTCCAGGGTGGGTGTGGCTCCATCCTCAGCATCGCCCGCAAGTTCTTCATTGGTCTCTGATGTAGGCGTGCTGTCCACAACGACGACATTCTGAGTCGCCGCCTCCAGCACCGCATCCTCCAGGTAAACATAGTTGTTGGCGACGGGCTCGCCGACGGTAGATTCGACGAAAACCGTCATCGTAGCGCTCTCCGCCGCGGCAATCACGGAATACTGGTAGTAGGCGTTGTACAAGAAGACAGCAGTCGTTGACCAGACGATATCTTCGCTGGTTCCGTCTGTGCCGCCGGAGGGATCAATACCGACTCTAACGCTGACGTTGCCGGGCTGCTCGCTGATTCCCCAATCTTGGCCAATGGAAGACCATACCCAGGCGTATATACTGAACCGATAGTCTGTGCCGACGGTCAGATTGTCAACTTGCTGATAAAGGCCGCCCTGGTGAGTCGCGTATTGGTTGAAATAAACCTGGGCTTTGCCGGGCTCATCGCCGCGCGTGCGCACAGTCTCTTCATTGTAGAAAGGCGCGTGATTGGCGTAGGCTGGGCTGGAATCACTGCGGGGTATGTGCCAAGCGTTCCATCCGGTGGCGACATTTTGCGGCGCCTCGCCGTCTTGCTCGACATATTCGCCTTCAAAACCGGGATTGGTCAAAAGGTTTTCGGCAGTTTGTGGTTGTCCGTAAAAGACATTGAGAGCAAGGCACAAGACTACAATGAAAATAAGTGCCGACAATCGTTTCATCGGTTACCCCCCGCGTATGGACTGCGTTCCGCGACACACTTCCCGTATAAAGCTACTCTATCGGATAACTCAAACAGAGCGATAATCCGCCGTCAAACAAGCGCGATTGTGACTTGAGATTAATTCCAGTATAGCGTAACCTTGCGAGGTCCGCCAAACGGCACTCTGCTTATTCTGCGTCGACGGGAAGTGCCCGAAGCGATTTCCTACTCACAGCACAATTAGCCCGGCTTCGGTAAAGAAACCGCGCCTTGCAAAGACTCCGACAGCGTTTCGCATTGCCAGGCGCAAGATGACTTAATGGAGGAAGCAAGCGTTGAAGTTGCACGAATATCAATCCAAGTTCTTGTTTCGCGATTTCGGGATACCGATTCCTGAAGGGGTGGTTGCGACGACAGCCGACCAGGTCCGGCAAATCGCTGCCGAGCTGGGCGGTGTGGTTGTTATAAAAGCGCAGGTGCATGTCGGCGGGCGCGGGAAGGCCGGCGGAGTCAAAGTCGCGCAGAACCCCGTAGAAGCCCGTGCTTATGCCGAACAGATTCTTGGGATGGATATTAAGGGACTGCGCGTCGAGAAAGTATTGGTCGATCCCGGCGCCGATATTGAGCGCGAGCTCTATCTCGCGATTACTAACGATAGAGGGGCGGGTCGTCCATTGATCATGACGTCAATGGACGGGGGCATGGATATTGAAGAACTTAATCGCGAGCGGCCTGAAGCGATCACGCGTGAACACATTGATCCAATCCTGGGATTGCAGGGATTCCAGGTGACTTACATTGCCAGTGCGATGGGCATGCCTCGGGCGCTGTGGCGTCAATTCGGATCAATCCTCCGCGGTCTTTACCGCTGCTACGTTGAAAGCGATGCCGAACTCGCGGAAATCAACCCCTTGGTTATCACTGGCGGGGGTGATCTGTTGGCGGTCGACGGGAAAGTGATCATCGATGACAATGCGCTCTTCCGCCAGCCGGCGCTAACAGCCGAACGCAATGCCAGCGACGAGCTTGAGTCGGAACGTCAAGCCCGCGAAGCGGGAATCACCTACATAAAGCTGGATGGCCAAATCGGCTGTATGGTCAACGGCGCTGGTTTGGCAATGACGACAATGGACATGACCAAGCTCTATGGAGACGCGGACGGGATCGGTCCCGCGAACTTCCTGGATATCGGCGGTGGAGCGACGCCCGAGCAAGTTGCCACGGCCTTGCGCATCATCCTGTCCGACTCAAACGTGAAGTGCGTTCTCTTTAATATCTTTGGTGGAATCACCCGTTGCGACGAAGTAGCCAAGGGCATCTTGACAGCCTACAACGAGGTGAAACCGGACGTCCCCATGGTTATTCGGCTGCAAGGCACCAACGCCCCCGCTGGAAACCGCATCATCAGCGCAGCTCAGATTCCCAACATCATGAGCGCTGAGACCTTGACCAACGCCGCCAAGATGGCGGTCGCCGCTGTGAAGGAAGGTCTGTAGCATGTCGATTCTCATTGATCGAAGTTCCAAAGTACTGGTGCAGGGCATAACCGGGCGGCAGGGCGGCTTCCACGCCAAGCTCATGATGGAGTACGGAACAGAGGTCGTTGGCGGCGTCACGCCTGGGAAAGGCGGCGAGTGGTTTGAGGGCAAGCCCGTCTTCGACACCATGCGTAAAGCCGTCGAAACAACCAATGCCGATGTCAGCCTGGTGACAGTGCCGGCGCGTTTCGCCGCGGACGCCATGATGGAAGCTGCGGACGCTGGACTCCGGCTTGTTATTTGTCTTACCGAGCATATCCCGGTCTCGGATATGATGCGGGTAGTCAGCTATTGCGCGCAAAAAAGGACCCGCTTGATCGGACCCAATTGCCCCGGCGTGATGACGCCCGGGCAAGCGAAAGTCGGCATCATTCCTGCTATGGTGGCGGCGCCGGGGAGCGTCGGGGTGGTATCCAAGAGCGGGACCTTGACCTATGAAGTCGGTTTCGCCATGAAAAATGCGGGCATCGGCAACTCAACTATTGTCGGGATTGGCGGCGACCCGGTCATCGGCACGACCTTTGTAGAAGTTCTCGAAATGTTTGAGAACGATCCGGAAACGGAAAAAGTAGCTTTGCTGGGCGAAATCGGAGGCAATGCGGAGATCGTGGCCGCCGAATATATCAAGAATGCGATGACAAAGCCTGTTGCCGCCTTCATCGCCGGGCGCAGCGCGCCTGCGGGCAAGCGCATGGGACATGCCGGCGCGATCGTCGATGGCGGCGAAGGCTCTGCCGAGGAAAAGATCCAGGCGCTGGAAGCGGCCGGCGCGCGCGTCGCGGCGAATCCTGAAGAGATCCCTGGATTGCTAAGCTAGCTCCTTAAGTCAAGGGGCTGGTATATAGGGGCTGCCGGGCACCTCGTGATGCAGGCGGCAGCGCGCTTCATAGGATTCCTGGGCGCCTACCATTATGATGGGATCATTGTAGGAAGCGGGCGCGCCGTTAACCAGACGTTGCGTGCGGCTGGCGTTTTCCCCACAGACAACGCAGATTGCATGTAGTTTGACAACTTCTTCGGCGATGCTCAGCAACTGCGGCATCGCGCCGAAAGGCTGGCCGCGGAAGTCCAGATCAAGCCCGGCGATGATCACGCGGATGTTGAACTTGTCGACGAGTTCCTGTACCACGCCGACGATACCCGCGTCAAAGAATTGCGCTTCGTCAACCGCGACGACTGTCGTGCCAGCGTTTGCGAATTGCAGGATCTCACTGGAATCCAGTACCGGGAGCGCGGCAACCGTCTGGCCCGTATGACTGGTGATATTTTGAATCCCGTATCGATCGTCGAGGCTGGGTTTGAAAACCTTGATTTTCTGCTTGGCTATAATGGCGCGCCGGACCCGTCTGATCAGTTCCTCGGTCTTGCCACAGAACATGCTCCCGCAAATGACTTCAATACGACCCGAATGCGTCTGCATTTGGCAAGCGTCCCCCAATTATTGACAAATGGATACGCCACATGACCGAGAGTTGGCATGTGGCGCAAGTTTGTGGAGCGCCGGCAGTGATGCCTCGCTTTTCACATCAGGCGAGCCGTCAGTTGGCGATTTCGTAGCCCTTGGCGCGCAGCGTTTTCTTGAGATCGCTCAATACCTTGCGCCCGATGCCCTGGATCGCCAGAATGCTTTCCTCATCGTCTTCGTCGCCCAGGCGCGTCAACACGTCGGCAACCACGCTGATGCCATTCTCTTCCAGAATATTGGTATAGCGCGCACCCAGGTCCAGTTTGCGAATAGGCAATTCCAGCGGCGCCCGTTCCGCCTCCCGCTGTTCTTGCTCGGAACGGATCTCGTCGCGCTGCTTCAGCCGCTTCATGAACTTGTCGACGCGCCCCTCGGTATCGACAATACGCTGCTCGCCCGTATAAAAGGGATGACAGTTCGAACAGATTTCAACTGTCAGGGAGTCGACCGTGGCTCCGGTCGTCCAGGTTGTGCCGCAGGTGATGCAGCGAACTTGCGCCTCGTGCCAGGCAGGGTGAATCGCTTCTTTCATGACTTCCTCCACGCATTCACGGCTCGGCAGAGTGGCGTGAATGACTTACTGAGCCAATTGATTAGCTTAGGGTCTGGCCTGTCTTCTCGTGCGTTTCATAAACGCTGATGCGCTTTTGCCCTTTGCGTCCGCGTATTTTTTCGAATGTTACAAAACCGGCGCGGGTTGCGAATATGGTGTAGTCTTTGCCCATGTCGACGCCTTCGCCGGGATGGAATTTGCTGCCGCGCTGCCGCACGATGATGTTGCCGGGTATGACAAATTGTCCCCCGTAATTCTTTACCCCAAGTCTTTTCGAGTTGCTGTCGCGGCCGTTGCTGGACGAGCCGCCACCCTTTTTATGTGCCATGATCTAAGGTCTCCTGCTCGACCGGTCAAATCGAAATGTCGTCAATGCGCAGACGCGTGTAGTATTGACGGTGGCCCTGCTTACGACGGTAATTTGTGCGCTGGCGATACTTATATACGATGATCTTTTTGCCCCGGAACTGGTCCACAACAGTTGCCGATACCGAAGCGCCCTCGACAAGCGGTTGACCTATGGCTGTGTCGTCGCCGTTGACGACCAGCAATACGTCACTGATCTCTATCGAGTCGCCAACGTCGTTCGGCAGGCGGTCTACATCTATTGTCGCGCCCGCTTCCGCGCGATATTGCTTGCCGCCACTGCGGATGATTGCATACATGATAGGATTCTCCAATCTTCGCTTCTGTTCTCCGCGGCGGAGGCTCTATTCGGCTCCACAAACGGGGAAAATTGGTCTGACAGTAAAATACCCTGCACTGGGTTGCAGGGCGAAGGGAAGTATATACCTGGGCAGCCTGGGCGGTCAAGGCGCATTTTCGCGAGAAATGCCGCAGGGGCCATAGCGCTGGCGACGGGGAAGTCAGGTGACGAACATGGCGTCGCCGAAGGAATAGAAGCGGTAAGCTTCTTCTTTTGCGATCTCATAGGCGTCCAAAATGGCTTCGCGCCCGGCAAAAGCGCTGAGCATCATCAGCAAAGTCGAACGCGGCAAATGAAAATTTGTGATCATGGCATCAACGACGCGCCAGTTGAAACCTGGAACTATGAACAGATCGGTATCACCGCTCATGGGGGCGACCAGAGTTTTTCCGGAGTCGAATGAATTATGGTCTTGAATGGTGTTCTCGTCCCGATTCCGCGCTCGCGCCGCGCTTTCCAGCGTTCGCGCGGAAGTCGTTCCGACCGCGATGACGCGCTGGCCGGACGCGATGGCGCCGTTGATTATTCCGGCGGCTTCGGCATCCAAGCTGGCAAATTCACTGTGGATGACATGCTCCGAGACATCGTCGACGGCAACTGGCTGAAAAGTGTCCAGGCCGATGTGCAAGGTGCAATAGGCTAGCTTGACACCGAAATTCTGCAGATTCGTCATCAGCTCGGGTGTAAAATGCAAGCCGGCTGTGGGCGCGGCGGCAGAGCCATCGACCGCGCTGTAAACCGTCTGGTATTTTTCGGATTCCTCCAGCGTATTGTTAATGTAAACCGCGTCGCTCAAGCTACGAGACGGCTTGCATTTTTGCGTGAGCAGGACAGACCTTTTCGCCGCCGCCGAGCGGCTCTGAATGTAAGGCGGCAAAGGTATTTCTCCCAAGCCCTGCAAACGCTCGTCGATTGCCCGGTCAAACTCTATAACATGCTGGCCTCGTCCCAGCCCGCGTATACATTGGCAGGATATGGATCCTTCGTCCAACTCGAGGCGCAAGCCTTCACGAATGTTTCGGCCGCGGATCAGGGTTTTCCAGCGGGTTGCGGTCAAGCGGCGGAGAAGGAGAATCTCGACTTTGCCGCCGGTCGCAGCTTTGCGCGCCGCAAGACGAGCCGGTATCACGCGCGTGTTGTTCATCACCAGCACATCTTTTGGGTTCAAGAGGCGGACAATGTCAGTGAAACGAAAGTGACCGATGCGGCCCGTAGCCCTGTCGAGGTGGAGCAGTCTTGACGAATCGCGAGGACTTGCGGGGCTCTGCGCGATGAATTCTGGAGGCAGATCGTAGTCGAAGTCGCTGACTTTCATAAAAGGCGATGCTGGTCGGGCTCGTCTTCGCCGGGCAATTCGATACCCAAGTGCTTGTAGGCGCGCGGCGTACAAGTGCGACCACGGGGCGTACGGTCGATAAATCCCAGCTGTATCAAATAGGGCTCATAGACATCCATGATGGTCGCGCTGTCTTCGCTAATGGCAGCGGCAATCGTTTCCAAGCCCACCGGTCCGCCGCTGAATTTCTCAATGATCGTATGCAAGATACGCCGATCAATGTCATCCAAACCCAGGTGGTCGATTTCCAGCAACTCCAAAGCGCGCCTGGTAACATCTTCGTCTATTCTGCCGTCAGCCCGCGCCTCGGCGAAGTCGCGCACGCGCCGCAACAGACGCAGCCCGACGCGTGGCGTGCCTCGCGCGCGTTTGGCGATCTCGACCGTGCCTTGGCGATTGATATCAACCGCGAGCAGCCCAGCGGCTCGTTCCACGATCTGTTCCATGGCTGGCTGATCATAAAAGTCAAGACGAAAACTCGCGCCGAAGCGGTCGCGGAGAGGCGCGGCCAAGAGCGCCAGGCGCGTGGTGGCGCCGATCACTGTGAACCGTGGCAGATTGAGGCGCAAAGTCTTGGCGGCGGGTCCTTTGCCAATGACGATGTCGAGTACAAAGTCTTCCATCGCCGGATAGAGGATCTCTTCGATTGCTTTGCCCAGGCGATGCACTTCGTCTATGAAAAGGATATCGCCCTTTTTCAAGTGCGTCAGGATGGCGGCCAGGTCCCCGGCTCTTTCTATTGCGGGTCCCGCCGTAACGCGGATATTGGCGCCGACTTCGTTAGAAACGACGTAGGCCAGCGATGTCTTGCCTAAGCCGGGCGGTCCATAAAACAGTAAATGGTCAATCGGCTCGCCGCGAGCCGCCGCAGCCTCGATAATGATGCTGAGATTCTCTCGGACGCGGTCTTGACCCAGCACATCCGCCAGCCGCTTGGGCCGCAGCGCGACGTTTTCGCGGTCGGATTTGCCTTTGCGGCCGCTAACGAAGCGCTCGTCGCCTGGCATTGCTTTGCTTGTCCTCGATTTTCTTCATTGTACAAAGCCCTTCTTCATGCCAGGAGAGGATATGTTATTTTCTGCGAGCGCGGCATTCCCGGGACTTTTTCGCCGGTTACGCAAAACAGTGTGCCTTCTCGTCGCATGAGCAAGGCGGTTTACATAAACAGGAGAGTATAACCGAGGGGCTGGGGCTTGCAATGCTTGCTTTACAATGTCAGGCTGCCCCCGTACACTATAGTTGACTTCAATCGTTCGGGAGAGCGGACTCTCATGTCAGATCAGTTGCAGGTTTCGTCCCACCCTTTGGTCAAGCACAAACTGACCCGGCTGCGCGATACCGATACCGACCACCGCCGATTCCGAGAATTGGTGCGGGAGCTGGCGCTACTCATGTGCTACGAAGCGACGCAAGACTTGCATCTTCGTCCCAAGGTCGTCAATACGCCGATGGGCGAAGCGACCGGATCGGAGGCTGACGAAGTCATCGGCTTGGTGCCGATCTTGCGCGCGGGACTGGGACTGGTCGACGGCATCCAGGAACTCTTGCCTTCAGTCCAGGTTTGGCACATCGGCCTCTACCGCGACGAAGAGACTCTGCGGCCGGTACAGTATTACAACAAGCTGCCGGATGCGCCTACAGTGCAACTTTGCCTGGTGCTTGATCCCATGCTGGCCACTGGCGGCTCCTCGGTAGCTACGATCGATATTCTCAAACGTTGGGGGGCGAAGCGCGTCAAATATGTTGGCATATTGGCAGCGCCGGAAGGCGTCGCCGCCTTGTCGGCTGCCCATCCCGACGTACCGATTCATGTTGCCGAGCTTGACGAACGGCTGAACGATATCGGATTCATCGTGCCGGGCTTGGGCGATGCCGGCGACCGCATGTTTGGCACCTGATGTTGGAATCATACGCCTATATCATCGTATTCAGTTGCGCGCTTTCTTTGTCTTTGTTGACAATCCCGCTGGCGCGCTATTTGAGCATGCGCTTTGGCGTCTCTTCCATTCCGGGCGGCCGCCGGCAAGAACGGGTGGCAATGCCAAAGCTGGGCGGCTTGGCGATCATTGTCGGCTTCACATTCACGATCTTGCTGGCGCAGCTTTTGCCTGTGCCGCGCACCGACCCAAACGAGATGAGCCGGCTGGTCGGTCTGGCTTGCGGCGGATTGCTGATCTTCGTCCTCGGCGTCATTGATGACATTTTTGATCTGAATTACCTTCAGATTTTTACCTTTCAAATTGTCACTGCCGCGATCGCTATCGGGTTTCAAATCTTCATCGAGTTTTTTAACAATCCGCTCACTGGGATGAAGACCGATCCTTGGTCGCCCATTGTGACTGTCGCGCTGACGATGTTCTGGCTCGTCTTGATGATGAACACCGTCAACTTGCTGGATGGATCGGACGGATTGGCGGGTGGCATTGCCTTTATTGCGGCGATTGTCTTGTTTCTCAATAGCGCCTTTCGGCAAGAGCCGCCGCAGGCTAGCGTGAGCTTGCTGCATCTGGCTTTTGCAGGCGCCGTCCTCGGCTTTCTCATTCACAACTTTTATCCGGCGCGCATCTATGTTGGCGGCAGCGCTTGGTTCCTCGGCTACGTCTTGGGCTGCCTCAGCATTATTGGCGGTGCCAAAATGGCGACTATTCTCTTGGTGATGGGTCTGCCGCTGATGGACCTGGGTTGGCAATTCGTGAATCGCCTTAGGCACGGGAATCACCCCTTCAAGGGCGACCGCGGGCATCTGCATTTCAGATTGCTGGATACTGGCGCGCTCAGCCCGCGCCAGATCGCGCTCGGCTACTATGCCGTCTGCGCCTTCCTGGGATTCCTGACACTGGTCACGACAAGTCAACTGTTCAAGTTCATTGCGATTGCCGCGATGCTGGTTTGCATCGCGATTGGCTTCGTCGCGGTAGGGCGCTTTGCGAGCCCGCGCGCGGACTACGACGAATCCTCGCCGTCATAAATATCGACGTCATCCAGCGGCTCATAGCGGAGTTCGCCCGAATTGCCGTCGATGTCTTCGCTATCCATGTCATCGTGTCCTGAAAGCTGTGATGGCTTGGGAACAGGCCGCGTTTTTGGCTTGGACCGGCCGATAGCCGCGTTTGGCGGGCTTGCTGGAAGTTCTTCATTCGATGCCCGCAGCGCATTGTCGGAATCCGAATTCTTCGTTTCGCGCGTCGCTGGCAAGCCCTGCGGGCGCGCGAAGGGGCGCGAGAATCCCAGATCAGTCAAGCCCGCATCTTGGATATCTCCAGGGTCTTCAATATCATCTGGAGACGCGGCAAAGGGGCGGCGAAAAGGCGCGCGCTCGCTCCTATTCCGAACGATGTCTTCGGGGGTCGCCTGCGAGGATGTCCCGGCCGCGGAAGGCTCTGGCGCCGGCTGCTGGCCTGGCGCAGGAATGCCTCCCCGCGTCGAGGCGCTCCCCGCTCTCTCTATAGTCTCGGGCATCTTCTTGGGACGAGAACCGAACTTGCTGTCCTTATCCATCAGGTCGCCGGCAACTACCGACGCGGGCTTGTGATCAGAGGCGGTCTTCAGATCAGGATCCGTCCCAGGCGATACATTGAGCACGGCAGCGACCGGTTTGCTCACGGGTTCTTTTCCCGGGGGGCCGGGGATTGGCAGTGGCAGCGCATAAATTGACCGAATCGGTCTTTGTGCTTTGGAAGCATCGCGCCTGGTTCGCCGTGGTCTGCGTTCGCGCTTGCGGTCTCCATGTTCAGTCAGCGCTTGCTGACGAGTCCGCGTGATCATTTTGCCGTCATCAAAACTGGCGTTGTGGCCCGTGATCCTTTCGATGAGGGCTTCTATCAAGCCCAGAGCCAGCGCCATGACGAAATTAATGATTGATGTAGCAAGCAGGACATAGGACAGGCTGCTCAACAGTCCGCGCACATTTGAGCCGAGGATTGCCATGCCTGCTAACCTGCTTCCCAAGCCGATGGCGAAGGCGCCAGTCAAGATGACAACGGATATCACGCGGCGGCGTTTCCGCAATTCCTGCGAAATTGGCGGGAGCATGGTGTTGGCGATTGTGAAGATCAAATAAAACCAGAGCCAGAAGTCCGGCTGCCTGACCAAGCTCCCGATCGCCCGGCCTATGTCAGCAACACTGCCGCCCGTCGCGATGCGCAGCGAAGACTCTAAATCCAGAACATCGGTCGCGATCAGCCAAAGTACAGCGAAGGCGACGATCAGGGGCGCCGCTTCGATTATCATTCGCTTGAACGCCCGGGCATTTGGCGAAATCTGTACCAGGCTGAGTTGAAGTTCGCCGATCTCGTCATGCGCTGGCAATTGCGCCGACCGAGTCGCCCGCACATTCAAAATGCCGGCTGTCAGCCATCGGCACAGTTCATGCAGCACGATGCCGGGCAAGAAAGCGCTGTAATAGAAGACGACGGTCGTATTACGATTACGGGTCAGCAGCCAGCCAACTTTGAAGATATGCTGGCGCATCCACTGTTCGCTGCGACGAAAGATGCCGAACAGCAGGAGGAGAAGAGAGGTGAGCGCCAATAGATCCAGCGCGCCCAGATTATGACCCTTTCACCCTGGAAGCAATTTCAATGAGTGAGGCGAAATCATTCACATCAAGCGAAGCGCCGCCAACCAAGGCGCCGTCAATATCGGGTTGCGACATAAACTCGGCCATATTCGACGGTTTGACGCTGCCGCCGTATTGGATCCGCGCCGCTTCCGCTACGTCCCGCCCGTAGATGCCGCTGATCGTGTCGCGCACGGCGGATGCGATAATGGCGTTGGCGAGTTCGCCGCTGGCGCTTCTGCCGGTCCCAATCGCCCAGATTGGCTCATAGGCGATGACAACATTTTTCATGTCCGCTGCGGATACCCCATCCAATGCCGCTCGCACTTGTCCGCTGACGAAGGACTCGGTTTGGCCTGCCTCGTTCTGCTTGGGGCTTTCTCCGACGGCGATGATCACTCCCAAACCGTTGGCTAAAACCGCTTTCGCTTTCCGGTTGACAGACTCATCCGTTTCGTTCAAATAGGCGCGAGTTTCGGAGTGGCCCACGATCACGTAGCTCACGTAATCGCGGAGCATGGCGACCGATACCTCTGACGTATAAGCTCCGCTTGCTTCCCAATGTCCGTTTTGGGCGGCCAGTTTTACCGGACTGCCTTGAAGCGCGCTGGCAACTGCCGTCAACGAGAGGAATGTCGGGGCGATTACCCTTTCTACGCCCGCGAAAGATTCGATCTTCGGCAGCAAATCCCTGACAAATTGCAGCGATTCGGGGGGCGTTTTGTTCATCTTCCAATTGCCGGCAACGATTGGCGTTCTTGTCATTGTCTATTCCTTTCGTCGTCGATTGTAGCAAATGTGAATGCTATCGCCAGCCGATCATGAGGCTATTCTGGCGGCGCCGCTCCGCGGCAGCGAAAAGCATTGCCGCGCTCACGCAAAAGATCAAGCCTGCTTGCAGCATGTGCGCCGCAGCTTACACAAACAGTAATCAGCGATCCGCCAGCGCGGCAAGCCCGGGCAAGGTTTTGCCTTCAAGCAGTTCCAGGCTGGCGCCGCCGCCGGTAGATATGTGCGAAATCTGATCGGCTAAGCCCGCTTGTTCTACGGCGGCCGCGGAATCGCCGCCGCCCACGATCGTGGTGGCGCCATTGGCAGTCTCGTTTGCCAGCGCCCGCGCAATGCCAATGGTCCCTTTAGCGAAACTGGGCATTTCAAAGACGCCCATGGGTCCATTCCATACGATCGTCTTTGCGCCGCTCAATTGGCGCGCGTAGAAGCCAATGGTGGCAGGTCCGATGTCGAGCGACTGCCAGCCCGAAGGCAGGTCTGCGGCGGCGTCTAGCACTTGTTGCGCCGCATTGTTGTCGAAGGCGTCGGCAATGCGCTGATCAATCGGCAGCAATAGCTTGTTCCTGGCTTTGGCCAGCAAGTCCCGCGCGATGTCAAGCGCCTCGCGCTCGACCAGCGAATCGGCCATATCTCGTCCTTGCGCGGCAAAAAATGTATTTGCCATTCCGCCGCCAACCAGGAGCGCCTCCACTTTGCCCAGGAGCGCTTCGATAACGTCGATCTTCCCGGAAACTTTGGCGCCACCCAGAAGCGCGACAAAGGGACGTTGCGGATCTTCAATCGTTGTGGATAGATAATCGATCTCTTTTTCCAGCAGCAAGCCGGCAACGGCTGTCATGGTTTGGGACAGTCCAACGTTCGAAGCATGCGCGCGATGCGCGCTTCCAAAGGCATCGTTGACAAAAATCTCGCCATGCCTTGCCAGTTGGCCGGCGAAGTCCCGATCGTTCTTGGTTTCGCCCGGGTGGAAGCGGGTATTTTCCAAGAGAATGAGGCCGGAGCGCGGTAGCGCGTCTATCATGGAATCGGCGTTCCCCCCAATGCAATCATCGGCAAAGGCGACATCCAGGTCCAGATACTTTGCCAAGACCGGCGCCACCGGCGCCAAAGAAAGTTCCGGCACGCGCCTGCCCTTTGGGCGGCCCAAATGCGACATCAAGATCAGCGAGCGCGGCTGCTGCTCGAGAATGAATTGGATCGTTGGGACCGCCGCCCGAATCCGGGTATCGTCCAGGACCTTCTGCCCGTCCAGCGGCACGTTGAAATCGACCCGCAGCAAGACCCGCTTGGCGGCAAATGACAGGTCTCGAACCGTCATCTTGTTCATTGACATGCTCCCGCAAGATGCAAAAAGGCGAGGCGATTCGCCTCGCCCTCACTTTCTAGCCCGCGCTTCCTTAGAGACGATCGCCGACAAATTTAGCCAGGTCGGCTGTTCGGCAGGAATATCCCCATTCGTTGTCATACCAGGTGATGACCTTGACCAGGTCGCCCGCGACATCGGTTGACAGCGCGTCTATGACGCTGGAATGCGGATTGCCGATGTAATCGGTCGAGACCAGGGGTTCGTGCGACACATCCAGATAGCCATTCATGGGTCCGGCCGCCGCTTCTTCAAAGGCGTCGATCAAGGCTTCCTTGCTTGGACTATTTTCAACTGTCGCAACGAAATCGACCAAAGATCCCGTAGGCGTCGGCACGCGCACCGCCATACCGTCGAATTTGCCCTTCAATTCGGGGATGACCAATGCCACGGCCTGCGCGGCGCCGGTACTGGTCGGAATCATATTGTTAGCGGCTGCCCGGGCGCGACGCAGGTCGCTATGCGGCAGATCGAGGATGCGCTGATCAGTGGTATAGCTATGAATTGTGGTCATGAATCCCTGCTTGATGCCGAAGACGTCATTGACGACTTTGGCGGGGGGCGCCAGGCAATTGGTTGTACAAGAGGCGTTGGACAAGACGTTGTGCTCGGCGGGATCGTATTGATCCTGGTTGACGCCAAGGACAATCGTGATGTCCTCCCCCTTAGCCGGCGCGGATATGATGACCTTTTTCGCGCCAGCTTGAAGGTGCTTGGAGGCGCTGGCTCTGTCGCGGAAAATGCCGGTGCTTTCTATCACGATATCAACGCCCAGATCGCCCCAGGGCAGTTGAGCCGGATCTCGTTCGGAAAGGGCGGTGATGCGGTTGCCATCGACAATGAGCGCGTCGTCAGCCGCCTCAACAGTCCCTTCGTATACACCGTAATTCGAATCATAGCGAAACAAGTGCGCCATCGTATTCAAATCACCAAGATCGTTAAAGGCTGCAATGTCAATGTCATTGGGGTAACGTTCCAGCATGGCTTTTAGCACCTGCCGTCCAATGCGCCCGAAGCCGTTGATTCCAACTCGTACTGCCATCGTCTATTCTCCCTTTATTCTTCGCAAGCATTTGCCAGCGCGCATAACTGTAATAGCTTAGTATAGGCGCGCTGTTTTTGACATGCTGAAACCTAACATAAATTGGCAGCGGGTCTCGCGCTGAACCCCAGCGCTATCCGCTTCCAAAGAAACGCAGATCTGGCGATGCGGCGACGCTTGGAATACCTGAGAAACCATTCAATGCCATCTGATTCTGGCTCGGCTGTACAGATAAATTACCAGCAGGCAAGGCGCGGCCACAAGCGCGATGATGACAATGGCGGCATCGACGAACAGGCGTTCCGGATACAGGCGTATCAAGGTATCGGAGAAGGGAAATCGCCAGGTGCCAGCGGCGAAGAACAAGTCATGAAAGGCGTCAAAAGCCCTGTCCCAAGTGGCTGCCGCTACGACAGCCAGGGACGCCAGCGTTGCCAGCGTCAGCATACTGCCCAGATGCAAGCCGCGCAGCATGGCTCGGAGGCAGGCTGCGCAGCGCCCGGCCAGGATGACCGTTGCGCAGGCGGCAATGGCCAAGCCTAATCCAAAAGCGAATGCCAAGTTCGTGATGAATTTGACATCTTCCATGTGCCCAAGCGCGGCGCCGGAAAACATGGGACAAGTATCTTCATCTTTGTACCCGCTCAGGCATTGATCAGCGGCCAATGTCAACGAGCCCAGGAATTCGATTTCCTCGCCATTTAGAAGGTAGTCGATGGCATGGAAGCCCAGGGCAAGACGATCCTCGGTAGTCAAACCGTAGGGATCGACCGGGAAGCCCGGGCGCGTGTATTCGTAGCGCAAAAATTGATGGGAAAGGACTAAACGCAGCGCGCACAGCAGCAGACATGCCGGAAAGGCGAGCGCAGCGCCGGCGACCAGGAGACGGGCGATTCCGGCGCTATGGTTCATCAGCTCGTCGGAATTCTTCCGCCCGCCCGGACAATAGAAAGTCGAGGACGATCGAATCAACCAGCGTTTCCACCGGCGCTCGGTCATCCGTAAAGACAATGTCGCTTTCGCCGAGGGGGACCAAGTAAGCCGCGGCCAGTTCCATCACTTCATATAATGTCGGATCAATACTATCAATCCGATATTGCAGGTTATGGCGCAAGTTGGACGCGCTGGATGAATCGACAGTCCCGAAGAGAATGCTGTTGAATGACGCTGGTACATCCAAGGCGTGCACACTCGGGAAAACCTGCGACATGGTGTTGGCGAGCGCGTCAACCAGACGCCGGTCCGTATCCGTGCGCCCGACATTGATAATGGCGACGCCGTTTTGAGACAGGCGCGCTTTCACTTCCAGGAAGAATTCAACCGTCGTGAGGTGCCAGGGAATATAGGGAGGACGGTAGGCGTCAATGCCGATAACGCTGTAGCTGCGATCCATTTGATTGAGCAGATATCGTCCATCGCCTGTATATGCGGTCAGGTTGGGCAGGGAAGCCGCGTTCATATCAAAATACGCTGCGCCGGCTTCGACAATAGCCGGATCAATTTCAATACCGTCAATATCTATGTCGCCGTAGATCGCCGTATATTGCCGGGGGATGGTACCCGCAGCCAAGCCAATCAGCAGCAATGATGTCACTTGGTCGGCGCGAAAGGGCGGTTGATTGAAGTAGGGTCCGACCAAGAAAAAGTCCCAGGTTCCGCCATAGAGGATTTCGGTTTTGTGCCATTGGCTATGGATGCCTTGACCTTCGTTCAAATACAGATAGCGATAGCCAGCGCTGTCTTCTTGGACCTGGATGTAGTTGTAAGCGCTTTCTTTCTCGTATCTGAGAGCGGCTTTAGCGGCGGGAGGCCGCAGCGGTCCTTGAAGCAGGAGCTGCGCCAGCAATGCGATAATGATCGGCATGGACAGATAAGCCAGCGCCGCCCTGCGATTGACCAGGAAGAGGCCTGCCAAGGCGACCGCATATAAGATGCCGGCGAAGAGCAGAAAGGTGCGCGTCGTGCCCAATTCTGGAATAATCCAGAGTACCGGGAAGAAGGTTCCCAAGAGGCTTCCCAAAGTACTGACGGCATAAATCTGCCCGGCGATTTTGCCGGATTCTTCAATCCGTTGAACCGACAGGCGAATCACAAATGGCGATACCGTGCCCAGCATCGTCACCGGGATCGAAAAAAGAACGAGCACCGAAAGGAAAGATCCCAGAGCAAGCGCCGCGTCCGCGCCAAAGACCGCTTGAGCGGCCTGGGTGACAACAGGCCTGGCAATGATGGGAATCAAGGCGCAAAGGAAGGCTGCCCAGATGATGACCTGCAGCAAGACGTCAAGGCGCGGGTATTTGTCCGCCAGGCGACCGCCGACGAAGTAGCCGACAGTCAGATAGAGCAACATCAGTCCGATGACATTTGCCCAGACCAGATTGCTGTTGCCAAAGACATTGCCCAGCAAGCGGGAGGCTGATAATTCGATGGCGAGGGTAGTCATTCCGCTGACAAAGGCGATAATGTACAAGTATCTTTTGCCAGGCGATGAGATGCTCAAAACTGTTTCCGGGAATCCAAGACAGATGCGTCTTCATTATGTTCTCGCGGCGGGGAAAAATCAATGAGCGTTAGCGTCCGTCGTGCCTTGCCTGCGGATGCCGCGGCGATTGCAGCCATCGCGGAAAAGACTTTTGGCGAACCCTTCGATCGAGATCGCATTGCGGGGCTGTTGAAGTCAGGTCGCGGCTGCTCGCTTGTTGCGCTGGACGCCCGGGGGATCCTGGCTTTTGCGGACAACTTTATAACCGTGTCAGAGACGGGAACCCAACGCCTTGAGTTGGATCTGCTGGCTGTCGACCCGAAGGCGCGAGGTATGGGCATCGGCCGCCGCCTGATTGCCGAAAGCCTTTTGCTCGCGCGCGAGCTCGACGCGCCACTGTCCCGCGCCTTGGTCAGAAGCGAGAATCTCGTGATGCGCCGCCTCTGCGCATCCTGCGGATTCGCGATCTCCGAAAGAAACTATGACCTCTATGTTGCGTCGCCCGGGCTTGGGTCGAATGCGTCGTTAGATATCGACGGGACCCATCTTGTGCCGGTAGAGACGCTTGCCTACAGTGGAATCTGGATTGAAGGCGGCTTAACGCGGGCTGGCGTACTGCGGGCGCTGTCTGTCGCGGCCGCCCAGCAATTGCAAAGGGTCGGCGCGCTGGTGGCGAAAAGTGATCGCGCCCCGGTTCAGCTTCTGGCTGACAACGGATTTCAATTGCTCGGAACTTACAATTGGTGGACGCTTAAGCTGAAAAACGGCTGATTTTGAAGAGCCGATCATTATGAGGCGTCGCGCCATCGAGCGCCAGATCGCTGAGCATTTTCCCAATGATGGTGCTGAACTTGAATCCATGACCGCTGAAACCTGCGCCAATCACGACATGAGCATGTTGCGGATGCCTGTCCACAATGAAGTGCTCGTCCGGACTTTGCGTGTAAAGGCAGATGCGACTTTCTCTCACCGGCGCCTCCGCGAGCCCGGGGATATGGGATCGCATGAAGTCTCGAACGCCCTCAACATTGTCCGGATCAGGATTGTAATCAATTTCGGCCGGGTGACTATGAGGCGCGCCGCCATGAAAGGCGATTTTGAAACCGGAACCCGCATGTGACGGGATGCCGTAAAGCGTTTCAGGAAACAAGCCCCTCACATGCGCGATCCAGACTGGGCAAGCCCCGGATTCATACTGTTTTGAATGGGAGGTCGACATAAAGTTCAATTGGCAGCGCAGAACCCTGAGCGGCAGGTCGAGTCCGGTTTCTAAAAGAAGCGACCGGGCCCAGGAACCTGCCGTGACGACCAGCTTCCCTGCCGAGAAGTCTCCGGCGCTTGTGGCGACTTCGACGCTGTCCTGATTAATCAACACGTCCGCGACGACAGTGTTGTCTTTGAGGATAGCGCCGTTCTGCCGGGCGAGCTGAATATGTCCCTTTACGGCACGGGACGCTTTAACGAAACCGCTATCCGGTTGGTAGAGGATGCGGAAGTCCTCCCCAAAACGATATTGCGGAAAGCGCCTGTGAGCTTCTTCAACTGATAGAAGTTCATGCTCGATCATACCCGACTGTACGGACTCAATGGTTGCTCGCAGCATCTCATCGTCTGCGGGACCGAAATCGATGCCGCCTGTCTTCACGTAAAGCTGCTCGCCCAAGCTGTCTTCTACCGAGAACCATAATGGAAAACAGTCTTTTGCCAGCTCGACGTACTCCGGGTAGTCATAGGAATAACGGATGATGCGCGAATAGCCATAGGAACTGCCGCGCCGATGATCAAGCTCAAATTGTTCGAGCAGGAGCGCCCGCTGTTTGCGCTGGCTGAAATAATATGCAGCCGCGCTGCCCATCGCGCCGGCGCCGATGATAATCACATCAAAACTGTCGTTCATAGTCTCAACTTTCGTATTGCTTCGCTATTTTGGCGGGACAAGCGCAGCAGCGTTGTCTGAATCAGTTTCAGGATAATCCGGGATCCCATGTCGATACGCTCTTAAATTGGACGTTGTTCCAAGGCAACTGTCAAGTCGTCGCCCTTGCCGACAATGAGTGTAGGGATCTTCGCCAATTGCAGCATCCCGCGAATTTCGCCCGAATCTTGCCGAGGGTCGAAAGTTTGTGGATCAATGAAGACACAGATCGGGCGGACACCGCGCCTGATCATAATATGCGCCTCGGCGATCCATTCCTCGTCCAATGATGATGTGATTATCATGAGTGTCGTTCCCCGCGTGAAATGCGGCGTCTCCAGCGATAGCATTTGCCTCAGAGTATGGCTCGACGTGCTGCGCGCCACCGCCAGCGCTTGAAAGATCCTTGTCAATTGCCGATTGCCGCGATCGGGCTGGAAAACCTGCCGAAAGGGCGTGTAGGCCGCGTATCCCACCACGCGCTCGCTCTCGATGAAGTACTTCGCCAGGGAAGCTGCAATGACGACGCCGTATTCTCCGGTCGATGGCGGAATCCGGTATCGATCCGCAACGACGTGCCCTCCGTGCGTCGCGCGCCGCAATCCACCCGCTTCGTACAAAGAGTCGGAAGAGAAATCGCTGAATAGCCAAATGTCCACCAGCGGGTCAAGTTCAAATTCCTTGACCATGATATTGCCCGTCCGCGCGGTGGAGCGCCAATGGATGCGATTCATGCTGTCGCCGGCGACGTAGTCGCGTATGCTGCTGGCGTTGGTGGTGATCTCGTGCGTGAGCTGCCTCTGCGCATCGCCGCCGGATAAAAAACCGATTGGCAAAACCACCTTGTTGAGCTCGACTGTCAACGGGTAGACAATCAGCTTCTCGGTCGCGCTTACCCGTCGTGGAGAACGGAAGAAACCAAAGGGATCGCTGCTAATCACGGTCAGCGGACCAAGCTGAAACTCGCCGCGCGCGACGCAGATCGTCTCGACGTCCCAACGGTATTCTTTGCTCCCGAGCAGGGACGGCACAACGTGGCTGGCATGGTGGCCGGGCAGGCTGGAATGATCGTGTATTTCCAGCCAGAGTTTCGGCAAGAGTCCGGTTTTTCTTACGCTGAACGACTCGCGAAACATTCTGCCTACCTGGGATCGCCGCGTGCGCGTCGTCCGCTGCAGGGCGATCCCGCGCAGGGTAATCCAGGTCCAAGCCAGCGATAGCAGGAGCACCGCTGCAATCAAGTAGGTCAAATTGAACAACTCAGGACTGCCGGTGAACAAACCTGCCAGCAAGTTGATGATCATCAAGATATAGAGAATGTTGCGTCGGTTTGGCATAGGACCTTAGCGCACGGATGCGCCGGGCACCGGCGTCGTCTGCAAGATGTCTTGCACGATCGTTCGCGAAGTGATGTTCTTGATGCGTGCGGCCGGACCAACGATGATGCGATGCGCCAGCGTGACTTCGGCCAAGGCTTTCACGTCGTCCGGGATAACGTATTCGCGCCCGGTCATGGCGGCGCGCGCCTGGGCTGTGCGGAACAGCGCCAAGGAACCGCGCGGACTGCTGCCGAGATATACATCGGGGTGTCGGCGCGAAGCGGTGATCAAGTTTACGACATACTGCTTCACCTCTTTGGCGACGTAAACATCTTTGATCAATTGCTGGACGGACAGCAACTCTTGCAAGCTGACCACCTGCTGGAGGTTGTTAATGGGATGCTGGTATTGTTGCGCGGACAAGATTTTCAATTCCTCTTGCGGCTGCGGATAACCCATCTGAATGCGAATAAGAAAGCGATCCAGTTGCGCTTCGGGCAGGGGAAAGGTGCCTTCGTATTCGATCGGGTTCTGGGTAGCCATAATCAAAAAGGGATTGCTCAGTCGATAGGTCACCCCGTCGACCGTCATCTGGCCCTCTTCCATCGCTTCCAAAAGGGCGGACTGCGTTTTCGGCGTGGCGCGGTTTATCTCGTCCGCGAGTACAATCTGCGCCATGATCGGTCCGGGTCGAAATTCAAATTCGCGCGATTTCGGGTTGAAGATGGACACGCCCGTAATGTCCGAGGGCAGCATGTCCGGTGTAAACTGAATACGATTGAAGGTGCAACCGACCGCGCGGGCGAGGGACTTCGCCATCATGGTTTTGCCCACGCCGGGTATGTCTTCGAGCAAGATATGGCCGCGACAAAGCAGCCCGAGTATGGTGAGCCGGATCTCGTTGCCCTTGCCCATGATTACTTGCCCGACAGCGTTTGCGATACGTTCGGCGATTTCTTGTACCGGCGTCGTGGTTTGCTGAGCCCCTCGGGCGATCCGGGTGCCTTCGTACTGTTCACTCATTCGTACCGTTCCATTCGCGTGTCGATAGCCGTTTTACAGTATGAGATATCTGTTGGCAATTGCGTGCTAACTGTGGCAACGATTGGGAAATGGCAACTGCCCAGCTTGCCCTTTGCGCCGTGTTTAGTATAATTAAACATGGCAATATGCTATATGGCAAATCTGCCATTCCACGTTTGTTGCTTCAAAGTTGATCGTGCGCTTGGCGCCACAAGACGGCGCTTATTTCGTATTTAGGACCGCCGTTACGGACTGGCTTTTGAGTATTGAAGGGAGCGGGCTGATGGAGCAATTGCAGGCGGAAGCCTTGCTTGCGCGCCTGCGCCAAGTGCATGCCATGAACCCCGAGCTGGAAGCGATCGCGGTTGTCAGCGTCGAGGGCGTCAACATCGGCTCCTTTATGCCGCATGATATAAATGATGAGCGCCTGTCCGCGATGAGCGCGGCCATGGTGGGCTTGGGCGAGCGAATCGCGATGGAGTTGGGGCGCGGCAGCCTGGATCATCTCATGATCAAGGGCGATTCAGGTTTTATCCTTATGATGTCTGTCAACGACGAAGCCGTGCTGACATCGGTCGTTAATGACGAAGCCAAGTTAGGGCTGCTGCTGCTGGATATGCGCCGAGCGGCTTCGGACTTGGCGAAAATGATTTAGATTTCCTGGAATGGGGGGCATGGGGGAAGCGAGATGGCAAAGCCAAAATACATATTCTGTACTGGCGGCGTCGTAAGTTCAGTTGGCAAGGGACTGACCGTCGCGGCGATTGGCCGCATGCTAAAGGCGCGCGGCATGAAAGTGGCGCTACAGAAACTGGACCCCTATCTCAATGTTGACCCGGGGACGATGAGCCCTTACCAGCATGGAGAGGTCTTTGTCACCGCTGACGGCGCCGAAACAGACCTTGACTTGGGCCACTATGAGCGCTTCGTCGACGAAAATGTCAGCCGGCTGTCAAATGTCACGGCCGGCCAAGTCTATCTAACGGTGATCGAAAAAGAACGGAAGGGAGACTACCTCGGGGGCACGATACAGGTTGTTCCCCATATAACCAACGAGATCAAACGCTGCATGAAATTGGTGGGCCAGCGCAGCGGCGCCGATGTTGTCATCGTCGAAGTGGGCGGGACGGCCGGCGACATTGAAGGCTTGCCCTTTCTCGAAGCGCTGCGTCAACTGCGCACGGAACTCAAGCGCAGCGAGGCGCTGTATGTTCACGTCACATTCTTGCCACACATCGGCGCTACCGATGAATTGAAGACCAAACCGACTCAACATAGCGTTCGTGAACTGCGCGGGATCGGCATCCAGCCTGACGTGATCATCGCTCGGACCGACCACCCGGTCAACCATGATATCGTCAACAAGATTGCGCTCTTTTGCGATGTTGACAAGGACGCCGTCATTCCCTTGGAAACGGCGGACAACATCTATGCCGTACCTTTGCTGATCGAAGAGACAGGGTTGGCTGATTACATTCTCGACCGCTTCGAGATCGAAGCCGCGCCGCCGGACTTGGCCGAGTGGCGGCGGCTGGTAAGGCGTTTTCGGGCGGCAAAAGACAAGCTGCGCATCGGTATTGTGGGCAAATATGTGGAGCTTCATGATGCTTATATGTCGGTTAAGGAGTCGATCGTCCACGCGGCGATTCAAAAGGATCAGGATGTCGAGATCGTTTGGATCCATTCTGGCGAATTGGAAAAAGGCAAAGATCGGGATAAACTGCGGGACCTCGACGGAGTTGTGGTCCCCGGCGGTTTTGGTTATCGGGGCATTGAAGGCAAAATCGTAGCGGCCAAGTTTGCGCGAGAAAACAATGTGCCGTATTTGGGATTATGTCTGGGCATGCAAGTCATGTGCATTGAGTTTGCCCGCAACGCGCTCGGTTTGGAAGATGCCAACAGCACCGAATTCGACGTAAGCACGCCACATCCGATTATTGATCTTATGCTAGAACAGCGTGCGATTACCGATTTGGGCGGTACGATGAGGCTGGGAGAATATCCCTGTGTACTGGTCCCGAACTCGCTCGCAGCCCAAGCCTATGGCCTCAAGGCGATCATGGAACGTCATCGTCATCGCTTCGAGTTCAATAATGATTACCGAGATCATTTTGCGCAGAATGGCGTCAGCTTCAGCGGATTAAGCCCGGACAACATACTTGTAGAAATCTCCGAACTTCAGGATCATCCATTCATGTTGGGGACGCAGTTCCACCCGGAATTTCTCAGTCGACCTAATCGATCTCATCCGCTGTTTTCGGCTTTCCTAGGCGCTTCCGCAGCCTTTCGCGATGCCAAAGCGAGCATGACGAGCGCGATGCGTCCCGGCCTGGAATCGGCCGAATGAGCCTTCAATGTGCCCTCAATGAGCATCTCGCATCCCTGTTTCCCGCGCGCCTTCGCCGATTCTTGGTCCGGCTAGTTATTCGTTTACGAGGAATGTGATATGAGCCTTCGCGAATTCTTTGCCGCTATCCCAAAAGTGGATCTCAACCTGCAGTTGACCGGCGCTTTCGTTGACGAAGGTTTGCTGATGATCGCGCGCCAAAATGGCCTTCCCGCAGAGACTGATGATTATGCCTATTGGGCGGATTTGCTGGTCAATCCCGATGATCAGCGTATCGATGAACTGGCCGCCGTCGCCGCAAGCTGGGTGAGATATCCGGAGGATATTGCGCGGGTCGTATATGATATCGGCGTCGGGCTTGCCAAAGCCAAGGTCAGCTATGCTGAAATAGCTGTCACGCCCTCCGAATTCATGCAGCATTCTTCGATGAGCATTGACGTCTTTATCAACGCGCTCAATGACGGTCGAGATCGCGCGCTGCGGGGTTGGGGCGCCGACATGTCCTGGATCCTTTGCATTCCACGGGATAATCCGCGAGTCGGCGATGACGTGGCGCGCTGGGCCACTGGCGCCACGGCGAAGAGTGGAAACGTGGTTGCGCTCGGGCTGATCGGCGAAGATAACGCGCAGCCGCTGGGCCAGTTCAAACGCGCATTCGCGACCGCTCGCAAGAAGGGCATTTACACGGTAGCGCAAATCGGCGGCATGGGCGCCGACGACTTGCTGTCCGCGTTGGAGGAGCTTGAACCGCATCGGCTGACCGAAACCTGGGGTATTCATGATAAACCGGATATCCTTGACAGCCTTGCCGAATCCGGCATGCCGATTGTTGTTTCCATAAGTCGCGCGCTGCGGCGCGGCTTGGTCGACGATCCCTCGGCTTATCCGCTCCGCGCGCTTGTGGAGAATGACGTGTCAGTGCTTTTGGCCTCGGGCATGCCAAGACTTTACCGGAGCTCTCTTGTGGATGAATACGTAATGGCGGTCGAACAATGCGGGTTGGATCTGTCAGATGTCGTCGACCTGGCTCGAAGATCTATTCAGCTGTCATTCCTCGAAGACGAGCGGAAGAAGACCTTGCTTGACAAGTTCGACAAGCAATTGGAGTTCGCCAGGCTAAGCCATCTGGACAATTGAATCGGCATGGATGCCCTGGCCAAAGGTAGCCCAGGCGCACGGTCCGCGCCTATTCAACCGGGGTCACGGTAATGTTGCCATAAATGCTGTCATCCACCGGCATGGTAACGACAAGGCGGTTGCCGTTTTCTACTTTTGCCCGCGCTTCATTTCCCCTCACGGGTATTGACAATTCGACCGAGCGACTGACGCGGCCGAAGCGCCGCTCCTGCAGGAAGTAGCGCGCTGTTGTCGGCGTAGATTCGGCTTCCGTTTGCAGCGAGATCGTCAGCACATTGCTTTCGAGGCTGATCTCAATGCTTTCCTTGAGCAAGCCGTCAATGGCCGCCGTGCGGATTACAAGTTGATCCTCCGCCTCGTACATATCTAGCGCGAGCTGCTCTGGCCCGCTTGTGACATTTCGGATACCTTTTTCGATCTGTTTGCTGATGTGCTCGCCAATGTTCTGTATTTCTTTCATTGGGTCGAATCGTTGTTCTCCGGTCATTTTGTCTCCTGGCATCAAAAGCTTCATATCATTATACGAGTTTCGGTGTAATCGGTCGCAAGACCAAAGGCGCCTCGCCATTTATACGTCACGGCATAGAGCGATTTCAAGTCTTTCATAAATCACCCTCATCGGATATGATTCGGCGCACTCGATTTTGGAAGTGGCGACCTTATGCCAAGCGTAGCGTATCAAGGGATTCCCGGCGCAAATTCAGAAATCGCTGTGAGGCAGCATTTCGGGACCGATGTGGATTGCCTGCCTTGCCAGGATTTTAATCATCTCTTTGACGTCTTGCAGTCGGATGAAGCGGATTACAGCTTGCTGCCGGTAGAGAACGCCTTGGCCGGCTCGGTCAGCGGCGCTTACGAAATGCTGCTCGATCACGATGTGCGCATCCAGGCCGAGGTGATCCTTCACGTTCACCATGCCTTGCTGGGCACTCCCGGCACAAGCTTGAATGATATCAAGCAAGTGCGCTCGCACCCGCAAGCCTTGATGCAATGCAAAAGATTTCTCAAACGCTACAAGTTGGAACCTGTGGGTTGGTACGATACCGCTGGCGCGGCGCAGGACCTCTGCCATGACCCTCAGCCGGGACTGGGCGTAATCGCGACGGAATTGGCGGCGGAGCTTTATAGTCTGGAGATAGTCGCCAGGGAAATCGAGGACGAGCCCTATAACTATACGCGCTTCCTTTTGATGGGCCACGGCGATCCAGAACCCTCGGATTACAACAAGACCTCGATCGTCTTCGCCACGCGCAATCAGCCTGCCGCCTTGTATAAATGCCTGGGAGAGTTCGCCAAGCGAGATTTGAACTTGACCAAGCTGGAATCCCGTCCCCGCCGCAACAGACCCTGGGAGCCTTTGTTTTATCTCGACTTCGAGGGGCACTGGCAAGACCCGAAATGCCAGGATGTTCTGACGCAATTGCTGCACTTGACATCATTTGTAAAAATGCTGGGATCTTACCCCGCTGTGCGATCCGGCACTGTAGGCATGTAAGGCAGGTTTGGACGATGCAAAAAATTGATGTAGCGGTTCTGGGCGCAACCGGCGCCGTCGGCCAGCGGTTCATTCAACTGCTGGAGGGGCATCCCTGGTTTCAGGCGCGCGAAGTCATCGGCTCGAGCCGCAGCGCGGGCAAACCCTATGGCGAAGCCGTTCACTGGGCGCTCAATGACAATCCGCCGGACAATATCGCAAACCTGACCGTCAAAGCGCTGAATGACCCTTTGGATTCTCCCCTGGTTTTCTCGGCGCTGCCCAAGGAAGCGGCCATCAATCGCGAAGTGGAGTTGGCCGAAGCCGGTCATGTGCTTTGCACAAATGTATCCGTGAACCGCATGGCGCCGGATGTCCCGCTATTGTTGCCAGAGGTCAATGCGGATCATATTGGCTTGATTGATGTCCAGCGATATCGCAGGGGCTGGTCTGGCGGCGCGCTGGTGGCGAACTCGAACTGCACGGTGATGCCGGTGGTCATGTCCTTGAAGCCGCTTTTGAAATATGGGATCCGGCGCCTGCACCTGGTCAGCGAGCAAGCCCTTAGCGGGGCGGGCTATCCCGGTGTGCCTTCCTTGGACATCCTGGACAATATCATCCCCTATGTACCGGGCGACGAGAACAAGATGGAGACCGAATCGCGCAAGATGCTGGGACGCTTTCGCGACGGCGCGATTGATGAGCTGGAAATAGTTGTCAGCGCCACTTGCACGCGCGTACCGGTGATTGACGGCCACTTGGTGAATATCTCGGTCGAGCTTGAAGACGCGCCGGATTACGATGCGATCATCCGGGACTGGATGACCTTTCGCGGACCGGACCCGGTGTCCTCGCTGCCGAGCGCGCCCGACAGCCCGCTACAGTACCTGGAGCAAATTGACCGTCCCCAGCCCAGACGCGACCGCGACGCGGGCCAGGGCATGGTGACGAGTATCGGCCGCCTGCGCGAATGTCCCATACTGGGTTACAAGTTTGCGGCGCTATCGCATAATACGGTGCGGGGCGCCGCGGGATGCAGCATCTTGAACGCGGAATTGCTGGCGGTGCAGGGATACATTCAAGGTTCGCCGGCGGCGGAACTTGCTATGGCGAAGTGATTCTTCGCGGAATGATGCTCAAATGAAGCTC
The DNA here is from genome assembly GCA_028873975.1 of Chloroflexota bacterium. Classification (GTDB taxonomy): domain Bacteria; phylum Chloroflexota; class Anaerolineae; order Aggregatilineales; family Phototrophicaceae; genus UBA6055. The sequence goes on from JAPPMO010000036.1 coordinate 38,423, forward strand.
AATTATACTCGCCGCTCGAGTAGACATAGACGGCCGGACCGGTATAGTCCCCGTTGGCAAAGTCATATTCATCTTCCGCCCATTGAAACAGCCAGTGGGCGTCGGTAATGGTCATGTTTACGCAACCGTGGCTCTTGCGATAGCCAAATCCGTCGTGCCAGTAAGCGCCGTGCAAGGCAATATCCCCGTCGAAATACATCGTCCAAGGCACTTCTTGGAGATAATAGAAATCTGGCTGATTGTAGGCGCCGCTCATGAGCGTTCGAGGGAAACGCACATAGACATGGAAAACGCCTCTATTCGTGGGCCATTCTTCCAGACCCGAGGAAATCAATGTGGCGAAGACCGGCTTGTCGCCTTCGTAGGCGGTGGCGACTTGTTCGTATAGGTCGACGCTGACCCATTTGTGCGTATCAACTTCTTCTGGCTTTGCCACTGGCAGGAGCTTGGCGACCTTGAACTGATGCACCCATTGATTGCTCCCGATTTGATACCAGTTGTAGCCATCAACGTTGACAGTTGAGTAGATGTTGACCCGGGAATACCGATAGAGAAACGGGTTGCTCGCGGATTCGGGACCGCCCGGGGTCTGCGAACCGTTCAAGTGACGCAAGGTCCAAGCCATGGTATAGGGGAGCTCCTGGTCCGGCAATTTCACGCCGGCAAACCTTGAGGGCCTCCACGGTTCTCCCAGACTATCGGACAAGACCCACTTGCCGTCGCCAATATGCGCCCAGCCGTCCAACTCATCCTGCACAGTGACGAAGCTGTAACCGGCGCCGAGACTTTCTATGACCTGCCCGGCCGGTTGATCGTAGATATCCAGCCCAGCGCTGACTTGTCGGTATTCGCGGTCATTGAGGAGCGTTTCATCAATTTGCAATGGAACCACCTGTGGTCTGGGGTAGGAAGCGATAGCGCTTTGATCCAGACCGCAACTTCCAGCCGCGCAACTATTCTGCGCGCTGGCAAAGCCGGATACATTCAGAATCAGGACAAAAACAAGTAGGCAAAGGGTGGAACGAAGCATTTTCGGTCTCATCGAATTGGTCAATGACTCTTCACTATCACTATAACAGCCAAACATTTGGCAATTCAAGCTCGCGTATCAACGCGCAGAGCAATCGCAGGTTTCCGCGCCTTGTTGCTCCGACCATAGAAACCCCAACGGCATCCAATCATGTATCTTGGATTCAGCTGCTATTATGACATCTTTTGCGAATTTGGTATGATTGCACAGTTTGAATTCGAGATCAGCGGAGAGGGCAGAGCATGGAAGTCTTGGGCATAGACATTGGCGGGTCGGGCATCAAAGGCGCAATTGTCGATACCTGCAAGGGCGTCTTCGTCACTGAGCGTCTTCGCATAGAAACGCCGCAACCGGCCAAACCCGAACCTGTCGCCGATGTCGTCGGCGAGATTGTCAGGCATTTTGGCTGGGAAGGACCAGTTGGCTGCACTTTTCCCGCTGTCGTACAGCATGGGATTACCCGTACGGCGGCAAATGTCGACGACGAGTGGATTGATACCGATGCGCAGGCGCTCTTTCGGGCGGCTAGCGCTAACCCAGTGCTTGTCCTCAATGATGCCGACGCGGCCGGCATCGCGGAATTGCAGTTTGGCGCCGGGAAAGACCAGGGCGGCTTGGTCGTCATCCTGACCTTGGGCACTGGGGTCGGCAGCGCATTTTTCATAGATGGCGTTTTGATACCGAACACCGAATTTGGCCATCTCATTATTCGGGGCAAGGACGCCGAAGATCGCACATCCGACCGCGGACGCCAGGAAAACGGATACAGTTGGCGCAAGTGGGGCAAGCGCATTTCCGAGCACCTGCGCTATATTGAAGCGCTCTTCACGCCGGATATTTTCATCATCGGGGGCGGCGTCAGCAAGAAATACGATAAGTTCTTTCCTCATATTTCCTGCGCAACAAAAATTGTGCCGGCGCAATTGCGCAATCGAGCCGGGATCATTGGCGCGGCAATCGCCGCCCGCGAGCTGGTCTAGCTATTTTATCCCGTTGAAAGTGAGGCATTATCGACTACTTTTCCTCTGTAGCCGCAAAAGTTCCCCACAATCGGTTGTGATACAAGAGCGGCGTTTTGTCGCTTGTCCAGCCGCCTTCCCGCACATAACCAACAAACATGGAATTCTCGCCTGCATTGATCATGTGCTCGACCGTGCAGCCAAGCCAGGCCATCGCATCGGGGATGATGGGATCGCCTAGCGAGCTTGTATCGCAGTTCAGCCCGTCGAAGCGGTTATCAAGTATATCATCGGAGTAGCCGGCAAATCGCTTGCCCAGCTCCAATTGCTGGTCCGAAAGAATGCTCACCGAGAAATGCCCCTCGCGCGCCATGTAAGCGCGTGTATCAAGCCGATTGGCGATGTTCAGGCAAACCAGGGGCGGGCTCATGCTCACGCTGGCAAAAGAGTTGACTGTGATCGCCTGCCAATCTCCCTCGGACGAAACAGAAACTACGGTGATGCCAGCCGTCCAGCAGGCCAGGATGTTCTTGAATGCTTGACCGTCGACTTCGCTCATGAAATCTCCCTCTTGTTTAACACCCGCTTGCTCATGCAAGGAGAAAGCTTGTTATTTCCTGTGGGCGGGGCATTCCTGGGACTTTTTCGCCGCTTGCGCGCCGAGCGGCTGTGGTGAATCCAACCCGCGACCATTTAGTCGCCACGCTCGCCCGGATCCCCACTACCCTGACCTCGCTTGCGCATTAACAACCACCCGCCAAATTGCCAAACTGCCGAAAAAACATTTTCTTCGGCGTCATGCCGGCAATCAGGTCGCGGGATCTTTCCTCTTTTTAATAAACCGCGTCGCTCATGGGCGGCTGTGTCGAGGGCATTCTAATGGGACTTGCTCGAAATATCACCGGCGAAAACCGAGCGTGAATCCGTCAATCATCGCCGGCGCTTGCGCTCCTCCGGGGCCTCCACAATTGGTAATCGAAGCCATTCATCGAGATGATTTGATCAAGCTGATAATCGCTGATAATCGCGGTCATCACCGGCGGGGGGAACAGGCTCGCGCGGATAATCACCACTGCAAAACTGTGAGACCGGATCATTTCGATCAACTCTGTCGGGTCGAACAAACCGTTCTCCCACAAATTTTTCAATTGTATGGCATTGGCTATGACTTCGCGCCCGCTGCGCAGATTGAAGCCGGCATCTTCGGAGAGCAGCAGCCCGTCAGCCTGCTTGATCGCATCGACAATCGCCCAGCCCCCCTCATAGTCGTCTTGAGAGGGCAAGTGGCCGGTTACCGCATAGCCGACCGTCCACCCGGCGGGATCGTATAAAGGGTAACGCCAAGATGGCAGCGGTTGGATGTTGAGGGCTGAGGCGACAGGCGCGAAGACTGGTCCCGATGTCGGCAATTTGAAAACGGAGATGCCGTATGCCAGGAAGAGCAGGGTGGCTGAAAGCGGGAGCAATTTGCCAACCGCAAGCCCCCCGGGCGGCTTCAGGAAGCGCGACAGATAGTTGCCCGGCAAATGCCAAGTTCCGGCTGCCGATCGGGCAAGGAAAATCCCGCTCAAGATACAGATGGCGGCGAGCGCGGTAACGAAGTAGCTGTCCCCGGCGCCCCATTTTCCGGCGGCGCTGGTATTGATGAAGGCGGCCAGGAACCAGATCGAGAAGACCGACAATCGATCAAAGTACAGCTCGTAAACGACCATGCTAATTGCCAGCGCAAGCAGCCAGCCGTGGAGTCTCAGGAACTGCTGCAGCAAACCGAGGAACTGGTCCATTCGGTAGGGATTCTGATTTGCGGCGATTATGTTGATCCACCAGTGACCGTCGGTCACGAGCGTCAAAAGCGCGAAAATGCCGCCAGCCGCTAGGGCAAGACCCAAGCTGTATTGAATCGCGGCGCGCGGATTGCGCAAGAATAACCATAACGAGACGGCGATACAACTGGTGTAGGCCAGTTGTTTGGTATAGCCGGCGCAAAGCAGCAGAGCAAAGGCGACAAACAGGCGTCGCCTTGTATTGACGCGGGGCTCGAAGGCGCCTGCTATGGTTGCCACAGCCAAGGTTTCGAACATCACCATGAGCAAATGCTGACGCAGCAGGGGACCGATGTGATAGACATAATTGGAGGACAAAAAGGCCAGCCCGGCGATCATGGCGATCATCCGATGCCCGGAATCGCGAAACACTACCCAAGCGATTGCCCATGCGGTGACGAGCGTCGCGCCGAAAATCATCAGACGACCATACCAAAACTGCGGTCCAAACAGTTTCACAAAGGGGACCATCAACAGATGAAACAGCGGGGGATAGCCGCTGCCGTAGAAGGGGAAGACATCATTGTCGCAATAGGGGCAGCCTCCCGACGCCAGCAAGACCGCGTTATTGAGTTCAAAGCCCTCGGCCTGGTCGTAATCAAAGGGAAAAGGGATCAGGGCGACGCCAAAAGCCAGGTACACCAAGGTATGTACAAGCATCAAACTGAACAGCATAATTAAAAGGAAATTGAGGACGCGGTGCATATCGTTTCCGGGTTCTGGCGGACAATGAATACCGAAAAACAATGCGGCGATGGACGATCTCTATTGTTACTCAGTCTAGCACAGCCGCTCGGCGCGCAACCGGCGAATTATCCACAAGCAGGCCGCGCTCGCGCAAAATAAGTAACCTTCTCCTTGCGCGAGCAAGGGGGCTATAAAAAGGGACAGTCTAGAAAATGCGCCATGAGTTGCCAAAGTTCCAAAAAGTGCGCCGTCATTTTGCGGCAGACTTTATCAATGATGCCTTGTCCGGTCCGCGCGGCGCCTGTCTGATAAAGCTGATTGAATACGACGACCATCACTTTCGCGCGCTTTTCCGCAGGAGCTATTTCGAATTGATTGATGGCGCGGATATGCCAAGCAAATCGCAGTGGAACACGCTCAAGAAAAAACTCAAGCGGCGCAATCGCAAGGTTTTTGTATTTCGTGATTACGGATCGCTGGCATGCTCGGATTACGCCTCGGTCGGGCCCGATCAAGTGTGCCTATACCTGGACTTCGGCTTCTTGCTCGCCTAAGCCTAGGACTGTTATTCTTGATCCCTGAAGTTGATGAAACGATAGCCGACGCCGCGTTCGGTAATGATATAACGCGGTTTGGAAGGATCTTCTTCAATCTTTTCCCGCAGATAGTTGACATAGAGCCGCACGTAATGCGCCTCATCTCTGTATTCGTATCCCCAGACCTTTTGCAAGATCTGATCGTGCGGCACCGTCCAGCCGGCGTTGCGAATCAGATGATAGAGAAGGCGATACTCCGTCGGCCGCAACTTCACGGCTTCGCCGTCGACAATGACCTGGCGCTGGTTGAAATCCACACTAAGCCGATCATCAACGCGCAAGATGGCTTCTTCGGTCGATGGTTTTTCCAGCCGCCGAAACAGCGCTTTGATGCGGCTTGACAGTTCCCGTGGTCCAAAGGGCTTGGTGATATAATCATCGGCGCCCAGTTCCAAACCCAGCACTTTGTCGTTTTCCTCGCCTTTGGCGGTCAACATAATGACCGGAATATCGGAAAACTCTCGCAACATGCGCAAAGTCTCGAAGCCGTCCAGATCCGGCATCATGACGTCGAGGAGAACCAGGTCCGGCAATTGCGTGCGGAGCGCGTCAAGCGCTTCCAAGCCGCTATGCGCCTCGATTACTTGATGGTCTTCCAATTCGAGATTCATTCGGATGAAGCCAATCATGCGCGGTTCGTCGTCAACAACCAATATAGTCTTGCGCTTGCGAATCCGATTGATGGATGGCACTGAATTCATTTTTTCCAGTCTATTCCTTCACAAGTCTTGGACAGAGCATCTTCATGCTGCAGATCATGCAAAAAGCTACGATTATTGTTTGCAGTCATGCAGTCACAACGAGATGCGACATCGTCTAGATAGCGACGTCGTTCTCCGGGACTTTCAGTATGATGACGGAGATATTGTCCGTTCCCCCGCGCTCATTGGCAAGGCTTACCAGCCGATCACAGGCTTCTTGCGGGCTTGATGATTCGAGCGTCACGCGCTTCATCGTTTCGTCGTCCACCAGGTCCCATAAACCATCACTGCAGATTATCATTTGCGCCGCTGAGGGCAAATTGCGAATCAACCTTTCCACTTTTAGGCTCTCATCCTGTCCGATCGCTCGGTATAGCACATTCTTCTGCGGGTAATACTCGGCTTCTTCGGGCGTGAGTTCTTTCATCTCAACCAAGCGCTGCACCAAGGTGTGGTCGGTTGTCAACTGCTCGATTTCATCATTGTGGATCAGATAGGCGCGACTGTCGCCCACATGCGCGAGATAGGCAAGATTGCCCACAATTGCAACAGTGGACAAGGTCGTGCCGCCGCCCGGCACTGCGTCAATGACCGCTGAATTGGCTTTTTCCGACGCGGCGACCAAGGCTTCAAGGATTGTAGTCTTTTCCGCGGCTCTGAAGTTCCGCAGCAAGGGCATATAGACGCTTTGCAGCATCTCTGAGGCGAGCGTCTGCACGGCGATGCCCGCCGCCCTTTCGCCATCGAGATGCCCACCCATGCCATCCGCAACAACAAAGAAACCAAAGTCCGGGCGATTTTCCACAGTCATCGTATGCCACTGCATGGCGAAACAGGCATCTTCGTTGTTGTCACGCAGTTTGCCAACATCTGTCGCGATGCCATAGGTCAAAGCGCGCTTGGGCTTATACTCCCGAGGCGGCTCGCGACGCGGCGGCGCAGGTTCCGCGCGTGGCCACCGTTGAATTTTGGCTTGCCTTTGTAGCGGCTGTACTTGTGGCTCTTCGCCGGATTCGGTTTCTGGATCCGCTCTATCCTCGTCCGCCAGCGGAGGCTGCTCGGGCGGCAATTCTTCTAAATCAAATTTGTCGTACACTAGCTGGGTTTCGGTGTCGACCGCGCTTGGTATGGGCGCTGCTGGCGCGTCCCGGCTGCGTGTAACATGCGCCACACGACGAGTCGTCCCATCCCTTCCCATGTGGTCAGGAGACATGCCAAGTAGACGCCGCAAAAAATTCATCGCGTTTCCCTAATGCCGGAGGTCATGGCTTTTGCAAATAGAAACACTTGCCGCGTCCATACCCGTGGATTCGGCTCCGCTGATTGTTCGGATTCGACTGCTTCGGGCTTGCACAACATCCTGCCTGCTAGCTTGTGGAGTTGCCGACCCGACCAGACTCTCTAGCGAATATGTCTGGGAACGTTGACTTGCATAATTATATTTTAGCAATAACATTGGCGCAATCTCTGGCTTGCGTTGGGCTGCATTTCAGATTATTGGCAAGTCAAGCGATTTTTCCCGGTCGAAAGCATGGCCAACCACAGGTCGCGTAGACACTGACCGTCAAGACACGAAGAACACAAAGTAAATGAGGCATTTCTCTGTACGCTCTGTGGACATCTGCCAACCTTGCGTTGAAACCGCCGCGATCATGAGCTCACAAGCGCCATATTCCGCGTACATCCACATACCCTTTTGCGAGACGCGTTGCAGCTACTGCGCCTTCAACATCTACACCGATCTTGCGTCTCTGGTTCCGGCGTATATTCGCGCGCTTCTCCGTGAGATCAAGTTTGCCTCCGCGGACAATCCGCATCGGGAGATTCATACCGTCTACTTCGGAGGCGGCACCCCGTCCCTGCTCGCGGCGCGCTACTATCGGGACATCCTGCATTGCTTGGCGGAGCGCTTCTCCCTGGCTGTCGATCTTGAAGTCTCAATGGAGACCAATCCCAATGACATATCGACTTCGTATTTGCGCGAATTGCGCGAGATCGGCATCAACCGGTTAAGCATTGGCATGCAGTCCGCATCGAAAAGAGTCCTTCGTCTATTCGAGCGCCGCCATGACCTCGATGCCGTCGAACGCGCCCTGCGCTGCGCGCGACAGGCGGGCTTCGAAAATGTGAACCTGGACGTCATATTTGGCTCGCCTGGCGAGACCCTCGATGAATGGAAGCGTACTGTTGACGCTATCCTCCGTTATGCGCCGGAACATGTTTCGATGTACGGTCTGGAGCTGAAAGGCGGAACAGCTTTACGCGCGCAAGTCGACGCCGGCGCATTGCCACGGCCCGACGACGATATTTTCGCGGATATGTACGAATATGCGTCGCGCAGCCTGGAAGGCGACGGTTACGCGCAATACGAGATTAGCAATTGGACGCGCCCGCAGTTCGAATGTCGCCATAACTTGCAGTATTGGCGCAACTTGCCCTACCTTGGGCTCGGCGCGGGCGCGCACGGTTTCGCAGGCGGTTTTCGATATTCCAACATAGCCAATCCCATACGCTATGTCGAGTCGCTCAACGAGCGCCCAGCCGCGAAATATGATTTTCCTCTTACGCCGGCCGTCGCGAAATCGACAACAGTCAACAGCGAGGAAGACCTTTATGAGACTGTCATGATGAGCATAAGGTTAACCCGCGAGGGGATACATCGTCCGACATTCCGAAGGCGTTTCGGCGTGGACATCGCCGACAAGTTCCCTGACGGCATCCGTAAAATGAAGACCTTGGGCTTGATTCATGTGGAAAGCGACCGCGTCCGCTTGAGCGAGCGGGGTCGGCTGCTTAGCAACGCGGTTATCCGAGAACTGGTCTAAGCAATTCAATCAATTGATTTGATCTCCGCATTGCGCAGTTGGGCGATATCTTGCGAAGCCGTGCATAACATGGCGATGCGCAATTGAGCGTTCAATTCGGCAATTAATAAAGCAACCGCTTCGGCGGATTCGTCCGCCGCGCTTAGGAACGGGCTGGCTAAGCCGGCAAGACAAGCGCCCAATGCGATACATTTGGCAATATCGACGCCGTCGCGCAAGCCCCCGCTGGCGAAGACCGGCAAATCCGCCGCCGCCGCCCGCGCGTAAGTTAGCGCCTCAGCGGTGGGGATTCCCCAGTCAGCGAAGCTGCGGGCCACGCGCGCGTGGAAGGGCGTCGGCGCGCGGTGATACTCCACTTCGCTCCAAGACGTGCCACCTGAACCAGCCACGTCAATTGCCGAGACGCCTGCGTTGGCCAAATCGCGCGCGTTTCTGTGGGAAAAGCCCCAGCCAACTTCTTTGGCGATAACCGGTACAGTGAGATGCCTGCATATTGTCTCTACTTTTTTAAGGAGACCGGAAAAATCGACATCGCCCTCGGCTTGAACCGCTTCTTGCAAAACATTGAAATGAAGAATCAAGGCGTCGGCGGCTACCATGTCGACCGCTTTGCGACATTCTTCAATGCCGTAGCCATAATTGAGCTGCACGGCGCCGAGGTTGGCGAAAAGCAGAATGTCCGGCGCGAGTTCGCGGATTTGAAAGGAGCTTCCCAAGGATTCATCTTCTATCGCGGCTCGCTGCGAGCCCAAACCCATTGCGATAGCATGTTCCTGAGCAGCCGCCGCAAGATGTCTGTTGATGCGTCTCGCGGCGTCGGTCCCGCCTGTCATCGATGATATCATGATCGGCGACCCCAGTTGCTTGCCAAATACTTGAACTGAGGTATCGATATCGTGCAGGCTTAACTCGGGAAGCGCCTGGTGAGTCAATCGATAGCGTTCAAGCCCGGTGCTAATGCGGGGAAATTGAACATCCTCTTGCAGGTTGATCCGGATATGGTCCAGTTTGCGGCTTTCGGTTGAGGGGGTTTCCGTGACTTTTGGCATAACGAAGTGTTCCCTTTATTGAGGCGGTAATCCAGGTCGCCGCCGAATTATCGTACTGTCGAAGTTTTCAGGTGTCAATTATGCGCGTCGCCACCATACAGGCTGGCATGGAAAGTGATTAACGGTATAATTGGCGCTTATGCGAGTTCTAAAGATTCCGTTGGGGAGGAGTGACCAAGATGGCATCTATTGAAGATCGGGTCAAAGGAATCGTGGTCGAGTTGCTTGGTGTGGAAGAAGAACGCGTCGTCAGTACCGCGAGTTTCCGCGAAGATCTGGAAGCCGACTCGCTCGACCTCGTCGAATTGATTATGGCATTTGAGGAAGAATTCGGCGGCGAAATCAGCGATGAGGACGCTCAGCGAATCGAAACTGTTGGTCAAGCCGTGGAGTACATTCAATCCAACATGGAATAATCAATCCAATAGGCAACGGGCATTTTCTAAACTGAACGGGGCGGCAACTGCCGTCTCTTTTCATTTTTCGCTCGCTTCAGCGGCGGTTTCGGAAGTTGGGCAGCGCATAAAAAATGAAAGCGGCATAAGCCCCTGTGGTTAGCCACAAGCCGCCGCCTGTCGCGCCTTGCTCCAGCGTAACTTGATACAACCCAATCGCTTGCGACTGTCCCACGAGTGATGTGACGATTCCTGAAACCGCAAGGAAAATAATGACAAGGGGCTGAAACTGCGCCGGCAGAATGAAGCCCAGACCTGTTGACAAGAGGATTGTCGCTATGGCGAGAAACAGCAGTTGCCGGTAATTTGGATCGGCGACGTTGCTCAGGAACTCCAGCGGAGGGAGTTGTGAAACCGAGAGCAAGGCAACGAATAGAAAAGCCAGAAAACGCTCCTTTCGGCCCGTCGACCAAAGCGTGATTAAAGCCGCTAGAATCGACAGTTGCGCGCGCAGCAGCAATGGCGCAATCAATGGCGGCGTCGCTTGCTGCTGCAATGGATGCAAGCTCGTCCATTCGGCCAAATCGAATGCGTTGAGTGTCATAGCTGCATTCGGGGCTGTTATCCAAGGCAACAGATAACCTGCCAGCGCCAACAGCAAGAGAACAAGTACCTCGTTCCCGCCAGAGTTTTTTTCACTATTCGCCATGTTCACACGCCTTGGGCGCCTCGATTCTTTACCGGATTATGGTATTAGATGACCCGTCAAGCATTGCGTCGTAGATGGCCTTAAGCTGGCTCGCCGCGCTCGCCCAAGAGAAACGTTTAACGCGCTCAAAGCCCGCAGCAACTAGCTGCTGTCGCAAGGCCGCGTCGGTCAAGGTCTTCATTATCGCATCGCTGATTGCCTCGCTATCCAGCGGGTTGACCAGAATACCCGCGTCGCCGGCAACTTCTGGCAGCGACGACAAATTGCTCGTGATCACCGGTGTTCCACAGGCCATAGCCTCCAGAACCGGCAGTCCGAAGCCCTCGTATAAAGAGAGAGCAAGAAGCGCGCGCGCGCCTGAATAGAGCGCGGGCAGATCCTCATCAGGGACGAAACCAAGTATATGAACGCGATCCTCCATGGCAGTTTCCCTGATGCTGCGATACATCTCGTCTTCGAGCCAGCCAGGGCCGCCTGCAACGACATAATGCAAGTCTATGCCGTGATCCCGTATTCTTGATAATGCGCGGATTGCTCCACTATAGTTTTTGCGTGGCTGGACGGTACCGACGGACAGGACATATTTTTTATCTCTCAAATTGTGCTTATCCAATACTGCTTTTAATGTCATCTGGTCCGTCACCGGACCGAAACGGGCATCCACCCCGGAATACAAAACGCTGATCTTGTCGGCAGGCGTCCGGTAGATTTCTATGAGATCGTCTTTAGTCGCTTGAGAGTCCGCCAATACGTGATCCGCCCGCTCAACAGAACGCGGCGCCACGGCTTCCAGGTATCGTCTTAGAGAGGGGCTGGCGGCATCTGGCACGCGAAGGAAGGAAAGGTCATGCACTGTCAGCAGGCTGCGCGTCCGGGGCAAAGTCGGCGGCAAGACGAAGTCGGTAGCATGGAATAAATCCACAGGACCCGTGATAATTTCGACGGGCAACGGAAGTTGAGCGCGCTGCCAGATTCTTGCCAGCCACCGTGGTGTCAAGATTGTCGTCCGCCAGTCAAAGTTGGGTCCGGGCGGATGCGGGAGTTGCTCGCGTTTTGCGCCCGCGACGAAGAGCCGGTAGTCCGTCACAGGATCTTCCGTGGCAAGCGCTGCCGTCAACTCGCGAACGTAGCGCCCAATACCGCCACCCTGTTCGTAAGCCGGTGTGTAGTCGATGGCAATACGGGACACGTTATTCGACGTCGTTAAAGGTCCAGTAGCGGTTGGCGAGGAAATTCCAAATCATCACAACAATGACGCCAATGAACTGCGAGATCATCGTGCCTAATTTTAACTCGTCTTGTAGAACGGGATGGTAACTCGAAAAAATGTTTTGAATCGCGGCGGTCGACCAGATGCCAAAGAAGGCAAAGGAACTTGTAATCCAGATGGTGCGACCGATCCAGCCGATCGCGCTGACTATGGCGAATTGCGTCAATTGGCGACGAACTGAATATGATCTTGAATCCGGGTACGTCCAAAGACGATTCCAAGTGAAATTGCTGCTAACAGCCAATGTAAAGCTGATGGTAGTGGCGAGCGCCACGTTGAGCGGCAAAGCCATGTTTTGCTCGTCCGCCGCTGGCAAGACAGTCGACTGCAGAAGAAACAGAAGTCCAAAGTCGATGACAAAGCCCAGTAAACCGATGAATGCGAATTTGATGAAGCGCTCGACTTCTTTCGCTCGTCTGCCGCCGACCCGGCTTGCTAGGGCAATGATGAAACGATCAATAGGTGTGGATAGCCCTCGGTAACCTTCGCCTTTAGACGCGACATCCGGCGTAATCGCTTGGGACATAGTTAATCCATAATCAGCTTGTGATTAAGTTGCCAATACAAAATCGCAAGTATACCTAATAATACACCAATATGCAGAAAGAGATTGTTTACGATGAGGTTGTCAAAAATGCTATGGACCGCCAGGTACGTCCAACTGCCAAGCAGAGCGATCGCTGTCGCTCGAGCAAAAGAATCCGGATGGGCGCGGGCGCGCCAGGTGACAAGAAAAATCACGAGCCAGAAAGCCAGATAGGCGGCCAATCCAACCAGGCCGGTTTCCGCAAGCGTATTTAGATAAAAATTATGCGCATGCCCTAAGGGCTCCTTCCAGTTAATGAGTCGATACCGGTCATAGACGATTTCGTAGTTTCCCAGCCCGACTCCCAGAATTGGGTTGGATTGCGCCATATTAAGCGCCGCCTGCCAATGGGCGATTCTCTCGATCACCGCGTAGTTTATCGGGCTGACATCAACCCCCCGAACATCTTCCATCGCGAGAAAATCGTCAGCGGAAGCCGTCAACCGGTTGATAACGGATCGCGGCAACAATCCTCCCAACCATAGCCCCGCAAACAGAAATGCTAGACCGAGAGCGGCGGCGACCCCGGTTGTCGCGCGTTTGGGCAGTGCGAAGAGCATAACTGCCGCTGCAACTGCCGTGCCGAGCCAGGCGCCGCGACTCCAGGATGCCAGCAGCGCGGCCGAAATCAACGCTGCTGACAGCCCGAAGCAGATAAGAAGCCCCAGGGAATACCAGTGAACCCGGCGTTTCTTTCGGTATTCAGAAAGAATCGACGCAGCCTGAACATAGGCGCCCATTAAAGCGAGCGGCAGCATCAGCCCCATGAATCCGGCAAAGGGATTCGGCTGCCCAAACGTGCCAAAGGCGCGGTAAAACCGTCCCAAAATCGCAAGATGATCTGCGCCGCTTCCACCAAAGAATATGTACAACCCGACAAGCGCATTTGCTGTAGCGGCGACGAGCAGCGCGAATACCAGCCAAGGCCAATAGCTATGTTCCGAGATCGTTATTTGCCATACGAAAACCGCCATCAAGATCCATTTGAGCCACTCGCGCAGCCAGGCGGACTGCGAGGCGCTTGTCCAAGACCCGAGAGCGAAAACGGCGCAAAGGCACAAGATTGCGGACAATACGATGTTGCGATGTAACGCAACTACAGGTTTGCGAAGCGCGATTCGATGCGCCACCCAAACTCCAAAATAAACAATGAAAAGGATCTGACCAATATCCAGCGGGAGGTCAATACTTGATTCTGTCGCAATCAGCACTCGCAAGGGCGCGAGAACCAATAAAACGACAAGCATTGCCGTTGGAGAGGCCAGCGCTGCGATCAAACAGAAGCTCCCAAGGCTGAGCCCAAGGATTTCGGGTCTCGGAATAAAGAGATTGGCAATCGCGGCGGCGCCTGCGATGACAAGCCAGAAGATTCGACCAGGCAAAAGGTTCTGGAACCCATGCATCTCAAGAGGCGGCGGCGATAACTTGACGGAAATAGGCGATTGTGCGCGCGAGGCCGTCTTCCAGCGCGACCTGCGGACGCCAATCGAGCAGATTATGCGCGCGGCTCGCATCCGGTTTGCGCGTTTGAGGATCGCCATCAATCCGAAGTCTGTCGTCAAAGACGATGCCAGCCGGGTTGGCTGAGACGCGATTGACGACATTCGCAAAATCAAGGATGCTCACTTCGCGAGTCGTGCCGATATTGACCGGCTCGACGAAATCGCTGTCAAGCAAACGCACAACGCCCTCCACCAGGTCGTCAATGTATTGAAAGCATCGCGTTTGACTGCCGTCGCCATAGACCGTCAGCGCCTCGCCACGGATCGCCTGGCCAACAAAATTGGGGACGACCCGTCCATCGTCCAGGCGCATTCGCGGCCCGTAGGTGTTGAATATGCGTACGATGCGGGTGTCCATACCGTGTTGACGATGATAAGCCATCACCAGCGCTTCCGCATAACGTTTTGCTTCGTCGTATACGCCGCGCGGACCAACCGGGTCAACATTGCCCGCATAGTCCTCATTCTGTGGATGCACCTGCGGATCGCCGTAGACCTCGGATGTAGAGGCGAGCAAAAAGCGCGCGCGCTTTGCCCGGGCCAAACCCAGCGCGTTGTGCGTGCCCAGCGCCCCGACTTTCAAGGTCTGTATGGGATACTTGAGATAGTCAATCGGGCTGGCAGGGGAGGCAAAATGCAAAACGGCGTCGATCTGACCGGGAAGGTGGATGAAGTTGCTGACATCGTGATGCACAAATTCGAAATGACGATTGCCAGCCAGGTGCGAGATGTTGTCCTGGGTGCCCGTGATGAGATTGTCAACCGCCACCACCCGATGACCATCGCCCAAGAATCGATCGCACAAATGCGATCCTATGAAGCCGGCGCCGCCTGTGATTAGTACACGCAAGTCTTGATTCCTCAATTTGATTGGCTGAGCAAAGTGTACCACAGCCGCTCGAAGCGTAACCGGCGAATTTGGGGAAATCGCGCTCACAGAAAATAATAAACCGGCTCGGCTGCCGCAGATCGCGGTTTATTAGAAAAGGCGGAAAACCTAAGGCACGGCATGGCTTCGCTCGTGATCGGAATCGGAAACGGATTCTGTAGCTGGCGCCAGTTCACTTAGCCGCATGGTTGCAGCCAACTGGAACATGAATATGAAGGCCAAGTCGATGACAAAGACGCTGTTGTCAATTAAGCCATGACCCAATAGCGCGGCCATGCTTCCCATCAAACCCAGCATGATCGCGAAACCGTCTCTGTCCCTGTTTCTCATTCTGCTCAGGGCGACAAGGGCGTATCGCCAAAATGCAAACTGCAAGAGCAGAAAGATAATCAGCCCGGCAATACCCAGGCGCGTCCAAAAATCCAGTAAAAAATTGTGCGGGTGCGACAGGTTCAGATCCCAGATCGCGTCCGGCCGAACATATTCTCCGCTGTAATAATATAGGAACTGATCCAATCCGATACCGAAAACAGGATGATCGCGAATGATTTCGATGGCGCTTTCCCATAGCCGCAGACGGAGAAAACTGGTGCCGCTTGTGAAGTCAAGTATATTGGCAAAACGCGCCGAAACCTGCGTCAAAACGGCCAATCCAGCCGCTAGCGCAGCCGCGATGCCCAAGATCGGGACGAATGCTCTTCGTTGAGCGTAACCGATCAGCGCTACGGCAATTCCCATGGGGATTCCGAGAAGTATCGCGCCCACACTCTGCGTCAAGAGCGCGGTTATGCCCATGAGGACCAGCGCCGCTGCCCAGCTTAAACGCATGCGCGCGCTATGCCCGACCAGCAGCAGCGCCAGCGCGAAAGGCAGCGACCGGCCAAGCAAAAGGCCAACGTTGTTGGGAGAGCCATAGACCGAAATGAGACGACGCGCGCCCTCTTCCGCGACTATGACATCGTTTCCCAAAATGTATCTTAACAGTCCGATGACGCAGACCAATATGGAAGCAAGGACAAGCCCGTAGACGCAATGCAAAACAGTTCGCTTGGATGGACGCAGGGCTCTGAATATCACATAGAAGAGCAATGGCTCCAGAACGAGCGTGCGCAGTTCTGTCGCCGCTGCATCGGCATGGCGCGCCCAGCTGAGCGATAGGATGGCGACAAGCGCGATCCCGGCCACCCCGATGTCAATAAACTTTATCTGCGAAAATAGCGACTGAAGTTTTAACGGATAGCTGCTGTTTGCCATTTGATACTGCTCGCTTAGCCAGACGAAGAATCGAAAGATTGCTGCGATTGAGGTGATCAGTATCAGGATTTCCGCCATTGGAAAGGCAAACCGGTACAACTCGACTGGACTTAGGAAGAAGGGCGCCCAGAACAAGGTCAAGATCAAGCCCGTTTCCAGACGATGGAAGATCAATACGAATAGAACCAGGCCCGAAACAATTGTCAATAAGAATGAAGGTGACAGGTAAAGGACGCCGCCAGTTGCCATAGCGATCAGGATATTGATCTCGTCGCGGGCGAACAGGGCGGGTCTGTGACTTGTCCATGTCCAGATCATGGCAAAGAGCAGTGCCAAGGACGCGACGCTGCTAATCGCCAGGTGCGCCGCCGCGGACAGACCGGCAAACACCAGCCCGACAGGAGGAATCCAGCGGCGCCATGGCGAGGTCGCAAAGGTCAACAATACGATGAACAGCGACAAGAGCGTCGCGAAAGCGCCGAGGGCAATCTGCCGATCGAAGGCGAATGATAAATTGCCTGAACTGACGGCGTATCCGGCGACCGCCCAACGATCCCATCCGCGATCCGCCACAGCGCGTAGCGTATGTTGACCCAGGGGCAAGTCGCGCGCTACCGGAACCAGATTCTGTTCCGGACCGTGCGTGTCGCTTCGGAGAAAGATATAGCTGTTCCCATCCGAGTCATGGGCTGTCGCATTTGCTGGGCTGCCGTCGACAGTCGGATACAGGAAGGCTATATAGTCATCCTCCCGCAAGAGCATGGCGAGATCGGTACCGTAGAAGTCGAATTCGAGCTGACTGTCGCTCGTTTCCAGCCAGCCGATGTCCGCTCCTAACTCGCTGAATTGCCAGACGCCGCTGTAACGGGCATGCTCTGTGCGCGCATGAAATAGGCCGTTCTGCGCCAGCACGGGAAAATCATAATTCTGCACTGCATGCAACAGTGGTGACGGCTGATCGTCCGGTCCAATCAGCGCGAAGCCCCACTGGGCGCTGGCGTTTTCTGCATTGGGCTGCCAATGGTGCAAGAACATGGCGCCTAGCCAGGGAAACTCGCGGTGGGCGCGGTCGAATGCTTGTAGCGTATACATGATCTGCTCGTTCGGAGTAACGCTTCCCCAAATGGATGGGGCGCCGGCCCATTCGCCGGGCAATGCGTTCCAGCCCCAATGGCTCGCCCAAAGCGGCTTGCGGCCATCATTATGCGCCAGCATCACTTCGCGCAGGGCAACAATCCGGGAAAAGTTCAGGATGCTGTCATCAACGCGACGATCCAATGGAGATGTTGAGAATCCGTAAGGCTTTCCAGCCACGATGTCCATCAGCTCCGCCCCGCCAAGTTGATACATCGCGTCAAGATAAAGCAGGTCGCTGATATTCTGACCGCCAGCCTCGGTGGTGGGAGCCAAAGCCGCTGCGATGATCTTTGCGCTTGGGTCCTCGGCGCGGATTGCCCCCCCGCCCGCGGCGAGCAGAGCCAGATAATCAGCTGGCCTGGGCTGAAGCGATCCCCAGGCGTCGTCGAGATTCGGCTCGTCCCAAATCTGATAATAATTCACGGAGTCGCCATAGCGCCGCGCGAAGCGGCCCGCAAAGCGCGCGAAGTCATCAAGGGACTGGGGCGGCGCCGTCTCCGTCGCCTCTATCCCCGGCGGCGATACGCGCGCCCATTGGGGGGAGTGCATGAGCACGACTACAGGTTCCAAACGCGGGTACTCGCGCAGAACAGTAAAGATCTCGTCCCACTGCGCCCAATCGTACTGGTCTTTGCTAGGCTCAATTTCATCCCAATAGACGAATTGTCGCAGCCATACAAAACCCGTTTCGCTGATAAGGGCGAGATTTGCGTGCAGGCTGTCAAGCTCATACTGACGCAAGTCAACATTTACGCCAGGCCGAGGCGTCAGGAAGGGGAGATTCTGATCCACCGTTGGATCAACATAGCCGCGCAGCTCGAAATCCCGAAAATGAATGGTGCCGAGTGTGGCTATCAAGCTGCCCGAAAGCAGCAGCAAACTGATAAGGACCAGTATCAACTGTCGCATTATCGCGTCCAAATCGGGTTGCTTGCGCCACCGTCAAAACTTATCTGGCGGCTTTCGCCTGATTCTATGTCGACCAACCAAATGTCCCCCAGGTATACGACAGCGATGTGACGCGAATCCGGACTCCAGCTCATGTCGGTGGCGGTCAGACCGAAGTCGCTTTTGCGAATGCCGGGTTGATCGGCGTCGGGAAAGATTACTTTCTGGTTGCTGCCGTCGCGATCCGCGACAACGAGGTCGTACTCGCTGTAAATGCTATTGTAGGGTTCGCGGGCCTGCAACCAGGCCAGATAGCCTTCAGAGCCTTCGGCGCCCGGCAATTCAATGCGCGGTGAAAAATTCGAAGCCGCCCACATCCCGACAGCCCGTCTCATTGTCGCCTTAAATCCGCCATTGGCGTCAAGAATCGCGAGATCAAATACCGGACTGGTCGTGGCGGGTTCGCTGGCCAGCGGGCCGCCATGCGCTGTGGCGGAAATAAAGTCCCCGCCGGGGGACCAAGACACCTGCGAGAGCCAGACCCAGGACCCGGAGGTGTTAAACTCCGGATACTCAAGCAAAGTATGAACTTGTTTGCCTTCAACCTCAACCACTCCCACACTGTCGGCTTTCACCCAGGCGAGCTTGTCCCCGCGCGGCGCCCAGGCAAAGTTGGTCCCCCACCATCCAAATGGTCCTCCTGCATCTTCCTCAATGATCTCCTGGATGGAAAGCGTACGACCCGTTTGACGGTCGATCTGCATCAGCCATAGGTTGTTAAGAGATTTCCACGGCGCCCGTCCCTGGCCTCGTTCGCCGGTCGAATAGGCAATTGTATTGCTGGATCTTGGCCGCCATTCCGCAAAGAGGACGTCGGTTGGCGCTAACTTGACGGGCTCGTCGTCGTCATCGAGGGATACCATCCAGAGTTCGTTAAAAAACTTGTCTGTTGCGCTACTCGCCACGGTGTAAAGCAGAACCGATCCGTCAGGGCTGGCGGCAAATACCAACGAGTCCAGATTCTCGCTATTGCGCAAGGCGCGCTTATTCACGGTGTTGCCATGAATGCTCCAGGCTGTCCCGTTGTTAATGTAGCTTAGCCTTCCCGCAAGCGCGAAGGGTTCGACCGAACGCGAGGGACCTACGAGCACGATTTCGTCCCGTGGTTCGGTGAGGATAGTCGCTTGCCCAATCAGGCTCCGGCTGGACTCGACATCGTCTTCAACAAGGACGCGGTAGCAGGCTTCCTGCAGGCCGGTCCTCCCGACCTGGCTCAATCTTTCTTGCCCGGGGGCGATGCCCTCGTATGGAATCCGCTGACGCTGGAAGGGCAGGGTTTCGCGCTGGCAGACTTGCTCTTCCCGTACTCGGCGCACGGTGACATGCATTCCGTCCGCGAGTTGCAGGTTTAGAGGATGACTGACTCGATCCAGTTCACCCAGAACGATTTTGGCGTTCGCCAGCAGCTCTTCGACAGATACCCGAGAAGCGTAAGTAAAGGTCTGCGTTTTGCCATCAGCAAGCAAGGAAACGTTCACCGTTACTTCTTCAACTGGCGCTCGACACGCGACCAGGACAAGCAAGATGAAGGCCAGCGAGCAAAAGCGGATCAAGATTCCGGTCCTCTTGGAGTCCTTTGATAATTACATATATATCGTAGTCGATTTTGCTTTGAGGACAAATAACCGTGGGTGCAAGCCGCTGAGAGTTATCTTGGTTTCCGAAATCGTTCGCCAGTTGGATTGGGCGATACAGTTGCGAAGTAAATTAACCTCATGTGTCAGTAGAATCAGTACTGCGTCCGGCTTGGCAATCCGGTAGGCTTCTCGCAGCAAAGCTGGATACAGCCGGAGATTGTCGGCATGTGAACCGACCTGTCCGCCAAAGGGCAAATCAGCGTAGATACGATCAATAGCGCGTGAAGGCAGAGGTGTGCGCCCCGCGTCAGCATGCAATAGAATCACGCGATGCTTCGTGTCGGATGCGCGCAGATTGCGCTCGGCCGCGCTTAGCATGTTGGCGCTGTTATCGACCGCGAGCAATTGATCCGAGGTTTTGTTATGGGCATGTTCCACGAGAATGGTTCCGGAACCGCAGCACAAGTTAAGGACTCTATCCTGCGCGTCTCGTGATTGGATCTGGGTCATGGCGTAAGCGACTGTCGCGTTCAGCGCGCCGGGCACATTGATTATCCGCCAATCGCGCTTCGACAGCGGACGCGGTCCGAGGCGAACGAGAACTTCCCAAGCCGACCGATCAATTGGCCTTGCCAGGCGCAGATAGAGTTCGCCTTTGTTTTCCTCCGCCAATTCAACATCGAGTGACCTGGCCAATTCTTCCTTCAGACGCATTATCACTTGCGAGTTCGCTCCTGCGGCGCCAAGACCCAGTCTGGGATTTTGCAAAGTCCAGTCGCGCATGACTGCCCGCAAGATACCGATCAATCGCGTGAGATGCTGATGGCCCAATAAAGCTTTTGGGCGCGGGACCTCGAAGCGATGTACGCTGTAGATCGCAATTGCTGATCGAAGCGTTAAGAGCGGTCGAGAGTCCCCGGCGAATCGAAAGCGGAGGAATCCCGGTCTAAGGGTCTCCAAGCTGCGAGCGTCACAGGAATTAAGTTCGTCCATTGCGAAGGCCTCCAAACCGGGAATGCACTCCACCTCGTATTCCTTGGAACGGCTTGCCCGCTTGCGCATTTGTGCTTGCTTCCCCGTTTCAACGTTCTGCAAATAACCTGCAAATGCCTGGCGTCTCCGCCGAGGCCGCCCAGATTGACCTCGCCAACTGGCCGGCGAGACTATTATAGCGCAGCGCCCGACCGGTGGCGGGAACGCCGCGCTATCGTATTTCCAGGATACGGCTGTGAGCTAGTTGCCGGGCAGCGCGTGTAGTAGAATAAGGCGCAGTCATCCGAACGAGGGCAAAATAATAAGCCTTCTCGTCGGATGAGCGACGCGGTTTGCATAACAGCTCAAGCGCGCAATCGTTCTGCTCTCACTGTTTCTGGAACTAATCGGCTGGGGTGTCAATGAAGCTCGCTATACTCACGTTCTTGGCAGTGATTGCCACTGTCGCCAGCGCCCAAGATAGCGCGCCTTCGGATTCAAACGACACAGATGCCTCAATCGTCGAAACTGCTGTCCCGGGCATGAATGATGCGGATGAGAGTGGCGTTGTCGCGCTGGCGTCTCCGCTTTTGCAGGATGATCTGCAATTGCTGGTGGGCAACGTGCAGCGACCAAATGCCATGGTCTGGTTTGAGGATCACCTCTACACCGTCTGCAACGGAGACTGGACGATTTACCAGATTGATGATCGGAATGGCGATACGATCACATACGTTTTTGGCGTCAAGAATGGCCACAGCATGCTCATGGAGAGCACTAATGAGGGCTTCGACCTGTGGGTTCCGGATCCCGAAAGTGAGACGCTGTGGAAGGTCAACCAAGACCGGCTTGCTCCAGAAAGCGTGTTCGACCAACTTGCAGCGCCTTGGGGTATAGCTCGTATTGACGAGGACTCGCTTCTGGTGTCTGACACCAAGGAAAACGCCATTTTTCAAGTAAGCGAGGCGGGTGAAGCGATTACCATCGCCTCAGGGCTACGGGCGCCAACCGGCATCGCCATCGACGACTCCCGGATCTATTTCGCAAACGGCGGCAGCGCGCGTCGCGGGATAGAGTGGATGCGGGTAGAAGAAAATGGCGCGATCTCCGGGCCGAAACCCTTGGTGAAGGGCTTGCAAAACACAACTAACATCATCCTCGGTGATGACGGGCTACTGTATTTCGGTTACGCGCTGGGCACGCGCGCGGTTGTTGGGCGCGTCGATCCTGATCATTGTCTGGAGGATGGCTGTAGCGGGGACGAGACAGAAATGCTTGTCTTCTCGGATATACCGGCGCCTGTATCACTGGCGCTCTCGTCTGACCTGCGGCTGTTCTTGCACAGCCGCTTCCGCCCGGAAGTCTATTGGGCGCAGTTGCCAGCCTGACAATCATAAGGACGGCTTGTTTAAGTTGACTCCGTGCTGTCGATAGCAAACTTCAGATAATAGTTGCTGACTTGCTTGGGCATGGACAGAGTCAAGAGCCAACCATTCTCTTTCGTAGACTGACGGCGAATATATCCTCGCTCGTACAGTTTTGAATACTCGCTCCCGGCGTGATAGGGGAGCAGCACCTCAAGCGTTGTATCCCGCTCGGCCAAGACGTCTCGCATAGTAGCCAGCAAGTCGGCAATGCCGCTGCCGTCCAAGGCGGAGGTAGCGACGACGCTGCGATAATTGTCGACGAGCGGCAACTGTGGAAGCGGCCCGTCCAGCAGGTCAATCTTGTTCAATACCAAGAGCCGGGGCATGCCGGCGGCATCAATTTCCGCCAATGTATCTTCCACCGCGTCGATATGTTGCAAGGCGTTTGGATGACTAACATCGACAATGTGCAAGAGCAGATCAGCTTCTGCGACCTCTTCAAGAGTCGCGCGGAAGGCGGCAATCAGCGTGGTGGGCAGCTTCTGGATAAAGCCGACGGTATCGGTGAGCAGGATATCCGAGTGATTGGGCAAAGCAATGCGCCTCGTCGTGGGATCGAGCGTCGCAAAAAGTTGATCGGCGGCGTAGACGTCGGAACCCGCCAGGGCATTCAGCAGGCTCGATTTTCCGGCGTTGGTATAACCCACCAGCGCTGCCAATGGCAACCCGGATCCCCGGCGCCGACTTCGATGCAGACTGCGGTGCGAGCGGACTTGTTCGAGCGCGGCTTTCAGCTTGGTGATCTTCCGGGTAATCTCGCGCCGGTCGACTTCGAGCTGGGTTTCGCCTGGACCGCGCAAACCGACGCCGCCCGAGCCGCCACGCGCGCCTCCGCCCCCGGCCTGTCTGGCGAGGTGCGTCCATTGCCGCGTCAAACGCGGCAAACGGTACTCATATTGCGCCAGTTCAACCTGCAGCGCTCCTTCGCTGGTTCGCGCGTGCCGCGCAAATATATCCAGGATCAATGCCGAACGATCCAGCAGCCTAATCGTCTCGCCAAACTGTTTTTCCAGTTCGCGCTGGTGACGTGGAGAGAGTTCTTCGTCGAATACGATGACATTCACGTCGAGTAATGAAATCTCGTCTATGATTTGCTCAAGCTTGCCGGAGCCTATGAAAGTCTTGGCATTTATCTTCCGCAGGCGCTGAAAGGTTTGCCCGACGACCTCAAGACCGGCGGTTTCGGCGAGGAGCGCAAGCTCACTTAAGGAATCAGCTACTGAAAAAGGCGCAGACTCCTGCTGCACCTCGATTCCAACCAAATAGGCTCGTTCGGCATGATCGTTTGCAATTAGCTCAGGTTTCGACATGTTGATCCAACTCGCTGTTTTCGAGATTTGCTTGAATCACCTGATCATCTAATTCCAGAAGCGCGGCCAACATCGCCTTGCGCGCGCGCTCGGAGTACGCTTGTCTGCGCTGCGCCTTGTTTTTGATCTTGACCGCCAGCGGCGGCAATATACCCAGGTTCGCTTTCATGGGTTGGAATTCTTTTGGCGGGCAATTCGTCACGTAGTGACACAGGGCGCCCAACATTGTCTCTTGCGGCGGCGTCCATTCGCGCAAGCCATTCAGTTGTCGCGACAGATTGAGCGCGGCGATGTAGCCGGTGGCTGTATTGCCGACATAACCTTCGACGCCGGTGATTTGACCGGCAAAATACAGATTTGGATTCTGACGAAACTGCATGGTCGCATGCAGGAGCGCCGGCGCATTCAAAAAAGTGTTGCGGTGCATTTGCCCCATGCGAATAAACTCGGCATTTTCCAGCCCGGGAATGAGCCTGAGTATCTCTTTTTGCTGTTTCCAGCGGATGTTGGTTTGGAAACCAACGAGATTGTAAAGGGTGCCAGCGAGGTTGTCTTGCCGCAATTGCACGACCGCATAGGGGCGACGGTCCGTGTGCGGATCGGTCAAGCCGACCGGGCGCATCGGACCAAAAGCCAGCGTATCGTCGCCGCGCTTTGCTAATTGCTCAATGGGAACACAGCCCTCGAAAAAATTCGTGTCTTCACGCTCGAAGTCGCGCAGCTCTATCGTCTCGGCGCTTTGCAGGGCGCGGACGAAGCGCAGATACTGATCTTTGTCCATGGGGCAGTTGATGTAGTCGCCGCTGGCATCGTCGCCTCTTCCGTAGCGATTGGCCGAGAAAGCTCGCGCCATGTTGATGCTGCCGGCCTCTACAATAGGGGAGATGGCGTCATAAAAGTAAAGGTAGTCTTCACCGGTATACCGCGCGATCTCTTTGGTCATCGCGGGCGAGGTCAGCGGACCCGTCGCGACAATCGCGGGCGCGTCCCCGGGCAATTCGGTAACTTCCTCTCGTATCACCTCAATGTTGGGATGACAATTCAATGTTTCAGTGACGCGTTCGGCGAAGCGAAGCCGGTCTACCGCCAAGGCGCCGCCAGCCGGCACGGAAGCCGCTTCGGCACAACGCATGAGCAGCGAACCCAGCATTTTCATTTCCGCCTGCAAGATACCTGTCGCGCGATCGGGCAACTTGGAACCAAGGGAGTTGCTGCAAACCAATTCCGCCAACCGATCACTCACATGAGCGCCGGTCGATCGCTGGGGGCGCATTTCGTATAACCGGGTGGGGCGCCCGCGTTCCGCCAACTGCCAAGCGGCTTCGCAACCTGCCAATCCGCCGCCGATCACTGTCACGTCATGGTTCATTGAGGCTGCCGTCCTTTAGAGTCGCCGGATGATAATTGAGGCGTTTTGCCCGCCCAAGCCGAAGCTGTTGGACATAACGGTATTGATGCCCGGGACTTCGCGCGCATGGTTGGGTACATAATCAAGATCGCACTCGGGATCCGGACTGTCGTAGTTTATGGTCGGGTGCAAGAGCTCGCGCTCGAGCGTCATCAAGCAGGCCGACAATTCCAGGGAACCGCATCCGGCCATGGCATGCCCGATCATGCTTTTAGTCGAGCTAACAGGGATGCCGTAGGCGGATTCGCCAAAGACCTGCTTTATCGCCTTCGTTTCGATCAAATCGTTGGCAGCTGTCGATGAACCATGCGCATTGATGTATTCGATCTCCGTCGGCTCAACCCGGGCGTCGTCCAAAGCCCACTGCATGGCGCGCTGGGCGCCTGCGCCCTCAGGATTGGGCGCGGCAACATGGTAGGCGTCGGACGAGGATGAATATCCCAGGACCTCGGCATAAATCGGCGCGTCGCGCGCTAGCGCGTGTTCCAGGCTTTCGACAAGAAAGACGGCGCCGCCTTCCCCCAGCACAAAGCCGGAGCGATCGGCATCAAAAGGACGGCTGGCTGCCGCTGGATTTTCGTTGTACTCCCGGGTCAGGGCGCGGGTGGCGCTAAAGCCGGCGAGAATATAATCAAACATAACGGCGTCAACCGCGCCCGCAATCGCGACATCGCATCTGCCAAATTGAATCAGATCTGTCGCGGTTCCCACAGCTTGAACGCCTGTGGCGCAAGCCACCGATGGCGTTATCAAGGGACCGACAGCGCCCATCATGCGGCTAACATAGTGGGAGGGCATATTGGGCAGGGCGTTGATAATGCTCATCGGATTGGCGCGCTTGTAATCGGAGCCGCGCCAGTCGCGGATGCCAGATTCGCCGATTTCGTAACTGCCGAGCGTTGTGCCTAGTATGGTCGCTACCCGGTTTCCTATCTCGACAATATCCTCTACCTGGAATCCAGCGTCTTCTATCGCCTGGACAGCCGCCACAATGGCAAACTGCGACGCGCGGCCCATGCGACGCGCTTGCTTGGGAGGGATGTACTGCGACGAATCAAAGTTTAGAACTTCGGCGCCGATCTTGACATTCAGGTGTTCTGTCTCAACGTTTTGCAGGCGGCGTACACCGGATTGACCCTGCGCGATCGCTTCCCAGAACTCGTTTTTTGCCCCCAAGGGAGAAACGACGCCCAGTCCAGTGATGACGACCCGCCTGCGGTCATGTCGCGTCAATTGCATTTTGCGAGGCTCCGGTAGACTGCGAGATGCCGCTGCGGATTGCGCCAATGACGTTTTCTTGCACAGCAGTGCGCGCTTGCCTGATCGCGTTTTTGATGCCGGTCGCGGAGTTCTGCCCGTGTCCAATAATGACAACACCATTGACACCCAAAAGGGGCGCCCCTCCGATTTCGGAAGTATCGACCCGGCGGCGGATGCGGTTGAAGGCTGGCCGCGCCAGCGCGCCGCCAAGCAAGGAAATCACGTCGCCGCGGATCTCCTGGCGAATCAATGTTGTGACATAGTGCGTCGTCGCTTCAAACATCTTTAGCACGATGTTGCCGACGAACCCGTCCATCACGATGACGTCGGCGACGGAACCCATGAGCTGAACCGGTTCGACGTTGCCAACGAAGTTCAGTTGGCTTCGCGTCAGGATATCCGAGGCTTCACGAATGAGCAGGTTGCCCTTGGTATCTTCCGCTCCATTGGACAATAAGGCTATTCGCGGCTGCGGGTAATCGAGCACGCGCTGCGCATAGATGCTGCCCATCATGGCGAACTGCGTGACCCACTCGGGTTTGACATCGGTATTGGCTCCGACATCGAGAAAAATCATCCGATGATCGCTGATAGTAAACAGTGCCGACAGCACCGGTCTTTTAACACCCGGGATCCGGCGCAAGGTTTTCAAAGTCGCGATCGCATGCACCGCGCCGGTATTGCCCATCGTAACAAAGGCATCGGCATCGCCTGTTTTGACAGCGTCAAGCGCAACGTGAATCGAAGACCGCGCTTTGGACTTCAGCACATCCGCCGGTTTCTCGTCCATAGCGATGTCCTTGGGCGCATGCAGGATCTCTATATTGCCGGCGCTGATATCGTGCTTTTTTAGCTCGGCTTCGACTGTGGTCTTGTCACCCACGAGGACAATCGTATCGCCAAACTCGTTCGCGGCCATCACGCCCCCGGCGACATCCGCAATTGGACGAGTGTCCGTACCCATCGCATCCACTGCAATGCGCATGTATCCAAGACTTTCTTTGGAATCAGCCAAATTCGACAAGTGCTAATAATAGGACAGGAAGGGGGCTTGCTCAAGATTCGATTAAGGATAATGGGGGAACTATGCAGAGGATTGACATTAAGGGCGAAAACCATATACTATTCGCTACAGCTTGCCCTGATGGCGGAACTGGCAGACGCGCACGGTTGAGGGCCGTGTCCTTAACGGGGTGGAGGTTCGAGTCCTCTTCAGGGCATCTCAAATGGCTTGCCGCCGTTGGCGAGCTTTTTTGTTGCGCTCAATATGAAGCAGATGTAAACTTCCTGTGGAGAATCTGGCTCTCGACTAAGGACACTTGCATGAGTGAATCCACCGATGCCATATTGCGCCGCGCGCACGAGTTGATCGAAAACGATCAGCTTGAGCAAGCGGAAGAACTGTTGGCGCCGTTGCTGGAGACCGAGGGTAATAATCCAGCGCTCTGGTGGGTATACGCTCATGCCGTCTCTGACAGCGTAATCGGTGTTGCCGCGCTTGATCGTGTGTTGCAGCTCGATCCAGCGTATCCCGGGGCGCGTGAATTAAAAGCGGAGGCGCTTTCAGCGCAAGGCGCGCTGGCCGGCAATCTGGATTCTGAACCGGATTTGGCAAGCGCGCAAACATCACTTGTTGACGAAGCCGACATTGATGACTGGGAATCGATAAAACCCGCGATAGAAGACGCCTCTACGAATCCGCGCGCGGGTCGTGGTTTCGTGCTGATTATCGTGGCGCTTCTGATATTGGCATCTGGCGCCGTGCTCGTTCTTTCAGGAGCGATTGATATTGATGAGATCCTGTCGCTGTTTACCCAACCGACGAACGAGCCAATCATTGTCGTAGTCGCGCCCACCGTTGAAGCATCCGAGACTGATTTGCCCCCGCAGCCTGAATCGACTGACGAGGCGACGGTTGCGGCGTCTGTGATATCGCCAACCGCGACCGGCGGTCTCACATCGGAACCTACAGCCGAAACCGTTGCGGAGACGAAACCCACGGTAGTTGCCATGCTGTCCGCCACTACAGCACCCACGTTGTCCGCCACTGCAGCGCCCACGTTGTCCGCCACGTCAGCGCCTGCGTTGTCCGCCACGTCAGCGCCTGCGTTGTCCGCCACGTCAGCGCCCGCCTTGTCCGCCACGGTAGCGCCTGCGTTGTCAACAACCGCAGCGCCCGCGTTGTCAACAACCTCAGCACCCACGTTGCCCGCTGCCGAAGTGGAAAGGCTTATTGATCTTGTCGGCGAGCAGATCACCGATTTTTCGATAGATGCGTCTCGGAGCGCCGCGAGACAGTCTGAACTCGGCATGACCTTTGATATTCTAGTTTGCGCGGAGCCGGGTCCGGAATTCAATGTTCGTCTCCAAGCGGTCATGAATGCGGCAGCGAGCGTGTCTGACAGCATCCCCGCGCAGATTGAAGCCTTCGCCGTGAGCCTGCTGAATTGCGCAGATCCTAAGGCCAGCGTGCGGACTATTGGCGTGGCGCGCAGCGTCCTCAATGATTTCGCCGCGGAAGCGATCGACGAAAAGGCATTCCAGAGAGCTTGGCGCACCTTGGCATAAGCGCGTTTCCATCCGTACAGGGTGTAGGCGACGCCTTGCATCGCGACTATCCTATTGCCCGCCACTGATTACAATATCCAGTAGGCGGCTATCAGTGTTTTCTATGCTAGAGTTGGCGGATTCGCTGGCCCGCCGCTATACATGCCTTCAAATGATCACGAGAAGCCCATGACCGACGGACGAAAAGTCATCACTAAGAATCGCAAGGCGCATCGAGATTACTTGATCAACGATCGCTACGATGCCGGTTTAGTGCTTCTGGGATCGGAGATCAAATCGATTCGGGCGCATCGCATCAACATTGGCGACGGATTCGTGCAAGAGAAGGACCGCGAACTTTGGCTGATGAATGCGCATATCGCGCCATACGAGCAGGCGCGACATTTCGGCCATACCGATCCGCGGAGACCTCGCAAGCTCCTGCTGCACCGACGCGAGATCAACCGGATCATCACGCGCATTCGGGAGAACGGCATGACCGCCATTCCGCTGCAAGTCTACCTGGAGCGCGGCCGGGCAAAAGTGGAGATCGGCATTGCAAAAGGCAAGAAGCGGTACGACAAGCGCGCCGACTTGGCAAAGCGCGACGCCAATCGGCAAATCGCAAGGGCGCTAAAAGAGCGCTACTCGGACGACTGAGTTACACGACGGTTGAATGGCGTCTTGGGGGATGTTAGAATCGCCGCACTTGAGAGAGCTGTCCAGAGACTAAGACTAAACTATGGAAAATACCAATAACAACAAGCCCCGCGTATTGTCCGGGATTCAGCCATCCGGCAACTTGACCATCGGCAACTTCCTGGGCGCGTTAAAGCAATGGGTGCAAGTGCAGCGGGACTATGACTGCTTTTACTGCGTGGTGGATCTCCACGCCATAACTGCTGGGCAGGATCCTGTCGAACTGCGGCAGAAAACCCGTGAAAGCGCGGCGATGTACATTGCGGCCGGGATCGATCCGGAAGTCTCCACGATCTTCGTACAGTCGCATATACCCGCGCACTCCGAATTGGCATGGATGTTGACCTGCATGGCGCCCCTGGGATGGCTGCAGCGCATGACGCAGTTCAAGGACAAGGCGGGGAAGCAGAACCAGGAGTCGATTGGCGCCGGGCTGCTCAATTATCCTTCGCTGATGGCCGCGGATATTCTGCTTTATCACGCCGATCTGGTGCCGGTGGGCGATGATCAAAACCAGCACCTGGAATTCACGCGCGATCTGGCGCAGCGTTTTAACCATCTCTATGGCGAGACTTTCACCTTGCCCTCGGTGATGAATCCGCAAGCCGGCGCCCGCATCATGGGCTTGGACAACCCGCGAGCCAAAATGTCCAAGAGCGAAGACTCGGAAAATCATGCCGTCTTTCTGCTCGATGATTTGTCCCGCGCCCGCAAGAAGATCATGCGCGCGGTGACTGATTCTTATCGCGACATACGCTTCAGCGACGAACCGGAACGCGCCGGCGTCAATAATTTGCTGACCATATATCAGGCGATCAGCGACGAATCGCGCGAAGCGATCGAAGAAAGATTTGCCGACAAGGGCTATGGCGACTTGAAGAAGGCTGTCGCGGAGGCTGTTGTGTCAACGCTCGAACCCTTGCAAGCGCGCTACAATGAACTCATGGACGAGGCGGGTTATCTGGATTCCGTGCTGAAGCTGGGGCGGGAGAAGGCCAGCGCCGTCGCCGAACCGACGTTGAAGCTGGCGCAGGATCGCATGGGATTCCTGGCGCCGTCTTGACCATGACCGCAAGCTGGTTTAGAATCGTCACTCAAGCCCCATTCGTCTAGTGGCCTAGGACGTGGCCCTCTCAAGGCCAAAACAGGAGTTCGAGTCTCCTATGGGGCATGTTATTCGCCATTCCCCTCATTGTAGTCATCCGCTATGTACAGTCGAATTTGATTTCAGAGGGATTCCTTATGCCCATAGACTACTGTTTGATTCGTCAAGAAAACATTAAGAAATATGGTACTGATATTGGCCAATATGGACCTGTATTGCTAGAGAATCTATACAGCGATCAGACCCACTTCATCTTTGAGTTGCTTCAGAATGCTGAAGATGCTGAGGCGACTCAAGTGCAATTCAGACTTTACCCTGATCGCCTTGAACTCGAACACGACGGGCGCCCTTTCAACGAAGCCGATGTTCGAGGCATTTGCGGACTCGTAATCGGCACGAAGCGAGACGATATCAACAAGATAGGGAAGTTTGGAATCGGCTTTAAGTCTGTATATGCCCATACGTCGTCGCCAGAAATTCATTCGGAAGATGAACACTTCGCCATCGACAATTACGTGCAACCACGCTCGACAGGTGCGCGTTCAATTACAACGCGAACGCTATTTGTCTTTCCTTTCAATCATGCGAACAAATCTGGAGAAGAATCGCATCACGTGATTGCCGAAGGGCTGCAAGACCTGGGCGCTCGTACATTGTTATTCCTAAGAAATATCGACGAAGTCTCGTACAGAATTGAAGATGGCAACAGTGAAACTTACCTCAGGCAAAGAGCTGATTTCCTTGAACTGGATTTCATCAAGCAGGTTGCGGTAATCGACGAACGTTCTGGTGAGCAAACCGAAGAGAAGTGGCTGGTCTTCGAGAGGAACATTGCTCATCCGGTAGGTGATAATCACCAGTTTGCAGATAATTCTAGCCTCACAGTACAGATTGCCTTTCTGGTTTCGGAATATGAGCAGAATGGCCGGCCCAATATCATCAAATTGTCGCAATCATGCGTTAATGTATTTTTTCCTACTGAGCGGGAAACTCATCTGGGTTTTTTGGTGCAGGGTCCCTACATGACGAATTCCGCTCGTGACGATATCCCGAAGGACAATAAAGGCTTCAACATCTCGCTAGTCGAAGAAACCGGTGAACTGGTCGTGGAGGCGCTGCGGTGGCTGCGCGATCGGGATTGGCTAACCGTCAATATATTGAATACGATGCCGCTAGAATACGACAAATTCCGCGACTATAAGTCTTACAGATATGTTGAAACTATTTTCACCCCCATTTATGACAGATTTCTAGCAGCCATAAAGGAAGAACCACTTATACCTGCATACGACGGTCATTACGTGTCAGGACAAGAGGCAGTCTTAGGGGGAAGCGAAGCGTTACGCAAACTACTGGATGACGAGCAATTGCCACGGATTCTCGATTCAAAGGAGGCATCTCGGTGGGTATCTGCTGAAATAACAACAGCACAGCGAACTCAAGAGCTTTGGACATATCTCAGGGATAAGGTCGAAATTGAGGAACTTGATCCAGAAAAACTCGCAAGAAGAATTGATGAAGATTTTTTATCCCGTCAATCCGACGACTGGATTCGCGACTTCTATGAATACGCCTCCACATTTGACAGCCGATCATATTTCTCTTCCAGTCCATTCAACATATTGAAGCAAAAGTCCATTATCCGTCTGGTAGATGGCAAGCATGTCAAGCCGTTGCATGGCGAC
Source organism: Chloroflexota bacterium (assembly GCA_028873975.1). Classification (GTDB taxonomy): domain Bacteria; phylum Chloroflexota; class Anaerolineae; order Aggregatilineales; family Phototrophicaceae; genus UBA6055. The sequence continues at coordinate 70,773 of JAPPMO010000036.1, forward strand.
GATCCCCAAGCTTACTTGCCTTCAGAACACGAAAGTCGCTTTCCAACAGTCAAGCGCGAAGTCTGCGACAGCGATAAATCGCTCGGGTTCCTCAAGAATCTTGGGCTTAAGAAACCAGATATAACTGACGAAGTTATTGATTTTCTCCTTCCGAAATACACGGCATCAGTAGAAATCGATGACGCTGAACATTGGGAAGACATCAAGTTAATTGTAAAAGCGCTAGGCGACGACTCGCAACAGCGGCAGACAAAGCTAATAGACTTATTGACAAAAACCCCGTTTCTTTGGGCGAAAAACGCGGTGGGTGACTCCGCTTTTCGCAAACCGGGCGATAATTTATATATCCGCAATTCGCAACTGGAAATGTATTTTGAAGGAAATCCTGACGCTTGGTTTATTTCTGAGTGTTATGATCCGTATGTCAGTGTTCGACATCTTGAGCAACTAGATATCTCCAAAGATGTGAGGCAATGGCTACAACAAGCAAGCTACTTCGGACATGTAACGATTTGCAGACCGCATTATGGAAGTCTTTCTAATCCACATAAGCGCGGATTGAATGGATTTGATCCCGACTTCAAAATTGACGGACTTGAGTTTGCATTGAGGCGTCCCACCATTGAACGGTCTAAATTCATTTGGAATGAGCTGCTATTGCCGAACAAAAATTGCATTTCAGGTGAGGTCGAGTCTTCTACAAGACAGTATTTTGATGGATTCACAGAGATTAATGAGCAAGTCTCAATCGTGGGGAAACTCGTCCGCGAAAAAGCCTGGTTGCCGGACTGTAATGGGAACTTCGTAAAGCCATCGGAGCTTTCGCTAGAAGACTTACCAGACGATCTTTACAAAGACGATAAGCTAGCGAATGCGCTTGGCATGCGCACAGCAAATAAAAGCATCCAGGATCTGCTTGAGCGCGACGACACTCCCAGCAGCGAACGACGAAAGCTTGAACTAATTGACGGGCGTTCACCCGAAGCGATCGCAGAGGCGCTTCGGTTATATGACGAAAAGAAAGAAAAGGAGCGAGAAACCGTCCAGACATTGGAGCCCGACGAATACTCGTCCGAACTTGGGAGCGGCTTTAACCGGAGTGGGTCGCCGCCAATCCCTAGACCACCGGATTACGACCATTTTGAGGATACTTTCGAGGACAAGCGGGTCAAAGCCGAGCTCGAAATCGGCAACGAACCCGATCCAGAAGACCGATATGAATTAAGAATCAAAAGAAGCTGGAAACCTAAAAACCCCGAGACACGAAAGTTTCTGAAAGAAAAGTATCCCGGAGGTTGCCAGATTCATGGCTGTGGACATTCATTCCTCAAAAGGGACGGTTCGCCATATTTTGAGGCCGTTCACATCATCCCGCGCACAAGCGCGCAGTGGTTGGATCATCCGAGAAACGCAGTATGCCTGTGCGCCCATCATGCGGCTCAATGGAAGCATGGTGAACGAAGCACGCCAGATTTGGACATTCTCGACCAGATTAGATCATCGGAAGAAGGTCAAGGGCACGATATCTCTGTGGAGCTTTGTGGAAAATCATTACTTGTCACATTCACTGCCAATCACATTGATGAGTTTAGGATCGCTCTCGAAGTGACTGAATACGTGTAAACGACTATAGTGAAATAACCCTATAGAAACAGATGTATAAAGAGTTAAATATGCGTCGCAGTTCCGATCCATCAGTCCGATACACCTGGAGATCCTAAATCGACAACGAAAGACAATCGCGGATGCCCTCCAGCTATTTGATCCCGGCCGCGCAGGTTCGAACAGAAATCGTCATCAAAAAATCGCGATTCATTTCCACCGCGCAACTGGCGGCTTCTGTGCCGGAGGCTCGTGCTGTCATCGCCCGCCTGCGCGAGGAAATGCCGGATGCGAACCACCATGTTTACGCTTTTCGCGTCGGCTTCGGGAAGTCGGTGACGGAAGGCATGAGCGACGATGGCGAACCGACGGGCACCTCGGGCCCGCCTACGCTGGCGGTGCTACGCGGTTCGGGGGTCGGGGACATCGCCTTGGTGACGGCGCGCTACTTTGGCGGTACCAAGCTGGGGACTGGCGGATTGGTGCGTGCCTATACCGAGTCGGCGCAAGCAGCGCTGTCAATCCTGAAAACGGAGCTGAAAGTCGAGAAGCGAGTGATTGGTCTCGAGATGCCCTATTCGCTATACAATGTTGTCAAGCGGCTAATCGCGACCTACCGTGGAGAAATCCAGGAGGAAGAATTTGCGGCGCAGGTTCTGATTATAGCGAGATTCGCCACGGATGATTTGGCGGCTTTTTCCGTGGATCTGCAAGAGCGTACTTCCGCCCAGGTTTCTTTGGTCAATCTGTCCTAAGCTAGTCCGATATGCTCTCGGCAATAAAGCGCCTCAATTGCATTAGCGCGCCATGCGATGGCGCGATGCTTTCCGCCCGCTCGACAAACTGTTTCGCATCGTCTGGCTGGCCATTCTCTATCAGATAGCTGGCAGTCTGCGCCAACAGGGAAACATCGTTTGGGAATTCGGCGATTCCGGCGTTCAGCGTCAAGATAGCTTCGTCGCGCATCATGCTTGTCCACTGGATCTGCGCCATGCCCAAGACGATCCGAGGATGATTTCCGGCTCGATTCTTTGCTTCGGTCAGTACCTCAATAGCGCTGTCAGTATCTTGCCAGTGCAAATAGCAGCGCGACAATGTGACATAAAGGTCTATCATTCTCGGCGCGATTTCAATGGCTTCTTCCAGCAGTTCCACGTCGCTTTCGCGAATGGACCGCTTCGCGTTCAGCAATACTTTGATCTCGGCGAAACTTTGTTCAAAACCCGGCCGTTCGGCAGAAAGTTCCAGCCTCTGCAATTCCAGTTCCAATTCCTCATCAACAGTTTCTGTAACGCGCCGGCATTCTTGCAGTTGTTGCTTGGCCATTTGGGACTTGCCGTCGACGATGGCTAGCCGCGCCAAATTAGCATATAAGTATGGATTTCCAGCGGGCTCGGCAATCGCGTTCTGCAAGATCTGATATGCCGGCGTCAATGATTCGGTATCAGCCAACCTTTCGATGATCTCGCCCAGGTATGCAGAATGCTCATCACGATTGACCAAATGCTCGAAGTAGTCCCACAATTCAAGGTCTTCGACATCAATCATGTACATCAGCGCCAGTTGCAGCGCCCCTAGATTGTTTGGCTGCGACTTCAACAATGTCTTTAACGCGGCAATAATTTCGCCGGGAATCTGTTCGCTTTCGTCGATGTCGTCGGGGTCAATCAGCAGCACATCTTCGATTAACCAGTTGTTCGTCTCGGATATAATTAAAAGCTCGGCATATTTCCAGTACAGCGCAGGATGCTCAAGGCCGGTTTCCAGCGCTCTTTGGCAAGCGTCGATCGCCTCCGACGCGCGCCCGGCGTCGAGGAAAATCTCGATCAATGTATACCATAGGCTTGGTTCCGGGCTGTTTGCCGCCAGCTCCTCGAGCGTCGTCAGCGCGGGATCGACGTGGCCCAACCTGCTTAAGCCCAGCGTTGCCAGCGCCCGGCCCCTCGCGGCTGCGCTGGCCTCCCCAAAGGCGCGGTCGACAAGCGGGACGATCACCTCTCCCACCCCCTCCAGACCTAATTGCATTATCTGTTGGCAGGTCATTCCGAGGCACCAAAAAGCGAAAACGCTTCCGATTTCGCGGCAGATCTCGGCGAGAGACAGGAATTGCGATTCGATTTCATCAGCCGGCCACTCGACGCCCCAATGGCTCAGATAAAGGTCCAGATTCCAGGCGAACAGGTCTTCGAGCATGCTTTGAAGAACAACGGAGTTCTGTTCAAACTTGGGATAATCAATCACCAGATGAAGCGGCTCTTGATCAAACAGATTCAACACAAGTTCCGCGGCAACTGTCGGCAAAGCCTCTATGAGTTCCGGAACGCTCTGATAATCGAATGTAAGAATAGGGTCTATTTCCGCATTGACCATGCTCGCGTCGAAGTGGAGTTGGAGTTGCGCTGCCCCCTCATGAAAAGTTGCGGATCCATGCAGCAGCAAATTGTCGTCAAGCCCATCCAGTTCCCAGTCAGCCGGTGAGAACTGGTAATCGTCGCTGGTGATGTCGCTGTCATCTTCCTCCGCTTCTATCTTGACAAAACAACGATATACCTTGACGCCCGGCCACTGCTCCAGCAAGTAGCAGAGGCAGGATGCGATCCCCATCGCGAGCTCGGGCATCGTATCGCTGATAATCGGATAGACAGCGATGCGAAAAGGATCTTCTGTATTGAGGGTGTCGGACAAGATGGCAGTGCTGCCAAATATCGAGGAGGCTGAGGGACCGGGGGCGGCGCGCCGGCCTATTGATTTCATTCTCTCCGCTGCGTTTAACATTATGTTATGCCCAAAGAAATACACCCCACCGGATGATGGGGCGCATTCTACGCTTAGTCGTATAGTTCAACCGGAACCCTCAGCTACTGGACTACAGATACCCGGCTGAAGTCGCCACGGAATACTACGAAATCGTTATTGAGCCAGCCTTGACCAAAACTGCCTTCGACCAGGTACCAGCCCCGCCCGCGTGAAAGTCCCAAAACCGCCAGATGCGATCCGCCGGGAACACTGGTGATGATGTCGTAATTGGCGCCGGGGCCAGTGCGAATGTTAAGCCGATGTGTGTTCACCACAGCGCGCGGCGTCGGTCCGGACAGCGCCGGCGTCGGCGGGTCATTCAAGGTGCGGGTATGCAAACTTGCGAAACTGCCGCGGGTCACCGTGTAATACGAATTGACCCAGCCCGGACCTGCTGGAGAATTCACTTGATACCACAGGTTGTCGCTGCCAATCGAGATGACCGGCAGTTTGGTACCTCCAGCCACTGTCATAATGATGCTATGGCTAACGCCCGGACCACTCCTGACATTCAGGTAACCGGTATTCACAACCAAATGAGGCGTGCCGGGAGCGATCGTTGGCTGGTCGGTTGGCCTGCCAATTCTCGGTATGCCAGAGAAAGCGCCGCGCGGGATGGTATAACTGGAGTTGACCCAGCCGCTTGCCAAGGGGCTATCAACCTGATACCACAGCCCGCCGCTGTCAATTGCGATCACCGGCAGCTCGGTGCCCCCTGGAACCGAAGTAATGATGTGATGGCCGACTCCCGGACCGTTACGAACATTCAGGCGGTGCGTGTTGACCACCAAATGTGGTGATTGCGCAAAGCCCGTTATTGGAAATGTCGCTAGCAAAAGCAAAACGACTAACAAGACCAAACCTAAACGACAACTATAGCAGGATTTCATATCCCCCCCCACATATTCAATATATTGTCCCAATTGGACAAGATTGGCGAAACATTTCAACGTGTTAGCGATTTCAGTATATGTTCAGGGTTAATTTCGCGCAAATCAATAAACACTGAATTAAGGGGCAATCCCTCATGGCGTTGACTTTGGCGGCAGGAGTGTCGAAAAAAACTTAAACTCTGTGTCGGCGGGCTGTATCTACGCGCCCCTCGGCGTCCTCGGTGGTTAAGAAAAACCTGGCGCGATTGCCCTGGGATAGGCTTATGCGAAATTGACATCTTGTGTGACCTATGTTAAACTGACGGCTGATCTGATACAGGGAGAGGAAAGACCATGGCGCTCGCTCAGCAAATGCAGACAGCAGTTCAAGTGGATAGTTCCGTATTGACCGTAACGCCGGCGGCCGTCGCCATCATCAAGGATTTGCTGGATCAGCGCGAGATTCCCGAGCATGCACTGCGCGTCTTCGTGACAGGCGGCGGTTGCTCGGGCATGCAATACGGCATGGCGTTTCAGGAATCTGCCGAGGCTGGTGATACTGTGGTATCAGCCGATAGTGTACGCCTGCTAGTGGATCCAACCAGTATGATGTATCTGCGCGGAGCGACGATCGATTACGTCGATACCCTCATCGGCGGAGGCTTTCGCATCGACAATCCTAACGCCGTTTCCAGTTGCGGCTGCGGACACTCCTTTAAGTCCTCTGATGACCAAAGTGGCGCAGCCACCGAAGGTTGCGGCACCTGTAGCAGCTACTAGAATAGCCATTGATTTCGCAATACTCCGCAAGACTTGCCCGCCACTCGGCGGTTAGGTATCGGTTGGCTGCAACTGAGATTCACTGACGGATCAAGTTGATCAGCAGGCCGACAAGGCCGAATCCAGCGAGCATTACGATCGGAAACAAAGGCGGGAGTTGCGAGCGGCGGTCGGGATCAGTGCGGGCTTCATTTTGAGTCGGCGCGTCAATGTTGCCGGTCGGAATAATAGCTGGCAAATCTGGAGGACGCGTAAAGGTTGGCAAGGGAGACGCCATTCTTTCGGCTTCTGAGCGTCCTGCCGCCCCATCTTCCGTGGAGATAACTAAAACGCGCGAATCGTCGTCCGATTCCGCGGCTGCGACCCCGTCCTCCGCTTCAAGGCTGTTACCGTCACTTGGAATAACGCTGATATCCGCAAAATTGTCCACAACTTGAATGTTATCTAAATCACCTGTTACCTCTACCAGTTCTCCGTAGACCCACGCTCTGCCATTTGGAGAGGGCTCGTAGCGCAATTCGTACCACTGAAAGTAACGGCGCAGGGCTGGATAGAGGGCGCCGAAGGAAATCGTCCCCAGAACCTCGCTATCCAGATTGGGAGCAGCGCGAACGTTGATATTGCCGGCGGTCACGGGGGCCTGGAGGAAGGCTGGACCCGGCAAAGTCGCTGTAGGCAGGCTAGTAACTGTTGGAGGGAACGGCTGGGCGCCTGGCGGTGTTGCGGTCACAAGCCGGACGGTAATGGCTGTGGCGGTTCGTTGCGCCTGCGCTCCCACGACAACGTTCGGCGCCGCCAGTATCCAGATCAGCGCTGTCGAGCTCAGGAACCAAAGCAATTCATACATCTTGGATATTAGCTTGTTACCATGATATTTGATTTATAGTCGTGTTTCTACCCTGCTCGGCAATCACACTGCGGTTATCCGCCGAGTTGACCATAAAACCCTGATATGCTTGATTTTTCAATCCGACCACTTGCCAATCGCTCATTGTAAAAGGCGGTATACGCAGCGAAACCGGGCAATTGACACAGTCGGCCGGTATCCATTCGCCATTGTAGCGGCGGGCAATATGTAGATGAGTCGCTGTTGAATAGCCGCCTTGGCACGATGGGTAACCCAAGACCTCGCCCGCTTCCACAATCTGCCCCAATTCCAATGACTCCGCATGGGTGGTGTGCAAATACAAGATTGTCCAGCCACTTCCCTCATCCCCGTCCAGATCGAGATCCAGAATAACAGCGCCTTCGGACAGCCTGGCAATTTTGCCGCGCGCGACCGCGGTAACCGGAAAACTGCTCGTATAACAATGGGGCGCCGGACCCGCCTCTTTGGGCGGGGCGAAATCGATCGAAGCCCAAGCGCTGCCATTTCCCCAGCCGCCATGATGCCCGCCCGTAAATCGCCAAACCTCGCCCGGTCGAAACGGCAGGCTCAGCTTGGGCTGTCTTAACTCGCTGGCATCCTCCTGCTCATAATCTGCAAAAGGGTCGCCAAACAGGCTGCGATATACGAGATAGAAGCCTCCGTCCCCGACATCATGCGCCCAACTCGCTCCGGAGCTTGTTCTGGCGAAAACACGTTGAATCGCGGCGCTACCGGGGTTTAGATCATCATGATAAAGCAAGCGGCTGCCATCGGCGAAATCAATAATTGCGTCGCCGCGATATTTTTTGCCGTAATATCCATAGTTGAGCTGGTCAGCTAACCAGCTCAACTGGGCATATAGCCCGGGCCGGTTAATGCCGCCTAGCGCTTCTGGCGAGAATAAGGGATAAAGCAACTGCCCGCCTTCGACGTCAAGATTTGAAAGCAGCCCGGCCCGGTATTCCAGGAAGGCCAGCAAGACACGCGGATCGACGCTGTACTCCAGGGAGACCCGTTGCACGGTTTCGCTAGCCGACAGGGCGATATTGACGGTCCTGCCGTCCGCTTGACGCGACACAGCGGTGCTGCCCATTTTCCGCAATATGCCGGGTTGCCCGTGAACATATTCCTGGACATCAAACGATTGAGCCCCATAGGAACGCACTAGCCTCGTATCCGGCAGAATATGAAACGACGATCCATTTGCTTCGGGCGGCCTCGGCAGCTTGATGATTTGTCCAACCTTTAGCAAGTCGGGGTTCTGCAAGTCGTTTATTGCCACCAGTGATTCTATTGACAGCCCGTGAATTGAGGCGATCCTTGACAAGGTATCGCCCCAGGCCACGACATACTCTGAAACATTGTTCAAGGATTGCGAGTGGTCTGTCGCGGTGCCGGCGTCCCCGGTCGCGTCGGCAAAACGGGATGCCAATTGCGGGGGGAGCGTCGCGGTAGCGCGCCTTTCTGTTTGCCGCGAAGTGCCGGTGGGCGAAAGCTTTATCTGCGGTATTTGCGGCGTTGCAGTTGCCAATGGCGCGCTCGCCGCTGTAGTTCCCTCTTCAGAAACAACTGTCGCGGCTTGCGCGGAAACTGATTTTTCTGTTGCGTCAGGAAACGCGCATCCTGACGCAACAACGAGAAGTAGCAAACTGGAAATGATGGGCAGTCGCATTGCTTATGTTCGTCTGATACGGTTAGCCTAAGCTGCTCTTGGGCGGTTGCGGCAACAAATGTATACTAATCCAGGATTGCAATACGCGAAACGAGTCCAAGGAGTTTCTTATGGTTGCTGCCGACGAAGTCAAGAACATATTTCCAAACATGGTCAAGCGATTCCGGCCGGAAAAGGCCGATGGCATAGATGCAACCATCCTCTTTGATCTTAGCGGGGACAATGGAGGCATGTTTTGGCTCAAGATTAGCAGTGGATCGATCGAACACGGCGAAGGCGAAATCAGCCAGCCGGCGATGACTTTGAAAGCCAGCGCTGACGACTGGTACGCGGTCTCCACCGGCCAACAGAATGCGATGCAGGCATTCATGACCGGCAAGCTCAAGATTGTTGGCGATATGAGCCTGGCGATGAAATTGCAAATGATATTTGCCCAATGACCTGTTGTCGGTCTGATCTGCTGCGAGGACCCTGAGCGAGCCATACCCGCTTGATGAGCGCCGCAGCGAGTTTCAAGTTCGACATAATAAACCTAGATCTGGTCGAACTCGAAGTCCAGCGCTGACATGCTCAGGCTGAAACTTGCGGCGTCGACGGCGTCTTCAACGGCTCCCAGGATTTCCCGGTCTTCAAGGGTCTCCTCCAGATGGCATAAGATTTCGAATGCGCCTCTTCCACCGATCTCTCCCAGAGCCCATATAGCCATTAACTGAATCTCTCGGTCGTCGCCGGCGACCAAGTCCCCGATCAATCGAATGCTTTCTTCCAGCTGCAAGGCGCCACAGGCTTGAACCGATTCGTATACGATCTGGTTGTCGCCGCTTTCTAATTCTTCGAGGACGGTATCGCGCCACCGCTTGTCGCAGGTTCGGCCCATGGCATAAATCGCGCTCACTTTCAGCAAGTGATTGCCATCATCATAGGCTTCTTGGATCAATGCCGCCGCTTCCGGATGGCTTGAATTGGCAATTGCCTCCAGCGCCCGGCAGCGGATCTCTATCGACGCATGATGATCCTTGACCGAAATGAGCGCCAACTCCTGCGCCTCGCGCGCGTCATTGGGCGGGATGTCCCCGTATTCTCCCAAAAGAATAAACCGACCTAAACCCGAAAACGCTTGGGCGCGCACATCATCAGACCTGTCGCTGCGAGCCAGGTCCATCAACTTCCGCATTGTCGCAACGGACTCATCGGACCAAAGCAACTCAATGGCCGCCGACCGAACCAGACTGCTTTTGTCTGTCAGGTTCATGTGAGCAAACGCACCGAAATCCAATTCAAATACCGTTTCGCTGGTCTCTACCAATTGCTTGAGGATTCGGTGCTTGTAGGTCGCGGGCAAGCCAGCCCAAACTGGGACCAACCGATCCAATTCAAGTTTGGACAAATCGGATAATCCATAGATCACCGCAGGCGAATGAGTTGATGAATCCGAACGGGCTTCGCTTTGCAATGCCTTGATAACTTCAGTCAACTCAGGCTTTCTTAAGCCCGATTCTTCCAACGCGATCTCCGACTTGGTCATTCCTCTGCCTCGCAACGCTAAGTTATGCTGGGCGGATCCAACAGATCGATCACCATGATGATCACTCCCAGCACCAGCAAAAGCAGGATCCCGATCTGATGAATACGCGCTTCAATCCTGGGATTGATTGGCTTGCCACGCAGTATCTCTAGCAAGACAAATACGATGCGGCCGCCATCCAGCGCCGGTATCGGCAGCAGATTGCTGATTCCCAGGAATATACTGATGAGCGCAATGAAATTGAGCATTAACCCCGGACCTTCTTCCAAGCTGCGCTGGAGAAATTCGCCGCCGATCTTGCTAATGCCAATAATGCTAATTGGACGCGCATCCCTGCCGCTCAGTGATCCATCAAGGAGATCCCCCGGGATCGAAGCGATAAGCTCGAAGGTAGTGCGGGTCGTTTGAAGGCTGTGAGAAATAGCTGCCGAAATGCTTTGAGGAATCAACTCCGTCTTGTAACCGGCATTTGCGAAACGCGTCTCGTCATGCAAACCGAACTGGGATCGTATTGCGACGCCGAGCCGGCCTTCGCCGGCCGGCGGGTTGACGCGAGGCACAACTCGAATCTCTATTTCACGCCGCTCGCGATCATCCAGGTCGCGCAAGAACGTCAAACTCATGACGCGGCCTTCGTATTCGCGCGTTATTTCCCGGAGGACTGCCACTGCGTCGCCTGTCGCCGGAATCAGCGCTGAATTAATGTGGGTAAGCAGGTCGCCTGGTTGGATGCCCGCTTGGAAGGCGGGCGATTCCTCTTGCACACCAACGACCTGTACAAACGCGCGTCGCTGTTCGAAACCCGGCTTGAGCGTAACCGTGTACGGCTCGCCTGTCTCTTGCCGCAGCAGTGAAAACGTAATCGAATCTTTATCATACGATTCCAGGATCTCGTAAAACGCTTCGAAATTATCAAAGCGCTGGCCATTTACCATTTCAATAGCGTCGCCGACCTTTGCAGGACTGTCAGCAAACAGCGAGCCATCCGGGATTGCCGCCAATTGCGCCAAACCACCAACTTCAGTCGGCAAGCCAATCAATGCGACAATGAAGAAGAGGATCATGGCCGTGGCGAAATTGGCAAGCGCGCCCGCTGCCATAAAGAATATGCGCGCCAGCGGCGGCGCCTCGTTTACCGACATCATTCGCTGTTCATTGACGCCGCGCAAACGCAATTGTTCTCGCTCGGTCAAGCGTCCGCCATAATGGTCAAACCGCTCTTCCAGGGTTTCGCGATCCCGCTTCACTTTGTCGTCGGCGACCGGACCGATCATATCCTCGCCCAGCGGACGCACAAACCCGCCAATAGGAAGCAAGTTGATGGTGAATTCGGTTTCGCCCCACATAAACAATTTTCCCAAACGAGGCGGGAATCCAATACCGAATTCCAAAACATTGATGCCGACCAGCCTGGCGGCAAAGAAGTGCCCCAATTCGTGAATGATGATGGCGGGGATCAAGATGATTCCAAAGGCCAATACCGCCAATATGATGTCGTTACCTGCAGCGGGGAAGATCATGAATTGTCACCTTGTTCTGGCTTCAACTAATCTACATTATAGGACTTAGGCGTGAAATCGCGCAAGCAAAACTAACCTATCCGGTCATTCACGTTCATTATCTGCGCGCCCCCGCCAACGGATGAACGAATGACTTCGATATCCGAATCAAGTTCTTTCACGCGGGCTGCGACTGCGGCTGCGTCCTCGGCGCCACAAATGCAATGAACATTTGGGCCGGCATCCAGTGTATAACACACTTGTAGACCTTGATGACGCCACTCTCGAACAGCGAGCATGATTCGCAGAGATTTCGGCAACCAATAGAATAGCGAAGGCTTGCTGGTCATCATGACAGCGTGCATCAAATTGCTATCTTCTTCTACTACGGGCGCCAAAGCCTCAAAGTCGCGCGCTAGAACGGACTGTTTCGCGCTCTCGAGCCGGTCGGCTGCGCTTTCGACCCGCGCCCTTTGCAAGATACTGGTATTGGCACTGGCATGACCCGCTGTTGAACCGACATGTTTATGATCTGGGCTGATAACCGCGATCACGTCTTCAAGCGGCCAATAATCTGGACTTGCAATAGTCTCCGCATAGGATTCCTTGTCCGCGCCGCCGGCGCGCCATTCAACAAAACCTGCGGGAATCGAGCGAGCTGCCGAGCCGGATCCGCGCCGCGCCAAGGCGCTCAATTCACGCTCGGGAAGCCGCAGGCCGAGCGCGATTGTTGCCGCTACGGTCAGCGCGGCAAAAGCAGAGGCGGACGACGCAATACCAGCGCCCATGGGAAAGTTGTTCTTCGAAGCTACATCGGCGTATAAGGTTGATCCCAGTTCTTCGCGCAAAGTATCGAGATGCGCGCGAACTCGAAGAAACGCTGCCGGCGCCGCGGGCTGCTCGTTAATCATCAAGCTGTCTTCTGCCAGCGCCTCAGACCAGGTTACCCGGGTCGTGGAATGCAATGCGGCAAGATTCATGCTGAGCGACGAGTTCGCCGGCAGCCGGATCCCGGGCTCCCTGTTGCCCCAATACTTGATAAACGCGATATTTGAATGCGCCCTGGCCGTTGCAGTATATTCAGTGACCATAATTCCAATTCGCGGACCAAGCTGTGCTGTGGCAAATGCATCTGGCAAAGCTGGACGATAACACTAAACTAATAAACCTGTCTACTGTCTAAGCAGCGAGGCACAGCTTGAGTACGGTTCGCGCGCTAATCCGATCCATGCGCCCTCAGCAATGGACAAAAAACATTCTTTTCGTTTTCCCCGCGATCGTGTTCGACGCCAAACTGCTGGAATTCGATTTGTTGCTTCGGGTAATCGCGGTCGCTGGATTGCTCGTTCTTGCGTCGGGCAGTGTCTACATCATCAACGACCTGATGGACCGGGATCAGGACCGGGCGCACCCCAATAAACGCCATCGTCCAATCGCCTCTGGCGCGCTCTCTGCGGCGGTCGCGAAGCTGGCGTCAGTCATACTCGCCCTTGTCAGCTTGGGGCTCGCTTATAGCTTGGACTTCGAGCTATTCCTTCTGCTCGCCTTATATCTGCTTATTCAGCTGGCGTATTCGCTTCGTCTGAAGCACATCGCCTTGCTGGATGTACTCATCGTAGCTGCGGGCTTTGTCATTCGAGTTATGGTCGGCGGCGTCGTCATCGATGTCGAAGTTTCGCCCTGGTTATATGCCTTTACCGGCTTGCTCGCGATGTTCCTGGTGGTTGGCAAGCGTCGGCAAGAGCTCGTTATGCTTGGCGATCAAGCCGAGGGCACGCGCCTAACATTCCGGCAATACAATCTTCCCCTGCTGGACGATATGCTGAGGATCGTCACTACTTCCACGCTCATTACCTATATTCTGTATACGATAGAAGTGGAAACGATGACCAAGCACGGAGCGAACTGGGGGCTGATTACGGTTCCATTTGTGCTTTATGGCTTGTTGCGCTACTTATACTTGCTGCATGTGGAAGAAACCGCCAGCGCGCCTGAAGAAATTTTACTCTCTGACCGGCCGATCCAGATTACGGTCATGTTGGCTGGTATTGCCTATTTCATAATTCTCTATGCCTTGTAACAGACACCCGTTCAAGTCAAGCGCCCCGGCGAAGATCATTCTCTTGGGAGAACATGCTGTTGTATATGGAATGCCGGCGATTGCCGCGCCGATACAGTCTTTGCGCGCTTATGCTTGCGCCCAGCCCTCTGATACGATGCTCAGCATCCGGTCTGTCGAGCTCGAAAAGAGCGTCGCAATGGACGCGCCTTTACCCGATGATTCCGCGCGACCGATGCAACAGTTGCTGCAGATTGCATCTGGCCATTTCGGTGTCAGGAAACCGACCGGCAACCTGGTCATTAGATCGGATATTCCTTTCGCAGGCGGGTTGGGAAGTGGCGCAGCCGTATCTGCCGCAGCGATACGCGCTTTGGCGGCGCTGTTTGGTCGGGGAATCCCGAATGAAGACCTGAATCAACTCGTGTTCGAAATGGAGAAGATTCATCACGGTACGCCGAGTGGAATAGACAATACTGTCGTGGTATACGAACGCCCAGTCTACTTTGAACGAGGCAAAGACCTTGAACTGCTGACTGTCGAGCGTCCCTGCCACATTGTGATCGCTGATACAGGCCGCGCCGCGATGACGCGCGAGGCGGTTGGCCGCGTCCGCCAGCGCTACGACGAACGACAATCGGAGACTGAGGAGCTATTCCTGAGAATTGGCCAAGTTGTAAGCGATGCGCGACACGCGCTTGAGTGCGGCGAGCAGGGACGATTGGGCGCCTTAATGAACGAGAACCATCGTTTGCTTCGTCAGCTTGGCATATCGTCTCCGGAATTGGACGAGCTTGTTGACGCCAGCATTGCCGCAGGAGCTATGGGCGCCAAACTCTCCGGCGGCGGAATGGGCGGCAACATGATCGCCTTGGTGGACGGATCAACCGTCCAGGCGGTAAGGCGAGCCTTAAGTCTGGCGGGCGCCGTGAGCGTCGTCGATTTTGTATTGAACTAAGACTTGGTTTCTCATGACTACTCTTATCAAGCTTGGCGGCTCGCTCATCACCGACAAGGGCAAAGCGCGGGCATTTCGCCAGGAGGCCGCAAGAACAATCGCCAGCCAGATAAAGGCAGTATGGGAAGCTGAGCCCGGCTTGCGACTGGTCATTGGACACGGCAGCGGTTCATTTGGTCATTTTGCGGCGAAAATCCATCAAACAGCGGCCGGCGTAAACTCAGCGGAACAGTGGCTCGGTTTCACCAAAGTGGCTGAGGCGGCTCTGGCGCTAAGCCACCTTGTTTTGCTCGAATTGTTGGAGCAAGGCTTGCCAGCGATGCGCTTTCAGCCATCGTCCATCATCAAATCGGCTGACGGGCAAATCACCGCAATGCAAACGAGCTTGATCGCGCAAGCATTGGAATCCGGCCTTGTTCCACTGGTGCATGGCGATGTCGTGCTTGACAGCCAAATTGGCGGCGCCATCATTTCAACGGAGCGGCTATTTGCGCATCTGGCGAAATCGTTCCCGGTCAAGCGGATCATTCTGCTAGGCGAAGTTGATGGCGTTTTGGATGCCCGCGGACGCGTGATCCCCTCGGTCACACCATCGAGTTTCGATTCGATCAGATCTGTCATGGGGGGCTCGTCCGGTATTGACGTCACAGGCGGCATGTTGCAGAAGGTAGAAGAGATGGTGGACTTGGTTGCTGAGGTTCCGAGCCTGGAAGTCATCATTGCTAACGGCCGCAGACCGAACGTATTGACAGATTTGATGGATCAAGACCAGCGGACGGGCACTAGAATCACCCTGCGACCGTAAATCAGTTGTCGCCCA
Organism: Chloroflexota bacterium; assembly: GCA_028873975.1. Lineage (GTDB taxonomy): Bacteria > Chloroflexota > Anaerolineae > Aggregatilineales > Phototrophicaceae > UBA6055. The sequence goes on from JAPPMO010000036.1 coordinate 86,224, forward strand.
GCCGCACGTTGAATAATAACGGATAGAAACCGTAGGCGTCGAAACGCAGGTCGCGCACGTTTGATCTCGCAAGACGCAACCGCACATTCTCGCGGATAGGCAGGATTAGCGCATTTGCCATCAGGTATGCTTGGATTTCATAGTATTGGCTGCGCCTAGAAGACGGATCCAGTGTTTCCACCGCCTGCAGCAACAGACCGTTAAGCGCTTCGTCTTCCATTCTGGAACCCGAGTAGATCGCTTGGTTAGAGAAAATATTGCCCAGAATCGCGGGATCCAGGCCATAACTTTCAATAGCGACCAAGTCGTTTTCACCCGCCTGGATTTTTTCGGCGAGCCGTCCGAAACCAGGTACAGAATCGATCTCAAGCTGCACGCCGATTTGCCGCCACTGTTCCCGAATGAATTCGGCAACTTCGGGCAACTGTCCCCACGGCGGAATAACAATTGAAAGTCTAAGCGGCAGGCCATCACGATCCAGGATGCCGTCCTCATCCAAGTCTTGATATCCGCTCTGCTCCAGTATTTCTTGAGCAAATCCCAGATCAAAAGCCAGTTCGTTGACAAAACCGGTGTGAGAATATCCTGTTGCTATTGATAGGGGCGCCCAGGCCACAGGCGAGTAATTGGCATATATGTTGTTCGCTATCGCTACGCGATTGGTAGCGACAAGCAATGCCCTCCTGACATCAGCCTCATTGACGTGCTCGCGCCTGGTGTTGAACAGAAGCTGAACCGTCTGCCCGGGGATCTCAATTGGCAATACCTGGATTCGGCTGTTGCCCGCGAGGTTCGTGGCTGTCTTTGGCGGGACTTCGTCGAGGATGTCAAAAGCCTCGCTCAAAACTTGTTGCGAAGTCGCGTTTTGTCCTTCCACTATGTAGAATTCAACTCGTTGCGCCTCTCCGCCGCTCAAAGACGAATAGATTCCCGCTTTGGTTGCGTAGAGGTCGAAGCGCCGCAACACGATGCGGTCCCCGGGCAAGTACTTTTCCAGGACGAAGGGCCCGCTGCCGGACTGATGAAACTGATAGCGCAAGTTATCGTACGAAGCAAGCGCAGCTTCGCTTGCGATTCCCAGAAAAGGCTGAGCCAAGCTGTCAAGCAATGGAGCGAACGGCGAATGCAAGTACAGACGAATCCTGCGCGGGTCGAGGATTTCATAGTGGCTAAAGGGACCAAGCAGGCTCCGAGCGCGGCGGGACACAGTGGCAGGATCCACAATCCTGTCCAAATTGGCCGCCACGGAGGCCGCAGAGAAGGGTGTACCGTCATGAAAGCGAACATCGTCGCGTAAATGAAACGTATAGACCAGGCCATCCGGCGATATTTCCCAAGAGCGAGCCAAGCCGGGCAGAAACTCTTTTGTACGGGTATCGCGGTATACGAGCGTGTCATAGATCTGACGGAAGATCATGCCGGCTTCGGGAAGCTCGGCGATATGCGGATCCAGGATTGGGAAATCCGCGATCAAGGCATAACGGACGCAGCCGTTGTCTTGACCGCAGGGTACGCGGGTTCCGCCGCCCCCGCAACCGGCGAGACTGAATGCCATGCAAATCGCCAAGGCGACAGTGCATAATCGACGCATATTGCCTTTACCTTTGCTTGGAACGAGCATACCACATGCGCTGGAAAGACGTCTCAGATCTCGAATCTTGCATAGACAACTGGCGACACGCCTTTCCACTTTACAAGAGCGGCAAAGTTGCGTAGCTTTTAAGTATGATTGAACATCGGCCTTGCGCGCCATTTGCGGTGAATCTATGACCGAGGCTTTCCAAGGACTGCTTGCTTCCGGCGATGGCCAGCGCCATGCGACAGTGCCTGTCTGGCGAAACATAGTGATTCAGCTTGCCATGATAATCGCGCTTTGCCTCCTGTTCCTTGTCTTGTCAGAAACATTGTCGCTGAAACCGGAAAGCGACGTCAGCCGTGTTCTCACGGCTGCCTTGCTTCTATTTGTGCCCGTTGTTTGGCTGGCAATCGCGGTAGCGCCTGAAACTCAAAGCGCTCGGCCCAGGCGCCGCCTGTTTGGCGTCGCCGTCCTCTCCGCTTTGTCGGCCGCGGCTATCGGTCTACCGCTCGTACAGGACTTTTTTCGTTTGGAAGAATGGTTGCCTCTGGAGACGGTCTTCCGCCGGATTCTAGGCTTCGCCCTGACGGCTGGACTTGTCGATGCCGGTCTCAAGCTGCTGGTTCTTAGGTTCACCATTTATCCCGATGAACTGCGAATGCGAAGCGATGCGGTGGCTTATTGCTTGGCGAGCGCAGTCGGCTACAGCTTTTACCTCAATATAGCCATTGTCTGGCAACTCCAGCCATCCCTGGCAATTGCGGCCAACTATGTGCTTGCCAATCTTGCGATTCAGTTTGCATCGGCCATGTTCATCGCCTTGGGCATCACAGAATCCTATTTCGGCAACGCCATGCCGCTTGTGCTGCCAACAAACGTCATCGCGGCGGCTGCCACGACCGGGCTCATCGCGCCAGTCTTTACCGGGATAATGAGCGGACCATTAGGCACCGCCGGAAACGAAGATCGGCCCCTGTTCGGCATATTATTTCTAATTGTCGCAATCTGTTTAACAGGCGCGCTGACATTTTTCTTGTACAACGCATCCGAGAGACGAGAACGCGAAGCGTTCGCAAGCAGCAGAGACAGCGATGGAATTTGATACAGGTCGCGCCCAAGCTGTCTTGTTGACGCCTCGGCAGCGCTGGTCGATGCTCTTCAGCTTTGTATTGATCGGGCTCGGCTTGATCGCTGGCGCCAACCTGCGCGACAGCAGCCTCAACCGCTCCCTGATATACAATAATGTCGAAGCCGGCATCACAGCCCGCTATCCAGATCGCTGGCTGTTGAGCGAGGTCGGGGACTATGTCTTTCGTGTAGAGAACACAGCGCAACTGGGTTTCAACACACTAATTGAGGTACGCACATTGCCCGTTGGACCCGACACTACCGAGCGCAATCTTTTGGACCGCTTGACGCTTCGGCGTTCCCAGACGCTCATTGACTATACGGTACTCGGTTATGATATCTATGTCCTGCCTGACGACACGGCAGCAGTGACGATGTCCTATTCCTATGTTTCCCGGGACGCGAGCCCATTCCTGGAGGGCTTGTCGGCAATTGTCGCGGGCTTGGACGTGCTCACGATCAGCCGCGGCCAAGCGGTTATCGTTTCCTTTCGCGCCGACGCGAGCATCTTTCAGCGTGAACGGGCAACCTTGGATCGATTCATCCAAAGCCTGGAGTTTTGATTGTAACGGTGAATAAGCTCTCGATATATATTTTTGCCGGGCTATTGCTCTCGCTGTTTGCGCCTTCGTTTGGCGTCGCCCAAACGGATCTGGATGCCATCAAGCGGGCGACAGTCTTCATATACCAAGCGCAAAGTCTGGCCAACGATCTGGTCGTAAAATGCGTCAGTACCGGCACAATCGTCAGCGCGGACGGCTTGATCGTGACCAGCGCGCATAGCGTAGTGCCAAGCCAAACCTGCGACGGCGAAACGCTTATCGTTTCCATGAATGTCGACCTCAACGAACCGCCAGTGCCAAAATATCGCGCCGAGATCGCCAACGCCGACCAAGGTCTGGACATCGCGGTTTTGCGCATTACGCGCGAATTGGATGGTCGCACCATTGCGGCTGGCGCGCTGCCAGTCTTGCCTTTCGTCGGGATCGGGGCATCGGCGGATATTGACATTGACGACAACATATTCGTGTCCGGATATCGGGACATAGGCAATCAAGCCGTGACGATCGCGCGAGGGACAATCACAGCTTTCATCTCGGAGCCGCGCGGCGGGACCCGAGCCTGGTTCAAGACCAGGGCTGAACTACCGGGGACAATGTCCGGCGGAGGCGCATACGACAGTCTGGGACAATTGATTGGCATCCCTACCAGCGCGAAGTATGGCCGCCCTGTGACGGAAGATAGCTGTCGCTTCATTGAAGATACGACCGGCGATGGACTTATCAACAGCAGCGATCACTGTGTCCCCACTGGCGACTTCATCAGCACGATAAGGCCGATTCGCCTGGCGCAAAGCCTGATCAGGGGCGCCGCTCTTGATCTGCGCGTCCAAATCCATACAGTGCCTGCGAGGATGCTGTTGTCATCTGAACCTCCCACCGTTTCCCGTCTCATTTTTTCTCCCTCGGTGGTAGATGGTTTGCCTTCGACAGTTGTTGGCGCGATGCCCGCCAACACTAACAGCCTCTATCTTTTTTTTGACTACCGCAACATGACACCCGAAACCGTATATGAGCTGAGAGTCACGCGCGACGGCATACCGGACGTCACTTTCAGCTTGCCGCCCGTGCATTGGAGCGGCGGACAGAATGGCCTCTGGTATATCGGAAGTCGAGATCAGCCCTGGCCAAATGGCGCCTATCAGTTTACGTTGCTGCTCAACGGTCTGGCCGCGGCCAGCCAGCGCATCGTCGTGGGCGGCGGAGCCGAGAATTCGGCTCGCTTCAGCAATATCGTGTTTGGGCTGCTGGATAATCAAGGCAACCTCATCGGCAACGGTTATATCTTGCCAATCGGCACAATCGCCTATGCGCGGTTTCTTTACGCTAATTTATCAGACGGAACACCCTGGAGCGCGATCTGGTACTACGGCGGCGCAGAGGTGGGCCGCACGAATGATATCTGGTCCCGAGGCGCGAACGGGTCGGACGTTGTTCAGCTCCGCCCCTTGGGCGGATTGATACCCGGGAAGTATCGTCTGGAGCTTTATCTCGATCGTGTTCTGTCCGCTACCTCGGATTTCGTCGTCGCTGGGAGTACCGGCGGCCCGCTCCCGGCTGTATTCTCCAACGGGCGCTATGTTTCCGCGTCAAGCGTCTTTGACGCGAGAGACTCGATTGCATCGTCAACATTTACAGAAGCTGTACCGTCGATTTTCGCTCTGTTCGATTGGCAGGCGATCGCGGGTGGCACGGACTGGACGGTCCGCTGGTTGGTTGATGATCTGCCGTTTTTCGAATCGACTTATGCCTGGGTTACAGTAGAGAGCGGATCCGACTTTATGCTATCAGTTGACTCGCCCCCAGACGGCAAATATGAATTGCAATTGCTCGTGAATAATTTGCAGATTTTGGCAATTGAAGGGACCGTAGGCATCGGGCAATTGCCGATTGATCGCCTGGCCGAATACGATGGCGCCTTGCTGCGCGGGACTGTGCTGGATGCCGCCACATTGACCGGAATAGCAAATGTGACAATCGTCCTGATAAGTGAAGATTATTCGGCAAGCGAGTTTGAATGGAAAGAAGAGCAAGTGTTCTCCACTTCAACGACTGACCGCAACGGCGATTTTCAATTTGCCCGGCCGCTGGCGGCGGATACGCCCTATAGCGTTATTGTCGCCGCGGACGGGTACCTGCCGCTCGCTGCCGATAGCTTTCAATTCGGGGAAGACCAACGCGCCGTGGATATCACGATGGAATTGGTGCGCGGTTACTTAAATGATTGACAAGCGAAGACTGGATATGCTGCTGGTCGACCGCGCGCTGGCCGAGAGTCGCGCAAAAGCCGCCGCCATGATCATGGCCGCCGAGGTCAACGTCGATGGCAGACTCGTTGACAAACCCGGCGCCTTGGTTGCCAGCAGCGCGTGCATTCGGCTCAAGGAGAAACAGCGCTATGTCAGTCGCGCTGGGCTCAAGCTGGAAGCGGCTCTGCGCGAATTCAGAATCGACGTGGCAGGGAAAATCTGCGCTGATGTCGGCGCGAGCACGGGCGGCTTTACGGATTGCCTGCTGCAGGCGGGCGCAGCGCGCGTTCACGCTATTGATGTTGGCAGCGGCATACTCGACTTCGGATTGCGACAGGACAAGCGCGTGCGCCTGCTGGAACGGACAAATGCGCGTTATCTGGATTCGCTGGGCGAACTCGTCGGATTGCTCGCCGTCGACGTTTCATTCATCTCCCTGCGGCATATCTTGCCCCCGGCCAAGGCATGGCTGTTGCCGCAAGCCGACCTTGTTGCCCTGGTCAAACCACAGTTCGAAGCCGGCAAGTCGGATGTCGGCAAAGGCGGCATCATCAAAGATCCAGCGGTGCACAAGCGTGTCTTGCAAGAGATTGCAATGTACGCCGCCTCGCACGGCTTCTCGATCCTGGATCTGATGCGGTCGCCCATTACCGGCAAAAAAGGCAACGTCGAATTCTTGATGTGGCTTCGCAATGGCGGGTCAAGCTGCTCGGACAGCGAGGTTCTCGCTATCATCCGGCGCCTGGTTGATTCCGCGTCGTAGCTAGCCCTACTCCGCCAATCGATAATCGATGATAATGACTTTCAAAGGGCTGGAACAAAGACGAAGATGGAAATCGATAAAATCCGCAACTTCTGTATCATAGCCCATGTCGATCACGGCAAGAGCACCTTGGCGGATCGTTTGCTGGAACTGACCAATACAGTTGCCGCGCGCGAGATGCAAGAACAATTGCTGGACAGCATGGCGCTGGAACGCGAACGTGGCGTCACGATCAAAGCCTCCGCAGTGAGAATGCTTTACGACGCCGACGACGGCAATCAGTATACGATCAACCTGATAGACACCCCGGGACATGTCGATTTCACATACGAAGTGAGCCGAGCGCTGCAAGCCTGCGAGGGCGCGATTCTTGTCGTCGACGCCAGCCAGGGAATCGAAGCGCAGACACTCTCCAACGTCTATTTGGCTTTGGAACAAGACCTGGAGATCATTCCGGTCATCAACAAGATTGATTTGCCCGCGGCGCAGCCGGGCGACGTGGCGGGTGATGTTGAAGACTTGTTGGGCAGTCCAGCGAAGGAAATGCCCCGCATTTCGGCCAAGAATGGCATCGGCGTGCGCGACCTGCTGGAAAAAGTGCTTGTCGAAGTGCCGCCGCCCTCAACCGATGCCGGGGAGCCATTCCGCGCCCTCGTCTTTGATTCGCACTACGATGCCTACAAAGGCGTCATTGCATACGTGCGCGTGGTTGATGGCGCGATCAATCGGCGGCAAATGCTCAAGCTCGTGGCGACTGGCGCTCGCTTCGAGCCTGTGGAAATCGGTGTCTTCGACCCCATCATGCGCGCCGTCGACGACTTGCGCGCCGGAGAAGTAGGTTATATCGCCACGGGCCTGAAAACCGTCCAGGAATGCCGCGTCGGCGATACCGTAACCTTGGGCAACAAAGGCAGCCAGGTCCCCTTGCCCGGCTACGAAATGGTCAAGCCGATGGTCTTTGCCGGCATCTACCCAACGAAGAACGAAGACTACGCCGATTTGCGTGATGCGCTCGACAAGCTTCAGCTCAACGACGCTTCCCTGGTCTTTCAACCGGAAACATCTCAGGCGCTGAATTTCGGTTTTCGGGCGGGCTTCCTGGGATTGTTCCACATGGAGATCGTACAGGAGCGCCTGGAGCGCGAGTACGACCTGGACATCCTGGCCACGGCGCCGAGCGTCGAATACCGCGTATTGCAAAAGAATGGCAAGACAGTCCTGATAGACAGCCCGGCTTTGCTGCCTGACGAAAACGGCATAGTCGAGATCCAGGAGCCTTGGATGAAGATCCAGATTTACGCGCCGCAAACATATATCGGAGCGATCATGGATCTGGCAATCAACAAGCGCGGGCTATACGAAACGACCGAATACCTCGACGCGTCGCGGGTCATCTTGCATTTCTCCATACCACTGTCGGAAATAATCATCGACTTCTATGACAAGCTCAAAAGCGTGACCCAGGGTTATGCCAGCCTCGACTATCAGTTTGAAGAATATCGTACTGGCGACCTGGTCAAGATTGATGTCTTGGTCAATGGCGAGCCGGTCGACGCGCTGGCCATGATTTGTCATCGCGACGATGCCTATCATCGTGGCCAGCGTTTGATCACCAGGCTAAAGAAATTGATCCCGCGGCAGATGTTCACGGTGCCGGTGCAAGCCGCTGTCGGCAAACGGGTGATCTCGCGCGCAAATGTAAAAGCGCTGAGGAAAGATGTGCTGGCAAAATGTTACGGCGGAGACGTCACGCGAAAAAAGAAACTGCTGGAAAAGCAGAAAAAAGGCAAAAAGCGCATGAAGATGATCGGCTCTGTAGAGCTGCCGCAAGAAGCCTTCATGGCGCTATTGAGTCTGGACGAATGACCCGCTAGTCCTCCGCTCAATTCCCATCCTTGAGCATTCGCCACAGGTTGGCCAGCCCCCAGCGAGACAACCAGTCCTGCGCCAGAGCCGAGCGCGCGCCGAACCCGTAGGCACGATACGCGAGCCCGTCGGCGGTTGCGATGGCGATTGCGCTACCCTGCTCGACATCCGCGTTCTCGTCCAGATCGGGATAACTCAGCGATACAACGCAGGCATCAGACCCGTTTTCTCGTCGAGAATGCTGAACCGCATCCACCGCCAACTCTCTCAGCGTAGTATCCCGCGGATCCCGCCCCAGTCTGTTGAACAAGTCACCTGGATGGGCAAGCGCCTCTGAACTAACAAGAGACAGACCCGAATCAAGTCGCTCGCTTATGACGCCCGGCAAGCCAGCTTCCAATATATGAATCGAGAGTTGGCGCGCCCCCAGCATCTGGGAAACTACACCCTCCAATGTCGCCTCGCCGGTCCCAAAGATATGATCCCCGACTCGGTTAAAAAGCCTCTGCTGCATCGCGTCCAACAGCGACTCCGCTTCGAATTTGCTCTTCGCCTTGGCAGTCAGACGGATATCGACGCAGCCATGATGCGCCGCCAGACCGACGCTTGGATTGCGCTCATTGAGAATCTCCGCGCCGATCATGTCATCCAGCGAACTTTCGCCGATCCCCGCGGTCCTCAGTGTCCTGGCAACGATGATGCCCAGGTCAAACTTGCGCAGCAAATAGGGCACGACGGATTCGGTCAGCAGATATTTCATTTCTCGCGGGACCCCGGGCAGGCTGATAATAATGCCCAGGTCCGACTCGACAATGAAGGCCGGCGCTGTGCCGACGGGGTTTTCCACCAAGAGAGCCTCATGCGGCAAGTACGCTTGTTGTCGATTGTTTGCGGTCATGCGCACGCCAAATCCGCGGAATCTCTCGACAATGTTGTCATATAACGATTGATGAAACTCGAGCGGTCTTTCCGCAGCGTCGGCAACGGCTTGCCGCGTCATATCGTCCACAGTTGGTCCCAGCCCGCCGCAAGTTATAACGATCTCCGCGCGGCCAAGAGCCGCTCTTATCGATTCGGCGATCCTGCCGAGGTTGTCGCCCACCGTCGTCATTAAGAAAATGTTGACCCCGATGTTCCGCAACTGCCTGGCCATGAAGACCGAATTTGTATCGGTAATCTCGCCCAGAAGCAATTCCGTTCCAATTGCGATGATCTCTGCGTTTGGGTTGTCAGCCATGGTTTCTCCGCGCTCCGCCGGGAATTTACGGGAATTTTACATCAATTCGCCAAAATATTTGCAAAATCAGAAAAAACCGCTATAATTGCCACTATAAAAGCAATTCACTGTCAAGTTAGCTCTTTGTGCAGTTTTAACAGTATTTTCGTCCATCTAGTAATTGACCGGAGGCTCTCGTGGCTGGTGTTACATTCAATCATGTTTCAAAGGATTTTGGCGATCAACGTGTCGTGTCGGACTTGAACATTGAGGTCGCCGACAAGGAATTTCTGGTTTTCGTCGGACCATCCGGGTGCGGTAAATCGACGAGCTTGCGCATGCTTGCTGGTCTGGAAGAAATCACCGAGGGCGAGATTTTGATTGGCGACCGCGTTGTCAACAATGTCGCGCCTAAGGATCGCGATGTGGCTATGGTCTTCCAGAGTTACGCCCTTTATCCGCATATGACCGTGTATGATAACATGGCTTTTGGTTTGAAGCTGCGTAAAACTCCCAAGAAAATCATTGACGAGCGCGTTCGCGAAGCCGCCAATGAATTGGGTATCGGGCACTTGCTGGATCGGCGTCCGCGCCAGCTTTCCGGTGGTCAGCGTCAACGCGTCGCCGTCGGTCGCGCGATTGTGCGCGAGCCGGCTGTCTTCTTGATGGACGAGCCTCTGTCGAATCTCGATGCCAAGTTGCGCGTCGAAGCCCGCTCCTTTATCAGCCGGCTGCACCAACGTCTGGAAACGACCTTTATCTATGTAACACATGATCAGGTCGAAGCCATGACCATGGGAACGCGGATCTGTGTACTCAATGAAGGCATGCTGCAGCAGATCGATTCCCCCTATAACCTATATCACAATCCACGCAACGTATTCGTGGCCGGTTTTATTGGCAGCCCGTCGATGAACTTCTTTGATGCGACCATCAAACCGGATGGCGACAACCTTGTCGTGGATCTGGGCTCGTTCTCCCTGCGCATGCCCGCAGACAAGGCCGATACCTACAGAAGCCATGTTGGCTCCGATGTTGTCTGCGGCATCCGTCCGGAAGACATTCATGACTCGAATTACTTGCCGCAGGGCATCATCCCGGCCAACCTCGTGTCCAATGTCGAGGTTGTTGAGCAGATGGGCAACGAAGTGATCATCTACCTCGAAAGCGGCGGCAAGAACTTCATCGCCCGCACCGATCCGCGGACCGATGCGGCGGTGGGCAACGATATGAACGTGACATTCAATCTGGACAACATCCACATCTTTGATGCCAACAGCGAGATCTCCTTGGCATACGACGAGAAGCGGAAGGTTGCTCAGAGCGTCTAGTCAAGTTTCCCACTTCACAATAAACGCCAAAGCCGCTCATACGAGCGGCTTTTGTTTTAGCCTTCCAATGTTCCGGGATGACTCCGCTAAAGCGCCGGACGAAACTTGTATCCGTAGACAATCATGCCTTGAGGCCCGTCAGTGGTCAGTTTGCGGGTCACCATCTCTACTCGATCCCCGATTTGCACGGATCCGTCAATGTCTGTCAATTGCGCTGTGACCAACCCGCCGTCATCCAGTTCCACCAAGGCCACGTAGTACGGCGCCTGCGATTCATAGCCCAAAGGCGGCTCCTGTAAGAGCGTGTAACTGTAAATCGTGCCGGCCATGGCGGATTGATCGCCCTTGACACGCGAATACTGCGTTTCGTCTTGGTCAAGCATTAAGCCGTCTCTGCCTCCAATGCTGCCTCGCGGCGCAGCGCGATTGCAGGCCTGTCTTTGGACTGGCGCTTGACTTCAGGTTTTCGGACGGCGCCTTCAGCGTTTCTGATCAAGCGATAGCGAAGTTTGTTGTTACGCCAGTATTTGGCTACCCGCATCAGATCTCTCCTTGCCCCCCAACTGCAATGTTCGCCATCACTTTACGATTAGCCGCCTATCAAAAGCTATCGTGATAGCAATTGATACTGTCATAGCCTATCAGGCTTCGTCCGGCTGTCTCTGCAAGATATGCGTTACCACGGTGCTTCCCGGGCCGGCGATATTTTGGACGAGCGCGCGTCGCGCGTCAGGAACTTGATTCGAGCCTGCGGACCCGCGCAATTGCAGCGTCGATTCCACGGCTTGGTAGATGCCGGTGGCGCCGCCAGGATTGCCTCGGCTCTTTAAGCCTCCGAAAGTGCTAATGGGCAGATCGCCGTCCAGAGCAATATGCGATCCCTTGTCCGAGGCCAGCGCCCAACCAGCGCCCGGAAGACAATATCCCATCGCTTCAAGCGCAAGCGCCGTCATAACTGTATAGGCGTCATGCAATTCAAATAGGTCGATATCCGCGCGCCCGAGCCCGGCTTGTTCCAGCGCGCCAAAAAACGATTTCCCGATTGCCGCGAAATGAAGTGGATCGTCGCGGTCCTGCAACATAAATCGATCCGTCGCAACCGCGCTTGCGCAGATCTGCACTGGCTGCGGCACCATATCAGCCGCAAGATCTGACTCGACCAGAACGACGGCTGCGGCGCCGTCTCCATCCGGGGCGCAGTCAAACAGGCTGACCGGGTCGGCAATCATCGGCGCTTTGGCAAATGCCCCGTCTCGCAGCCTGTTGCGATACATGGCGCAGGGATTAACAGCGCCATTTCTATGGGCGTTGACGCTGAACCCTTCAAAGTCCGACAGAGTCAGATCGTTCTGATGCATGTACCGTCGCATCACCAGCGCGGCCAAGGCGGTCATGGTCAGCCCGTGGACCGATTCCAGGTCGGCGTCCAAGCTGATAGTTCGCGCGCCCACACGCGCGGGACCAACGATGTCTGTCGCCTTCTCGACGCCGACGACCAGCGCCGACCTCACCAAACCGGATTCCACGGCGAGACAAGCGGTTCGCAGCGCGACGCCACCCGACGCATCGCCCGCTTCACATGTGAAAGCCTCGATACCGTTCATCCCTAATTCGGCGCCGATCAAGCTGCCCAACTGAGTCTGTTGATTGAAAGCCGCGCCATAGGCATTGCCGACATACAAGGCATCAACATGAGCGGTTCCGGCATCTTCGAGGGCTAGTCCGGCTGCTTCCGCGGCCAGCTCGCGAATGCCTTTAGTCCAGTGCTCGCGCACCGGGATCATGCCTGCGCCGATGATTGATACATTCATGTCGGGCTAGTCCTTGAGTTTGTCGCGATAGCGAACATAAGTAGCGTAGTCAATTTCAATCCGGCGATGTATATAGTCCCGAGTGGAGGGCAAATCTTTCGGCTTCTCGTCGATCCTGTCGGTAACATAGAGGTCAAAGGCGTCCGATCCCGCGCCACTGCCATAGCTGACCATCAGAATCCGATCGCCGGGTTTGGCTTGATCGAGGAGCGCGGTCAATCCGATCATGCAGGAGCCGGAGTAAACATTTCCAATATCGTTTGCGAGCAAGCCCCCCGCGATTTGTTCTGGGCTGAAGCCAAGTGACTTGGCGGCTCGTGCGGGAAACTTGACATTAGGCTGGTGAAAAACGGCATGCTGATAATCTTGAGCGCAACTGCCCATCATATCCATCAAGGTCGATGCCGCCGCTATGGTATGGGCGAAGTAGGCTGGCTCACCGGTAAAGCGATCCCCATGACTGGGATAAATTTCCCCGGATCTGCGCCAGAAGTCAGGCGTATCCGTCACGTAACTGTAACTCCCTTGATAGACTGCGTAACTTTCCTCGGCCGGTCCTAATATGAAAGCGGCGCCGCCGGAACCGGCTGTAAACTCCAGCGCGTCGCCGGGTCTGCCTTGGGCTGTATCCATGCCGATACTTAGCGTATAGTGCGCCATACCGCTGCCGACGATCCCGATCGAGGCTTGCACGGCTTCGGTACCTGCTTTGCAGGCGAACTCCCAGTCCGCAGCCTGGATATTGGCGGAGGCGCCAATGCTTTCGGCGACGACCGTGCTTGACGGCTTTACCGCGTAGGGATGGCTCTCGCTGCCAACCCAAACCGCGCGAATATCTTCCGCGGCAATCTCGGCGCAAGCGATAGCGTTGCGCGCCGCCTCAATCGACATCGTGATCACATCTTCGTCAATGCCCGCCACTGCCTTTTCCCGCACCGGCGCGGCGCCCTGCCCCTTCGTCCATATTCGCGATATCTCGCGGCCGGGCAATCGGTAGCATGGTATGTAGGCGCCATATCCGACGATGCCTACGCCTCGATCCGGCTTCATCAGCCAGCTTGATTCACTGTTCATGATCGTGACTTCCGTTGCTTGACCAGTTCTCTTGCGCGTTCCAATCGAATCTTGCCCTCCGCTTCCATTTGCTGCGCTATCGCCAGGACGTCTTCAACATGGGCGCCGGCGGCAATCGCTAGCTGGCGGGCGTGCATACGCATGTGCCCGCTCTGAATGCCATCGGTGGCCAGCGCGCGCATTGCCGCCAGGTTTTGCGCCAGCCCAACCGCCGCCGCCACTTCCGCCAGTTGTCGCGCCGACCGAAGGCCAAGGATCTTGAGCGCGGTCTGCGCCAGGCGATGGACGCGCGTTGCCCCGCCGACAATGCCGACCGCCAGGGGCAATTCAATTCGCCCCCGCAAGTCGCCGCTTTCATCTTTCCACCAGCGGCTAAGGCTTGAATAACGGCCGGCGCGGGCTGCATAGGCATGCGCGCCCGCTTCGACCGCCCGCCAGTCATTCCCGGTAGCGATCAGCAGCGCGTCAATCCCGTTCATGATGCCCTTGTTGTGTGTGGCCGCGCGGTAGGGATCCAGCTCGGCGAATACGGCAGCTTCCAGAATGCCGTCGATGACTTCCTCCCCGCTCGCGTATTCCTTGCCGAAGGCGGAGGCGGGAATACTGCCTTCGGCCCATACCCTTCTATGATCGGACAGATTGCTTAGAATCCGTAGATTTGCCCGAGCGCCGCTGATCTTTTCGATGAATGGCGAGACGTGTTCCAATGCCGTATTGACCGCGTTCGCGCCCATGGCATCACGCGCATCGTAGAGCAGGTGAACGACGATCATTTCCCCTATGCTTGTATTCTTGAAAATGCGAGTCCGCAGGTCGACGGCGCCGCCTCCGCGTTCTTTGATGCTGCCCGCTGTTTCATTCGCCTTGTCAATTATCTCCGCCTTGTGCTGCTCAATAGCCCCGACAACGCGATCCCTGTCCTTGACATCAAGCAGTTGAATCTGCCCCGTCATCAGCGAATCGTCGCTCGCCGCCTGGAAGCCCCCACCCGCGCGAAACAGCTTGGCGGCAAAGCTGCAAGCCGCAACGACCGATGGCTCTTCAATGACCATTGGAACCAGGTAGTCGATGTCATTGATCAAGAAGTTCGTGGCGACCCCAAACGGCAAGGAATACCGTCCGATGACATTTTCAATCATCAGATCGGCCTCATGCAAAGCCAAGCCGCCTTTTTCCAGGCTTTGCAGGTCCTCGGCCGAAAGATCGGCCCAATCGCGGGCGATCGCCTGCCTCTCGGCAAGCGGCTTTTTATACAAGCCTGATATGGTTGATCTTCGTTCTCGCGTCATAATGCCATCTTACCCGCTAGCTGCTCGCAGAATCTATCATCGCTGTCGCGATAGCTATCAACTTGCGCAATGACAGAGCTTCGCCAAAGCTGCTGAAGGGCTTCTGGCTAAATAAAACAAAAAAGCCCACCGTAGAGTGGACTTCGTCGTTGAGAAATCAGGACCCTTAATCTGGCAAAATGCGCGTGCCCATAAAGGCATCTAGCCAGATGACGAAAACAAGACCGATTGGAATCGATGTGAAGAGATAATAGATCATCCCGTATTCTTCAATACTAACGCCCTGCGGGGTTTGTACTGCGCTGAAGAGCGGCAGCATATCGAAGCCCACTGTTATGATCCCGTAACCGACGAGGAGACCCAGCGCCATCGAGATCACCCAAACAACGATTCGGCGGATCGTAAGACTTGACATATCTCGCTCCATATACGCGCTAGCTGAACGCTCGCTATTGTACGACGAATTGACGGTCAAGCGCAAGTGAAGGATTGCACAAGTATGTCATTTGCTTGCCGATTGAATGTTGTTAATCAGTGGCCGCCCTGTTACACTCTTGAAAGTTCGAACTTGCTCCCAGACGTTCGTACCCTCGATTCCACGCTTTTGTCACAAGACCGGGAGAAAGAGAATACTGTGGCCGATGTATACGACAAATTAGCGGGATTTACGGTCGCCAGGGAAGCCATGGAAATGGGCATTTACCCCTTCTTCCGCGCTCTGAGCGACTCCGAAGGAACGACAGCGACTTTCGAAGACAAAGACGTCGTCATGTTGGGCTCCAACAATTACCTGGGCTTGACAACCGACAGCCGCGTGCAAGAGGCGGCGATTGATGCGACCAAGCGTTATGGCACCAGCGTCACCGGATCGCGATTTCTCAATGGCACGCTCGAGTTGCACCTCGAGGCGGACCGGCGTCTGGCTCAGTTTGTGGGCAAAGAAGCGGCGCTGGTTTTTTCCACCGGGTACCAGACGAACCTTGGGACTGTCTCCGCCTTGATCGGGAAGAACGATGTGGCCATCCTCGACAAGGACGTGCATGCCTCTGTTGTTGACGGGGTTTCCATGTCCCGCGGCATGATGAAGCGCTTCAAACACAATGATATTGTCGACCTTGAGCGCGTCTTGAGCAGGATACCGGACGAACACGGCAAAATTGTCATGGTCGATGGAGTCTATAGCATGGGCGGCGACTTCGCCCTGTTGCCACAGATTGTAGAAGTATGCAAAAAATATGAGGCGCGCATTCTCGTTGACGACGCGCATGGCATTGGCGTCGCCGGGGGCGGCCGTGGAACGGCAGCGCATTTTGGCTTAACCAATCAGATTGACCTGATTATGGGCACATTTAGCAAGAGCTTCGCTTCTATTGGGGGCTTCATCGCCGGGTCGGCCGACGTTATTCACTATATACAGCACCACGCCCGATCGCTGATTTTTTCGGCTGCCTTGCCCGCCCCGAACTTGGCGGCGGTCTTGGCGGCGCTGGACATCATCGAAAATGAACCGGAGCATGTCCAACAGGTTTGGAAGAACGCGGAATACATGCGCAAGGGTTTGATCGAACTCGGCTATGATACCTTCAATAGCCAGACGCCAATCATCCCAGTCAAGATTGGCGAGCAATTTCGCACGGGCTTGACCTGGATGGCATTGATCGAAGAAGGCGTCTATACCAACCCGGTCGTGCCGCCGGCAACCCCGCCCAATCAAGCTCTCTTGCGCACAAGCTACATCGCTACCCATCGCCAGAAGCACCTCGATCGCGCCTTGGTGGCCTTCGAGAGAGTCGGCAAAAACCTCGATTTGATCCCGTCTCGCGAGACTGTGTAAGCGCAAAAGCCAGCGCTTGCTTCGGGGGGTCTGGCTCCAGGTTAGGCGCCGTACACGATTAGATTGCCCGCCCCGTCTACTACATCCCCGATAATTGCGGCATCGTCGCCGTTGTCGCGCAAATCGTCAAGCAAGTTTGCTGCGTTTTCCGCCGCAACAGACATCAATAATCCCCCCGATGTCTGCGGATCGAAAAGCAGCGCCTCGTTATTGGCGTCGGCGCTTTCCTGAAACGACAGCCAGCGCGAGAAGTATTCACGATTGCGTTCCATGCCACCCGGGAATATGCCGCGCTGCGCGTATGCAAATGCCCCCGGCAGCCAAGCGAGCGCTTCAAAGTTCAGGCGGAGATCAACCCCGCTTAAGCGAGCCATTTCTTGCCCATGTCCCGCCAAGCCGAATCCGGTAATGTCCGTCATCGCGCCTACCCCATGCAGTCGCGCGCATTCCGCTGCGTTGCGATTGAGCCGAGACATTACGTTGACGGCGCTCTCGATATGCGCCGACGAGGCCAGCCCGCGCTTCAACGCGGTCGTAATGACGCCCGTGCCAAGTGGCTTGCTCAGAACAAGCTTGTCGCCCGGGCGCGCGCCGGCTTTGCGAATGATATTCGCCACCGGGACCACGCCGGTCACCGACAAACCGTATTTTGGCTCATTGTCGCTTATTGAGTGCCCGCCCGCAATGACTGCGCCGGACTCGCGCACTTTTTCCGCCCCACCCCGCAGAATCTCTTGGAGGATATCGAGCCCGAGTCCGTCGGGATAAGCTACCAGGTTAATCGCCAGCAATGGTTCGCCGCCCATCGCGTAAACATCGCTAAGCGCATTCGCCGCGGCGATCGCGCCAAATTCATAGGGAGTATCTACGACAGGCGGGAAGAAATCCGTTGTGCTTATGATCGCGCGGCCGTCATCCAATCGATAAACCGCCGCATCGTCTGGCTCGGACAAGCCCACCAGCACCTGCGGGAATTCCGAGGACTTAAAATTGTCACTGAGTGGCTGCAAGACTTGCGCCAAATCGCCCGGATTGAGCTTGGACGCTCAACCGGCGCAGGTGGCCAAGCTCGTTAGCTTGATTTCAACTTCGCTCATTTTCCCACACCCTCCAAGAAAAAAGCTCACTGCTAAAGTGAGCCTATTATACGCTGGTCGGGGTACCCGGATTCGAACCGGGGACCTCTTACACCCCATGCAAGCGCGCTAGCCGGACTGCGCCATACCCCGAACATATATTTATGATAACACAGATCTGAGAAAGCGCCAGCCGGCAATCGTTTGCGCAGGCCTGGCGGAACGCTATTCATCAATCGGTAAAACGCCGTATGTGCATGAATCATAATCTTGACCGACTATGACCTCATAATCATATACCCGCGCTGGATTTGCCCGAGCCTCAACCTGCTTCTTGCTCATGTTTAAGCCTTTGGTGAGACCCGGTACCAAACTTCCCTTGCTCGCGGCTACATAGTCAATCAACCTGCTCGATTCTACCATCTCGCCCTGTGCCAGGGGCCCAAGCGCCACGGCGTTGTAACCGTCCCAGCGCAATCGTTCGCTCGCGACAATGTCCCAGTCTGCGTTGCCGGAGCCGTTGTAAACGGCGATTGAAGGTCCTGATAAACCCACTTGATTCGCCGAGGGCGGCGTGTAGAAGTCTCGCATGAGCTCCGCGATAGTTTCATAAATCGGCAATAGGACAGAATCCCCGCTTGGGGTCCGCCAATTCTGTGTATGGTAAATGCGTTGAAATGTGAAATTCTGAATGCGGTCAAGATCGAGCTCGAGCAAATATGGCAACAAGCCCAGCATAGCGTTAAATGGCAAGTTAGTATCGACTATCTCTTCCAGCTCGCCCCATATCGCTGGTACCGTGTTTATCAACCCGTTGCCGCGCGCTTTGCGCCACATTGCGCGCAGCAGCAACTGCTGGCGGCGTCCCCGGTCCAGGTCGTCCGTATAACGGCGGGTACGGGCATACCACAAGGCGTCAAAGCCATCGAATGTATAATAACCGACGTTCAATGTCCGCCAGTCATAAGCGCTGCCTTCGGCAACGCCAGTTTCCGTGCGCGTGACCGGGTAGAAGTCCCGGTAGGTGCAATCGACGGCGATGTCTACGCCGCCAAGGCGATCAATGATGGACTTGAAGCCGGAAAAATTGACTAGCGCATAGTAGTGCACGTTAATCCCTAAATTGTAAAAGATGGTCTGCCGCAACAGGCCGAATCCACCGCCGGGCTGCCAGCCGATATTTTTGCCGATCCCGAAGGCTGTGTTGAGCCGTCCCATCTTTCCGCTGGGGATATAAACGAAGAGATCACGAGGCAGGTTTATCATGGAAACCGTGCCGGTTTCCGTGTTCAAAGACACGATGATCATGGTATCAGTCCGCACGGACCGATCCTCGGTCAATTCGTCGTCGCCTCCCAAGAGTATGATATTGATCAAATCGTAGTCGCGGGGAATGAAGGGGACGCGTGTGGGCACGGCGGTTCCGGAAAGCTCAAGTCCCGCTGTTGGATCGGGGGGGAGGAAAAGTCTCGGCAGATCTACAGGTTGGGGCGTAGCGAGAACCGCAGTCGCGGTGGTTTTGGGCGAAGGCGTCTGTGGACTTGGGGTACTGGTCACGAATACCTGTTGCATCAACACAATCTGCGATTCGTCGCGCAGGCTGAGGCTGGATGCTTCCGTTGCCAGAGCCGTGCCTGTCGCCCGATAGCCCTGTTGACGGGCATTGCTAGTCGCGCTGTATTGCCGTTGGTCACTCCAAAGACTCAGTATCCGCGTCGCCGTCCAAAGGGTCGCCAAAAGCAGAAGCGCCACTGTCAGATAAACAACGAGCTTGAGCGATAACCGCAACATTGTTTGAAGAGTACGCATGATGACTCCATTGCGTTGAAAGAAGGTATGCGAGCGCGATTTCAGAATTCACTTGCATCGACGAAGTATTTGATCAAGGCGCCGCAAAAACGACCGGTAGGTCGCAAATTGCGCCTTTCGACATCACACCCTGTTCATCCACAATGCTCAAACGCAGCCTGTGCAACCCAATACCGAATACTTCGCTATTTATCAATCCTATGACATCATTAGTAACGGAATCGAATCCCTCAATATACTGGGAGTATTTGTCCGACCAAGCGGGACGGACGTCAAGCCGGAACTCAAAATCGTCAGGCAAGTTAACCGAGCCGATAACCTGAATTATCCCGCGTATCTCTTGCATGGCAAGCGGCGAAACGATTCGCGACGATTCCGATTCACATCCGATTACTTTGGGCGGAACCGCGGCATCCGGGAATACCGGTACAGTTGTTGCTGGCGGCATGCTTGGTATTGCCGGCAAAAACAGGGTTTCCCCCGCCAGCACACCGCGGATCGGTTCAAAGCAATTGCCTTTCTGAATCTCGACAATACTTGTGCCGATGCTTTCCGCAATGGCAAGCAGATTGTCGCCTTCAGCAACCTGGTAAGGCTCCCAGTCAATTGCTGCTTCGCAGGATTCCATTTGCGCGACCGGGACGAATCCAAGCGCAGTAGGCGTTGGCACCAATCTGGAATAGATCAAAGGCAGCATTGACGCGGTGGCGCTTGCTTGGACCGTAGCTGTAACTGTGGGTTGATACACGGGATCGGCAACCGTTTTCGTATTCTCTGCCGAAACAGTCTTCGTCGCCGTTGCGGATTTAGTCGCGCCTTCATCAGCCGTCGGCATTGGCCCCCGGCTCACCGTCGAAACTTTCGTAGCGATCACCGGGATTCCGGTTGCGGTTTCAGAGATTGCAGTCGCTACAAACATGTCAGGAACTACCGTTGCTGTCTCCGTGATCTTGTCAGTCCCCGTCGGGCTCGGAACATCCGTCGCGGTAGCCGTCGCCGTCGCTGTCCGTTTCACCAGAGCTGTTTGGCTGGCGCGGATCTGACGCTCTGCGCTTGTCGCTGTCTCCGCAATCTTGTCAGTCGTAGTCGGGCTTGGAACATCCGTCGTGGTAGAAGTGGCGGTTGTCGTTGCCGTCCGTTTCACCAAAGCCGTTCGGCTCGCATGGATATCACGCTCTGTACTTGTCGCTGTCTCCGCGATCTTGTCAGTCGCCGTCGGGCTTGGGATATCTGTCGTAGTAGCTGCTGGCGTGGTAGTAGCAGTAGCCGTCGCAGTCCGTTTCACCAGAGCCGTTCTGCTGGCGCGGATCTGACGCTCTACGCTCGCCGCAGTCTCCGCGATCTTGTCAGCCGCGCTCGGGCTCGGAACATCCGTCGTGGTAGCCGTTGGCGTGGAAGTTGCCGTTGCTGTCCGTTTCACCAGAGCCGTTCTACTGGCGCGGATATCATGCTCTGCGCTTGTCGCAGTCTCCGCAATCTTGTCAGTCGCGGCGAGGCTCGAAATATCCGTCGCGGAAGAAGTAGCGGTTGCCGTTGCCGCCCGCCTCACTAAAGCCGTTCGGCTCGGGCGGAGATCGCGCTCTGCGCTTGTCGCAGTCTCCGCGATCTTGTCAGTCGTCGTCGGGCTTGGGATATCTGTCGTAGTAGCTGCTGGCGTGGTAGTAGCAGTAGCCGTTGCAGTCCGTTGCACCAAGGCCGTTCGGCTCGCGCGGATGTCACGCTGAAGGCTCGCCGCAGTCTCCGCGATCTTGTCAGCCGCGGTCGGGCTTGGAACCGTCGTGGTAGCCGTTGGCGTGGAAGTTGCCGTCGCCGTCTGTTTCACCAGAGCCGTTCGACTGGCGCGGATCTGACGCCCTACGCTTGTCGCTGTCTCCGCGATCTTGTCAGGCGCCGTCGGGCTTGGAACATCCGTCGTGGTAGCGGATGGTGTGGTAGTAGCAGTAGCCGTTGCAGTCCGTTGCACCAAGGCCGTTTGGCTGGCGCGGATCTGACGCTCTACTCTTGTCGCTGTCTCCGCAATCTTGTCAGTCGCCGTCGGGCTTGGAACATCCGTCGTGGAAGTAGCCGTTGCCGTTGCCGTCCGCCTCACTAAAGCCGTTCGGCTGGCACGGATCTGACGCTCTACGCTTGTCGCTGCCTCCGCGATCCTGTCAGTCGCTGTCGGGCTCGGAACATCCGTCGTGGTAGCCGTTGGCGTGGAAGTTGCCGTTGCTGTCCGTTTCACCAGAGCCGTTCGGCTGGCACGGATATCGCGCTGAAGACTTGCCTCTGTCTCCGCCATCTTGTCAGTCGCTGCCGGGCTTGGAACATCCGTCTTTGTAGCGGATGGAGTGGCAGTAGCCGTTGCCGTCCGTTTCACCAGAGCCGTTCGACTGGCGCGGATCTGACGCTTTACGCTTGCCG
>JAPPMO010000050.1 GCA_028873975.1 Chloroflexota bacterium
TCGTTGTGGCGCGAGGGTGTAGAACCTGTGCCATAGTTCGTCCTTTTGCTCATTGAAAACAGTGCCATTATAATCCAGGACTATACAGCTAAACTTGGCGGATTTCGTAATAATTTGTTGATTTTCGCAGGGATCGCCATCTTTTTTGTATTGATTCGGTATTGTCCTGGTTTCCATTAGGTACAATTTGCAGTATCGGACAAGCCTTGTAGGGGCGACATACCATGTCGCCCGAAACCACAAGTCGCGGCAACAACGGGCGACCAGATTGGTCGCCCCTACAAGGCTCGCTTTAGTTGCATGACTTACTTGGACTTACTTCTGTAGTTAGATTATGGTTTACGTTCTTGACCATTCTGCGAATGCGCGATGTGATGTAATTGCTCTGGGTCGCGGCTGAGCCGGGCCCGCGCCAGAGACGCACTGGAATCGGCGCGAATGACGTATAATAATAGCCGGACGCCGCCGAGATCGGCCCGCGCGCAGCCGACCTGGCAAACTCAGGAGCGAGATCGATGGAAATCGACCGCAACAAAGCCTTCAAACTGCTCATCGTCATTTTGGGCACGTTGGCTGCGCTGGCGGTGATGAGCACGATGGTGCAGTTGATCCAGACGGTGCTGCCCTTCCTGATCATAGGGACGGGCATTTACGTTGGTTATCGCTGGGCTTTGAGCGATGCCGAAGCGCCAAGCGCCGATGAAGTTCAGGAACAGGCCCGGGGCTGGTTTGACCGTTTCCGCAGGAGCAAACAAGCCGTCGAGACAACAGTAAAAGTCGGCGCGACGCTGCAAGAGATGGGCGAAAAAGCCGACAAAGCCCGCAAAACCGCGGACGCCGTCGTCGCTGGCGAAGTGACGAAAGTTGGGGCTGCGAAGCCGCCGGGGGACGAAGCGGCGGCTCAAGATGAAGCGGAAGAAGCGGGAAAAGCCGCGAAAGTCCGCCAGGTAAAAGCGGCGCTGAAGAGCGACCCCGGTGGCGCGATCGAATTCAAAGACCGCGACGTCGTGATCAGCAAAGATGATGTCGTACAGCCGGATATATCTCGGCTGGAAGAGAAAGAAAAAGAAGAACCGGAAGTCACCGACAATGTCATGGCGCAGATCGAAGAGCGCCGGCGCCGCTTGCACGGCGGCGGATAAGCAATCCCTCGCTTCTTAAGCTACTCAGATTGAGCCAGCGCCTCGTAAATTGGCTTCAACGCTTGATAAAGATCCTTGAAAATTGTTAGTTGCCGTTGATAGCGCCGCGCGCGATCGGGACGCGGATAGAAAGTTTTGCGCAGCTTGACCAATTGCCCGGCCGCTTCTTCGAGGCTGCTGTAGACGCCGGTCGCCCAACCCGCCAACATCGCCACGCCCAGGCTGGCCGCTTCCGATGTATGGATGATCGAGAGGGGCAGATCCGTAATATCGGACTTGATCTGCATCCAGCGTTCGGAGCGCGAACCACCCCCGATAGCGGTTATGCGATTGACCTCGACGCCGATCTCGTTCAAGCTGCGGATGCAGAGAGCCTGCTCGTAGGTCAAGCCCTCGAGGATGGCGCGGACGATGTCCTTGCGCCCCCTGTCGAAGTTCAAGCCAAGTATCACGCCCGTCGCCGCAGGATCGTTGTGCAGCGCGCCGCTGCCGACGAAGTAAGGCAGCAGGAGCATTTCTCCCGGCTCGTCATCAATCTGCTCGACGATGACATCATAGACGTCGCGGCCCGTCTCTTGGGCGATGGCGCGTTCGGCCGCCGCCAGCTCATCGCGATACCAGCGCAGCAAGCGCCCCCCCGTCTGGTTGCCGCTGAGCGCGATGAAATAACCCGGCGCCGCATGTGGATAGCAGGACACGTTGTATTCCAGCATTTGCTTTCGCGGCTCGTCGGTGACCGCCACCAGCGCCTCGGTCGTGCCAATCGCGTACATGGCTGTGCCCGGCTGCAGCACGCCAGCGCCCAGCGCCCCGGCCGGCTGATCGTGGCCGCCCGTGACGACCCTTACCGAGCCCGTGAAGCCCAGATCGTCGGCTATTCGGGCCGGTATCTCGCCGATGATTTCGCCGCTCGGCAGCGTCTTCGCCATTTGATCGCGGCGGATTCCGCCCGCGGCCAGCAACTCCTCCGACCAATCCAGCCGATTGACGTCGAAAGCCAATGTGCGCGCCGCCATGCTGTGATCAATGACCGGCTCGACGCCCAGCTTGTAAGCCACAAAGTCAACGTAGCAGAGGAATTTCCAGGTCCGCTCGATGATTTCCGGCGCGTTGTCCCGCCACCACAGCAGCTTCGGCAATGTATAAATCGTGCTCATCGGCTGCCCGGTGAGGGCGAAGATGCGCTCTGTCCCCAGCGCCGCTTCCATCTCGGCTGTCTGTTTCGCATTGCGTCGGTCGGAGCTGACCGGGCTGTTCGCCAGCACATTGCCAGCGGCATCGACCGGTATCATCGCCTCGCCCTGGGACGAGATCGCCAAGGCCGTCGCCGGATCAGCCCGAAGCCCCGCATTCACCTCGCGCAGGCAGTCGCAGACATGCGACCAGACTTGATCCGGATCAAGCTCGTACCAGCCGGGATTGGGGCTGAGCAGCGGATACTCCCGCCCGGCGCCGGCCAAAACAGCGCCTGTCTCGTCAAAGGCGACGACCTTGCAGCCGGTCGTGCCGACGTCAATACCCATCAAGCTCATGTTTTTCCTTATCCCCGGACCGCGCCCGATGTCAAACCGGAAACCATAAAACGCTGCATCAGATAGTAGACCACGATGACCGGCAGCGTAATCAGCGTGAGGATAGCAAACATAGGACCGGGCCGCATCATGAATTGTCCGCTGTAGACTAGCGGCACCAGCGTCAAGGGCTTGACCTGATTGCTATTCATGGTCACCAGCGCCAGGATGAATTCGTTCCAGGACGTCATGAACTGCCAGATGATGACGACGGCGATGGCGGGCCAGCTCACTGGCATCATGACGCGCCAATAGATGCCGAAGGGCGTACAGCCATCGAGGATCGCAGCTTCTTCGATCTCTTTCAGGAAACCGGCGAAAAAGCTGCGCAATATGACGATGGCGAAGGGCACGCCCAAAGCTGTATACGGCAGGATAAGCCCGAGATAAGTGTCATTGAGCCCCAAGGCTTTGTTGATCTGGAAGATGGGCACGATCAAAGTCGGGATCGGCAGCATCAAGGTCAAGATGAGCAGATAAAACCAGATATCGCGGGCGAAAAACTTCAAGCGCGCCAGCGCGAAAGCCGCCAGCGAACTGATCGCCACCACCAGGAAAACCGAGGGCGCCGTCACCGCCATGCTATTGATGAAATGCTGCACAATCTCGGCGTCTTCAAAGACGGTCACGTAGTTCTGCAAGCTGACGCCGCTGATGAGCATGCCGCCGAAACGAGGGGCGCGTTGATCGGGCGGCATGAATGAGACCACCAGCATCATGATAATAGGCACAAGCCAGACCAGCGCCAGCACAGTGACAAAAGCGAAAGCCAAAGCCTTGCTCAGTTTCACCTGCTCCCCCTTCCCCCACTAAGGCTTGTCCGGTACTGACGCAAGCCACTGCCGTATTTTACCCCATCCCCCCAACCCCCTTGCCCCAGCAAGCTAGGGAAGGGGGAGCGCATACTGCGAACTCCTTACATAACGCCGCTCGCAATGCCAATTCGCCTGATATTCCACATCCGGCCTAGAGTCACCCTTCCCCAGTTGACTGGGGAAGGGCCGGGGATGGGATAAAACCTGGGAAGCCGTCCAGTTTTCAGTAGCGGACAAGCCTACTAGGAGGAAAGGGGCGTATACCGGGCTTGTTCGGGGCTGAATAAGCCCCCTCCCTCTGTATGAGGGAAGGGGTTTGGGGGTGGGGGTTCGGTTCATGGACAAACTCAATTCCCAATCGTGAAGCGCGAACCCAGCACGCGCACCTGGAAGATGCTGGCGCTCAAGGCGATCACCAGCAGCACCACCGCCACCGCCGAGGCATAACCCATACTCTGCAACGGAAACGCTTTCAGGAAAATATAGGTGGGCAGCATTTCCGTGGCATGGTTGGGTCCGCCCTTGGTCAACATATAGACCAGGGCAAAGGTCTGCAAGGTGCCGATGACGCCCAGCAGGATCAAGGTCAGGTGTACATGGCGCAGCATGGGCCAGATGATGTACTGAACGCGCTGCCGGACACTGGCGCCATCGACTTGGGCGGCGCTGAGCGCTTCCTCCGGCAAGCCCTGCAAGCCCGCCACATACATCAGCATGGAAAAGCCGGTCCATTGCCAGACGTTGACAGCGATGGTGGAGAAGATGGCGATCTTGGGATCGGCAATATAAGGCTGGATCAGGAAGGGCGCGCCGATCTCCCGGCCCAGGTCCGCCAGCAAGCCGCCAAAGGGCGCGTATATACGCTGCCAGATAATACCCAGCACCACCGGCGAAATTATCGCCGGCATGAAGAAGATAATGCGGAAGATGTTCTGAAACGGGATGCCTGAGGTCAAGATGCTGGCCAGGGCGAAGCCCAGGAACATCTGCGGGAAGATGGTCAGAAATGTCCAGTAGAGGGAATTGCGAATGGCGACGCTGAACGCGCGGTCATCGGTGAACATCTCGATGTAGTTGCCGATGCCGATGTAGGCGGCTTCGTTGATGCCGTCCCAATCATATAAGCTGGCGCCAAAGATATAGAAAATGGGATACAAAACGAAGACGACAAACAAGATCATGGCCGGCGCCATGAAAAACAGACCTTGATTGTCAATCAGCCATTTGCGGGTCATGGGCAATTTTGTACCCCTCCCCCTAGCCCCCTCCCCAAAGCATTGGAGAGGGGGAAATCCGCCTTGACGCAATGTCCTACATTTAGAGGTATACGAATCCAAACGAATCGAAGCCGCAAGGAGGCAACGTCTCCCCCCATTGCAATGGGGGGAGATTTAGAGGGGGGTTGGCGGCGCCTACATATTCGCGTCCTGCACCATCTGCATGCCTTCCGCTGGCGTCATCTCGCCCGCGGCCACGGCAGCCAGCGCGGCTTCCAGCGCCTGCTTGACATCCGGGCTCTTCAACTGGCGCGCATACTGCACCGACGCCAGCCACTCTTCCGTGAAGAGATCCCATACGGCTTCCTGATTCTCCGAGCCGAAGGAGGCTGGACGCAAGCCGATATAGGCCGGCAGGTCGTTATAGGTATTGATCAAGACCTGTGCGCCGGCGCCGCTGATCCAGTCGGTGATGACCTTGCAAGCCGCGTCCGGATTAGCGGAATCCCGCGTGACGCCCATCATGACGTCAATGCCGCCCAACAGATCTTCCGGCGCGCCCATGCCCGTCACATCGGGGAACTTGAAGGGCGCGTAACCGGCCAAGTTCTGGTCCAGCGGCGGCGGATCGGGATTTCCCGCTTGCTGCTGCCACCAGGCGCCCATCGGGAACATGGCCGCGCGGCCTGCCTGGATCTGCTCGACCGCGGCCGGATAATGCGACATGCCCAGCGCGCCAATCTGGAAGATACCATCGTCGAACAAGCGCTTCCACCAGGTCATCGCCTCGACGAAGGGCTCGTCGGCGAAGCTGGCCATGCCGTCCTCGGCTTCGTAGATCAAACCGGGCGCGACATTGTGGATCAGCTGCATGTAGACATCGCGGCGGATCCAGCCGTCGCCCGCGCCGATCATGACCGGGGCGATGCCCTGCGCGTTAAACATATCCGCCAGTTCCTTCAGCTCGTCATAGGTGCTCGGCGGCTCGACGCCGGCTTCTTCGAAGATCGGCACTGTGTACCACATATTGATCGTCTGCACCAACACGGGCAAGCCATAGATATTGTCGTCGCCTTCGGGATTGCCCAGACGCGCCTGCTCAATGCCAACCGGGAAGAATTGATCTTCCCAATCTTCGCCCCAGGTGGCGACAGCGCAATCCTGCAGCGGCATCAGATGCTCGCGATACTGCTGCGTCAATGCGCCCGGTTCCAGGCCGATCAAATCGGGCAGCGACCCGCCGGCGGCCATGGTCTGCAAATCGACCAGATATTCACCATAGTTGGTGATATCGGGCTCGATTGTGATGCCCGGGTTCTCGGCGTTGAAGGCTTCGATCATGGCTTCGGTGGTGGCGATCACCGGGCTCCAGGAGCGGAAGCGCACCACGACATCGTCTTGGGCGAGGGCCGGCAAGCTCACTGCCAGGATGAGCAGGACCATCAGGGCGAGCATAAGTTTCTTGTACATCTCATTTCTCCTTATCAAGCGTTTCTTGCATATTCAAAGCGGTTGATTGTAGATCTTTCGTCAATCGCCCTCCTTTCCGATTTCAAACGTCGTGCTTCCAGATTGGCTATCCAACCAATCTGTCGCTGAACTCCGGCGGTATCAGGTGCGGCTGACCGTGTTGCAGCGCCAGATGATAGAGCTGCGCCGAAATCTCAACCATGACCGTGCAGTGGATCGCTTTGCCCAGGGAATCGCCCAGCGCCAGCATGCCGTGATTCGCCCAGACAACCGCCCGCTTGTCGCCCATCACTTCCAGCATGTCGTAACCGAACTGACGCGAGCCGCTAGGCGCAAAGGGCATGACCGGCACCTCGCCGCCGACATTAATCAACGTGTTGACGTGCAGAGGCGCGATTGGCATGTGCAAGACGCCGAAGACGTTGGTATAGATCGGCTCGGCATGCACGATGCCCAGCGCTTCCGGACGCCGTTCATAAACCGCCAAATGCACCGGCGATTCATGCGACGGCTCGCGGAATCCCTCGATTACATCGCCATCAAGATCGAGGACTACGACGTCGTCAACTGTCAGTTGATCATAAGGATAGTCGTGCGGGGTGATGAGGATGTTCCCGCTCTGCGGATCGCGCAGGCTGAGGTTGCCTTGCGTTAAGGGCACCAGTCCGATACGCGCAACCAGCGCCGCGCCGGCGATCAATTCTGCTTTCTGCGCTGCCAGCCTGGCAGCGTCCGAGACGGCTTTTGGCATAATCGCCCCTGTCAAGGCTTGTCGGATTGTATATGCCAAAATTGTACAGTTACCGCCGTGGCTTGTCAAAAACTGGCGTTTAAAAGACAGGGCAATTGCATCAAATATTTTTCACCACCGAGGGCGCCGAGTTTAGAGTCATTTGTGTGCTATGCCTCTTATTCCGTCACTTGAAAACGGCGAGGTCGCCAGCGAAATTTTATTTGTGGCTGAAAAGCAATCCTGTAACATAGGATGAGCTATGCGCTTTGCTTTTCTCGGTGTCCTCGGTGGTGAATAATCAGTCCAATTTCGCAGCATGTCAGTCGTCTCATTTTGATAGGAATGCCCTGGTCTAAAGCAGGACTGAAGTAAATCCAGGCAAGTGACAGGTAAAAATCGCCTGGACAGGCTTAATTCTGCGGTGCAAGCATTATCTATACTTGCTCAACTTCTGTTGGGCGTTGTTGTCTCTGCTGCGACGGATAGCGGGCGTAACGCGCCACCGCTTTGCCGCCCTCAAAATGCTCTTCGACTATGCGTTCGACTCCCTTTACGGTCAGCCCGCCGTACCAGAGGCCTTCGGGGTAGACCACCATGACCGGACCCAAGTTGCAGGGGTACAGGCAGCCGGTCTGTGCGACCAGAACCGCATCATCGCCCATTTTTTTCGCTTTCAAGCGCTGCTTGAGAACCTGAGCAATTTCGCCCGATCCGGCCGCGTTGCAGCGCGGACCCCGGCAGAGCAGCGCATGATAGCTGTGGGGCGGGATGCGGGACCATTCGGGACTGTTGGGGCTGGCTTTATTAGCAGACAGTGGCGCCCCCGGCGCATCGGCATAGCGCGCCGCGAGTGCCTGGACTGCCGCTGCCAGTTCCGGCGCATCAGCCAGGGGCGGCCTCATGTGAACGGTGAAATCCGCGGCGGCATTATGATGCAGCCAGCGCCGGACAGTGCGATTCAACCAGTTATCGAGGTTGCGGTCGCTCGGCAGGTAGACCGGGACGACCAGCGCCCGCGCCACACCGCGCGCGGCGCACAGCGCCAGCGCATCCGGCAAGGCGGGCGATCCGCCGTCGATAAACGCGGTTGTTGCCAGCCCATGCGCGCCACTCTCACGCAGAGCCTCAACGAGACGGTTCATCTGCTCATTGGGCGCGTTGCTATAGCCGCCGCGCCCCAGCAAAATCACTGCTGTGTCCTTATTCATGCGCTGGCCCACGCACTCGCTGGAAAGTACATAATATGCGTTCTCCCAGTGGCTGGATCTGTGGCGACATCCGCCCGAACACCGTATACCTCGTGAATGAGATCCGCCGTCACGACGTCGTCCGGCGCGCCAGAAGCCACAACGCGCCCTTCACTAAGCACATAAAGTCGGTCGCAGTAGATCGTCGCCAGGTTTAAGTCGTGCAGCGCGGCAAGGGTGGAGACGCGCAGTTCACTCACGATATCCAGGATTTCCAATTGGTAGCGAATGTCAAGATGGTTGGTGGGTTCGTCCAGCACCAGAAATTGCGACTGCTGCGCCAGCGCGCGGGCGATGAGGACCCGCTGCTTCTCCCCACCGGAGAGCGTGCCATAGCTGCGTTCCCTGAAGTCCAGCATGTTTACTTGAGCCAGCGCGTCCGCCACGATTGCCCAATCATCGTTTGTATCTGGGTCAAAGGCGCTTTTGTGCGGGGTACGCCCCATCAAGACCATCTCTTGCACGGTGAAATCGAATTGTACCGGGCTCTCTTGCAAGACGACCGCCATCCTGCGGGCGGCATCACGCGGCGGCATTGCCAGCAGGTCTGCGCCATCAAGTGAAATCGTCCCGGCGTCCGGCTTTAGGCTGCGATAGATGCAACGCAGCAGCGTGGATTTACCGCTGCCGTTTGGTCCTAACAGCCCGACGAAAGCGCCCGTTTCGACCGAGAGCCGGATATCGTCGATAATCCGACGGGCATCAACCGACCAGCCAAGCTCGTGAACATGGAGTGTCATAGGGCGCCCTTGCTGCGGCGCATCAACCAGAGGAAGAACGGCGCGCCGCAGAACGATGTGATAATCCCCACCGGGATTTCCTCTGGCGCGAACAGCGTCCGGGCGATCACGTCCACCCAGATGAGATAGAGCGCTCCCGCCAGCAGGCTGACCGGCAGAACACGGCGATGATCTGTGCCGACGATGAGGCGGACGATGTGCGGCATCATCAGCCCGACGAAGCCGATGGTCCCGCTGACAGCGATAATCAAGCCCGTCAGCAGTGAGGTGACGACCAGCAGGCGGCGCCGCAATTTGTGAACATCAATGCCGAGTGTGGTTGCCGTCTCGTCACCGATGATGAGCGCGTTCAAGGCACGGGACTGACCCATCAGATAGATAATCCCCAGAACGAGCGCCAAGGCTGGCAGCGTGAGGTCTTCCCACCGGGCGCCGCTCAGCCCGCCGAGCATCCAGAACAATACTCGGCGAGCGGCTCCGCTGCTGTCGTCGCTGAGGGTGATAAAGCTTGTCACCGACGAGAACATAAATGAGGCGGCTACGCCCGCCAGGATCATGCGTGTGGGCAACAGACGTCCTTGCTGAAGCGCCAGCGAAAAGACCAGTACAAAAGCCAGCATCGCGCCGAGAAAGGCGCCGACCGACAGGGCAAAGATACCCAGCCCGGCAAAGACGCCAATTAGCAGTACGGAAACAGCGCCCAGAGCCGCCCCGGACGAAATGCCCAACAAGAACGGGTCGGCCAACGGATTGCGGGTGACAGCCTGCATCACGACGCCGATTACTGCCAGCCCAGCGCCGACAACACCTGCCAACAACACCCGCGGGAAACGAATAAGCCAGACGATATTGGCTTGCGCGTTGGACCAGTTTCCCTCTGCGCCGGTCACTTTGCCGAAGACAATTTCCCAGACGGTGAGCGGGGCGATTTCCACCGGACCGATGACCACCGCCAGCGTGATCGACAGCAATATAAGCGGCGCCAGCACAGCGATGAGCCGCCGCGAGCGGGCGGCGTTTCGCTCTGGGGGCGCCTTGCGTTTGCTCGGGGCGATAGTCACGGGCGACTGCCGCCCCGAGCGCGCTACTGCTTCGGAATTACCCATCCGAATCGGCGCCCTCGGTTTCGGCCGCGTCATTATCTGCGAACAGTTGTGGATACAGGAACTCGGCGATGATCCGCACGGCTGCTACATTACGGATGTTCGGCGTCGTGTAGCTAAAGTCAATCCGCACCCAGTTTTCGTTTTGGACGGCGGTCATATCCGCGTAAGCCGGGTTGCTCGTCAGCGTTTCGATCTTTGATTCGGCGGTATCCCAATCGGCATTGACGATAACGATAGCGTCGGCATCACGGGCAACGACCTCCTCCCAGCTCACCGTCGCCCAGGAACCTTCCGCGTCCTCAAATACGTTCTCCACAGCGAGCAAGTCCATAATCATGCCTGGCGCGCCACAGCAGGCGCCGGCGTAAACATCATCGCCGCCGCTGTCGAACCAGAATAGCGACACGGTTTGTTCCACATCTTCCAATACCGCGCTGATGTTGTCCAATTCCGCTTGCAGGTCAGCGACCAGTGCTTCGGCGCGGTCTGTAACGCCGAAGATGGCGCCAATATCGCGGACTTCAGCATAAACGTCCGCTATCGTGGCAATTTCCGGACGCAGCGAGCGATCCGCGCAAGCCACTGGCGACACATAGGAACCGATTCCGAGTTCTGCAAGCTGTTCGCGGGGACCGGCAGCCGCCTCTCCAAAGGCGCTGCTGTAAGAGCCATAGACAAAATCCGGGTCGGCGCCGAACAGGACCTCCTGCGATGGGTAAGTATCCGAAAGGACGGGAACGGTATCATAAGCGTCCTCAAACTCGGGCAGGATGACATCGTCGAGATAGGCTGTTCCCGTCATACGCTCTTCGAGACCCAGCGCCAGCATAACCTCTGTGGCGCCCTGGTTCATGGTTATGGCGCTTACTGGCGGGGAGTGAAAAGCTGCCTCGAAGCCGCAATTCTCAATCGAGACCGGGAAGGCGTCGTCGTCTTGCGCATTGGCGATTAACGGGAATAGCAGCGCCAAGAGCAGCGCGGCGTACAGAAGTGCTTGTTTCATGGGTTCATCTCCTTCAGTAGTCTTGAACTCGCAGATTATTGAGACTTCGTATCAATAAACAAGTAAATGATACACAGTCTCAATTAGGAAGCGCAAGGGTGGATTCATGATTCCCCCTGAATTCGATCCAAATCTCCCCTTGCCTTCCTTATTGATACCGTGTATCAATAAGGATATTTAGTGATACACAGTCTCAATTAGAAGCGCAAGGTTGGAATCCTAATGCCCAACAACACGATCAATTCAGAAGATTGGCGGGCCGCGCTCGACAAGAGCGGCTTCCGTATGACAACCGTTCAAGAGACCTTGATCGATATCTTCGCGCGCAGCGAGTACCCGCTCAGCGCCGAGCAGGCTTGGGAGGTCGCCCGTCAGTCGCGCCCGAAAACCGGCCGAGCGACGGTCTATCGCATGGTCGAGAAGCTCGAAAGCCTGGGCTTAATACGCCGCGTTCATGGTTATCAGGGATGCAGCCACTTCGTGCCAACCCTGCCCGAGCTGATGATGCTGTTCATCTGTCTGGATTGCGGACGCGCGGATTATCTCGACAGTCAGCCGCTGGCCGAGCTGATTCAGCAAAGCGAGCGCGTCAGTGGGCATCACATCACCGACAGTCGATTGCAACTCTTCGGCGCCTGCGCGGATTGCCAACAGAACGCTTAACAAGAACGCTTAACAAATGAGGAGAAAGAACATGATGAATTTGCCAGTCGACTGGGGGACATTGTGGCTAGGCGGCTTTTGCCCGGTGGGGGCGCTGGGCGGTTTGCCGGTGCGCGGCGCGGATTACGACGCCCATCCGCCGCTGGATGATTTGCTGACCTTGCCGTCTGACACAAGTGCGCGGGCCGATGTATCGTTTGCGATCGCCGAACAAGCCTGGTCGGAACGATTGGACGGCGCAATGGTTGTCTTGATGCGCGATGCCTACCGCGCTCGCCGCGCGCTGCATCAGGCGGCGGACGTTCAGCCAGGCGAATGGGTTGGTATGCCGGCGAATGCCAGCCATGACCTGGCGGAGTCGGTCAAACATCATAAGGCGCTGCCGCGCTTTCTGGATTTTGACGCGCAGTTGCGGCTTGCGGCGCCTTCTACGCGCTTTACCTGGACGCAAGTGCTGCGCGGGTTGTGGCAGCCGCAGAACGCGCCCTGGCTCGACTGCGCTGACACCCTGCCTGCGATGCCGCTTCCGGGCGCGGCCGAACGCCCGGCGGTGACGCTCTTCGGCTTGCATCTGCCTGATGCTGATGACCGCCCCGGCGCGCTCCTGGTATTCAGCGATGAGGCGCTCTATGCGGAGGTGAAAGCGCTACGGCAGCCGACTGACTGCCCAAACGCAGCGCAGGCATTCGCGCAGTGTGAACGTCTGCCGGAACTGGCAGAGCGGCAAAGCGCGAATCTGGCGGAGGCGCGGCGCGGGCTTCATGAAGCCGCCGGGCTGGCGACGCTCGAGCCCAACAGTCTGGCGCTGGCGACCGCGGTCGCGGTACAGATCCCGCTGGAGTGCGATGTCGCCACGTTTTATGCCTACGTTGAGCAGGAAAATACGCCTGTGCACTGGCTCCCACAGATTCAGCCTTTGCATTATGCCGCGCTCCGCGCTGACGGCGCGCCGGATCACCGAGGAACGGCGGCGAACCTCGCCCGCTGGCTCTACGTCCCGGTAGGGCCGGATTACACCTTTGAGGAGATCAAACACGGTGTGCTCGGCGTCGTCAAAGCAGCGGAATATCTCGGTGTGCGCTGGCGCAGCAATCCAGCTCATGCTGCCGAGTACGCTGCCTTGATGGATCGAACCTATGGGGCTGGGCATGATGCCTACCGTCCGTTGTTTGCGCTGGAAGGAGCCTTCGCAGCGGGAGATTAGCCATGCGATTGATCGCCATCACCGGGATGCTGCATCAGCCAAAAGCCCGGTTCACGCAGGCGCTCATGGGAGTATTGTCTGCCGAAACGGACCGCCTCGCGCTGATCGACAATAGCGAAGCGCCGCTGGCGATAGCGATCGATGGGCTAACGCGCCATCGGCTGGCGGGCGGCTGTGTCTGTTGTTCGCTGGCGCCGGCGCTGATTTCGCAGCTGGGGCGGCTGGAGGCCGATTATGCGCTGCTGCCTGTTTCCGCCTTGGCAGACCCGGGGACACTGGCTTTGATCCTGGATAATTTGCGGGGTGAACGCATTCAGATTACTACAGTGTCCCTCATTGATAATCTGACTCAGACGCGTAAGCCGTATCTGACGCGGAAACTGACGTATTACAGCGATTTTCAGGTTTATGAGCCTTATGACTTCTCGGAGGCTGTTCATGCCGCTATAGGTCTGCCGTTGTTGCGGGAACGCCACCTGCTTTCAACAGCGGCGCACCCTGCTTGATGCCCGGGCTGCGGACATTGTATTACCGTAGGAAAACGACAATTCAATAGAGGAGACAGAAACATGATGAATACAGTTGACACACGAGTTCCCGTTACTGTGCTGACCGGCTTTCTGGGGTCAGGCAAGACTACACTGCTCAACCGCATCTTGACCGAAAATCACGGCAAAAAAATCGCGGTGATAGAGAATGAATTTGGTGAGATCGGCATCGATAACGATCTGGTCATTGGCGCGGAAGAAGAAATCTTTGAGATGAACAACGGCTGTATCTGCTGCACCGTGCGGGGTGATTTGATTCGCATCCTCGGTCATCTGATGAAACGCCGCGACAAGTTTGATTACATCATGGTCGAAACGACCGGCATGGCTGATCCAGGGCCTGTCGCGCAAACCTTTTACGTCGATGATGACATGCAGCAGAAGCTCCATTTGGACGCGATCGTCACGCTGGTCGATGCCAAGCATATCTGGGAACATATTGATGACAGCGACGAAGCCAAAGAACAGGTCGCCTTTGCAGATGTCATCCTGCTCAACAAGATTGATCTGGTCGCCCCGGAAGACCTCGAGAGACTCGAAGCCCGCATCAAAAGAATGAACAGCATGGCGAAAATCTACCGCAGCCGCGACGCAGTGGTCGAGATGGACAATATCCTGAACGTGGGCGGCTTCAACCTTGACCGGGCGATGGACATCGACCCGAAGTTCATGGAGCCGGAATACCCGTTTGAATGGTCGGGTATCTATCAACTGAACACCGGGACTTACGAATGGGTGATGGGAGAAGGACCAGACCCGGCAATGGGCGCCGCGCTCTTGCCGCTGGCGAATACCGGATTAGCGGCGAAGGAAGCCATACTGATGGACGCGGTACTGACCTTCTCTGAAGATGAACAGGCTGTAGAATCAGGCGACATGATGCGCCTTGGCAAAGGACAGTACAACCAGCTCGTGCTGAACGAAAACGGAGAGACCGTCTTCAATTTCGCAATCCAAGAACCGGGCTATTACATGCTGTTCACCGAACATCACCCGGATGAATTCGACGCGCGGCTGCGCGGCGCGGGGTCCGGGCTTGACCCGCTCGATACCCGTGAGTACAAGCCCGATCATGAACACGACGAAGAAGTGACTTCCGTTGGCATTACCCTCCACGGCGATCTCCATTTAGAGAAGCTCAATGGCTGGTTCAGCCATCTCCTGCGCGAGCAGGGACAGGACATCTTCCGTATGAAAGGCGTGTTGAGCGTGAGCGGCTGGGATCAGCGTTACGTATTTCAAGGGGTGCATATGCTCTTTGACGGCCGCCCTGATCGGCCTTGGAGCAACGAACCGCGTCATAACAAGTTGATCTTTATCGGGCGTAACCTGGATCGAGCTGCGCTGGAAAACGGCTTCCGCGCGTGTCTCGCATCGTGAGGCAGCGGAAGCGCAAGTCCAGACCGACACAGCCAGCGCTCAAGGCAAAATGGCGTACCAGCATTGACGATCATCCGATTGGGCTGGCATGGTCGCCGGATGGCAAAATCTTGGCAGTTGCCGGCGTGTCTGGCCCAATCACTTTATTTCATGGCGAGGAGGGCGCGGTTCGGCACAAGCTGCCCGGTCATGCCCTCGATACCATGGCAATTTCCTGGCGCAAAGACAGCCGTCTCCTCGCTAGCGTCGGTCAAGACGGCCAGGTACGGCTCTGGGATGCCGAGACAGGAAGGCAATGTTCTGAAATGCCTGGCGGGGAGAGCTGGGTGGAGCGCGTCTCTTTCAGCCCCGGGGGCGATTGGCTGGTGTCAGCTGCCGGACGCAAACTGCGATTGTGGAACGGCAGCGGGGAATTGATCCGCGAATATCCCGATGCGAACAGCACGATTACAGACCTCAAGTGGCGCTATGACGGAAAACAGTTCGCCATCTCCGCCTACAATGGAGTCGTGCTCTATGACCCCACAGAGGCGGAACCGTTGCGCCGTTTCGAATGGCAGGGTTCGACGCTCACCTTGGAATGGAGCCCCGATGGCAAATACATTGCCACAGGAGACCAGGACTCGACGGTGCATTTCTGGATCGCCGATACCGGGAATGATCTGCAAATGTGGGGTTACGAAACGAAAGTGCTGGAACTGGCCTGGAGTTTCAACAGTCGCTATCTGGCGACCGGCGGCGGGACTCAGATAGTGATCTGGGACTGTTCTGGAAAGGGGCCAGCAAATACGCGGCCGATCATGGTAGAAGGACATCAGCACCTCATCAAGCATCTGAAATTCCAGCGGCAGGGTATGTTGCTGGCATCTGGCGGCAATGATGGCTTGCTGGCGATCTGGAAAGTCAAGAAGAAGAAACCCGCTATGCTGGCGGATGCTATGTTCAAGGCGCCGATTGCCAACTTGGCTTGGGCGCCGGATGATCGCCGTATCGCGGTATCGGATGAAAGCGGGACCCTGTCGATAGCGGCGGTGCGGCGATAATAGGCTAATGAATTTCGGTTTGTCCGGCTGCGGAGGCGCGCTTTTGTATCCCTTCAAGGCTTAGATGGACGACGTATAGCGCCACGTTGAACTGGGCCAGCGCTATGTAGATCCGCTATCCCGCGCAGGTCGCTCCAACGCTGCAGGACAAGCGACAGGCTAGCCAGCCTGTAACGCCTGTGTTAGCATGGCGCGATTATCTGTCTTCCCAGGCGGCGCAGGCGCATGGCCAACAGACGCGGACTGATCCTGTTTTCGATTATCTTCTCGGCCGGCGTCACGCCCATCGCCATTCGCATCACCCAAAGCGAAGGCATGCCGTCGCCCGTGATCGTCTTGATCCGCCTCTGGCTGATTTCCCTCGCGCTCGCCCCGCTGATTTGGACGCGCTACCGCGAGGACTTGCTGCGGGTGAGTCCACGTCAGTGGCTGCTTTCCGGCATCGCCGGTTTTTGGCTGTCGCTGAATCTGCTGCTGCTGTTCCTGTCGCTCGAGTACACCAGCGTCTTGATGACCAGCGTCCTGCGCCGCACCACGCCGATGTGGATCGTGCTGCCGGAAATCCTGATATTTGGCGTGGTATTCTCGCGGCGTTTCTGGTTAAGCCTGGTCGCGACGGTCATCGGCGTGGCGCTGGTCGGCTTCGGCGGGCTGAGCGCGATTGAAGCGGGCGCCGATCCCCTGCTCGGCGGAGGCATGGCGCTCGTTGGCTCGATCTGCTTCGGTATTTATCTCTTGATCGGGCGGCAACTGAACAATGTCATCCCGCCCCTGCTCTACAGCTTTATGGTCTTCTTCAGCGCCGCTATCGTCACCTCGGTTTTCGTCGGCGCCAGCGGAACGCCCGTCGCCGGTTATCCCGCCAGCAGCTATCTTTGGGCGATTGTGGTGGCGGTTTTGGCGCAGGTCTTCGGGCATATCGCCATGAACCTGGCGCTGCAAAGCTATACGGCAACCGCCATGGCCATCGTCTTGCAGATTGCCGTGGTCCTCAGCGCGCTGATCGCCTTGTTCATGTTCGGCGAGGTTCCCTCCCCGGCGCAAATCATCGGCAGCGCCCTGGTCGTTTACGGCGTGGTTGTCGCCACCATCGAACAGACCCGGGCGCGTTGGAAACACAAAGCTCCAGCCTGACAAATTGCACTATATTGCCACTGTAACTCGGTTAGAAATGCGGTAAAGTGTTACGCGAAAAAATAGCATTTCGCCTAGACAAGGAGAGCGCGAATGAAGCTCGAGACACAGGCCATCCACGCCGGATATGAACCGGAACCGACCACGCACGCGGTAGCGGTGCCGATTTATCAGACCGTCGCCTACGAATTCGACAATGCGCAGCATGGCGCCGATCTCTTCAACCTGGCGGTGCCAGGCAATATCTACACCCGCATCATGAACCCGACCAACGACGTGCTGGAACAGCGCGTCGCGGCCATGGAAGGCGGCGTCGCCTCTCTGGCGCTGGCTTCGGGGCAGGCGGCCATTCACTACTCGATCGTCAATCTGGCCGAAGCCGGCAACAATATCGTGACCGTGCCCCAGCTCTATGGCGGCACCTGGACGCTCTTCCGGCACATGCTGCCCAAGCTCGGCATCGATGTCCGCTTCGCCGACGGAGACAGTCCTGACGATCTGGCGGCTTTGATCGACGACAAGACATCCGCCGTCTTCTGCGAATCAATCGGCAATCCCGCGGGCAATATCCCGGATATGGAAGCCATCGCGGACATGGCGCACGCGCACGGCGTGCCGGTGATCGTGGACAATACCGTGCCCAGCCCGGCGCTCTGCCGGCCCGTTGAGTTTGGCTGCGATATCATTTTGCACTCGATGACAAAATACATGGGCGGGCATGGCAACAGCATCGCCGGCATCCTGGTTGACGGCGGCATCTTCGACTGGGCCAAACACAACGAGCGTTTCTACATGTTTAGCACACCGGAGCCGAGTTATCACGGCGTCGTCTTCACCGATGCCATGGGACCGGCGGCATACATCGCCCGCGCCCGCGTCGTCGCCCTGCGCAATACCGGTTCCGCCCTCAGCCCCTTCAACGCCTTCCTGGTCCTGCAAGGCTTGCAGACACTGTCGCTGCGCATGGAGCGCCACGTCGACAACGCCATGGCTGTGGCGACGCACCTGGAAAACCACAGTCAAGTGGAGTGGGTGACTTATGCCGGCTTGGAAAGCTCGCCCTACTATGACCTGGCGCAAAAATACACCGGCGGCCGTCCCTCCGCCCTGCTGACATTTGGCATCAAGGGCGGCTTTGAGGCCGGCGTCAAGTTTTACGACGCGCTGCAAGTCTTCACGCGCTTGGTCAACATCGGCGACGCCAAGTCACTGGCCGCGCATCCCGCCTCGACAACTCATCGCCAGCTCACGCCGGAAGAACAGGAAGCGGCCGGCGTCACGCCGGAGACCATCCGCCTCTGCATCGGCATTGAGCACATCGACGACATCATCGAGGACATCGAGCAGGCGCTGGCGGCCGCTCGCTAGCCCCCCGCCTTCCCGCCAACCAGGGGCGGCCGCCACAGCCTTAGGCAGGTCGCCCCTGCAAGGCTCGTCCGCTACTGACGCGAGCCACTGCCATATTCTACCCCATCCCCCCAACCCCCTTGCCCCAGCGAGCTAGGGAAGGGGGAGCGCATGCTGCGAACTCCTTGCATAGCGTCGCTCGCAATGCCAATTCGCCTAATATTACACATCCCGCCGTAGAGTCACCCTTCCCCAGTTGACTGGGATACATCCCCCGTGAGGCGGGGGACCGAGGGGGCGCTGGCCGGGGATGGGGTAAAACCTGGGAAGCCGTCCAGATTTCAGTAGCGGACAAGCCTTGCAAGCTCAGGAGAACAAGATTTTACCCCCGCAGCGCGGACTTGAGATTCAGGCGGCTGGAGCAACTCCGCTCAGGGCAAACGCGACAGAATTTCGTCCAGCTTCAAATTCTCCAAGTATGTCAGCACGATTATTATGGCTGTCGCTACTGCGAGAATAAATCTCTGCAAACACTTTTCTACTTGTTCAACATCCGCTTTTGTAGCAAGATGTTGATACGCGCCTTTTAGCTCGGCGACGTTTGCGGCATTTTCGTTCACTCTGCCCTCTATGCAGTCTCGCCGGCTGTTGATCGCGTCAGATGCTATGGCGTCCCGTCCTTTCATTTCCTTTCAAGTGTCGCATACTGGAGACCGTTTACAAAGATCTCAACTCGGATACCAGGGCAATCGCATCAAAATGATAGCGGCTGAAATGGTGGGAATCTAAACCAAATATTAACTACAGAGAACACAGAGGGCACAGAGAAAAACATAAAATGTCTTATTTCAAGTGCGTTTTCGGGTGAAAAATCACGTTTCGCTTATAACCCTTTCTTATGCTTAGTCCCGGATTTTAGAAGAAATGTCGTCTGAACACCAACGAACTCTGTGCGCTCTGCGCTCTCTTATTTAATAACTGACGTTACGCAGAGAACTGAATAGGCTGCAATGTTCCCAAAGTGTGAAA
>JAPPMO010000001.1 GCA_028873975.1 Chloroflexota bacterium
TATGAACTGGCTGCCTGTTAGATAATTTATCTCCACTAAATCGGGGGAAGTCCAGATACTCCAGAACATATAGATGACAGTCCCCTGAGCGCGCCGAGCAAAAGGATCCAGAAAATCTTCCCGCGCTACAGAAAAGTGCAAATGGGCGAACGCGCAATTCGGGCCATCACGTTAAGGAAAATCCGCCAGGAATGCCCGCTCTTCAATGCCTGGCTCGCTGAACTCGAAAATCTCCCGCCGCTTCCAGCCTAAACCCCCCACAGCAGCGCCAAACCCAGCAGCATCGCCAGCAGCGTCACAACCGTCATGCCAAAGCCGACCTTGGAAAAATCGCTGAATTTGTAACCGCCGGGACCCATCATCAGGATATTCACCGGATGAGAAATCGGCGTGATGAAAGCCAGTGAGCAAGCCATGGCCACCGCCAGCGCCATCGCCCGCGGGTCAATGCCCATTTGCAGCGCGGCTTTGATAGCGATTGGACCGACCAGCAGCGGCGTTACTTGCCCGCCGATGACTTGTACCACCATCATCGTTAGCAGGGCAATTGCCGCAAACAGCAGCAGCGGGCTGGCGTTCATCAGGCTCAATTCCAAGAACCCGCCGACGCGGTCCGCCAAGCCGGTCTCGGTGATGGCGAGGCTGAGCGGCAGCATGCCAGCTACCAAAAAGATCGTCCGCCAGTCCACCGCCGCGTAGAACTGCTCCATCCTCAAGCAGCGCGCCAGAACCATAGCGGCCGCCCCCGCCAGCATGGCAATGGGCAGTGGGATGATGTTCAAGATGGCCAGCGCGAGCGCGCTGGCCGTGATGAGGATGGCGTAGGGCGCTTTGTGGCTTTCAATGGCTTGCGCCGCGTATTCGCCGGAGGGCAAAATAAAATTGCTGTTGTTCGCCAGGTTTTGAATGTCTGAGGATTGGCCCACGACCAGAATCGCATCGCCGACTTGAAGCGGCATCTTGCGGACATCGGTGTGGAAGCTCTGCCCGTCGCGCCAAAGCGCCATCGCCAGCAGGCCGGCATCGCGGTTGAGCTTCATTTGGGAGAGTGTCTTGCCAATGGCATTGGAACGGGGCGCAATCATGATCTCAATGGGTTCAATCGGCAACTCCCCCGCTACCGCGCGCGCGCCACCCTCGATTAATTCGATATCCCAAGTCAAGAGTTGCTGGAGCCGCTCTTCGCGCCCAACAATCAACAGCTTATCGTAGGCGTAAATCACTTGAGTCGATTTGGGAATGGCGATTGTCTCTCGTCCGCGCCAGATCGCCGCCACCGTCAAACCCAGCTCGGCATTGATATCGCTTTCCTGCACGGTTTGACGAGCGAGTCGAGATCCAGGCCTGACGCGCACCAGCCACATCCGATCCGCCAATTCATAGGTATCGTGCAGGTCGATTTGATGGAAGGATTGCGTCAGCGAAGCGCGGTCGGGCAGCAAGCGCCGGCCGAAGAGAAGCATGTAAAGCAGACCCGCCGCCACAATCACGC
This sequence comes from Chloroflexota bacterium, assembly GCA_028873975.1. GTDB lineage: Bacteria > Chloroflexota > Anaerolineae > Aggregatilineales > Phototrophicaceae > UBA6055. The sequence continues at coordinate 1,493 of JAPPMO010000001.1, forward strand.
CGCCCACCGGCATGAAATCCAGCATCCCTAAACCAGCGATGCCTTGCGCAATCAGCAGCTCGCTCATCAATATATTGGCAGTTGTGAAATAAGTCGCCATGCCGCCGACAGTGACGCCGAATGCGAGTGGAATCATCAACTTGGAGGCGGCGACGCCGCCCTCGCGCGATACCTGCAGGACAGCCGGCAGCAGGACCGCCCCCGCCGCCACATTGTTCATCAGCAAGGAGACAGCCGCCCCTGCCGACATGACCAGAGCAATCAGCTTTGCCTCGGAGCCGCTCCCAAAGGCGCACAGTTGCCGCGCCACCCCCTGCATGACGCCCGTCCGCTCCAAGCCGCGGGTGATCACGAGCAAGCCGATAATGGTGATGACCACCGGGCTGCTGAAGCCGGACAGGGCGTCGCCGGGGGGCACGAGCTGGGTCAGCGCGACCATCAGCAGGACGAGCAAGGCGATGATATCAATGCGCAGCCGCGTGAAGGCGATCAAGGCGAGGGTGACGACAATGATGCCGATGACGGTGAGTTCGGGATTCGTGAGCATGACGCAAGTATACCCTGTGGCGGCGATGCTGGTATAGCTCGCTCTTACAAGGTTTGTCCGCTGTTGACGCGAGCCACTGCCGTATTCTACCCCATCCCCCCAACCCCCTTGCCCCAGCGAGCTAGGGAAGGGGGCGAACTCCTTGCATAGCGTCGCTCGCAATGCCAATTCGCCTAATATTACACATCCCGCCGTAGAGTCACCCTTCCCCAGTTGACTGGGATACATCCCCCGTGAGGCGGGGGACCGAGGGGGCGCTGGCCGGGGATGGGGTAAAACATGAGAAGCTGTCCAGATTTCAGTAGCGGACGAGCCTTAGCGCCGACAATTCTTTTAGAGCGCATTGGCATGACTTTGTTGGTCCTATTTGTCTTAATCTGATCTTCACCCGGCAATAGCGCTAGGATTGTAAAGCAAGTTCGGCATTTCGCGTATAGCGCTCCCAGACCCCGGGCGCCAGGGCGAGAGCCTCGGCGGCGATCTCCGCTTCGTCCAGGACCAGGATCTCTCGATCGCGCATCAGCAATTTGCCGGCGCAGATTGTCGTCGTCACCATCGATGATTCGAAACCGAAGAGCAAATGCCAGGGCAAGTTGCCCGCGTTCAGGGGCGTGAAGGGCTGGTAATCAACGAAGATCAGGTCCGCTTTCGCTCCGGGCGCGATTTGCCCAATCCGGCTGCCCGGGAAGAAGCGCTCGAGCAGGGCAGCGTTGTTTTCCCAAGCCATTTGGGCGATATGCATCCCGTTTGCGGCGCGCGGATCCCGCTGAACCACTTTGTGCAAGAGGTAGGCGCTTTTCCATTCCGCCCACATATTGTTGCTGAAGCCATCATTGCCCAAGCAGAGCTTGAGGCCATCCGCGAGCAGGCCGTCGATATCAGCCGCGCCCACGCCGTTATTCATGTTGGAGCGCGGCTGATGGCTGATCCATACGCCTCGCTCGCGCAAGAGTTCTCGTTCCTCATGGTCGATATGCACGCAGTGGGCGGCGATGGTATTGTCGCGCCAGATGCCGTATTCATCCAGGCGCTGGACAACGCGCTTGCCGCTGCGCTGGAGGCTGTCTCGCTCGTCGGCTTCGTGCTCGGCGACGTGAATATGGAAACCGCAATCGGCCGGCGCCGCTTCCGCGCAGGCGCGCAGGCTGGCTTCATCCAGCGTCAAGCTGGCGTGCAGGCCAAAGCTGCCGCGCAGTCGGGGGTGGTCCGCGGACTGCTTCATGAAGCGCAGGTTCTCGTTGATGCCCGCTTCCATCTTGTCCCGGCCGTCGCGGTCGGTGACTTCGTAACAAAGAACGGCGCGCAAGCCCGCTTGATCGACAGCCTCGGCAATCGTGTCGAGGCTGCCGGCGATGCAGTTGGGGCTGGCATGGTGATCGACGAGGCTGGTGGCGCCGTGTTTGATGGCATCCAGCAAACATACCAAGGCGCTGCTGCGGACGCTCTCGCGGTCGAGAGCCTTGTCCAGGGGCCACCACAGGCGTTCCAGGATTTGCGGAAAATCACGCGGCGGGGGGCCGGGGATGGCCATTCCCCGCGCGTAAGCCCCGTAAAAATGCGTATGCGCGCAGATATTGCCCGGCATCACGTATTGATTTTTGGCGTCCAGGCGCTCCACCCCCGGATAATCGCGCAGCAGGTCCTGGCTGCGGCCGAGAGCCGCGATCCGGTCGTCTTCGATCAAGACGGCGCCGTCCGCGAGTATGCCGCCGTTTTTTCCCAGGGTAATAACTTGCGCATTCGTGATTAGCATCTTGCGGTCCTCCACTTCAGAATCGCGCCGGGCGAGCCGCGTTCAGCTGCCAAGCGCATAATAGAGCCGATCGACATAAAAGCCGGCCTCGCTGTAAAGATCGGGGATGGCATCGGCGCTGATGAAGCGATCCCAGGTGGTTCTTATGAAACTGACAGAGCGCCTTGGCTCGTTCACGATCGGCGGGTCTTTTTCGATCAAGCGGCGGAATTGCACCTTGTAATAGAGCTCTTCGGAACGCGTCGCTTCTTCCGGCAGCAAATCCCGGCGGCGGGCCAGCTCGACCCCGGTGACGCGGGCGAAGGCGGCAATGGCGCCGCCCTGCGCGCCGAAAGCGCCAGCGCTGAGGAAAAGGGCGATGTATTCAGCCTCGATCCCGCGCGCCATTTGCCGCCGCGGGATGCGGTACCAATGCCTTTGGCGAGCGATTTTGAGGTCTTTGACGCGTTTGACAACAGCGACCAAGACCCGGTCATCCGCATACATGTTTCTTCTCAGTCCCTCGACGACAGCGAAAGCGGCTGCCGCGCTCACAGAAAATAATAAACCTGCTCGGCTACCGCAAATCGCGGTTTATTAAATAAGAGACACAGAGCACACAGAGAAAACCAAAAGAGTAATATATTTTCGGGCGTTTCGGCGAAACGCCCCTGCGGTTCGTCCCTATTTTGATTCTCATTACTTACTTGCACTTACTGAGGTCACAGAGAATTGCTCCCGAAATAGCCCTTTTCTTCGTGTCCTTCGCGCCTTTGTGGTGAAACTGAATATGGCTCATGTGAATTTCAACCGGTTTCGATACATTACTGGCTCGGCTAGCGCAGATCTCGATCTATCGACGAAGAGATCTAATGAAGCGTTCCCCCTTGCTCGCGCTGTCGCAGCAATCGTTTGTCAATCTCCCCCACCCGTTCCTGATGGCCGATCCACCAGGCGGGATCGCGCTGGGCGTCGAGTTCCGCCACTGACTTGCCTTGTTGTTCGACCCAGGTGTAATACTTGAGATTGTGCCAGCGCTGGCGGGCCTCTCGGCTGCCCTCTTGGACCCAGTCCAGCCCGGCGCGGTGAAAGCCGCCGTCGACGATGGCCGTCGCGTCAGCCTCGTCCAGGGGGCCCTGGGCATCCCGCAATGTCGCCAGCACGGATCCGTATCGTTCCATGGCATCGGTGGCCACCGTCACGACGACGTCCCCCGAGGACATGTCATAATACTTGGCTGTCTTGATGGCGCCGATGATATTGCAGATGCCGCTGATGCCCAGGGTCTCGGCCAGGCCTTGGACCCGCGCCTCGTCGATGCCAAAGCGGCTCGTCAACGTTTCACGACCCGTTTCCTCCGCCAGCAGGCGCAGCCCCTTGAGACAGTCCATATCATCAATCGCCATCAGCGCGTCCATATTGAGCACGTTGTGGATCCAGGTGACGTGTTTGTCGCCGATGCCCTGGATCTCGTGGGCGCCATAGCCGTTATTGTACAAGGTGGGGCACTGTATCGGCTCCAGACCGACGATCTTGTGATCGGGCCAGACTTGCTTGAGCCGGTCGCCGGCCGCAATCGTGCCGGCGCTGCCCATCGCCGAAACGTAAGCCGAGATCCGGCCTGCGCCGATGCCTTGGCGCTGCAGATCGGCCGCCAGCTCGACAATGGTATTGCCGGTCACGTGATAATGAAAGCGGTAATTGCCCATGAGCTCGAACTGATTGAGGATGCGGATATTGGGATCGTCCGCGCGCAGTCGCTTGACCTCGTCATAGATTTCCTTGACGTTGCTCTCGCTGCCGGCCGTGCGGATAATCCGCGCGCCATAGGTCTCGATGCGGTCAAAACGTTCCTGGCTCATTTCTTCCGGCAAGACCACGATGCTGTCGTATTCCATCCGGCAGCCGATGAAGGCGCCGCCAATGCCGTAATTCCCGGTCGAGGGCCAGACCAGCGTATGCAGGGCCGGGTCCACCTCGCCCGTCAACTGCAGCTCGAGCAGGGCGGAATAAGCGGCCCCGACTTTGTGGCTGCCGGAAGGAAAGCGGCCGCCGTAGATGACAACAATCTCGGCCTCCACGCCGGTTAAAGCCTTGGGCAGGACCAGGTGATAGATCTCGTTATTCGGGTCGCGCCAGGTGATGTTGTAGAGATTAAGCGGATTTAAGGGATCCGCATCGAGAGCGGCCAGCGCATCCGCGCGCACTGCTGGATTGATCTTCTGGGGATGCAACATCTCTTCAAAGGTCGGACCCGTTACCATAGCTTTCTCCTCTGTTCAGGTAAAGCGCGTCGCCCATGCGACCAGGGCAATCGCATCAAAACAACATGCCCTGCAATGAAGACAATACAAACTAATATTTCGCCACAGCCGCTCGGCGCGTAACCGGCGAATTTGGGCTACCGCGCTCACACAAAATAATAAACTTGCTCGGCTACCGCAAATCGCGGTTCATTAAATAAGAGACACAGAAGTAAATCCAATTAAGTCGTGCAACAGATCGCAGGTTATTGTAGGAGCGAGCCTTGTCTCGCCTCTACAGCCGACTTTTATTTTCGGCGGGTCTTTCGCCGCCGAGCGGCTGATGCTTTCGGTTAATCGTCGTCCAGCCCGGCGTCGATCTCCAATTGTTGTTCGAGCAGGCGCATTTCGTTTTGCAGCTCGGTGCGGCGGCGCGCCAATTCCCGATAGGTCTGGAAATCTGCTTCCGACATCGACTCGGCGCCGCCGTCATGCCGCATGATCAGATCATCTATCCGCTTGTCCAGGGATTCATAATCCCCGACCAGCTCTCGATAGCGCCGCACCAGCTTGAGCTGGTCGGAATTTCCCGCCCGGCTCATCGCGGTCCTTTCGGGGGCTCGCGGGCGTCGTCCTCTTGGCGCCGATCGGGATCGTCGGCGCGATTGGCGGGCCGGTCCCGGCTCCCTGGCCCACTGAGCCCGGCCGTAGATGCGACGACGTAGAGGGGCCGGCCGCGCGTTTCGTCATAGGTGCGGGCGACATATTGACCGAGGATGAACAAGAAGAACAACTGGAATGAGCTCAGCAAGAGCAGCAATACGATGGTGCTTGCTTGCCCGCCAAAAAATTCTTCGCCCATTGTGATGCGCAGAACGGAAATCACGATCCCCACCAGCAGCGACAAAATCCCCAATATGAAACTAATATACAGCATGATCTGCAAGGGGAAAAAGGAAAAACTGGTGACGGCGTCAAGCGCGAAGGCGATCATCTTGCGCCAGGGATACTTGGTTTCTCCCCAGACGCGTTCTTCGCGGACGTATGGCAAGCCAGTCTGTCTGTAGCCGACCCAGCTGGTCATGCCTCTGATGAAGCGATGGCGCTCGCGCATTTGCCGCAGCACGTCCGCCACCTTGGCATCCATCAGCCGGAAGTCCCCCGTATCAACCGGAATACTGATATCTGTGATGCGGTGGATCATGCGATAAAACAATTTGGCGCTGGTCCTTTTGAGGAAGCTCTCGCCCTTGCGCTCGGCGCGCACAGCGTAAACGACATCGTATCCTTCTTGCCATTTGGCGATCAACCGGGGAATGACAGCCGGCGGATCTTGCAGGTCGGCATCGATGAGCACGACCGCCGCGCCAGAGGCGTAATCCAGGCCGGCGGTTACGGCGATCTGGTGGCCGAAATTGCGGGCGAAGTTGATGACTTTGATACGAGGGTCTTCCTCCGCCAAGCGCTCCATTATTTCCCGCGAGCCGTCGACGCTGCCGTCGTTGACGAGCAGCAACTCCCAGGTTTCGCCGGTAGAATCCAGCGCGGCCTGAACTTCCTCATAGAATCTGCGCAGATTGCCAGCCTCGTTGTAAACCGGCGCCACGATCGAGTAGCGGGGTTTCTCAGCCATGGGCGTTCGCTCGATCCAGAGCCGAACGCACCGCGTCGACCGTGGGCGCGACTCGTATTCCCCCCGATACCGCTTGACGGGCGCGGGCGACATCCTTGAGGCCGTTTCCCGTGATCAGAAGGCACAAGCTCTCTTCTTTGTCCATCAGACCGGAGGCGACCGCCTGTTTTGCTCCCGCGAAAGCCGCGGCCGCGGCCGGCTCGGCGAAGACGCCGCTCAATTGCGCCAATTCCGGGATAGCGGCCAGGATCTCGGCATCGGATACGGTTACGAAGGCGCCGCTGGTTTCGCGGACGGCCCGCAGGGCTTTGGCGCGATCGCGCGGCAATTCCGATGCGATGCTGTCAGCCACCGTCCTGGCCGGCGCGCGCCTGATGGCGGCCGCGTCCAGCCCCCCTTCCCAGGCGCGAGCCAAGACGGCGCTGCCAGCCGCCTGCACGCCGATCAAACGCGGCAGCTTGTCAATCCAGCCGAGACGAAGCAAGTCGGAAAAGCCCTTGTGCAAGCCGCTGATGATGCTGCCGTCGCCGACGCTGACCGCGACCACGTCCGGCGCCTCCCAGCGCAGCTGTTCGGCAATTTCCAGCGCGACCGTCTTTTTGCCCTCGGTGGTGAAGGGATTGACGCCGGTATTGCGGGAATACCAGCCTTCGGCGGCGCAATAGGCCATGCAGAGGTCGAAGGCGTCATCGTAGCTGCCTTCAACAAGCAGCACCGCAGCGCCATAGACCAGCAGTTGAGCCACTTTTGCTTCCGGGGCGTCATGCGGGACGAAAATAACAATGTCTGTCTCCGGCAGAGCCGCGCCCAAGCCCGCCAGGGCCGCAGCCGCGTTGCCCGTGCTGGCGGCGCTGACCGTCGTCATCCCCAGCTCCAGGGCGCGAGCCAGGACCAGGGCGCTGGCGCGATCTTTGAGTGATCCGGTGGGATTGGCGCCGTCGTCTTTGATCCAAGCGCGATCAAGGCCCAGTTCCCGGGCGAGGCGAGGGGCGGCGTACAAAGGCGTCCAGCCGACGTCAAGAGGCGGGACCGGGCTGTCCGGGGCGATGGGCAAAAGCGCTTTGTAACGCCAGCAATTGGCTTGACGGTCGGCCAAGAGGGCGTCGCGATCCAGGGAGGCGCCCAAAGCCGCATAGTCGTAAAGGATGTCAAGCGCGCCCAATTCGCCATGCTTCGGGCAGGTATAGGTCAGCTCGTCGGGGGCGTAGGCACAGCCCCCGACAACACAGCGCATTTCTTTTATCTCGGCCATTATCGTTTCATTTATGCCTCGGGCGTCATTGCCGCGCTCAACCGCCCGGCACAATCCACGTGCCGGTCTCGTGGCGCAAGGCGCGGGTCAAATTGGCCGGATTGGTGATGATGGCGCGCGGTCCGCCGTTGTGCACGAAATCGACCGCCGCTTCGATTTTGGGAAACATGCTGCCGCGGGCGAAATGCTCCTCGTCCATATAGCGATGCGCCTCTTGCAAGGTCATGACGTCCAGGGCGTATTCGTCGGGACTGTTGAAATGCAAGCAGACTTTCTCCACGCCGGTGGAAATCAACAACAGGTCGGCGCGCAATGTCTGCGCCAGCAAACTGCTGGCGCGGTCTTTGTCGATGACGGCGTCGATGCCGCGCAAGCTGCCCACTTCGTTGCGGACCACCGGCACGCCGCCGCCGCCGCAGACAATTACGATGTATCCGGCCAGCACCATGGCCTGAATGGCGTTGATTTCGTTGACGACCAGGGGTTTGGGCGAGGCCACTACGCGGCGCCAGCCGCGCCCGGCGTCTTCGACCATGCGCCAGCCGAGTTCTTGCTGCGCGCTCATGGCTTCTTGATAGCTCATAAAGCCGCCAATCGGCTTGTCGGGATGGTCGAAGGCGGGGTCATCCGGATCAACGCGCATCTGCGTGATGATGGTGGCGACGGTATGGTTCATGCCAACGCGCCGCAGCGAGTTGTCCAGCGCCTGCTGCAACATATAACCGATACTGCCCTGGGTGTCCGCCACCACCAGATCCAGGGGCACGTCGTGAATATCCGCTTCGCGCTTGGCGATCTCGGCCCGGTTAAGAATATAGCCGACTTGCGGTCCGTTGCCGTGGGTGATCACGACCTGCCAGCCGTCGGCGATCATGTCGGCGATATGCCGACAAGTTTCGCGCACAGCCTCCCATTGCCGGTCTATTTCTGGATTGCCGGGGTCGGTAATCAGCGAATTGCCGCCAATTGCCACCACAACCAGTTTATCGATCATCGTCGGTCTCTTTCGACTACCGCTTGGCGGCTAGCGCCCGGCGGAAAGGCGGGCGGCCGAGGCTCAGCGCATGGTGAGCGCCATCGCGGCTTTTTGTACGTGCAATCGGTTTTCGGCTTCATCGTAAACCACGCTTTGCGGACCATCAATCACGCTGTCGGCGACCTCGATATTGCGGTCGGCCGGCAGGCAGTGCATGTAGATGGCGCCCTCGTTGGCCAATGCCATGCGCTGGTCGTCGGCGATCCAATCGCTGTACTTGGCGCCGATGCGAGCCGACTGCTCTTGATCTTCCGTGGTCAGCCAGCTGCCCCAACTCTTCGGATAGAGGATATCGGCGCCGGCGAAGCCAGCGTCAAAGTCGTCGACAACCTCGAAAGAACCGCCGTGGCGCCGGCTGTTTTCCCGGGCTTGCTCGACGATATCGGGCATCAGCTGATATTCGGGCGGGCGGGTCAAACGCAGGTTCATGCCAAAACGGGTCATCAGGAGCACCAGACTTTGGGGGACGGAAATCGGCTTCTGATAGCTGGAGGCGTAAGCCCAACTGACGTTGATGGTCTTGCCGCGCAGATCGCGCCCGAATTTTTCCTGGATGGTCATCAAATCGGCCAGGATCTGAAAGGGATGATAGATCTCGCACTGCATGTTCAGCACCGGGACGCGGCTGGCGGCAGCCACATCGTTGATATAGGCGTTGCCGATGCCCCAGTCGCATTGTCGGATGGCGATGCCGTCGGTGTAGCGCCCGACGATCTCGCCGATCTCCTTGGCGGTATCCCCGTGGCTGATTTGCGTGGTTGTGCTGTCGATAAACTGGGCGTGCCCCCCCAATTGGGCCATGCCGGCTTCAAAGCTGATGCGCGTCCGCGTGCTGGTGAAGAAAAAGAGCATTGCCAGTACTTTGTCGCGCAGCAGGGCGTGCGGCTCGCCCAGGGCCCGTTTGCGCTTCAAGTCCCAAGCCACGTCCAGCAAAGTTTCAATTTCTTCTTTCGACCAATCCTGCGTGCTGATGAGGTCGCGGCCTCTGAGGTCCGTTTGCATATCCAACTCCCCGTTTTCATAAACTAAGCCGACGCTTATAGGCCGGCGATCTTATGCTTTGTCTTTTGACAGCGGCGGTCTGCCGCGCCTACCCTGCAAGCGTATTCAAGAGCATCGACGGGAAAAGCGCATACCATTCCGTCGAACGCACGACATCTTCCAGCGGCACCTGGTCCAAGACCGTATGGGCGTGAATTTCGTTGCCGGGCGCAAAGCCAATACTGGGAATGCCGGCTTTGCCAGCCCAATAGATGCCATTGGTGGAAAAGTCCCATTTGCCGGTGTCGGTTTGGCCGAAAAGGGTCTCGGCAGTCCGCAAACCGGCCACGACGACCGGCTCGTCTTCTTCAAATGCCCAAGCCGGATAGATTTTGTCCAGCGGAAAGACGAAGCCGGTATAACTGGGCTCGTCATAAAGCAAGATTTCGGCATGAATGTCGTCGCGCTGGCCAATGATGTTTTGCAGGCGCTCCAGCTCGGCTTGGGGCTCTTCGCCGAAGGTAATGCGCCGGTCGACATAAATGACGGCCTCGTCCGGCACGGCGTTGATGCTGGGCGTTTTGACTTCCATGTCGGTGACTGTGATGCGCCCCTGCCCCAAAAAGTCATGATCGCCCAATTGCGGCTCGATATGGCTGATGCGCTCGATGATGGGCAGCAGCTTGTAGATGGCGTTGTCCCCCAGATAATTGCTGGCGGCGTGCGCGCTGCGCCCCTTGGCGACGATCTTGAACTCGACGCGGCCTTTGTGGCCGCGATAAATCTGCATCTTGGTCGGCTCGCCGATGACCACGAAGTCCGGCTTGACGCCTTCGGTTTGCACGAAGGCATGGGGGGCCTGGCCATCATTCCATTCTTCCATATTGCCGAAGTAATAGGCGCTGAAGCCGTCCAGCAAGCCCAGCTCGCGGGCGATGGCCAAGCCGTAAATCATGCCCGGCGTGCTGCCCTTCTCGTCGCAAGCGCCGCGGGCATAGAATACGCCATCTTCGACCTTGCCTTCGAAGGGATCCCATTGCCATTCATCGGGATCGCCCACGCCAACCGTATCGATATGGCTATCGTAGAGCAGGATTTTGTCGCCGGCGCCGATCTTGCCGACGATGTTGCCCATGGCGTCCCAGAAGATCTCGTCGTAGCCGAGCGCCGTCATTTCTGCGGCGATACGCTCGCCACAGGCTCTGATTTGGTTCTCATAACTGGGGATGGCGCAAATTTCGCGCAGAAAACTGATGATGCTGTCACGGTCCTCTTCGACCCGCGTCCGCAGGCGATCCAGCAGTGCTTGATTTACCATGTTCGCTCCTGTTTACGTAAACCGCGCCGCTCGTGCGACGAGAACGCTTACGATTTTGCGTGAGCGCGGCAGACCTTTTCGCTGCCGCCGAGCGGCTGTTATTGTGCGCTTTGCTCAAGAAATAGCCCGTATTTTAGCAATAAATCGCCAAAAAACACGGTCAATTCTCAGGGAAATTGCATCAATTTTTTTCAGCACCGAGGGGGCCGAGATCAGCGAGTTTAGGATCCTTTGTCCGCTTTCCCTCTAATTCCGTCACCTGAATAGGGCGAGGTCGCCAGTAAAAGGCTTGTCCGCTACTGGGTCATGCTGACGCGCTTTTTCTACCCCATCCCCCGGCCCCTTCCCCGAAGCATCAGGGAAGGGGAGCTAAACTTGGCGGATTTCGTAATAATTTGTTGATTTTCGCAAGGTACGCCACCTTTTTTGTATCGATTCGGTATTGTCCTGGTTTCCATTAGGTACAATTTGCAGTATCGGACAAGCCTTAAAGCTTCATTATGTAGCTGAAAAGCAAGCCTGTAAAATAAGATGAGCTATGTTCTTTGCTTTTCTCGGTTTTGACGGTCAGCGTTTACGCGATCCTCGGCGCCCTCGGCGGTCAATGATCCGTCCAATTTCGCTGCATGTCAACCGCCTCATATTGCTGCGATTGCCCGGGGTCAATTCCGAGCAAACAGGTCGATTATTTTGAATTGCTCCACATCGACCAGGCCTTGATCAGTCAGTTTCAGCTTCGGGATCACCTCCAAGCCCATAAAGCTCATGACCATAAAGGGATCGGAGAGCTGACTGCCCAGGTCCTGAGCCGCGGCGATCAGGCTGTCGTATTGCTGTCTCACGGTCTCGATGGGCGACTCGCTGAGCAGCCCCGCGACCGGCAGCGGCAGGCGCGCCAAGATCTCTTCGCCATCAACCGCCGCCAAGCCGCCGCCCATTGCGACAATGGCATTGACCGCGGCTGTCATGCTCTCGTCGTCGACGCCGATCACAGCCAGGTTGTGATGGTCGTGGGCGACCGTGCCGGCGATGGCCCCCCTTTTCAGTCCAAATCCCTGAATGAAGGCTTTGCCGATTCTGCCGCTGGCGCGGTGGCGTTCCAGCATTGCGAATTTCAAGATGTCGCGTTCGACATCGCTGACGGCCAGGCCGGCGACGATTTTGGGGCGTTCCAGCCGTTTTTCCGTCACGACTTGATCCTTGACAGTGGCAATGACATGAACCCGTTCGCCTGTTGCCGGGATGGAAAAATCGAGCGCAGCGGAAGCGATGTTCAGCGATGCGCGCAGGTTGATCGGTCGCGGCGCGGGCCGGGGCAATGTCATGGCGCCGTTTTCGGCGACTAGCGTGCCGCCGCGGTATACCATTTCGGGCCGGAAGTCCTGTAAATCCGAGAAGACTAGCAAGTCGGCGTATTTGCCGGGCGCGACCGCCCCGTATTTCTTCAAACCGAAGTGCCTGGCGGTGTTGTAGGAGCCCATTCTGATCGCCGCGACCGGATCAAGGCCGTTCTTGATCGCCAGCCGAATCATGTGGTCGATCGATCCCTGGTCCAGCAGGTCGGCCGGAATACGATCGTCGGTGCAAAAGCAGATGGCGGCCTGATTCTCGTTCGTGATCAGCGGCAGCAGCGGCAGCAGATTGCGCGTGGTCGTGCCCTCGCGAATGAATATCGTCAAACCGAGGCGCAGTTTTTCGAGCGCTTCCGCGACCGTTGTGCATTCGTGTTCGCTTTGGACCCCGGCCGCCACGTAGGCATTGAGCATGGGACCGCTCATATCCGGGGCGTGGCCGTCGAGAGCCAGATGGCGGAACAACTCGATCTTGTCCAGCATGCCTTCGTCGCCGAGGGCGACGCCGGGATAGTTCATCAATTCCGCCAAGCCCAGGACCCAGGGGTGGCCGAGCAGCTGCCCCAGATCATCGGCCTCCAGGCGAGCGCCCGAGGTTTCCATGTCCGTGGCCGGCACGCAGCTGGAGGCCATCACGAACATGTTGAGGGCGCCGTATTTGGCTCGCTCGAGCATATAGCGCAGGCCCTCGAGCCCAAGGACGTTGGCGATCTCGTGCGGGTCGGCGATGACGGTGGTGACGCCGTGAGGCAGGACCGCGCGGGCGAATTCCGGCGGCGTTACCAGGCTGCTTTCGATATGGACGTGGGCGTCGATCAAGCCGGGCGCTACGAACTTGCCGCCCAGATCGAGCTCCCGCTGCCCGGCGTAATTGGCGCCCAGGGCGACCACATGGCGGTCGTGAACAACGATATCGCTGGGGTAAATCTCTCCGCTGATGACGTTTACCAGAGAGGCGTCCCGCAGGACCAGGTCGGCGGGGGCCTCGCCGCGCGCGGCTCTCAGACGATCAACAATGGACATGCAGGCGCCTCCCTTCCGTCATTTCGTTTTTTAGCAAGTGCAAGCAAGTCATGCAAGGACAATTCACCACAGAGACACCGAGAGCGCAGAGGAAGTCTTTGCAGATGTTTCCATGTTGCGGGCTGACTTGCCGGGGTCTGTTGAAATTCTACCTCCATTCCGCGGCCCTATGCCCCCTCGGTCCCCCGCCTCAGGGCTGAGGACAGGACAGGTTTTTTTTCTACCCCATCCCCGGCTTGCGCCCCCTCGGTCCCCCGCCTCACGGGGGAAGTATCCCGAAGCATCAGGGAAGGGTGACTCGTCATCGAAATTGGGATTTTACTTGCTGAAAGACGCGAAAATGAACATAAAATCCCATCTTCTAATGGAGCGCTCCCCCTCTCCGATGCTTCGGGGAGGGGGCTGGGGGGAGGGGTTGGACTTAAGAAATGCGTGATATTCAAAATTGTCCTGTCCTCAGGAATCATCGGAGAAGGGGAGCTTAATGATCTGTTATGAACCATTATGGTCTTAATGATTTATGCCACCGTGACAGGGCTTGGATGTAATTCGTGATTTGCAACAGACCCCGCCGGGTCGCCCCTACCGCCGACTATTGTTCAGAAGTTGCATAACTTAATTGTCCCTACTTGTCAAGCCTCGCCGTTGATCAGCTGCCGGGACAGGCTGTTATGCTTTTCAATCAGAACGGGCAAGTCGACGGTATTCAGCATGCCGTCTTCTACCAGGACGCGGCCGTTGATGATGGACAGATCAACCTGGGGGGGTTGACAGAAGACCAGCGCGGCCAGGGGATCGGCCAAGGCGCCGGCCAGGCTCAGTGTATCAAGGCGAAAGGCGACAATATCGGCGGACATGCCAGCTTCAATGCTGCCAATGTCTTGCCGGCCCAAGACGCTCGCCCCGCCCAGGGTCGCCGCTTCCAGCGCCTCGCGCGCCGTGAGAGCCGCGGGATCGCCGCCCACCCGCTGCAGCAGCAGCGCTTGCCTGGCTTCGCCCAGCAAGTGACCGCTATCGTTCGAGGCCGAGCCATCCACGCCCAGACCGACCTTGACGCGCGCGTCCAGCAATTGGCGCAGGGGGGCGATACCCGAGGCCAGGCGCATATTCGATGAGGGACAGTGGCAGACGCCGGTGCCGGTGCGCGCGAACAAGCCGATCTCGGCCGGGTTCAGTTTGACGCAGTGCGCGTGCCAAACATCGTCGCCGACCCAGCCGACAGTTTCGGCGTAAGCGCCCGGACGCTGGCCGAAGGTTTCCAGACTAAATGAGACATCTTTGTCATTTTCGGCCAGGTGGGTGTGTAAATTGACTTGGCAGGCGCGAGCCAGGTCGGCCGCCTCTCGCATCAAGTCCACCGTGACACTGAAGGGCGAACAGGGCGCCACCACGATCCGCAGCATCGATTGCGGATTCGGGTCATGCCAAGTTTCGATCAAGCGTCGGGTATCGACGAGGATATCCTCTTCGCTCTCGACGACGGCGTCGGGCGGCAGCCCGCCTTGGCTTTCGCCCAAACTCATGGAACCGCGGGCCGCGTGAAAGCGAAGGCCGATTTCTTGCGCGGCGCGGATCTCATCTTCCAGCTCGACATCGTTGGGATAGATATAGAGATGGTCGCTAGTCGTGGTACAACCTGAGAGCATCAATTCGGCCATTGCCAGTTTCGCCGATGTATATATGTGTTCGCCGCGCAAGTTTTTCCAGATGGGATAAAGCAGCTTCAGCCAGTCAAAGAGTTCATTGTCCTGAGCCAGCGCGCGCGTCAAACTTTGGAACATGTGATGATGGGTATTGACCAAGCCAGGCAGGACGACGTGACGCGAGAGGTCAATGACCCGGTCGGCGCTCTCAGCCGGCATCTCTTCAAGTTTTCCGACCGCCTCGATCATGTTGTCGCGGATATAGACGGCGGCATCGGAAAGTTCCCGCCGCCGGGCGTCCATCGTCGCCAGGCATCTGATGTTCTTGAGCAGCAAGGCAGCCACAAGCCCTCCGGGTCGATTGATTCCAGCAATAAAATAATCCGGACCTATCGGCAGTCGGTCAAGCCTCGACGCTCCGCCAAGCCGCCTTGAGCGTATTTTGCAGCAGCATGGTGATGGTCATGGGACCGACGCCGCCAGGGACCTTGGTGATAAAGCCGACTCTTTCCCGCGCGGCAGCGAATTCGACATCGCCCACATAGCGATATCCCTTCTCGCTGGCGGGGTCGTCAACCGAGTTGGAACCGACGTCGATCACGACAGCGCCCGGCTTCAACCAGGAGCCCTTGACGAATTCCGGTCGGCCGACGGCTGCGACGACGATATCGGCGCTTCCAAGATGTGCGGCAAGATCCCGCGTTCGGCTATGGCAGATGGTCACGGTGGCATTGGCGTTTGCCAGCATGAGGGCCACGGGCAAGCCGACGATATTGCTGCGCCCCACAACCACCGCTCGGGCGCCCTCTATGCTTTGACCCGTTTCTTCGATCAAGATCATCGCCCCGGTCGGGGTGGCCGGCGTAAATGTGGGTTGGCGACCGCGCATGCCCAACTGGCCCAGGTTCATGGGATGGATGCCGTCCACGTCTTTTCCCAGGCTGATTTCATTCAGCACCGCTTCTTCATCAATGTGATCCGGCAAGGGCAGCTGCAGCAAAATGCCGTGGATCCCGGGATCTGCATTGAAGCCGCGGACAGCCTCCTCGACTTCCCTCTGCGCCGCCGACGCGGGCAAGATCCGCGCCTCGGAGGCGATGCCGACCCGCTCGCAAGCCCGCCGCTTCATGCGCACATACATGGCCGATGCGGCATCATCTCCAACAAGAACGACGCCCAGGCCGGGCGCTGCGCCAGCCCGCTCCAGGAATTCACTTGTGGATGCTTTGATCTCGCCCTGAATGCGTCCGGCGATGGCGCGGCCGTCGATGATTTGCGCTGTCATGGTTCCCGCCTTTCTTCCAACACAGTTTGTCAAAAAAATTAATAATAATTCACCACAGCCGCTCGGCGGCAGCGAAATTGGGCTACCGCGCTCACACAAAATAATAAATCTTCTCGGCTACCACAATTCGCGGTTTATTAAATAACTGACGTTACGCAGCACAATCTAGGAAATCGAATAAACTGGTTGCATGAA
>JAPPMO010000067.1 GCA_028873975.1 Chloroflexota bacterium
TGTTTTTCTCTGTGCCCTCTGTGTTCTCTGTGGTTAATATTTGGTTTAGATTCCCCACCATTTCAGCCGCTAGTATTTTGATGCGATTGCCCGATCTCGAATAGCCTCATTTAAGAACGACCATATTGTTGCGGTGCAGCACGGCGTCGCCGAAGCTGTAACCCAGGATTTCGGCGATTTCGCTGGATTTCTTGCCGCAGAGCTTGCGCAGATCTTCGCTGCCGTAATTGCTCAGACCATGCGCGATTTCCCGCCCGTCGGGACTTAGCACAGCCAAGGTCGCCCCTCGTTCAAATTCGCCTTCGATCATGCGGATACCCACTGGCAACAGGCTGGCGCCGCCTTGCATTAGGACCTTGGCAGCGCCGTCGTCTACCCGCAGCAAGCCCTGCGTTCTGTCCGTAAGCAGCCAGCGTTTGCGACTGTCCGAACGAATCGCGCTCGCTTCAATATGCGTGCCGATCCTTTCGCCATTTACCAGGCGGATGAGCGTTTCGTCTTCGCTACCGCTGGCGATAATGGTCTTGATACCGCTGCGGCTGGCGATCCGCGCCGCCTGCAGTTTTGTGATCATGCCGCCCGTGCCCATGTCGCTACCGGCGCCGCCAGCCAGTTCGAAAAGCTCCTCCGATACTTCGCTGATATTCTGGATCAGCGCCGCCCCCGGATTCTTGCGCGGATCGTCCGTGAATATGCCCGGCTGGTCCGTCAACATGATCAGCAGGTCGGCATCGACGACGCTGGCGACGAAAGCCGAGAGATTGTCATTGTCCCCGACGCGGATCTCCTCAGTAGCGATGGTGTCATTTTCGTTGACGATGGGGATGATGCTGTGTTCGATCAAGGTGCGCAGGGTATCGCGGGCGTTCAGGTAGCGCGTCCGGTGGCTGAGGTCGTCGCGCGTCAAGAGAATTTGCGCCACCACCACTTCAAAGATATCGAAGAGGTCTTTGTAAAGGCGCATCAAGTGGCTCTGCCCGACAGCGCTGAGCATTTGCTTGGCTGGCACGGACTTGCCCAGATCGGGAAAGTCGAGTTGTTCCCGCCCGGCTGTCTGCGCGCCCGAAGAAACCACCACAATCTCGTGACCGCGCGCTTGCAAAGCCGCGATCTGTTGCACCAGCTCCAGCATGCGCTGGCGGTTGAGCCGCGGGCTGCCCCTGGTCAATACGCTGGAACCCAGCTTGACGACGATCCGTTTCATTCTCTGTCCTTCCAGCGAGAATTGTATGGCAGGCAACCGGGTCTTTGTAGGCTGAAAGACTCTGGTTCGCTCAATTCGAACTTGTCCGCGCGGGGCGGGCGGCTATGCTGGGGCCGGGTCAAAACTCAGCTAAGTCATGCAATTGCAGGACATAGCCCAGTCGCAATGCCGCCCTGCGCAAGAGCTCCGCGGCATTCTCGAGCGCGTCTTCCAGGCGCATCGGCTTGTCAACGATGGAGAAGGCCGCCTGGATCCCGGCTTCATGCAATAGCCTGTCGTCAATATCAAGACCGCCAACCAGGGCGATCGTCGGCAGGCCGTGTTGCCGCGCCAGTTGCGCCAGCCCAACCGGTCCTTTGCCCGCGATCGTCTGGCTGTCCATTTGACCTTCGCCGGTGATGACCAAGTCGCTGTCTTTGAGATGCTCCATGAAACGATTATGCGCCAGTACCAAGTCAATCCCGGAAACGATCTCGCATGACAAGAAGGCCATCAGACCGGCGGCGAAGGCGCCGGCCGCGCCGCCTCCGCGAACCGCGCGCAGGTCAATCCCCAATTGCTCGTGGATCACGGTGAAACAGTGACGCAGGTTTCGCTCCAGCGCGTCCACCATCGCCGCGTCCGCCCCTTTTTGCGGTCCGAAAACCCTCGCCGCGCCTTTGTCGCCCAGGGTCGGGTTCTCTACATCCGAGGCGATTACGATGTCAAGCTCGCGCCAGCGCGGATCCAATCCGGATCGATCAATCCGGCTGATCTCCGCCAAGCTTCCGCCGCCGTGATGAATATCGCGCCCATCGGCGTCAAGCAGGCGCAGGCCCAAAGCCCGCATACATCCCATGCCGCCGTCTACGGTCGCGCTGCCGCCCAAACCGATGATGATCTTCCGCACACCGCGGCCGAGCGCATCCGCCATTAGCTGACCTGTGCCAAAGGTACTTGCGACCATGGGGTTGAGTTCCTGCGGCTGCAGCAACTCCAGGCCCGAGGCTCTGGCCATTTCGATGACAGCCGTCTTGCCCTCGTCAACCAACCCATATTCCGCGCGAATGGGACGCATGAGCGGGTCCTTCACATCCAATGAAACCACTTCCCCGCCCGCGCTCAAAAAAGCGTCCAGGGTGCCGTTGCCGCCATCCGCGATGGGAAGTATTTCCAAGCGCGCATCCAGGCCCGAAGCCTCCAACCCGCGTTGGATGGCGGCGCAGGCTTCGGCAGCGGTCAGGCTCTGCTTGAACGCGCCTGAGGCAATCAAAATTTTCACGCCGTTTCCTTTCATTTCCGATTCATGAATTGGGTCACGCTGTGGAACTTTGCTTCTTGCGCAAGCCCGTTTCACCCTGGATCTTATGCCATTACTGTGAGCCAGTAAATTGGGCGCATTTCAATATTTTGGCAGATGTCCACAGGGCAATCGCTTCAAAAATGGTATCTAGTGGAACGATGCAACGAACCAACTGAAAATTCACCACAGAGGCACAGAGCGCACAGAGAAATGCCTGATATACTTTGTGTCCTTCGTGTCTTTGTGGTGAAACTGAATGCGGCTCATTTGAATTTCAGCCGAATTCGATACGTTACCGTAAATTTACTTTGTTGGCAAAATCGTACAAGGCTACTAATATAGACAAATGACTTTACCATTTTAACAAGTGATATTCGCTTGAGTTTTGCGTAGGGCGCAGCTGATGGATGCTCAACAGGCATTGAACACGATCAAGGCAAGCGGTATCGTCGCCGGCATGAGGGGCGCTTTTCCACCCGATGTCGCCTTGCGAGTCAGCGACACCTTGATGGGCGAGGGTATCAACGTCTTTGAACTGATGATGAATTCTGAAGAACCGATATTCGCCATGCAAGCCCTCAAGGCTGAATACGGAGAAGACGCCTGCGTGGGCATGGGCACGGTTCTTGATGTCGATACGGCTCATGCGGTGCTGGACGCCGGCGCGGACTTTGTCGTTTCGCCCGCTTTTCAACCCGAGGTCGTGGCGGCTGTGCAAGCGCGAGGGGTCTTGGTCGGTCCCGGCGTCGCCACGCCCAGCGAAGCCGTTGCCGCCTGGGATATGGGCGTCAAGCTGCTCAAGCTCTTTCCTATTGGTGCGCTGGGCATCGATTATTTTCGGGCGATCTTCGGTCCGCTGCAGCACATGTCCTTCATGTGTAATGGCGCCATGGACGATTACAACGCGCGCGAATTCATAGGAGCCGGCGCGCTTGCTTGCGGCATGGGCGGCTGGCTGGTCGGCGATGGGACTTGGTCCAAATCGCGCTTGCGCAGCCGGGCGCGGATTTTGACGAACGCGGTCGCTTCGGCGCGAGATGGCGCGAGATTGATTGAGGGTTGAGGCTTTATGACAGGTTTCCTGTCCGTCAATCAAGCTCAATCAAGCTGTTCGGATCGCCGCTCTATAGCCGCTCGGCGCCTAGCCGGCGAAAATCGCTGCCGCGAGCGAAAACAATAATCCTGCTTGGCTATCGCAAATCGCGGTCAATTAAAAGAGGATATACGAACAATTGAAAGAGGCAATGACAGCGACCGACGCCAATCCGCCATCGTTACGCGCCCCGGCAATGAAGCGCGGGGTCGGATGCTGGCTAGTGGCATTCGCCTCAATTGTCATGGCTGGCCTCCTGCTGATTATTGGCTTGCTGCTGCCCCCATTCAACCTGCCCGACCGACTATTCGCCTTGCAATACACCGCTCTCAGCCCCAGCAATCCCGCCCTGGCGCTGGGACCCGACTTCGCCCTCAGCTTGCCCGACGATGCAAGCGCCGCCGCCGTCGCCATCAAAGTCTCCGCTTTGCCCTGGACAACCGAGGGGACCGACGCGGAGGTTTCATCTGTCAAACTGGCGCGAGACAATCTGCCAGCCTATCTCGCCCCGCAAAGCCCGCTCTATGTCCTTGAGGCTCGTGGCGACTTGCCGGAGCGACTGTCCTTCTCGTTTGCCCAGCCAGCGAATGTATCGGATGCGAATGTACTTTCTCTCTACGGCTGGGACGGCCAAAGCTGGCGCTTTGTACCGTCAGAACAATCACAGGCGCAAATAACGGGGAGCGCATTGCAGGGCATCGCGGGTTTCCCGCCGGATGCGATTGCGCTTTTCCAGGCGATCGCCGCTCCTCCGATTCTGATGATTACGCAAGAGTTAACACAAGAACTTGATCCCAATGCGGCCGCCCTGGCCAGGATCGTCAGCCCGGCCGGGCTGCGCCCAACGCCCCGGGGCGGCCTGACCGGCCGGCTCGCTCCCGGCGGCGACGCGGAGTCGGATTATCTCTACATGCCGGTGATTCGCAACTTTGACGACCCCCGCGCGGCCGATCCCGCTGCGATTGCCCGCCTGATCAATGACGACATTGCTCGGGATGCGCACGTCGCGCAAATATCAAGCATGGCCGCCGTCAATGGTTTTCATGGCATCGTCATTGACTACCGCGATTTGCCCGCGGAGGCTCGCGCCAACTTCAGCGCTTTCATCAAGCAACTCAGTTCAGAATTGCGCCAGCAGGGCTTGCTGCTGGGCATCGTGGCGCCTGCCCATAACGCAAGCGCGGGCGAAGCTGATGCCTATGACTGGCGCGCGCTGGGCGCGGCCGTCGACATTTTCAAGCTTGATGTCAGCATTGCTCCGGGCGATCACGGCGCCGACGGCGACTCACTGGTCACGAAGCTGCTCCGCCGCGCGGTCGACCAGGTCGATCGCTACAAGATCCTGCTTGGGCTGAACGCCCAGAATCTGCGCGAGCATGAAGGCGCTTTTGCGGGCATCGGCTTTGCCGAAGCGCTGGCGGGGCTTGGCGATGTGGCTCTAGAGGCGGAATCTGTCAGCGAGACCGGCGCCGTCGAACCCGGTACATTTGTCCGCGCATCGCTCAACGGGCGCGGCGTGCTGCCGGGCCATGACGATGCCTTTGGGGCAGGCTATCTGGATTATCTGACCGCAGCTGATGAAACCAGGACGCGCGTCTGGCTGACCGACGGAGCGACTCTGGGCAAGCGCCTCAATCAGACATTGCCATTCGGGCTGGCCGGGGTCGCCATTGATGATTTGTTGTCGGAGGATTTGTTCCCCGGTTTGCTTCAGGCTGTTCGCGACTATCTGGCTCAACTGCCGCCGCCAAATATCCCGGGGGAATGGTCCCTGCGCTGGTCTGTCGCCCGACAAGACAGTCTTGTCGATGAAGCCATCACCCGCTTGAATGACGATTTTGTCCTGACTTTGGTCGCGCCGGAAGGCAACTATGCGATTAACGCGGCGGTGATGAATAGCGAGGGCGAAAGCATAAGCCAGCGCGCCGGCGCTGCGCTGCCGCTTTTTGCGGCTACTCCAACAGCAACGCCAAGCCCCACACCGACGCCGACGCTGACGCCAACCCCGCCCCCGGCGCCGGTCGTTTTTGCGCCGGTCGCGAACGAGGAAGCCGTCAGCGCGCCGAGCGACAATTTCGCCGCAGTCGCGCCGCCGCCCGGCAGCATAAACATCGAGATCGGCGGACACGTCACGAGCGCGGGCAGTCAACGCGCGATTGGGGCGATGCGAGCCGCCGGCATGACCTGGATGAAGATTCAAGCGCGTTTCGACTGGCGCAGCCCGCCGGATATGGGTCGCGAAATACGCAGCGCGCGTGATAACGGCTTCAAGATCCTGGTCGGCGCCGTGGGCAGACCCGATGAACTGGCGCAGGGCGGGCAAAGTTACGTCGATTCCTATACGGACTGGTTGGCTCGCATCGCCGGGCAAGGCGCCGACGCCATCGAAGTATGGAACGAGCCCAACCTTGACCGCGAGTGGCCTCGCGGCCAGATCAGCGGAACGGCTTATGCTCGGATGCTGGCGGGGGCTTGGGGGAAGATCAAGGCTGCCAACGCCGGAACCCTGGTAATCAGCGCCGCGCCCGCGCCAACCGGCGTTTCAGATCGTCCTGACCAGGTTATGCCGGACAATCGCTGGCTGCGCGAAATGGTTGCTGGCGGTGGCTTGGATCACCTTGATTGCGTCGGCGCTCACTACAACGAAGGCATTGTTCCGCCGGGCCAGACCAGCGGCGATCCCCGCGGCGACAATTACTACACGCGTTATTTCTACGGCATGTTGAACGGCTATATCAGCATCACCCGGCGTCCCATTTGCTTCACCGAGCTCGGCTATTTGACAGCCGACGGCTATCCCGCACTTTCGGATTATTTTAGTTGGGCGGATAATGTAACCGTGCGACAGCAGGCAGCTTGGCTGGCGGAAGCCGCGGCGCTGGCATCGCGCAGCGGGCAGGTGCGCCTGTTCATCGTCTGGAATGTGGATTTCACCCACTACGGCGCGGATCCGCAAGCTGGATACGCGATCCTCAGGCCCGACGGCTCGTGCCCGGCCTGCGAGGCTTTGGCAAGGGCGCGCTGATCGTCTGAGGCCGAAAGGACCGCGGCGGTCCAGGCTTTGTCCTTCGCGATGGCTGACCATCGGTAACCTTGTGTACATGCGACAAGGAGCCTGATATGGTAACCAAAACCGTATACAAGCAGATTCGCGGCTTTGTCGCCATCTGGCTCTCGATTACCTTTGTCATGGGCTTGTCCACCTTCCTCGCGATCTATTTCACCTACAATCCCTCGGCTGTGGATCCCGGTTCAAGCAACCCGTTGCCCCTTGTAACACAGGCGCAAGAGACTCCGGAAGAAGCGCCGGCCCCGGTCGTTGTCCTGCCAAGCGTGACGCCAGAACCAACTTCAAGTCCTACATCCGTCGCGCAGGAACCAGCTGTACCTGTCATGGTTTACGAAGCGACTGACATTCCGACGCTCACCAGCACTCCGGCGTCGAGCCCGACGCCAACGCTGCCTCCGGTAGCCGATGCGCGCTATCAGGTCGGCATTCAGGTCGAGCATGCGCCCGACTTGAATGCCGACAACCAGGACGCCTGGTACAATTCGGTTGCCGGCGATCTGGGATTGACCTGGGTCAAGCAGGAAGTCCGCTGGGAACTTATGGAACCGGAGCAGGGGCAGATCGACTGGAGCGCGCTTGATTTGCTTATGCGCAGCGCAGAAAAATATGCTGTCAAACTGCTGCTTTCCGTTGTGACCGCTCCCGATTGGGCGCGCGAGCCCGGGGTTGTTCTGGAGCGACACGGTCCTCCGGCCGATCCGCAAGTTTATGCCGATTTTCTCGCCGCGATCCTCGAGCGCTATCCGGGCAGAATACATGCCATTGAAATCTGGAAGGCGCAAAACATCGACCGGGAATGGACATCGGTCAACGGTTTGAACGCGGCCGATTATGTCAAGCTTTTGCAGACTTCTTACGAGACCATCAAAGCCATCGAACCCGGCCTCATCGTTATCAGCGGCGCGCTTTCCCCAACGGGCGTCAATGACGGAGTCAGGGCTTATGACGATTTCAACTATATGGATCAGCTAATCAACGCGGGGGTGCTGGATTGGGCGGATTGCGTCGGCGCCCGTCACAATGGTTACAACATCGGTCCCGATTATCGATATAACGAGATACCGGATGATCCGACCGCGTCCTTCCGCGGTCCTTTTGATAACCCGCATCATAGCTGGAGCTTCCGCAGCACCTTGGAAGGTTACGCCAACCGCATCCGGGCAGCCGGCAAAGACACCCAACTTTGCGTGACCAAATTCGGCTGGCCCTCTGCCGAAGATCTGGAAGGCCTGCGCGAAGGCTTGGACTTCGCTTACGACAATACCTTGGAAGAGCAGGCGGAGTGGATCCCGCAGGCTATGACCAATATGGCGGACTGGGACTTCGTCTGGCTGGCTTTCATTTGGAACCTTAACTACGGTCCGCAAGCGGACTGGGCGGTCGATAACGACAACGTGCCCTATTCGCTGATTGGGCCCGGATTCAACTTCCGACCAGCCTACGATGCCATCCGCGCCTGGCAAAGGGATTACCAGACGCGAACGAGAGCATAAGATGCCCAAGATCCTTGCGCGGCGCGCGCGCGCCTATCTGCTGGCGCTGGCGGCTATAGCCCTTGCGGGCGCCGGGCTCTGGATAGGGACCCGTCCGGAACAAGACCCGTTTAAGGCAAGCGCGATAGTGGATCCGCCTTTTGTGTCACTGACCTACGGCATACAGACCTTCCTCTGGTGGAACGAGCCACAGCGGGGCTTGCATCTCCATTTGGTCAGATTGATGTCCTTCAGCCATGCCAAACAGACCTTCGCCTGGAGCGACTTGGAGCCCTACCAAGGTCAGTGGATTTGGGAACAGTCCGATCGCATCGTGGAGACGATTGAAGATCGCGGCTTGCAATTGGTCGCGCGCTTGGGAAAAGTCCCCGACTGGGCTCGCGCGGAATCGGCCGATCCCGCCGCGCACGACTCGCCGCCGGCAGACCTTGGGAACTGGGCCAATTTCTGTTCCGCCGTCGCCGGACGCTATCGCGGCCGAATTTCGGCTTACCAGATCTGGAATGAACCGAACCTCGGTCGCGAATGGGGCAATACCCAGCCCGACGCGGCGGCTTACGTCGAATTGCTTGGGGCTTGCAGCCGCGCGATCCGGCAAGCGGACTCGAAGGCCATATTGATCTCGGCCGGTTTGTCGCCGACCGGCACGAACGACGAGCGAGCCACGCCCGACGACGTGTTTCTCGATCACATGTACCGTAACGATTTCCAGGAATTCATTGATGTCGTCGGCGCGCATGCCCCGGGGTACGCCCCGCCCGAGGTTGGTCCTGATGACCCAGAGGCTAAAGCGCGCTGGTTTACCTTTCGGCGGGTAGAAGATTTACGAAAAATCATGTTGCGGTACAATGATGATGCGCGTCAAATGGCAATCATGGAATTTGGATACACCACCGATACGCTTAACCCGGACTATGCTTGGTTTGGCGTTACCGAAGAGCAGCAGGCGGACTATTTGGAGCGAGCCTATGAATACGCCATTGCCAACTGGCGCCCGTGGATCGGCTTGATGACGCTGATTTACATGCCGGATCTGACCTGGCTGCCGCAGGACGAAGAATACTGGTGGTCTATCCTGGATCCTGCAAGCGGCATGCCGCGCGAGGCTTATATCAAGCTGGCGAACATGCGCAAAGTCTGTGGAGAGCGCATTATCCCGCAGCGCCCGGCCGATGGACCAGTGGCTCTTGGCGAAAAGATCGCCCCAGTCTGTCCGTGACGGACGGCTTCCGTCCTCATCCAGATAACGCAGAAAGCTAGGTCGTTAGGGAAGTCTCATGACACCGGACTCTACGCTGATCAACATGGTAAAAGGCCACGCGGTGATGACCAGCCGGATGAGCTACCTTTTTGCCGTCCTGATATTGCTTGTCGCCGCCCTGCTTCGAACGGCCGATCTGGCAAATGTACCCGGCGGCTTCAGCGAAGACGAGATCATCAACATTCGCCTGGTCGACAATGTTCGGCAAGGCGATATCTTCGTCTTTTTCCCCGGCGAGGACGGCGGTCGCGAAGGCTTGTACCATGTCTTTGTCGCCGTTGTGACGCTCTTTGTGGGCGAGGGCACCATCGGCTACCGGATTCTCTCTCTCTGGCTGAGCTTGGTCTCGATTGCCATCATCTACACCCTCGGCCGGCACCTTTTCAATCCCGTCGTCGGTGTCATGTCATCGGGGCTGGTGGCTGTTAACCTAAGCAATATCATCCTCGCGCGCAGCGTCGCCAGTGATGCCGTAGTCGTGTTTCTGGTCTCGGCTACTATGTTCGCGCTTGCCCGGTCGCTGCCCGTGTACCGGCGCACCCGCGTTGTAACCTCCAATGTCATTTCCTTCGCGGCGCTGGGCGCCCTGCTGGGCATGGGCTTTTATCTGCATCCTTCCAACCTGTTTATCGTCTTGGGTTGCATGTTGTACATAGGACATCTCTTGTACATCCGCAATGCCATGTTTCGTCAGCGCCGCAGCTACACCGGTTTTGCGATTCTTGTCATGATCATCATCGCCATGCCCTATCTGATTTCGTCGATCAATGTGCCGCAATACGCCGCGGGCCAGCGGATCTTGTCGCAATACACCGACGGCTTGCTGCGCTCCATCGTCGAAGGCTTGCTCGGGGTCGTGCGCATAGGCGATGCCAATCCCCTGCACAATCTGCCGGGCCGCCCCCTTGTCGATGCCTTTAGCGGCTTGTTCGCGCTTGTGGGAATCGTCATTTGCATTCTTCGCCGGCACAGACCCCGCTTCATGCTGCTGTTGATCACGGGTTTCGTCGCGCTGCCAGCTGCGCTGATCGTCAAAGAGAGCCCCAATTTCGAGCGCATGGCGGTCATCATGCCACAGCTCGCTCTCTTTTTTGGCATCGGCTTTTACTCTTTGATCCGCATCCCTGTTTTCGCTGACTTGGTCTTCCGCAGGCTGGCGGTGGCCGGGGTACTGGCTCTGCTGGGCTTTAACTTTCTGTGGACCTGGCAAGATCTCTTTGTCGGCTGGCGCAACGACGAGCGGGTTATGTCTTTGGTCAACGGCGACTTGGGACTCATCGCGCACTATCTCGACGCCAGGGGCAACGACATTCTGACCGTCCTTTGCAATTCCAATTGGGAAAATACCGAGCCCCAAGAATTGTTGAACGACACCGAAAAGACCCTGTTAATGATGAACCGCAGCGATCTCGACTACGATGAAGCGGACTGTACAAGAAGCCTGATACTGACAGATGGCGGCGCTCGACAGCGCGTGGTGTTTTTCAGGGAGGAAACAGGTAATAACGTACACCCTTACCTCTGGGAGTGGCTGTCCTATGCCCAGCCGGCTGTTGGCAAGCTTCCGCGTAATACAGTCTTTGAACTTGAGCTTTCGAACTTGCTCGCGGATCGCGCTGGCGAATTCACTACTATGGCGCCGGTCTGGTATGACCCAGATTTTGCGGGGGAGGCGGTGCCTGTGCCGGCGCCTATCCGTTTCGGTGAAAACCTGACCTTTCTCGGCTATCAGCCCAACGTGGAACGCCAATATTTGCCGGGCGAGACGGTGGAGGTGATTACATATTGGCGGGCTCAGGGCAGGGTCCCAGCGGATCTTACTCTCTTCACGCACATCCTTTCCGATCCGGTCACCTTGATCAAGGGGCGCGATGTGATCAGCGTGAATCCAGCGCGCCTGCACGATCGAGATGTCTTCATTCAAGTGACTTCTATATCCTTGCCAGAGACTATCAGGTCTGGTGAATACTTCGTATCCGTCGGCGCATATCGTCAAACGGGCGCCGAACGCCTCACAGCCTTTAAGGATGATCAACCCTACGGGGATCGCATCTTCCTGTATACTATAGAGGTGCGAGACAACCCCAACACCGAAGAAGGCGGCAACTGAATGTTCGAGCTTGTATTCTTGGGCACGTCCGCATCCGCGCCTTCCATTCATCGCGGCTTGCCGTCGCTGGCGATTCTTGCTGAAGAACAGCGCTTCCTGGTCGATTGCGGAGAAGGCACGCAGCGACAGATTCTGCGCAGCGGCATCGGTTTCAAGCGTCTAAATCATATCTTCTTGACCCATGCCCACCTGGACCATTTACTGGGTTTGGGCGGCTTGCTTTCTACCTTTGGGCGTTGGGAGGCGATGGAAGAAATCCACATCTGGGGAGGCTTGCCGGCCATAGAGCGCGTTCAGTCGCTGGTCTACGAGGTGGTATTCCGCAAGGAGGCGCCGCCGCTGCCGATTTATTTCTACCGCACCATGCCGGACAAGCTGCTCTTCAAAGGACGCAAGTTTTCCGTGCGCGCCTTTCCGGTTCACCACCGCGGCCGCGAATGTTACGGCTATATCTTTGAAGAAGATTCGCGCCGTCCGTTTTTGGCCGATCGAGCCGAGGTTCTTGGCGTGCCGATGGGACCCGAAAGAAGCCGACTGGTGGCGGGACAAGCGGTGACGCTCGCCGATGGCCGCACGATCAATCCGGATCAGGTCTTGGGACAGCTGATCAAAGGCGCTAAAGTCGTGGTAACCGGCGATGTCGCTCAAACGAATAACTTGCGCGCGGCGACGCAGGATGCCGACGCCTTGGTGATTGAATCGACTTATCTCGACCAGCACGCCGATATCGCCAAACAGGTTGGCCATATCACCGCGCGGCAGGCGGCGGAACTGGCGCGCGACTGTAAGGTCAAGTACCTGTTCCTGACGCATATTTCCCGGCGCTACCGGGAGTTTGAGGTTATTCGCGAAGCGCGGCGACATTTCTCCAACAGCTATGTGGCCCGCGATCTGGATCACTTTGCTATTTTTCGCGATCGCCTTCCGCAGAAGATCAAGCGGCGCGGAGCCGGAGGCGCCAACGACGACCTGGTCGAGACTGGAGAGTGATCGTGAACGAAACCATAACGGGGCAACTGCGCGACTACGTGGACAACCTATTTGTTCGCGAAGACGAGGCGCTGGCTTTTGTCCGGCGGCAGACCGCCGAACACGGCCTGCCGCAAATCAACTTGCAGCCGCATGAAGGCTTGATGGTCCAGCTCTTTGTGCGCATGTGCGCTGCGCGGAAAGTCGTTGAAGTTGGCGCCCTGGCTGGATACAGCGCCATTTGGATCGCGCGAGCCTTGCCCGGCGACGGCCAACTGATAACAATCGACAAGAGCAGCGAGCATTGCGCTTTGGCGCGCGCTCATATACAACGGGCGGGACTGGCTGACA
The DNA here is from genome assembly GCA_028873975.1 of Chloroflexota bacterium. Lineage (GTDB taxonomy): Bacteria > Chloroflexota > Anaerolineae > Aggregatilineales > Phototrophicaceae > UBA6055. The sequence goes on from JAPPMO010000067.1 coordinate 12,834, forward strand.
AGGTATCGGTGCTGCAGGGGGACGGCAGGCAGGTCCTGGACAAGCTGGCGGTCGACGCCCCTTTTGACGCGCTTTTCGTCGATGCCGACAAGGTCAGCTACCCGCATTACTTCAGTTGGGCTGCGGAGCACCTGCGCCGCGGCGGCATTGTCATGGCGCATAACGCCTTTTGGGGCGGTCAAATCTTGAGCCCGCAAAGCGAAGACGATTACGGTCTGGTTCGTTTCAACCAGATGCTGGCCGAGCACCGGTCCTTTGAAAGCACAATCATCGAAGTAGGGGACGGTCTGGCTTTGGGCGTCAAGGTTGATTGACGCGCGGCGGCGCTAAAGGGACTTGAGGTCAATCATCCCTTCGCCGTAGATCCTGCCCGCTTCAACGATGGTCGGCGATTGCAGATCGACCGTCGCCAACAGATCGTATGTTGTGGCGCCCGTGACGCGCGCCGGGACGATCTCCCCGACGGGCAATTCGCCTTCCACCAGCACGTAGCCGTCGATCTCCGGCGCGTCGCGGTAGCTGCGCCCCAGGCTTATGACGGCGCCCGTATTCAAGCCATCTTCGTCTTCGCCGACGCCATGACCTTCCACCAGGATATCCAGTGTTTTGCCGACCAGCGCCTGATTTTTCTTCAAACTGATGCCCTGCTGCAATTGCATCAGCCGCTCGTAACGATCCAGCTTAATCGCGTCGTCCACATGATTGGCTAAGGCGGCGCTGGCTGTACCCAACTCGTAGCTGTATTGGAAAGCGCCGACGCGATCAAACTCCAGATCGCGCAGCATCGTCAAAAGCGCCTCGAACTCTTCTTCCGTTTCGCCGGGATAACCCACGATGAAGGTCGTGCGCGCCGCCAGGTCCGGCATCAGGTCTCTCAACTTGCCAATTGTCTCGTAGACCCATTCGACCTTGGCCGGACGTCTCATCCGCTTCAGCGTTTCGCGATGGCCGTGCTGCAATGGCATATCCAGGTATGGCAAGACCTGTTCGCGCGTCGCCATCGTCTCCATCAGGCGCGGCGTGACATAACCGGGATAAGCGTACATGACGCGCAGCCAAGGGATCCCGGGCGCAGCCTCGACAATCGCGTCCAAAAGCTGCGCCAAACCGTCTTTCATGCCCAGGTCATAGCCATAGTCGGTGCTGTCTTGCGCGATCAGCATCACCTCTTTCAGGCCTGCGTCCTGCAATCGCACAGCCTCCGCCACGATTGATCTTAGCGGCCGGCTGACCGCGGTACCTTTGATCCGCGGGATGGCGCAGAAAGCGCAGGGCCGGCGGCAACCATCCGCGATCTTCAAATAAGCATACGCGCCTTGTACGCTGGCGCGCAGAACGCCTTTCTCCTCCAGCCCGACCACCTTGGCGTCGGTGGGCAAGTGATAAAGCGGTTCCGGGTGCTTTCGCTCGCGCAGCCGGCTGATGAGATCGAAAATATCCATCCAGCGCCGCGTGCCAATCACGCCATCCAAACCGGGCGCCTCTTGCGCCAGGATCTCACCATAGCGCTGGGACAAGCAGCCGGCCGCGATCAGCATCTGGTCCGCGCGCTTGATTTCCGCCAGTTCGCGCAAGGCGGCGATCGATTCCTCTTTGGCCGCGTTGATGAAGCCGCAGGTATTGACGATCATCACCTCGGCCGATTCCGGATCGCCTGTGCCGCTCATGCCCCGCTGACGCAATATTTGCGCGATGCTCTCGCTGTCCACCGTATTCTTGGAACAGCCCAGGCTAAGCAAAAAATACTTGTTTTCTTCTAGCTGACTAACTGGAAGCCGCACGCTGTTTTCCCGTCATCCGCAAGCTATCATGATAGCCCAGGTCCGTCAGAAACGGAACAGGCATCAAGCACTTTATTCCTTTGTTTCCAAGCCCGCCTGCGTCACCCGCGGCGGCAGGATCGCCGTCTCCGACGGCGTCAATGTGATCGTGGGTATTTTGGTCGCGGTTGGCGTATCGCTCGTTGTCGGCGTGACGCTGGGCACAAGAGTCGGCGTCGGCGCTAAGGTCAGGGTATCGGTCGGCGCCGGCGTCAAGGTCGGGCTTGGGCTGGGACCCGGCGTGTCGCTCGGCGTCAGCGCGGCAATGGTCATAGCGGCGAAAGCTGTGGCTCGCGTCGTCGGGCTAACCAGCGTGGGCGCCCCGTCAGGACCCAAGCTGATCGCGATATCCGCCGCCGAGAAGCGCATATCCACGCGCTGTCCGCGTCCGCCGGCGCGCGGCTGCTGCTGACCATTCCACTCAATATCAAGCCCCATCGCGTTGCTGGCGCTTACGATAATTTCCGTCAAGGCGCTGTACTCAAGTACGGTATCCGGCCCAGCGATGCCGGCAAATCGCTCAATGCCATCGGCGATGATACGCATCCAATTGCGCTGCGTCGCCAAGATGTTGACGAGGACGCCGCTGCCGCTGTACCGGGACCGGAGCGCGGGCGTCGGCGTCGCGACCGTCGGCACAGTCGTGGGCGCCGGTTCAAGGGTTTGGACCGCTGGAGCGGTAATCTGCGCCTCCGCTGCCGCTGTGCTGTCCGCGACCTCCGCCGCGCCTTGCAGCCCGATCAGTTCCATCGTGACAAATGCGATCGTCCCAATGGCGGCGGTGGATAACACAAACAGCAGGAATACGCTCCACAGTCGCCGGCGGTGAAAGCTGCGGCTCTGTTCAGCGTCGATTTCCTGCATGGGTGGCGGAGCATCGCCGCGGCGGCTGCCGCTGTCGGCTTTTCTATCGCTGCGCCAGAGCCAAGTCCGGCGTCTGCTCTTGCCGAAGCGAGCGTCGTCGTACAGCCGCAAGACATCGTCTTCATCCAAGCCCAGGAAGCGCGCGTAGTTGCGCAGCATGCCGCGGATCTGAATTTCGGACATTTCGGTGGCGGCAAAGTCGCCGGCTTCAAATGCTTCCAGGATCGGTTGCCGTATCCGCAGCTTGTCGACAACCTCTGCCAGCTCGATCTCTTTCGCTTCGCGTGAACTGCGCAGGAATTGTCCAAGAGAGTAGGCATCCATGCGACCTGGCGCCCCTTAATAAAATAGCCCCGCTCGTTCTCTACTCGCTGGAACCAACGGGGCTAGGTGTATGGCGTCGCGAAGGCGGTCTTCGTGATCACGTTTCGGCTTCGACACCTTCTAGCGCAGGCTCGGCCTCGGCCGCCGGCTCGCTGGCTTCCGCCTCGTCGGACGCTTCGGCGGCTTCGGCTTCTTCGTCCGCCGCCGATGTGGCATAGCTGAAGCCGTCCATCATGATATCTTCGGCGGTGACTTTTTCGCCCCTTTCGCGCGCGGCCAGGAATTCGCTCAATTCCTCCTCGGGTACGATAATGATCGTCAGCATCGGGGAAACTTCCGTACCAAGGCGCACCGGCACCTGATGCGTGCCGATCTCTCGCAGCGATTGCTGGCTGATACGTCGTCTGTTGATGTCAACGCTGGTCACGCGATCAAGTTCGTCGGCGATTTCCTGCGTTGTCACCGAGCCAAACAGCTTGCCCGTGGAGGCGGCGCGGCGGCCGAAGATCAACTCCACCCCGTCGATCTGACGTCCCAAATCATTAAGCATATGGTTGTATTGCGCTTTGCGGGCTTCGACATTCTTGCGGACATTTTCCGTTTGACGCAAAGCGGATTCGCTGGCTTGGATGGCCATCTTGCGGGGAATCAAATAGTTGCGCGCGAAGCCATCCGCAACTTTGACCACTTCGCCCGCTACCCCGTGTTTGTACAAGTCTTGCAGCAGAATGACTTTCATCGTTGCTTCCTCATATTGCTTTTCTCCAAGGCGGAGTTTTCGACGACGCTAGCGCCGATTCCGCCCTTCGCTCCGACGCGCGCGTCGCGCCAGGAGACTTTTCCATTGACTAAAGGCAGATATTATAGCAAGGTCGACCGCGATGCCAAGTGGCAATCCGCAAGGCATCCTTTCAGGGCAATCGCATCAAAATACTAGCGGCTGAAGTGGTGGGAATCTAAACCAAATATTAACCACAGAGGATACAGAAATAAGTCCAAGAAAGAAATGCAAATTTTGCTAAAGCATCGATCTGTAAGGCTTGTCCGCTACTGAAATCTGGACGGCTTCCCAGGTTTTACCCCATCCCCGGCCAGCGCCCCCTCGGTCCCCCGCCTCACGGGGGATGTATCCCAGTCAACTGGGGAAGGGTGACTCTACGGCGGGATGTGTAATATCAGGCGAATTGGCATTGCGAGCGACGCTATGCAAGGAGTTCGCAGCATGCGCTCCC
>JAPPMO010000103.1 GCA_028873975.1 Chloroflexota bacterium
CCTTCTTTACATTTGCATTGATCAATGTCGACTCAGTAGCGGACAAGCCTTACAGCTCGTTGCTTTAGCGAAATTTGCATTTCTTTCTTGGACTTACTGAGAGCACAGAGAAAAATCTTTCATTTCTTAGGAAATGTGGAATTTCACTTCAATTTTGGATTCTGCGACAAGCAATTTCACCCATTTGTACGTCATTCCAGAGAAGCTCTGCCCAGAATAAACTTAAACTCTGTGTCGGCGGTCTGTGTCTACGCGCCCCTCGGCGCCTCTTATTTAATGAACCGCGATTTGTGGTAGCCGAGCAAGTTTATTATTTTGTGTGAGCGCGGTAGCCCAAATTCGCCGGTTACGCGCCGAGCGGCTGTGGTGAAAAAACAATTTGGTGCAATTGTCCTGGGATGTTATTCCGTCAATACGCGCCAGCGAAAGGGGCTGCTGCCGATACCGGGAAAAACGCGCAAGCCCCCCCAAAAGGCGCGGATGCCGATCCACAGGACTGTGGCCAGCCAGACCCCGGTGAAATCGGCCGGAACAGCAGTGGCGACGGCTTGTAGAGCCAGCAAACCGCAGACTGTCGCCATCAGCATAGCATTTCGTAAAAAGCCATAATCGCTCGTCCCCCAATGGATGCCGTCGGTGATGAAGGCGAGGGCGTTTAGCGGCTGGGAAAGCGCAGCCACGATCCAAGCCGCCGCAAACACAGCGCCCGCGTCATCCGGAACCATGCTCTCGGCAACCAGCGGCGCGGCAAGCAGCATCAGGATCATCAACAGGATGCCCGTAGTCAAGCTCCAAGCCGTCGTGGACAGCGCCACGCGTTTTGCCTCGCGCATCTGTCCGGAACCATAGAAATAGCCGATTAAACTCTGCGCGGTAGTCGCGAAGGCTTCCAGCACCAACGCCGTGAAGAACCAGAATTGACGAATGACTTGATGAGCAGCGCCAGCCTCCGCGCCCATTTGGGTGGCGACCCGCGTTGCAACGAGCGTGAACAAGGTCAGCGATCCGGTGCGAATAAAGAGGTCGCGGCTTACGCGCATCAGTTTGATGCCGTCCCGCAGTCTAAAATCTTGAGTGAGACCGATTTTGCGCCGGATTTCCCGCAGCATCCAGCAAGCGCCCAGCCATTGACTGAGGGAACTTGCCAATGCGGCCCCGCCGACGCCTAGCGCGGGCAAGAATGCCCAGCCAAATATGAGCGCGTAGTCCAGCAGGATATTGGTGATGTTGATCCCCAGCGCGATCCACAAGGGAGTCTTCATATCCTGGACGCCACGCAGCGCGCCAAAGCCGACAATGGTGATGACCACGGCCGGCGCGCCGATCAACCGCAGCCGGATATATTCGCCCGCGAGTGCGAGGACTTCGCCTTCGGCGCCCAACAGGCGCGAAGCGAGCTCCGCGGCCGGGATCAAGAGCCCGCTAAGAGCCAGGCTGACAAAGGCGCCCAAGGTCAAGATCAGGCTGAGGGACCTGACCGCCCCATCGAGGTCGCGCTTGCCAAAAGCCTGCGCGACTTCGGTTTGGGCGGCGATCCCCAAGAATCCGAAAATCCAGAACAGGGAGGTGAGCGCGCCGGCGCCAACCGTCAAGGAGGCCAGTGGCGCCGTGCCTAGCTGCGCCACGAAGCCCGTGTCCACAAGTCCGGTTACCGGTTCGGCGATCAAGGACAGCAAGATGGGAAGCGAAAGATAGAGGATCGTGCGATTAGGCTGAATCAAGAAGCGGCTGTTGCGCGCATTGGCGGTTGATCGCATCATGGATTACTGTTTAACTTCCCTCAGCTGGATGCCATTGAGACTTGTTCATGCTGCCCAAGGAACTTGGCGCGCAAGCCGCGGCGAAGCGAATCCACCCGGACCCGGCGAGAGCTGCGCGGCCGGGGCGTCACTCCAAGACAGCGCCAGGAAAGTCACCGTGTCCGTTGACAAAATCCTCGATTGACAGGCGTTTTTTCCCCGCCAGTTGGACTTCGCTGGGGAAAAACAGTCCTGCGCCCGTGCCGATTGCGATCCCTTTTTCGTGCTTGAAAACTAAACCCGGACTGGCTTGGCCCTCGCCGTCATAACCAGCGTGGATCTTTAGCGGCGCGCCATTCCAGGTCGTGAAGCTGCCGGGCCAGGGCGTAAAGGCGCGTATCGTTCGTTCGAGTTCAGCCGCCGCGCGCGACCAATCCAAACGGCCTTCTTCTTTCTTGATCGTCGGCGCGTAGGTCGCGCAGGCGTCGTCTTGCGGCACGGGCTTGGTATTGCCAGCCAAGAAATCCGGCAGCGCCTCTACCAGGAGCTCCGCGCCAAGACCCGCGAGCCTGTCATGCAAGCTCTGGCCGGTTTCGTCTTTCGAGATCGGGGCTGAACGCTGCGCAATCACGGGACCGGTATCCAGGCCGGCATCCATTATCATCAACGTGACGCCCGTCTCTTGGTCGCCCGCGCGGATCGCCGCCTGAATCGGCGCGGCGCCACGCCAACGAGGCAAGAGCGACGCGTGAACATTGATTGATGCGATACGCGGCAGATCCAATAGAACCTGCGGGAGAATTTGCCCGAAGGCGACCACCACAAACAAGTCGGCGCGCATAGCCCGCAAGGCTGAAATGGACTCCTCACTGCGGATGCGCTCTGGCTGCAGCAAGGGAATGCCCGCCGCGAGCGCCGCCCGTTTGACCGGCGAGGACCGCAGCCGGCGATGTCGGCCTGATGGGCGATCCGGCTGCGTGACCACAGCGACGACCGCATGTGAATCAAGGAGAGCGCTCAAGCTGGGCAACGCGAAGTCCGGCGTCCCCATAAACACGATTCGCGCCATAAGTTGGCTTGTAGCCCCCATCTTCGAGTGGTAGTATCGCGTAGTCATTTTATGAGATTATTCAGATGCAGTCTATGATTCAAAAGGAATGGATTATCGCTCCTCCGGCGCCGGAGGGGCACTTGCGCCGCTATAAAAATATCAGCCCAATCCTGGCGCAAATACTCTTTAACCGCGGCTTTGAAGATCCCGAGCAGGCGAGGCGGTTTCTCAGCGCATCCGACCTCACAGAAGATCCTTTCGAAATGAAGGACATGCAAAAGGCTGTGGCAAGGATCGGCGGAGCCATCGCAAAGCAAGAGTCAATCGCGGTCTATGGGGACTTCGACGCCGACGGCGTGACGGCTACCTGTTTGCTGGTACAGGCACTTGCGGCATTGGGCGGGGACGTCCGACCTTATATACCTGACAGGGTTGAAGAAGGCTACGGACTCAATTGCCCGGCTCTGGAGGCGCTTGCCGCCGCGGGGGTTGGTCTGGTCGTCACGGTTGACTGTGGCATACGCTCAGTCGATGAAGTAGAAGCCGGTTCCCGCGCGAGCCTGGATATCATCATCACCGATCACCATTCCATCGGTTCGGAAATCCCGCGAGCAATGGCGACAATCAATCCGCAGCAAAAGAGCTGCGCTGGCAATAGCAGCCTGGCCGGCGTCGGCGTGGCATTCATGTTGGCAAAGGCGCTCTTGCTTGATCGCTGGCGCAACGATCGTGACAACTATCCGCATCATTTGCGACTGTCCGACTTGCTGGACCTGGTCGCGATCGGTACGGTCGCCGACTTGGCCGCTCTCAATGACGGCCAGAATCGATGGCTTGTCCACCATGGATTGAAGACGATCAACGAAGAACGCCGACCTGGCCTCGCCGCGCTGGGCAGAGTCGCGCGACTGCGACCCGGAAAGATCTCGGCCGCGGATATCGCGTTCATGCTGGGGCCGCGGATCAATGCAGCCGGGCGTTTGGGATCGGCAATGAGCGCATACAAGCTGTTGGCGGCTTCCTGCGAAAAAACGGCGCAATCTTATGCCTTGGAATTGCAAAGTCTCAACGCGCGGCGGCAAGAACTGACTCGGGAGGCGCAGGCAGCCATTGGCGATCAGATCGGCGAGATGGCCGACGTCGACCTGATCTTTGCTGGCGACGAGAAGCTTTTGCCTGGCATTGTAGGTTTGGTGGCCGGGCGGCTAACAGAACGATTTTACAAGCCCGCGGTCGTCCTGGAATACGGTGAAGAAGAGAGCCGCGCCTCATGCCGCAGCATTCCCGAGTTCAACATCACCCAAGCCTTGGACGAGTGCGCGGATCTATTGATCCGGCATGGCGGGCACGCTATGGCAGCGGGCTTTACCGTGCACAACGAGAACCTCGACGCCTTGCGGCATGCGCTCGAGCGCAAAGCGAAGGGGGCGCTGGCCGGTCAGGAATTGCGGCGTCGCGTCCAGGTAGACATGGAGATTGACGCGCGCGACTTGAGAGGAGATCTGGCCGATGAGTTGATGTGGCTCGAGCCAACCGGGCACGCGAATCCGCCGGCATCATTCATGAGCAGGAACTTGGGACTTGTCTCTTGCCGACGCGTCGGCGATGACGGGCAACACCTGAAGTTGAAGATCGCGCGTGAAGACAACCCGCCGATAGATGCCATCGGTTTCGGATTGGGCGAATGGTCAAGTCAAATGCCGGGCGCAATTGACGCCGCCTATCATTTAGAGATGAACGAGTGGAACGGAAGACGCTCCATGCAATTGAAATTGATCGATATTCGCCCAGCGGAAGGACCGGCGGCGCCCTAAGCTCCCCTTTTCTTTGTGTTCTCTCTTATAATAAATCCAAGGCAATCGCATCAAAATGATAGAGGCTGAAATGGCGGGAATCTAAACTGAATATTAACCACAGAGAACACAGAGGGCACAGAGAAAAACATAAAATGTCTTATTTCAACTGTGTTTTCGAGTGAAAAATCACGTTTCGCTTATCACTCTTTCTTATGCTTAGTCTCAGATTTTAGAAGAAATGTCGTCTGAACACCAAGTAACTCTGTGCGCTCTGCGCGCTCTGTGTTGGAAAAATTTGATGCAATTGCCCTGGTTATGTGCCGAGCGGCTGTGTCTTTGTGGTGAAGCTGAATGTAAAATACCGGATGCGTTGGCAGTAGCCTGACGGAGGGCGATGTTGAAGGAGCATACAAAAAGAGCGGCTGGCGAGTTAAAGTTCTCTTACGGCGGCCAAGCGGTGATTGAAGGCGTGATGATGCGCGGAGCCCATTCGATGGCGGTGGCCGTCCGCGACCCCAAGGGACAGATCGTCATCCATGAGCAAGGGCTGAGCGCTACCCTGTATCGAGGGCGCATCGCCCGAACACCTTTTGTACGCGGTTTAATCGGGCTTTGGGACGCGCTGGGGCTGGGCATTCGCGCACTCATGTGGGCGGCGGATGTCGCGCTGGGCGAAGAGGAGAATATCAGCTTCAACGGGCCCATCGGTTGGGCGACAATCGCGCTGTCTTTGCTAATCGGCATCGGAATTTTTTTCCTGCTGCCGACCACTGCCGCGACCGGCATCGGAAACCTCCTGGGCCTCAGCACCACCGCGAAGGAGATCGTCGTTGATGAAGCGGGCAACGAAGTTGCCGTCGCTGCTGAAAGCGGCAACTTCCTGGCTTACGAGGCTCTGCCCATCGGCTTTGACGCCTTTCTGATTAATTTGATCGAGGGCGTGGTGCAGTTGGCAATTCTAGTCGTATACATCTGGTTCGTAGGGCGCACCAACGACGGCAAACGGATATTTTCCTATCACGGCGCGGAACATAAAACCATCAATGCTTATGAAGCCGGCGATGAATTGCTGCCCGAGGTCGTCCGCCGTCATGCCATTGAGCATCCGCGCTGCGGCACGGCATTTTTGTTGACGGTCGTGTTTGTAAGCGTGTTTCTGTTTTCCTTGATCGGGCGACCGCCGTTTGCCTTGTTGATACTGTCGCGGGTTATCTTCATTCCGATTGTCGCAGGCGTCGCCTATGAATTCCTGAAGTACACCGCCTCCAACCTGGACAAAGCCTGGATACGCTTCATGATAAGACCCAATCTGGCGTTGCAGCATCTGACGACTAATGAACCTAGTCTGGATATGATCGAAGTCGCGATCGTCTCATTCAAGCGCGTTTTGCTGTCCGAAGGTTTGATCCCGGAGGAAGAAGCGGCGGTTCCCCCCGCCCGTCCCGAGGCGGCTCACGCGCCTGGCGGCGAATAGCAGCGGCGTTTTCGCAATCTGAAAGCGGGATTGAAATCACGAGCATTTCAACTCATCTGACGAAGATCGTGATGAGTTTTCTTCTATGCTGATCCCGTCACGTAAGTCAAGCGCCGCATTTGCTCTCCAGCCTCGGCCATGAAAAAAGCGAGGTCATCATCGTCGAAGTGATTGCGCCAGTCGCCGCTGCTGCCACGCCGGGGCTGGACAGCGGAAGACAGCCGCTGCTGGCGAAGTCCCAGCTTCCAAAGCGCCCGCCCGACCAGAGAGGGTTTACCCGTTTTTCCCGGCAAATCAATTGCCCGAAGCGAGCGCCGGGCGCTAATGCCCAAGAAAGCCGCCATTTCTCTCACGCTGGTCTCATAGCAGTTTTCCAGCCCCGCGTATGACACGAGCAGCACATTGGGTTGCTGCAGCCAGACCCGCGCATGGTGCGCCCAATAGGCTGGGCGGCTCATGCCGCTGTCAAAGCCGTCCAGCCTGGACTCGGAACGAATGAAATCTGAAAAGGACTGCTTCTTGACCTCCTCGTCAAAGGACTGCATGTAGTAGTAGAGCGAGACCATGACATCGCGTCCGTCGCGATGAACATAGATCACCGGCGATTCGCGCAGGACCGACAGCGCGAAGGCTCTTTCTTCAGCGCGCTTCCAGAAGGTTGCCGCCGGCAGGTCATGTACCTTGACAAGCACGCGCCCATCCAGCGTTTTCAGTTGCCTGCGAAACTCCGACAGCGGGATCGGAGAATCATGATGGGACGACGCTCGTTCCAGGGTCAGAAAGGTCTCGCTGACATCGGGACTGTTGTTGCGCAAGGCGTCGATCGTCCAGTGCGTGCCCGATCGCCGATGAGTCGCGACAACAATCGTCTTGGGGTGAGTCACCTAATCCTCGGCGGCCATGTTCTGCAATTCATACAATTTGGTGAGCGCTTCCAAGGGGCTAAGGCTATCGACCTCCAGCGAGCGCAGCGCGCCCAGGGCCGGGTTCTCGGGCGCATCGAAAAAGCTTAGCTGCTGACGCGAGTCTCGGGGGCTCTTCAAGGCAAAGTCTCCGCTGCCCTCTTCCAGCTGCACCAGAAGCTGGCGGGCGCGATCCACCACGGAACGCGGCATGCCAGCCAATTGCGCCACGTGTACGCCATAGCTCTGGTCGGCGCCGCCTGGCAGCACTTTATGCAAGAATACGATGCCGTCTCCCTGCTCGGCCACGGCGATGTTGAAGTTGTCCGCGCGCGGCAAGATATTCGGCAGTTCGGTCAACTCGTGATAATGCGTTGCGAAAAGCGTGCGGCAGTTGAGACGCGGGTTATTGTGGATATATTCGATCACCGAGCGCGCAATCGCCAAACCATCGTAGGTCGACGTGCCGCGCCCGATCTCATCCAGAATGAGCAGGCTGCGTTTGCTGCTGCCGGAAAGCAGGCGCGCCGTTTCCACCATTTCCACCATAAAGGTGCTTTGCCCGGCGTGAATCTCGTCCTGGGCGCCGATCCGCGCGAATATGCGGTCCACCAGTCCGATCTGCGCCGAATCCGCCGGCACGAAGCTGCCAACTTGAGCCATCAGCGTAATAATCGCCACTTGTCGAATATAGGTCGACTTGCCGGACATATTGGGTCCGGTGATGATATGTATGCGGGAGGCCAAATCGAAGCCGCTGTCATTTGGCACATAGCGGTTGGACGTCTCCAAGAGCTTTTCGACGACTGGGTGTCGGCCAGCTTCAATATGCAGGATATTGTCCTCGCTTAGCCCCGGGCGGACATAGCCTTCCCGGACAGCCAGTTCCGCCATGGACAAAAAAGCGTCCAAATGCGCGATGGCGCGCGCAGTCTTGTGCAAGCGCTCCCGCTGACGGCCGACTTGCGCGCACAGGTCCTCGAACAGTTGACGCTCGATGTCCAGGATTTCCTCTTCGGCATTGAGAACCTTGGTCTCGTATTCCTTCAATTCCGGCGTGATATAGCGTTCAGCATTCACCAGGGTTTGTTTGCGCACATAATCATCCGGCACCTTGTCGCTGTGCGTTTTTGTGACCTCGATGTAATAGCCGAAGACCTTGTTGAATCCAACTTTGATGCTGGCGATGCCGGTTCTGCGCCGCTCCTGCGACTCCAGATTGGCGATCCAATCTCGCGCATGACGGCTTGAAGCGAGAATCTGGTCCAACTGCCCCGAATAACCCGCGCGAATGATGCCAATCGCGTTGACAGTAGCTGGCGGATCTTCAACTATCGCGGAAGAGATTATTTCGTGGACGGCTTCGCAGGGGTCCAGTCGCTCGGTGATGGCGGCAAGCGCGCTTGTTTCCTGGATGAGTTCGGACAGCCGCGGCACCGCGCTCAGCGTATTTTTCAGCGCGAGCAAGTCCCGCGGGCCAGCTTTGCCGATAGCGATGCGATTTGTCAGCCTTTCAATATCGGCGACCTGCTTCAGTTCCTGAGCGAGCTCGTCGCGGAGCAAGTCGCTGCTGAACAAGGCTTCCACTGCGTCAAGGCGCGCATTCAGACGATTGATATCCAGCAAGGGTTGATTCAGCCAGGAGCGCAACAGCCGAGCGCCCATGGCCGTCACCGATCGATCCAGAATGTCGAGCAGGCTGCCTTTCGTTCTGCGCCCCCGAAGGGTCTCCGTCAATTCCAGGTTATGGCGGGTGAATTGATCCAATACCATGAAGGACGACGTCGAATAGGCGCGAATGGTCGAGAGTTGTTCGACCGAGCGCTTCTGTGTTGAGCGCAGATACTGCAGGACGCCCCCGGCAGCCGAAATCGCGCTCTTTTGACCTTTTAGGCCGAACCCGTCCAAGGTACGCACGTGAAAGTGCTCGCATAACAGTTGCTGCGCCCCGTCGTACTCGAATGTCCAGTCTTGCGCCGCGCTCAGGTGGATGCCCTCCGGCAAGGTTACGCCGCGCTCTTGCCAACTTTCCGGTATTAACACCTCTCGTGGATCAATTCGCCCCAATTCTTCAAACACAGCCAGGCCGACGGCTTCGCCTTCCAATTCCGTGGCGCAGAATTCGCCCGTGGATATATCCGCGAATGCGATGCCAGCCCTGCCCCATTGCCCGCTTTCCGCGTCGCCAACCGGCAATATCGCCATCAGGTAATTGGATTTGGAATCGTCCAGGAGCGCGGGTTCGACCACCGTGCCCGGGGTCAAGACCCGGGTCACTTCGCGCTCGACGATGCCGCGGCCGCTCGGCTCGGTGATTTGGTCGCAGACGGCGACGTGATAACCCTTGTCAATCAGCTTGGCGATATAACCGTCAACGGCGTGATACGGCACGCCCGCCATAGGTATCTTGGCGCCGCCTTTGCTGAGAGCGCGCGCAGTCAGCGTAATATCCAGCTCGCGAGCGGCTACTTCCGCGTCTTCGTCGAACATTTCGTAAAAGTCCCCCATGCGAAACATCAAGATGCAGTCCGGATACTGGCTCTTGATTTCCAAATACTGTCGGCGCATCGGGGTGATACGTGTCATGACAACTCGTCAATCGCTGTGGCTGTCGAACTTAATTCCGGCGGGAAACCATGCTATTCTAGCAAGGTCGGCAATGGGCTACAAGTCAGGCAGCGGGGCCGGCCAAGGCAATTGCATCATAATAGTGGCTACTGAACTGGTACGAAATTGGACTGATCATTAACCACCGAGGGGCGCGTAGACACAGCCCTACAACACCGAGGGCAGCGAGAATTGTTTGCGAAATAGTCGTTTTCTTTGTGTCCTTCGTGTCTTTGTGGTGAAACTGAATGTAGCTCATTTGAATCTCAACCGAATTCGATACATTACCAGCCGGGCGGACATAATCTAGCAAGTCAGCTTGACAAGAGCCGCATGCGCCTTACAGGCGATGTATAGACAAGATGCAGCGTTTTCGGCCGGCAAAGGTTCACAAGCATAAGGATTATTCTTGATGGGCAAAGAGATCATCGCCGTCGATTTGGGCGGCACGCAAATTCGCACCGCGCGCTTCGACCACAAACTGAATCTGCTACAGCGCGAGCGCACCCTGACCCGCGCCGAAGAGGGACCGAATCTTGTCATCCAGCGACTGAAGGAATACATTGAGAAAGTCCTTCCCCCATCCCTCAGCGATGTCGCCGGCATCGGTTTCTCATCTCCCGGACCTTTGAATCCCATGACCGGCGTTATTATTGCCCCACCGAATTTGCCCGGCTGGCAGGACGTGCCTCTGGCGGAGATTATTCGCTCCGAGTTCGGCCTGCCGGTTTTCATCGGCAACGACGCCAATGTCGCAGCGCTGGCAGAGGCATCCAAGGGCGCCGCGCAAGGTCATCGCCACGTCGTTTATATCACCGTCAGTACCGGGATCGGCGCCGGTATGATTTGCGACGGTCGGCTGCTGCTGGGGCGCGAGGGCTTGGCCGCGGAGTTTGGTCATATCCCGATCATCATCGAAGGGGACAAAGTGTCATCGGTGGAGCTTGAAGCGGCCGGACCCGCAATTGCGGGGCGCGCCCTTGCCGCCTTGCGCGCCGGCAGATCATCGACATTGAGCGAATTGCTGGCGGAAGGCAAGGGTCCGCTTGACGCCAAAGCGGTCGCAATGGCCGCGCGCGCGGGGGACCAACTTGCGACGGAAATCTTTGGCCATGCCGGCAGAATCATCGGGCTGGGCATCGTCAGCATATTACACCTGTTTAATCCTGAAGTGGTCGTGCTCGGGGGCGGCGTAAGCAAAGCCGGAGAACTTCTGTTCGGACCCATTCACGATGCCGTTGGCCAACATGTACTTGACGACTCCTACTTAAAAGATCTCAAGATTGCGGCCGCGGCGCTGGGCGATGACGTCGCCTTGGCGGGCGCGGCGGCGCTTGTGGCCACCGACGGCGGACATCTTGATATCAGCGAGCTTGACAGGCTCTTCTAGCGGCGCAATTCAGCTATGGACGAGAGAAAATGTCGTCATATCCAGGGCGTGCTAAAATCGAATCATGTTAATGCGTCCTGATCTGCGAACCCGGCAACGTGATTTCTTGCTGGAAATCTCGCGCGCCATAACCGCGCAGCTTGATCTCGGCGAGGTGCTGCGCCGGGTATTGCGCGCTTCGGTGGCGATGTTGGCCGGGCGGGTGGGCATAGTCGCGCTTGGCGACGATCAAGATGGCAAATACCTCGTGCGCGCTTATGCCGGCATCGGTCCCGAAGTGGTGCCGCAGCTCAACCGCAAGCTGCAAGAATTGATGAACCCCGCGGAGGGCGAGGGATTCAGTCGAGAGTTTCTTAATGCGAAGCTGCGCGAAATGGCGGACGCGATCGACAGCCAGCTTGGGCAATCCATCGCCATGCCCCTGGTATTCGCGCAAAACCCGCTCGGGCTGTTAATCGTGTTTCGATCCTACCAGACCGCCATCACCCCCGAAGATTTGAATACGCTGCAGAGCTTCGCCGACCAAGCCGCCATCGCCGTCAACAACGCGCAACTGTATGGCCATATCAATCAAGAGCGGCAGCGGCTGGAAGCGATCGTCGACAATAGCGGAGACGGGGTATTCATACTGAACCCTGACTTGACGTTCCAGCAGGCGAATATCGCCTTCGAGCGCATGACCGGCTGGAAGACCGATGAGGTCATCGGTTTAGCGAAGAATGAAGTGATCGTTTGGGACAGGCTGGACAACCCCGATCTGGAAAACGCGTTAGATTCGGGTTGGCCCGCGCAAAGCAGAGACGGGGGGGGCGCGCGGACCCTGTATGTGGAAGGGGATCTGGTCCGCCGTGATGGCATGACAACAAGCCTGGGCATTACCTATGCGCCGCTCTTGAAAGAGGACGGACGCCTGGAAAGCATCATCGCCAATGTTCGCGATATCACTAATTTCCGCAAAGCGCAAGAAATGCAATCGGTCTTCATTTCGACAATCCACCATGAATTGCGAACGCCGATCGCGATCATCAAAGGTTACGCCAGCACCTTGGGACGCGAGGACGTCGAGTGGGACAGCGACGTCATACGCGACAACATGGCGATCATAGAAGACGAAGCGGATCGCTTGACCGACCTCGTCGAAGACCTGTTGACAGCCAGCAAGATCCAAGCCTCGCGGGAGCTGCGCCTCAACGTTACCGATACCGATCTTCAACAGTTGGCCGCCAGATCTGTCGAACGGCTCGAGGTTCAAAGCAAACACAGCTTCAATTTCAGCTTTCCGCCAAACTTCCCGGTCATACAAGGCGATGAAGCCCGTCTACGGCAAGTCTTCGACAATTTGTTAACCAACGCCATCAAGTATTCGCCGCCCGAGACAACCATCACTGTTGGCGGGCAGTTCACTGCCAGCAGCGTAACGATATTCGTCAGGGACCAAGGGGCCGGAATCGCGCGGGATCAAATCGATAAGATATTCGACCGCTTCTATCGCATCGACGACAGGCTCACCCGCCGCGCACATGGCACAGGATTGGGCTTGTATCTGGTCAAAGCCATCGTCGAGGCGCACGGCGGGGAAATTTCCCTTAAAAGCCAGGTGGGAAGCGGATCCACCTTCTACTTCACCATTCCACGCGAATGAGGGCCGGAAACGGAGAATCCGCCGTATCCCGCCCAGGACATCGTCTGAGGTCCCAGCCTTTGATTAGGCGACGATCCCAAATGAACTATAGAAAAATCGACACATTTGGTTAAGCTTGTGCAATCTTGAACAAGTGGATCAGGCAAGAAGAGGCTTTGATGCGACAGAAACGACTCGACATTTTGCTCCGCACTCTGACAAGAACATGGCTGGCATTAGCGCTGTTGTCGATAGTGACAATGACCGCGCTATCACAAGACGACAATGAAGCCGCTGGCGATTATGTGCAGACTTCGCTGCAGATCGCGCGCGATTTGATAGAAGAGGAACGCGGATCTCGGCTCACCATAGTCAGATGGCGCTACTATGAAGATGACTGGAGTTCGCCCAGCAGTTTTCAGCTTTACGGCGCCTTCGGCATCGACAATTGCACAACAGATGTTCCAGTCGGGCAAAAGCGCGAGGATATACTGTTCGGCTGGACTTTCTCCATTCTGGACATGTCCGGGAAAGAGTACCAAGCGCGCGTGAGTTATGATTTCAAGGACGCCATCTTGTGCGATGAATTGCATGTGCCGCCAGCTTATGCCAGCGCCGCGCCGGAGGCGCCTAGCGAGCCCGAGCAACAAGCGGCCGCCGTCCCGAACGAGGGTCCGGGGGGATTCGCCTTGGGCGGGCATGTTTCCGGGTTGGATGGCCGCGCAGCGGAGCTGATGCGCTCGGCGGGCATGACCTGGGTCAAATCGCAGCTCCCGGTCGAGGCCGGGGTTGCCAAGGGTATTGAATTCATCCAGGGCGCCAAGGCGAACAACTTCAAGCTATTGCTGGGCGTCGTCGGCAACAAAGACGCGCTGGCGAACAATTTCAATGGTTATGTAGCGGAACTGGCCGCCTTCGTAGGTGAATTAGCCCGGAATGGCGCCGACGCGATCGAAATATGGAACGAGCCCAATCTGGATCGCGAGTGGCCATTCGGTCAGATCCATGGCGAGAGGTACACGGATATGCTGAAAGCGGCATACAGCGCGATCAAAGCGGCCAACCCAGCCACGCTCGTGATCAGCGGGGCGCCGGCGCCAACCGGGGCGGAAGGCGCTTTCCCCGGCGCCGTTGTCAACGACGATAATTTCATGCGGCAAATGGCGCAAGCTGGCGCGGCGCAATACATGGATTGCCTGGGCTTGCACTACAACGAAGGCATCCTCAGCCCGCGCAGCAATGGCGGCGATCCGCGCGGCAACTATCCGACGCGGTACTTTGGCGCCATGCTGAACCGTGGCGCGCAGTTCTTCCCGAATACGCAGATCTGTTGGACGGAACTGGGCTATCTGAGCGGAGAAGGCATGGGAGCGCCCATCCCGGCCAGCTTCGCCTGGGCGGGCAATGTAACGGTGGCGCAGCAGGCGGAATGGATCGCCGATGCCGCCCGTCTCTCCCGCGAATCCGGTCGCGTTGCGATGATGATCGTTTGGAACGTCAACTTTACGCGTTGGGATTCCGACCCTATGGGCGGTTACGCGCTCTTGCGCCCCGACGGCAGTTGCCCGGGGTGCGTCACGCTCGGCGCGGCCATGCGCGAGAGCGCTTAGTCCACGGCAGATCCATCAGGCAAATACAATGAGCCTTGCCAGGACAACCGCATTAAAATGAGGCGACTGACATGGTACGAAACTGGACTGATCATTAACCACCGAGAAAAGCAACGGAACATAGCTTATCTTATGTTTCGGGCTTGTTTTTCAGCCACAAATGAAGTTTCGGCGACCTCGTCGTATTCAGGTGGCGGGATTAGAGGGAAGGCAGACAAAGGACCCTAAACTCGGTGATCTCGGTGTCCTCGGTGGTGAAAAAAAATTGATGCAATTGCCCTACGAGCCTCGCCTAAAGGCGGGGCTTTTTGCCTGCAATCCGGGGAATCCAGTCTTTGCCTTCATCCGTCCAGGCTGAGCACCCAAAGATCCTCAAAAACGCAATTGGTCTCGACTCGCGCATAGTTGACAACCGCGATACCGACGCTCCCCGGCGAAGCAGTTTCGTAGGCTAGCTGTCCAACATGCTCGTTATCGACATAGTAGTGGATTGCGCCGGCGTAGACAATCAAGAGCATGTCATGTTCATGCGCCTCGCCCCTCGGCTTATTTGCGTAAATCCCCGGCGCAAAAGCCTCGCCCTGGCGCTGCGATAAGCCATAGTCGCCCTCTGCGGTCAGATATGCAAGCTGATAGTGTTCTTCGTCCTGGAAGTGGAAGAGAATGCCGCAACCGCCATTGGCTGCTTCGCTCATTTGATAAGAGACTTTCGCGCCGATGGCCATTTCCGCGAAGCGCAAACCGGAACCCAGCAGAAATGGGGTGACGCCCGCCAAGCGGCGCCAAGCGCTGCTTTGCGGCAGGAGCATTTTGATTTCGCTGTCAACGGGAATCAACTGCTGCCGCGCAAGGACATTGTCCATGACATGGTAGGATCTCGTCAGGAGTTGGCTCGGAACGATCACCGCTTCGTCCACCCGCGTCGGGATCGTCATCAGCGCATCGGTAATGGAAAAGGAAAGGCGGCTGCCAACAACGTCGGCGGTGCGCATAGCGACGCCGACGCCGCCAAAGTCCTCGGACTTGTCATCGCCGATCATGCCAACGATTTGTCCGTTGTAGACGATGTCGAAATGCTCTCCGCTCGCCAATACCCCCAGGCGAAACTCGCTCTCGCCGGGGACGATGGCTGGATGCGTCCCCCAATTGCGGACAATGACAATGTCTCCCTCGTCGACCCGCTCCATGCGCCAGAAGCCCCGTTTGTTAAGGAGGACGCGCGAATGCGAATCGGGCCGCGCGTAGCGAAAAGCAATTCCTACCTGCCAGTCGTTCGCCGACGATACGTTGTCAAACTGAACTTCAAAGTAAAAGTCTCGTTCCTGCGCAAAACCCGTGCCCAGCATTACAGCGGTTGTTGCCATGCCGTCGGTTTCTACAACCAGCCGATTGCTGCCTGCCTGACTGACCGCAGCCAGGCGGTTGACCACCTGCCAGTCCTCCAGCAGCAGCTTCTCCTTAGCATGAATATGAAGGTCATATCCGGGCAGCAGATGCAATTGATAGGCGCCGCTCGCGCCATCAAATCCGCTCACAGCCACGGTATACCGATCAGATTTGGGAAAGACAAAAGCCTGGATAATCGCATCCAGCGAGTCCGGGTAGGCGTAGTCGTCGTTCGCGATTACCAGTTCGCCGGAACTGTCGTAGACAGCCAGCTGAGGATCCAGCGTTTCCGACAGCGCTTCCACACGCAATGAGGCCAGCGTCCATTCCAAGGCGATCAAGCTATAGCGATGCGTTTCGTTAGGGGCGAGCGCGTCTTCGACCCGGTTGCCCAGCGCCAGTGTCCTGTCCTGCGCAAACGCGGGCATTGCAAGCAATACGAGGAAGAGCAGCAGACCGGACAGTCTGCCGAAGTCGTTCATTTGTCTTTAGGCATCCAGGATGTATAGGTATCGGCAAGGTATTCGAGATAGCTGCGGTAATCTTCCGGCGACATTTCGGCGCCAAACTCGCCGCGGTAGAATTCCGCCTGTTCGATACGGCGGATGTTGCCGGCCTTTCGCAAATCGCGGGCGTCGTCTTTCTTGCCTTTCTTGCGCTGGTATCTGGTCGATAGGCGCGACAAAGGCAGAGAATCGAAATCGGCAGGCGATACAATGCTATAGGTCGTGATGAATTCTCCATCCTGCTCCAAGGCATTGGCGACCACGTACCAGCCTTTCGGGACGCGCGGATGACGCCTCGCTTCGAAGTGCCACATCAATATATTGACGTTGTGGCCGGCGTCAATTTCGCTTTGAACTGCGCTCGACTTGGTCAATTGAATGATATCGCCAAGGAACTGGATATATCGATTGCTGGGCCAGTATTTCTTGGAAAAGTAATCAGCCGCGTAGGTTAAGGCGACTGCAATCGCGATCGCGGCGCCGATAGTGATCAAGCCGCCGTTCGGGACGATCGTATTCAGGATCAGAAAGCTGAAAACAGCGCCAAACAAGAAGGTGAAGCAGCCAAGCGCGCGAACGCCGGAATGCTCGCTGTCTACCGGGAACTCGATAGTCGGCGACAAGTCCGGCGCGTTCAACTTCTGCATGACGCGCACCGCCATCTGATGATAGATTCGGGAATCACTGCATTTCCCTTACTAGCGCCTGTCCGCGCTATTCCCTGCTACAGGCAATTATGATAACCGAAATGGACAAGCTTGCAATAGTCCTCACCGCGATGCCAGGCAATCGCATCAAAATGATAGCGGCTGAAATGGTGGGAATCTAAACCAAATAT
>JAPPMO010000005.1 GCA_028873975.1 Chloroflexota bacterium
GCATTTCACACTTTGGGAACATTGCAGCCTATTCAGTTCTCTGCGTAACGTCAGTGAATAAGGTACATTCTAGCCGATTGGACAGATTTTGCTTTGTTCAATTGGCAAGATCGCGGATCTGATAAAGTTGGCCGTCCTGGAAGCCGCGGGCCCGATAATAGTCGCGCGTGCCGATGGCGGAGATGACAGCCAGACGAGCATAGCCGTGTTCCGCAGCGATTTCTGCCGCCTTGTCGATCAATCGGCTGCCCAGGCCCAGATGCTGCGCGCGCCCGGTCATCGCCGTACCGAAGCCCAGCGACAATCCGTAGACATGCACTTCGCGGATCATGGCGCAAGCGCTCAATTCTTCCAGAAGCGGCGCTTCGCCGGCAGCGGGCAGGGACAAACGCAAGAAGGCGGCGATCTTGCGCTCTTCGGTGATGTATTGCAAGAAGATTTCGTCGCCAATGCCCGAGCTGTATTCGCTGACATCCAGCTGCAACTCGCCATCCGTGACGGGATCCCGCCGAATCTCCCGCGCGCGAATGTCATTGCTTTGGCTGCCTCTACGCGCCAGTTCTCGCTCGACCAACTGGCGGAAATTGGTCACCTTGTTGCCATCGACGATGTCCGTGCCCGGAATATCACGGATGACCCGCGTCAGCCGGCAGTATTCCGGCGTCAGTTCAAAACAATCGACCAGCAATTCGAGCAACTCGTCATGACCATAGGGTCGCCAACCGCCCCCCTGATATAGCTGCATCAATTCGGCGCTTTCAATCAGCGAACAAGGATAGATCTTGAGTTCATCCGGACGAAAATCCTCATCTTCAAACATCTTCTCGTAACCCGCGCGGTCAGCGTCCGGCGACGAACCGTAGAGATTCGGCATCCAATGAGCATGGATCTTGAAACCGGCTTTGCGCAGCAGTTTGACCGCCCGCCGTGTGGCGGCGACGTCGTGTCCGCGTTTATTCATTTCCAGAACGCAATCGTCCAGGCTCTGGAAACCGATCTGAACTTTGGTGCAGCCCAAGCGGCGGATGCGGATCACCTCGTCTGCGCTGATATGATCGGGCCTTGTCTCTATCACCAGTCCGACGGAACGGCACCGGGCAGTCTCGTTTTCGCGCTGAGCATCCTCCAGTTCTTGCCAGGTCGCGTATTCATCGACGGCTGATCTTTCGCGCTGTCCGGATACGATCTCGTCCACCAATCCGCGGGAGCGATACATCTCATCGGCGTAGATATTCTGCACAACCTGGTTGTAAGACGCCGCCATGGTCAGACCTTGAATGACCACGTTGCTAACTTGTTCTCCGCTGAACATCGACCTTTGCCGCAAAGCCGCCACGACTTCCGCGCGACCATCTATGCCCTTGCCGAAGTCGCGCATGGCGTCAAAGATGCGCTTGACAAACCAGATCTGATAGGTTTCCGGATAAAAGGACCAGGTGCCCCCCAAAATAATGATCTCTATCTTGTCGGTAGAATGCCCCAGGTTGTGATAGGTTTGCAAGCGCATATAGGTCTGCAGATAGGGGTCGAAGGCGTTTTTTTCCGCCCGTTGCGCGCCTGGTTCATCGGCGAGATAGCTCTTGGGCATGCGCACGTCGTTGGGGCAGAATACGCAAGTGCCCGGGCAGGGGAAAGGCTTGGTCAGCACCGTCACCGGCGTGACGCCGGACAGGGTCCGCACGGGCTTGCGCCGCAATTTGTGCAGCATCGCCTCGTCGTAGGCTGGAAGGCCATCTTGTCCGGCAAAAACGCGCCAGGCATCGACCAAATTGGCCAGGCTGTAAAATCCCTCGCCGGCCGGCTTGGGATAGCGGCGCATCAATTGCTGATGCTCGCGCGAGCTGAGGCGCTTGGGGGAGTCCAGGATCACCTTCAGCAGGGGAATCAACTGGTCGCGGTGTTCCTCGACATCCAGTTCATATTTGGGGTTCTTGAGCATCAGGTCACCGAAATGCTGAATAGCCGCTTCATTTTATAGTCAAATCAAGTAAAGATGAACCAAGACTTGCCGCGTCAGTAGCGCGAACGTCGATGAATCAAACCTTATCCTCTTCTGATTTTAGGTTAAAATGGCAAAGGTCAGATATCAGGAACGAGATCAAAGGGACGATGCGGCGCCTGCTACCTCCCTTCACTCGGGCGCTGGTCCGCTACCCGGCGCCGAACTTCGCCTCCGGCGTGACGCTCTCCGGTCATCTGGGCCTGCC
Source organism: Chloroflexota bacterium (assembly GCA_028873975.1). Classification (GTDB taxonomy): domain Bacteria; phylum Chloroflexota; class Anaerolineae; order Aggregatilineales; family Phototrophicaceae; genus UBA6055. The sequence continues at coordinate 2,208 of JAPPMO010000005.1, forward strand.
AGACTATGACCTGGCGATGAGCCAATTCGAGACCTATTTAAAAGCCCTGCGAGACTGCGGCCTCGATGTCGCCGTTTTGCCAGCCGATGAACGCTTCCCGGACGGCCATTTCGTCGAAGACCCCTTCGTGATCTTCCATGATCTGGCTTTTCGCTGTCGTTCCGGGGAGCCGACGCGAGAAAATGAAGGCGGATCGCTGGAGCCATATCTCGCGCGCTTGCGCGTCATCGTGCCGCCGCCCGAAGCCCGCATTGACGGCGGCGATGTCTTAATCTGCGCCGACCGTGTGCTGGTGGGCTTGTCGGAACGGACCAATCAAAGCGGCGTAGACGCGCTGCGGAGGGCATTCAAAACGGTAAAATGCGATATCCGCGTCGACGCCGTGCCATTCTCCGGCCTCTTACATCTCAAAAGCGGGCTGACCGAACTGGCGCCAAATGTCTTGATACATGATCCCGCGCTGCAAACCGACTTTGACCTGTCCTGGGCTCGGGTCATCACCTTGCCGCCGGAAGAGGGTTTCGCAGCCGATGTCATGCCGATCAATGACAGGCTTTTTGTCGCCGCAGGCTGCCCGAATGCCTTCGCTGCGGCGCGAGAATACTACGACGATGTTGTCGCCCTCGACATGAGCGAATTCCGAAAGATGGATGGTGGTTTGACATGCCTTTCCCTGCGCTATTGAGGCTGTCCTCATTTTTGGCGGCGCTCGCGCTAACCCTGGTGTTTGCCCATTCCTTGAGTGCCGTCCAAGCGCAGCAGCCGGAGCTTGGCAAGTGTTCGGAACGTCCGCGTGTGATCACTGGCGCGCTTTTCGTCGATTATCTGCGCTGGTGCGTTGAGAGCGTGATCGACAATTCCGAAATAGAGCCATTCTCGTTCACCGCATTGGAGGTCGCGCCAGATGGTTCGCTCTTCACGACGCGACCATTGGCGGGCCAAGTCATGATCATTGAAGATGCCGACGGCGATCAATTGCCCGATACCATGAGAACTTTCGCTGAAGGGCTGAACATGCCCAACGGCTTGGCCTATCATGAAGGCGATCTCTATGTATCGGGCGGCTCCAAGATCTATCGTATCGCAGCCGGCGGATCAGTTGACACGATCGTAAGCGATCTCCCGGTCGGCTCGGGCTTTCCCGTTGGCGGATTGGTCGTTGGCGAAGACGAGCGTCTATATGTCCCTGTCGGCGCGCCCTGCGACAATTGCGAATTTGACGAGCCGGAACGGGGCGCTATTCTCAGTATGACCCTCGACGGGGCGGACAGACAGGTCATCGCCACCGGCTTTCGGCATCCGGCCGATGTCGAGTTTTATCGCGGCAAGCTGTGGACCTTGGACAGCGCGCCGCGAAGCTACCAGTCGGGAGCGGTCGACGAAGTCAATCAAGTGGAAACGGGCGCATGGTATGGCTACCCCTATTGCTTGGGGGCGGACCTTGTCAACCTGAGATCTGATCAATTTGACTGCGCAGCAAGCGCGCCTCCGCGCGTTCTGTTCGGCGCGGGCGCGCGGCCGAGCTCATTGGCGGCATATCCTTATGACACATTGACCGGGACCGCCGATACCCTCATCGTTGTCCTCAGTGGCGAACCGACGCAGATCGACTTCGTCGGCTACAAAGTGGTGATGCTCAACTTTGACGACGGCGATCAGCCCTTGGGCGCGACGCTGCTCTTGCCCTTTCGCATTGAAAGCGCCCGGCAAGCCTACGCGCCATACGACGGCGGAGGCTTCTTCTGGCGCCAGTACATCACCTTAAGCGAGCTAGGCTGGGGCATTTATCCGCAGCAGCCGCTGGCGGTTGCGGTCAATTCCTACGGATGGATTTACATCAGCATGACCGGAGGACAGATCGTTGCCTTGCGTCCGGCAAACGAGCCGCCGCCCTGGGAGGACTTTTATCCCATCTGGACGCCAATGCACCCGGACTACGATCCGTCGGCATAACCTGTTCGGCGGACAATCGTAAAGTGAATGATCAAGATTAGGAGATTCTGCCCCCAGTGGGATGGATTAAGTCTGGGTGGTAGATTACGTTTCAGCGGTACCATTTGCTGATTCAATATGATCTAGATATAGATGATATCGTTTTCGCTTTATGGCTCTACCCAAGACAAGCACTCTCTCTTCAAAGTGGGGTCTAACGACTTCTCGCATCAGTCCCGAAGGTACCGTGATTTTCCACTTCTTATCTGATTCGTCGAGAAGCCGCACCTGGTTTGATTCCAAAGCATCAGCATACTTGAGGATACCCGTCACAGTTCGCGTTTCGTCCTTTAATTCGATTGCAGGGGCGCTCTCCTCTGCTGCTGGTACAGGGATATCAAGTAACTCATGTTTGGTTCGCTCGAACGATACGCGACGAACTCGGCCGCCTATCTTCGCCCGAAGTCCGACTGAAGAAACAGCGATTCCATCAGGAGCGATCCTTTTTACAAGTCCGACAAAATTTCGATAGTATGCAGGCTCAAGTAGATTTTCTTGCAGCAAATCATATTGTCCGTGATTGATCAAAGACACATTTTCAATCAAGGCGCAGAATATGTCATCGAATTTGCCCAATCCTGTTAATAGTGGTTGATCAGCATGTCCCAATTTTAGGCTGACATTAAAACTTCCGGCTGAAAATCCTGATAAATACAATTGATAGTTGTCACTGACACGAGTTGTTATTTGGTCAGAATAAGCCCGTCCATTTTTGAGGGAAACTGTTCTCTGTAGAAGTCTTTCGATGTCTGTTATGCGTGAGAAAATCGGCTTGCGAGGCGCGATTCCATGTCCGATTACGTCTCCTTGTAAAGATACCTGCAACTCGTCTTCGCTAAGACAAATGTTTTCCGATTGCAGCCGGCGCGCGAATTTCACTTTTTCATATAGTTCGCGAAGTTCATCCGCAATTTCTTCTGGAGGATTGCCAGCGAGAGCGCGAAAGATCAGTTTTTCTGAATCGCGGTATTCGCCGCATCGGTAAGCCAGTGTCGCAGCGCTTCGATGCAAAACTGACCGCGTCGGCTCAGAATCCTCGCTTTCAACTAAAAGCGCGGCTTTGACCTCTAACTCAAATGCCTTTCTCGTGAACTTCAGAAAACTGTCGTTGTCCCCGTCTTTGCGCGCGAAATGCGCATTGTCAGCGTATTCCATCGCTTCTTCGTGAACACTTAGTATTAGCTCGCCTTTGCTTTGCATCAGCTTACTTCCCTACTCACCATGCAAACTTCTGGAATACTGAACTCAGCAACAAGGACATACGCAGGTAATCGCGTCTTGTCAGAAAATTTGCTTTGTTCTAGTTTCCGCTTGCCCCTCCTTCTTATCGTATTGTTTGGATTCTGCTCCAGTATTCCAGAGACTTCTAATCGCGCCGCATGTTTCAATACATTTTCGCCAAGATCTTTCACGTCTCTCTGATAAGCTAGCCAATAATCTATACCTGTATCTTTTTCAGCGCGTCTGAGTATAGTGTATTCCGTAAGCTCAAGTATCACAAGAATCGCAATTCCCGCAGCACCTTTTTCGGTTGCCTCTTCAAGATCATTCCAGCTATTCTCCACCTGAGTCGTAACTTGTTCTGACCACCTCAACTCAAGCTCTGACCGTGTTTCTTCAAGGTCTTTGACTTTGCATTTAACTCCTGACACATGACTTTGGCTCGTCAAACAAATTATAGCCGCTTCATAATGTTCGCCTCCTCGCCTTTTTGAAACCCCGGGCAAACCATCACCCAGCCTGGCTAGGTCAATACGGATTGATTCGGACATATTTGCATGTTCTTCCAAAGCAAGAAATGAAAGAAAACGAAACTACTATAGTGGTTTTTGACAGCTTCTGCAAACTCGTTGGTTCCGTCCGGTTCCGTCGTCTGACCAAACTCAAGTACGCTGTAAAAGCTGCGATGCTAAGTCAAGTGATTGTTCGGGTAGCGATACAGCCTTCCAGATAAGGTATAATTTCTATTGAATCTTACCCTATCGAAACGGAGAACCGTGCGCAAGGCATTCCGCTTGTTCATGGCAGCCGCATTCCTTTGCTTGCTGACAACCGGCGTCGTGCAGGCTCGAGAAATGATTCAAGGCGAGAATTGCGCGATCGCCGCAGACCGGGTTGTCGAAGGGTCGCTCTTCACCTTTTGTCAGAATCTACAAATTGAGGGACGCGTCGAAGGCAATCTCATCGGCATAGCATTGCGCGCCAGCATCTCGGGCGAGATCAGCCAAAATGTCTACCTCGCGGGCTTGGAGCTGGATGTCACCGGCGCGATCCAGCGCGACCTGCACTACGTCGGCTTGACCATGAATGTGATGGGAACCCGGGCGCAGCCAATCGGGGGCCAACTCATCTTCGCCGCCTTATCGTCTCAGTTGGCCGCGGGCGTACACATACCAGGTCAAGTGAACGGGATCGGGTATCAGTTGCTCATTGATGGCGCGATTGACGGCGAAGTGAGCTACTGGGGATCCGCCTTCGCGCTCAACAATACGATCAAGGGCGACGTCTATGCAAACGTTGGCAACCCCGAATCCGACGCTTCGGACTTGGAGACCTTGCTCTTGCCGCTGGACATTGAACTGAAAGCGGCTGTACCCGGCTTGACGATTGACCGAAACGGGAGAATTGACGGGGACCTCAGCTATTCCGGTCCAGTGGAAGGGAAGTTTCTGGGCAATGTCAAAGGCGACGTTCAATACCAATCGACGACGCCGGCGATCATCCAGACCGTGCCGGAAGAAGGCGCCTTGAATCACTTTCTGGATCGTTTCCTGCGGGAAATCGCCGTTCTGTTCACTGTTGGATTGCTGGGTCTCGCCCTAGCCTCCAATCCCTTCCAGTCGCCTTTGACTGCTGTACGCTGGCGACCCTTCTCGAGCTTTGTCATCGGGATGCTCTTGTTCATCCTGTCTTTTCCGATTGCCTTGATGCTGCTGCTGCTGACGGCAATCATCATACTGATCCTGGCGCTGTTAGAACTTGAAGGCGTCTTGATCGTGGCCGCGAGCTTACTCGCGCTGATCGACGTCGGGGTCATCGGCGTATTCTACTTTACCGCGATTTTTGTGGCGCGCGCCGTCATCGCCATGGGCGCTGGCCGCCTGATTCTGCGCTTGCTTTTCGGTCAAGAATCGCCAAACCGCATGCGGGTCATTTCGCTCGCCACAGGGGTCATCGCGCTAGCGATGCTTACATCCTTGCCCGTGGTCGGCTTCGTCTTTAACGCTGGCGCATTGTTTTTAGGTTTGGGAGCCATCGCTATCACGGCAGCGGATTGGCTTCATTCGTTTCGGGCTGACAATTACGCCAGCACAGGAGCGCCCGCCGTCAACCGGGTCGATGCTGACGACGCCATACAGGATACCGGCGATGCCGAGACCCCTGCAAACGCGCCAATGCTGCCATCAGGCCGGGAACTTGGCCTCGCCAATCTACCGCAAGGTTTCGACCCAGACTTCTTTTTCACTGACGATTGAGCGGCTTGGAGCCGCCGCCAATGCGATCAAGATCATTATCGAGCGAGGCTCGCTGTCGCGCTATAATTGACCGGCCTTGCCAAGGAACGGAGCCAGTCGATGAATGTCCTCGATAATATGGAGAAGCACAGAATCGTCGCCATCGTCCGCCTGGACGATCTTTCGACAGCGCGGCATATCACCGAGGCGCTGGTCGAAGGCGGCATACGCGCCATCGAATTTACCTTGACCAATCCGGACGCGGTCCCGACCATAGCCGCCATGCGCAAGTCAGTCGACGAAAGGGTCGCCATCGGCGCCGGTTCCGTAACTACGCCCGACCAGGTACGCGCGGTCGCCGATGCCGGCGCGCAATTTGTGGTATCGCCCGTCAGCAAGCGCGACGTCATCGCTGCTTGCGCGGAGCAGGACCTCCCGGCCATGCCCGGCGCCTTCACCCCGACTGAAATCCAGCAAGCCTGGGAATGGGGCGCGAGCGTAGTCAAAGTATTTCCAGCCAATCACCTGGGGATGCGCTATATCAAGGATGTCAAGGCCCCCCTGCCCCATTTGCGCCTGATGCCGACCGGGGGCGTCAATGCCGACAATATACGCGAGTTTCTCGATCTCGGCGCTTTCGCCGTGGGCGTCGGTTCGTCTCTGATCAATAACGATGCCGTCGCCGACCGAGACTGGAAGCGCCTGCGAGAGAATGCCAGACGCTACGCCCGGCAAATCGGCTAAGGCTCGGTTTTCTCCAAGAGCTTCAGCAGCCTTTGACAGGTATTCCAGTTGCGAGCGGTAGATGCCAGACCGAGCGCCCTTTCGATGCGATTGTTGTCCAGCTTAGACCTGGCTTGGCCGTCGGCGTAAAAGACAAATAGCTCGCTGCCGTCGGCCTGAATGAATTCCCGCCCCGGGTTGCTCGCGCGCAACTGCTCGACCTCAGCAAGGCTCGGGCAACCGGTGAGGAAGACGACTATCATTTTTTTCGGCTCGCTGCCCTGCTCCTCAGTGAAAGGGTGGCGATCAAAGATCGCTCTGAAATCCGCCGCCCCCCGCAAGATCACCCGCGCATCAAAGCCGAACTGATCGCGAATGCCCCCTTCAATCCTGGCTTGCAGCAGGGCAAGGTCAGTCTCATCCGTTTTGAAAATCGCGTTGCCGCTTTGCAGGATCGTGCGCGGATCGCGCAGCCCCAGCAAACTGTAAAGCCCGCGCAATTCGGCCATCTTGATTTTCTTGCGCCCGCCGACATTGATGCCGCGCAAGAGCGATATGATTACGGGCATTACGGCGCTCCCGGTAGATTGAACTGACGGCAAGTGTAGCAGCTTCCCGGATAGACTGCCCGATTCGCCCGCTTTGACCCCCGAAAATGTCTATCCCTGCTAACGGTCTTGCTATACACTGATTCCCCGGTGCGGCTGTATATGTGCGCACCATGGCGGAATCGAGAAAAGCGATGATTGACGAAATACGCGGCGCGTTTTCCTTTCTCACTATACTGCCGGTGGGCTCGCCGGCCAGCCGGGATGCGGGCAAAACTTTCGCCTGGTTTCCCTTGGTCGGTCTGTTCATAGGCGCAAGTCTGCTTGCCATTGCAGCGATTTCGCCCTTCGACCGCGAACTGACCGCCGCTCTGATCCTGATCTGCTGGGTCGTCATCAGCGGCGGCTTGCATCTGGATGGCTTCGCTGATTGTTGCGATGGCTTGCTGGGCCACGGCGAACCGCAAAAGCGGCTCGCCATCATGCGAGACCCGCGTTTGGGAACTTGGGCGGCGGCAGGCTTGGTCCTACTGCTGTTGACGAAATGGCTGGCGATAGGCGCCCTTGATCCCGCTTTACTGATCCTGCCGCCGCTTTTTGGGCGCTGGGCGATGGTCCTGGCCGCTTATCACTTCCCCTACGTCCGCGAAGCGGGCATCGGCGCCGTCTTCCGCGAAGGTCTGGGGACGTGGCAGCTGCTGGTCAGCTCGGTCATCGTCGGCATCATCGTCACCCATTACGAAGCCTACGCTACGTGGCTGCTGACAGTCCTGATCGCGCTGGCTGTCGGTCGCTGGGCGCGGGAGCGCCTGGGCGGCGGACTCACCGGCGATGTCTATGGCGCGATCTGCGAACTGAGCGAACTGGCCTGCCTCTTGGGGATGGGAATCATGCATGCCTAAGCAGTTGATCTTTCTGCTGGGCGGCGCGCGAGCCGGCAAGAGTCATTACGCCGAGGCTTGGGCGCGGACTGAGGGCGGGCGCGTCCTTTACATCGCCACTGCCCAAGCCCGAGACGACGACATGGCGGCGCGCATCGCCGCACACCGGGCGAGGCGCCCGGCGCATTGGCAGACCCTGGAAGCGCCGCGTCAGGTCCCGCAGCGCATAACAGATTGCGCGATTCCGCACGACACACTCTTGCTCGACTGCCTCACTTTGCTGACCAGCAATCTGCTGCTTGATTTGCCGGAATCGACGACGCAAGTCGACGCCAACCAAGCGATCTTGCGCGAAGTTGACCACTTGCTTGAGGTCTATGAGCGCTCGAAGGCGACCTGGCTGGTGGTGAGCAACGAGGTCGGCATGGGCGTGGTCCCGCCGAGCCGGCTGGGCGTTCTGTTTCGGGATATGCTGGGGCGGGCAAATCAGTGCATGGCAGCGCGCGCGGATGAGGTGATTCTGCTGGTGGCGGGTTTGCCCTGGCGCTTGAAGTGAGAGGCTAAATGTTCTCGAAGAAGTCGGGGTCGACTGTAATGCGCTCGACGATAACTTCTTCCGTCTTTACTCCAAGCGAGAGTTCTTTCAATTTGTCAATCAGCTGCTCGCCATCAATCAAGTCGATTTCTGGCACACCATCTCGTCTGGCTTCTCTCATAGCTTCTTGAGTAAAATTACCAGTCGTGACAATTAGTCCCTTGTCCGTTCGTCCCATCATTGCGCCACGAAAGTCGCGCACAGTTCGCGCGCCAACAGGACTTTTCCAGCGCTTGCACTGGAATAATACGCGAAACGACAAAAATCCGCCGATACGAACGATTCCAATACCGTCGACACCGCCATCTCCGCTGCTTCCAGTTACATCCACTTGAGTGAATCCGCTTTCACGCAGCATCCGTTGCACAAGTCTTTCAAATCCTGCGGGCTTCATTTGCATTAGCAAATCATATATAGTTGCCCGCCATTGTTCGGTGTCATCTATCTTCTCTGAATTAGCTTCAATGCCCCCATCCTCCGACAGCCTGAGCCAGTCTTTCTGTTCAGATTTTTTTACCGTCGCCGCCTGCACGTCGGCGGGATTCAAGGCGCGCGTCTGCTGCCCCTGACGTGTTAGCGCCCAAACACCCATCGCGCGGTTTTCAATCACCCCAAATCTCTTCAGCCAAGTTCTTGTCCAAGACAAGCGCGCGGAGATCTCGGTTTTATAACTGTTTCCTGGATCACGCAGAAGCTGGATTTGTTCGTCAGATAGGCCCAGAATCTTGACAACTTCATCGTGAATCTCCAGGTTGGTTCCCGAACCACCCAAACTATGTAGCGCCTGTAATGTCGGATTAAACAGGTCAATGTTTGGAAGGTCAATCTTAGGCATATCGTTGCTCCAAATCCCGTAATGCCAATGTGGTATGGTGCTACACATTCCCAAGCAAGCCTCGTCAATCACGGCGCACTCAACCATAATCTGCTCCGTCTCACGCGCGCAGCTTTTACTTCCTATATTTCTCTCAAAGTGACCAAACGGGAGATTAAGCCGGCTTTACTGCAAGAGGTAGATAATCAAAGCGGCGAGCGCAATTTGCGTACCGATAAACCACTTAATCAGATCGGCTTTCAGGTTTGCCAAGTCTTCTTTCGTCGCTTGATTGTTACTTCTCAGTAGATTCAACAAAGTAATTGAAATCCGAATAATTTACGAATTGTAGGGGCGTTTCGCCGAAACGCCCGAATAATCAATAATCTGCTCCGATCTTCTCTGCGCACTCTGTGTCCTCTGTGTTTAGATTTTTTTGCACGACTTACCTGGTTTTACTTCTCTTCCAAAGTAGATAAACGGCTTTCAAAGTTCAACATGTCGGTTTCCGCCATTATATTGTCAAACCTCTTCCGTCAGCCTAGTAACCCTATGCTAACATTATATCGACAATGCCAACATAATTCAAGATTTGTCCGTGTAGGCCGGCATGCTCGCTAAACCCCCGCAAACCAAGCCTCGTCAATCACCACGCGCTCGACCACAACCCGCTCCGTCACCAGACCCAGCTTCAACTCCTTCAACTTGTCGATGAACTCGTCGCCGTCGATCAGCCTGATCTCCGGCGCGCGATCACTGGCCGCTTTGAGCTCCGCCTCCTGCGTGAACTTGCCCGTCGTGATCAGCAAGCCGCGATCGGCGCGTCCCACCATGACCTCGCGGCGGAAATCGTCGATCTCGCCCGAACTGATGCGGCCGCCCCCGCGGATGCACTTGAAGGAGACGCGGAAGGAAAAGAAACCGCCCCCGCCGACCGTACCCATGCCCTCAATCACATCGTTGGCGCCGATCAATTCGATCTCGCCCATGCCGTCCTCGCCCAGCAGCCGCAAGAACAAGCGCTCAAAAGCCTCCCGCGGCAGCTGCTCCAGCAGATCCGCCAAGGTTTCGCGCCAGCCGGTTAGATCCGCCACCAGATCATTGACGTCAATCTGCGCCAGGCTGGCTTCCGCAACTTCACTCGTAGCCAAGTTCATCATGTCGTCCCTATCCTCTTTGTCTTGTGTAAGAGCGCGCTGCGCCAACTCTTCTTGCGCCATTTCAGTTTGTCCTTTTCTTTTAGCGGCGCTTATTGCCGCGCCAAGCCCGAAACGAGCAGATCCAACGCCAGCCGCGGCGCGGTCCTGCCCGTCTTCATATCTTGATCAAATCGCTGCAAGTGCTTCAGTATCGTTTCCAATTGCTCTAAAGTGAAGGCTCGCGATTGCCGCGCCAATTTGCCCGCGACAAATGGATGAAGTCCCAAGGCTCGCCCCATAGGCTGCGCCTGTGACGATCCGCCCCTATCCAGGTGATCCTTCGCCATGACCAGCAAGCGGAATTGTCGCACGATCATGCCATACAAGCTGAAACCGGGATCTTTGGGATTATCATGCAGGGATTGATAGATCAAGCGCAGAGCCCGCTCCCCGTCCCCGTTCGCCAAGGCATCCACCATCTCGAAGACATTAGCTTCCGGTACATAAGGCGTCAGCGCGGCGACATCTTTCTCGTTGATGTCGCGCTCGCCATCAACATAGCAAACCAGCTTGTGCAGCTCGCTATCGGCGCGCAGCAGATCGTCATTGACAACCGATGCGATGGCCGCCGCCGCCGCCGGACTAATCTCGGCGTCATATTCCGCCCGGGCGCGCCGCATAATCCAAGCGGTCAAGTCTTGCGGCGCTTTGAAGGCGCCGATGTAGCCGGTTCCCGATGCCCTGGCGGCTTTCAGCACCGCGTTCTTGTCCGAGAGCAATTCCTCTTCAACCAGAACCAGCCGCGCGAATTCGGGCAGCGTTTCCAGCTCATCGATCAAGCGCTTGGTCGCCCCCTTGCCCGCCTGCCCGGCGCCTTTGCGCGTGATGTGGCTGATCAGCCCCCGGGCGATCACCAGTCGTTTGTCCGCCAGGAAGGGCAGGGATTTAGCCGCCGCCAGGACCTCGGGCACGGAGGCTTCGCGCCCGTCAAATTCACTGATATTGAGCGCCCCGTCCGCGCCCATGGCGGCGCGCATTTTCGCCAGCGCCCCTCCCCGGCTGATGCTGTCGTCCCCATGGAAGATATAGAATCGCGGCGTCGCGCTCATGATCCGCTTAGCCCTGCTGCGTCAATATGCGATGGATCGTCAACTGTTGCCCGGTGAATGGCACGCGCAAAGTCTCGCGCTTGACACTGAGCAGGCGCAGATCGCCCGGATCGCCTTCGGTGGTGATGTGCCGTTGCAGGCTCATGCCTAGCGGTTTGGAAAAGAGCAAGACCGCCATCATGATCACCATCATAGTCGGGAAGCGTTCCCAGCCGCGCCGCCACCCGCCGCCCGCGAAACCGAGCCAGGCTGCCGCCGTCGCCGCGAATCCAGCCGTCACCAAATTGGTGCCGCAATTGGGATGCACAGCCAGCTTGCGCTCGCCAGACTGCATGCGCTGCAACGCCTCGTTAACGGCATTTTCGACGCGATCGCTGGGCACATTGCCCAAGATGATGAATCCCTGATCGCTGCTGCGCCCCGACAACTTGTAGTTCGCGCGGCTCAAGATGTGAATCGTGGCATGCTCCAAGCCATGATTGCGGCGCGTGCGCAAGATGTAGGGCGAATTCAAGAGCGGCTCGGCATACTCGGCCAGGCTCAGTATCGGGTTCATCCGGCATCCTTCCCTAAACGTGTCCTGTAACTTAACACATCACAGACGTCCTCGTCAAAAGAGCCTGGCAAATAGGCAGGGTAATTGCATCAAACTGTTTTTTCACCACAGAGGCACCGAGGACACAGAGTTTAAGTTTTTTCAGGGCAGAACTTTTCTGGAATGACGTACAAATGGGTGAAATTGCTTGTCTCGGAATCCAAAATTGAAGTGAAATTCCACGTTTCCCAAGAAATGAAAGATTTTTCTCTGTGCTCTCTGCGTCTCTGTGGTTATATTTAAGTTTGTATTGTCTTCATTGTAGTGCATGTTATTTTGATGCGATTGCCCTGGGCAAATAGGGTGCATTTCAGATTATTGGCAAATAACCACCGAGAACACCTACGCGACCCGCTGAAACGCCCGCAAACAGAAATGATCTTTTGTATTTCTCTGTGCGCTCAGTAAGTCCAAGTAAGTCATGCAACTAAAGCGAGCCTTGTAGGGGCGACCAATCTGGTCGCCCGTTGTTGCCGCGACTTGTGGTTTCGGGCGACATGGTATGTCGCCCCTACAAGGCTTGTCCGATACTGCAAATTGTACCTAATGGAAACCAGGACAATACCGAATCAATACAAAAAAGATGGCGATCCTTGCGAAAATCAACAAATTATTACGAAATCCGCCAAGTTTAGCTCCCCTTCCCTGATGCTTCGGGGAAGGGGCCGGGGGATGGGGTAGAAAAAGCGCGTCAGCATGACCCAGTAGCGGACAAGCCTTACAGATCGTTGCTTTAGTAAAATTTGCATTTCTTTCTTGGTCTTACTTCTGCGTCTCTGTGGTGAATTTTTAGTTTGTTCGTTGCATTGCTCCACAAGATACCATTTTGAGCGATTGCCCTGTGGACATCTGCCAAAATATTGAAATGCGCCCCGGCAAATATGATACAATGCGCTCCATGAAATCCACTGCCAAGCCCCCGCATCCTCTCACAAGAGTCATCAGCCTGACAAAAACGGGACCCTTGCCGATTCTGCTGCGCGTTGTCGATCAAACCTGGCGAAAAATAAGCGGCGCGCCGCTCTGGCGCTTGAGCGAAGCGAGGCCCCAGCTCTATCTTGGCGGGCAGCACAGCGCCCGGGGCTATCCAAAAATGCAGCGGCGCGGCATCAGCGCCATCATCAACATGCGGGAGGAGCGCTTCAGTGATGTCGACGCGGGCATTGCCGGGCAACGGCACTTGCACCTCCCCACAATTGACAACAGTCCCCCCACAATCGCCGACTTGTCCCGCGGCGCCGCCTTCGTCAGCGACGAAATCGCTCGCGGCGGCAAAGTCTACATCCATTGCGGCGTCGGCGTGGGACGCGCGCCAACCATGGCCGCCGCCTATTTGATCTCGACCGGGCTGGCGCCCCAGGACGCCCTCCTAGAGATCAAGCGGACGCGGCCATTTGTCCATTTGACAGCAGCGCAGCGAGCGGTCCTCGATGAATTCGCGGCTAGCTGGCAAGAAAGGCAGGGTCGCGCGCCATGCAGCGGCTGATCGTCACCGCCGACGATTGCGGCCTGTCCGAAGGCATCAATCAAGCCACATACGACTTGCATAAACGCGGTTATATCAGCGCGGCCAGCGTGATGACCAATTTCCCGGGTTACCAGCGCGCGCTGGAACGCTTCAGCGATTGCCCGGAACTGGACGTCGGCGTGCATCTAACCCTGACCGACGGGTACCCGGTGGACCAGCGCGGTCCCCGCCACTCGCATCTGCTTAAGGACGACCACAGTTTCCGCGACAAGTTCAGCCTGTACCTGCGCGGTCTGTTTTTCAGCAAAGACAGCATCCGCTGGATCCGCAATGAACTGGACGCGCAATTGCGGCGTCTGGTCGATGCGGGCGTGCATCCCCGGCATATCTCAACCCATCATCATTTTCATTCGCTGCCCATCCTGCGCGAAATCGTGCACGAACTGGCTGCGGTATACCAGGTGGATTGGGTTCGCGGGCACAGCTTCCGCGCGACGATCTCGCCACATGGCATCTTGCCCCGCAAGCAAGCGCAATCGCAGCGTTACGCCTTCTTCATGCCCGACTACATGACAGGAATACAAGGCTGGATCTCGCGTTCGCCGGCTGAATTCGCCGATCGCGTCGCCGCATTGCCGGGCATAGTCGAGATCGTCGCGCACCCAGGGACCCCGAACGACCCGGGCTTTCCCATGAGCCTGAGCTATGGACCAGCGCCGCGCTCCGCCGAAACGAAGTATCTGATCGAGGCGCTTGACCTCCTGCAAAAGCAAGGTATCACTCCCTAAGCCACAGTAATGCGAGCAAGTCAGTCATGCAACGAAAATTAAGCGCAGAGAGCACAGAAGTAAGTCCAAGAAAGAAATGCACATTTCGCTAAAGCAACGATCTGTAAGGCTTGTCCGCTACTGAAATCTGGACAGCTTCCCAGGTTTTACCCCATCCCCG
>JAPPMO010000035.1:0-5780 GCA_028873975.1 Chloroflexota bacterium
CAAGCCTTACAGATCGTTGCTTTAGTAAAATTTGCATTTCTTTCTTGGTCTTACTGAGAACACAGAGGTCACAGAGTTGAGGGAGTTTTGACGACTTATTCTCTCAATCCGCCACCTGTATATTGCAAAGTCGCCAGGGAAACCACATCTGCCGCTCAAAAACATGTCTGCATAAGACAAGAGCATTGATTTTACTTGCTTTTCTCGGTGTTCTCGGTGTCCTCGGTGGTTAAATTTGATCCTGCTTTGGCTAAGTTGTAGCGTTGTTTATTCTGGTGCGATTGCTTTGGCCGCGACCGCATAGCCGCCCGCTGGATGCGATATTGTGCTATAAAGGTCACCAGTTACGACGACAGAGCGCCCCCAGGCCGAGCCAAGGACAGGCCATGCCAGCCCAGGAAGTCATTTCCCACGCCCTCGTTTTGCCCGACAGCGACTTTTATGAATGGCTTGAGGTCGCTCGCCCATATCAGGAACATTTCGGAGACCTTGTCATTGTGCGTTCACCGGCGGGCAACGACCTGAATCGCTTTCGCAATGTGAGCGCGGTGGAAGCGCCCTTGACCTGGATGAGAGGCTCGGCGCTGACCCATATCCGCCGCGTGTATCCCCGGGTCGTTATGGTCGATGTTATTAACGCGGCGACGCCGGCGCAATTGCTGACGATCGTTCGCGGCCGCATCGCGCGAAACGACCGCTATGGCGAGCTGGAAATGGAAGCGCCGCATATCTTCAGGCGCTTCGCGCTGGAGTGGCCGACCAGCGCCCGTCCCATGGCGGTGGCTGGGACCTTCAATAGGAATGCGAGCCGGGGCGGCTTGCGCGAAGGCATCGATATCCGAAGCAGAGCCGATACGGAGGTGATTTGCGGGGCGCCCGGCGAAGTCGTCAGCGTTGCGAAGGACAGCAACGATTTTGGATACCGCAGTTATTTGCAGGTTGAGTCGCTCGTGGACGACGAGCGTTTCATCACGACCTACGAAGGCCTCAAGCTGGTGCGGGTGAAACTGGGCGATGAAGTCAGCCGGGGTCAAGTCCTGGCGAAGTCGCAGGACGATCGTTTGCGCGTCATCCTGCAAAATCCGCCGGACGGGGGCTTCAGCTTTTCCCAGATCGACAATGCTGTCAATCCGCGTGATTATATCTACATTCCCGAGTTCAAAGTACGGCCGAGCACCGACAACTTGCGGGTACGCAATGTGCCCAGCAGGCGCGGCAAGATCCTGGGCAAAGTATATAGCTGGGATCTCCTGGAGCCTTTGGAGCATCATGGCCGCGCCATCGAAAAGATCGGCGTCATGGACAAATGGATCAAGGTCCGTTCCTCCGGCGGCATTCAAGGCTATGCCGCGGCTTGGCACCTGGGCGCGACGACCGCGAGCGAAGGGCTGGAGGCGCTGCCCGGCGTCAATCCGGTCGGCGTGAACCTCGATGTCTATCACGACATCGGCAAGCCGCAGGCATCGCGCCTGGGCGGGCTGGGTTGGGTGCGCTTCGGTTACAACGTTTCCAACTTCAGGGGCTCCGAAGACATCAATGCCGCTTTGCAACGGTATTTGCCCTTGGTCGAATCTTATCGCGAAGCGGGCTACCGGGTCGTCTTTACTACCAGCCACCAGACCTACGGTGAAGCGCAGAGCCAGTTTTGGTCCTGGCCACAGATGACCGACGCCAAATGGGCGCGCTTGATCAAGCGCTTCGCCGAGATGATGGGCGATATTGCCGCGCAATGGGCGGGGCGCGATCTGGTTTCCGCCTGGCAGATCTGGAACGAACAGGACGCGCCGATCGGCGCCGTCGCCTCGGTGCCGATGTCATCCCAGAATTACGCCAAGATGTTCGCGCAGGTCTATCGCGCAATCCGCAGCGCCGATAGCGACGCGCGCATTGTCACCGGCGGATTCACCAGCGGTCCCCAGCGCGGCAGCGCCTATGCCCGGCGGCTGCTGCGGAACTTGCCGGACGATGTCGAGCCGGACGGCATCGCTTTCCATCCCTATGGCCGCGGCTTGAACGACCAGCCCAAATACGCCGTCTGGGGCCACATTGACGAGTCTGTCTGGGCTTATAGCGCGGTTTTGCCGAAGAAACCTTTGTGGATGACTGAGTGGGGCGTGCTGGATCGTCCGCACGATGACATCAAGCACATCACCAAATACGCGACCGATATGGTGCGCCATCTGAAAGTGAATTATCCCGGCAAATTCGCCGCCATCATTTGGTATGCCTGGGCGGAAGGCATGCACAATGGCTATGGCATTGTGGACCGGCAAGGCAAACCGCGCCCGCCCTTGACGGAGCGCTTCCTGTCATCGTGAGTTGATATAAGCGCCGATGACACCGAGAAAATGAGTCATTGCAAGGGCGATCCAGCGGACTCTGTTGAAAATCGCAATAAACCCCTCCCCGAGAGGGAGGGGCTTTAACGGCTTATTAGGGTTCATAAAGCTCCCCTTCCTCATTTTGGGGGTAAGGGGCTGGGGGATGTGGGCAGTATTTCAACAGAGTCCAGCGGATCGTCCTTACCAGTTGTCGTTCTCAATTTGAACCGACTTCGATACACTACCGGGATGCTCGACAGAGTTTGCGTCAGTTGCTGTCGATTGGTTAATATAGAACAACTGCCAAATAGACAAGGATGGCTTACGATGTGGAAGCGCATTCAAGTGTTTTCGGTGGTAGTTCTCTTGATGCTCGCCATTGCTCCGCTTGCGGGAGCAAGCTCCGACTGTGACTTCAGCTATTCCAACTACGCCCGCGCCGTTCAACTGCATGATATGGGCGATTACGACCTGGCTTTGCGGCACTATCACTGCGCGCTGGAAGAAGATCCGGATGACGCGGTGATTCCCTTGCTGATCGCCAATGTTCACGAGGATATCGCGCAGGCCGGTTCAGCCTGGTCATCCGCTGCTTCCCCGACCGCGGCGGAAATCCTGGAACTGCCGCCGGTCTCTAGCTGGGGCGAGCGGCCGAAGCCTGGCCGTGAACAGGATTTCGAAGATCTGATCGTCGAGGAGACCGTCAGCAGCGAGCTATTGCCGGGCTTTCCGAACCCAGCCGCCGCCGTGACGTCAATTGCAATTGAGTGGAGCGAAGACAGGCTTTGGCATTTCTACGCCTCCAGCCGTATCACAGTGGTGCTGGTGATGAAACGCGATCAAACGACGAGTGAAAATGATCTTGTCGACGGGGACGAAAATATCAGCCCCTCCGACGAATTTATCAGGCAGGCGCGTATTTTCGTTCGAAATCTGGATTGGACGCGGGCGCGCATCCGCTTCGAGCAGGCATTGGAGTTGGATCCGCATCGCGTCGATATTCGCTGCGAATTGGGCATGGCCTACCAAGAGCTTGGCGATGAGCGCGCCGCGCTGGGGCAGTTTGATATTGTGCTGACGCAGGACCCGCTTGATGCCTGCGCCTGGTCCAATCGCGACGCCTTGATGCAAGCCATGCGCGACGGTTAGTATTCGACAAGCTCTCTCGTTATCAAATCGCAAGATATCCGTCACTGTTCGGCTATATCTTGGACATAACGTAAATACGACGTAAATAAGAGGAGCAGCGTAAGATGCTCCTCTTGATTATTTTGGGGAGCAATGACAATGCAGAGGCTTACAGTTTTACTCCTGCTGCTGATGCTGGCTGGCAGCGTTATGGCGCAGGACCAACGCGAACCGAAAGACATCTTTGAAGGCGAGCTCGTGCCGCCGGAGTTCCCGGCGGGCCTTGATTGGCTCAACGTCGACAATCCGCTGACGATGCAGGGCTTGCTGGGCAAGATTGTCATCTTTGACTTTTGGACCTACGGCTGCATCAACTGTCTTCACGTAATCCCGGTTTTGGAGCAGGTGGAGAAGAAATTCGCGGATGAAGTTGTGGTCATTGGCGTTCATTCGGCCAAATTTGAAAACGAGGGCCAAACGGAAAACCTGCGGCAGATCGTGCAGCGCTACGGCATCCACCACCCGGTCATCAACGACAAGGACTTCCAGGTCTGGGGCGATTATGGGGCGCGGGCCTGGCCTACGATCGCGATTGTCAATCCGCGCGGAAACTGGCTGATCCGGCAGTCGGGCGAGATACCTTTCGAAACCTTTGACGCCTATCTCTCCGGGATGATCAGCTATTTTGACAGCCTGGACGCGGACATCATCGACCGCACTCCGCTGGAACTGGCGCTGGAAGGCGCGGGCGATCCCGGCACGGCGCTGCTTTATCCGGGCAAGGTCTTGGCGGACGAGGAGGGCGACCGCCTGTTCATTGCCGACAGCAGCCACAATCGCATCGTTATTGCCGCCCTGGGCAGCCGAGAAGTGCTGGACATCATCGGCACATCCGGGCGCGGCTTGAACGATGGCGACTTCGATAGCGCGACATTCGACAAGCCGCAAGGCATGGCGCTGGCGGGCGATCTGCTTTATATCGCCGATGTCAACAACCACGCTATACGCGTCGCCGATTTGACGGCGAGGACCGTTTCTACGATTGCGGGCAACGGTATCATGGGCCGTCAGCGCATCCCCTTTGGCGCTCCCGTGCCTGATCCGCTGGGCGTATCGCTGCGCAGCCCTTGGGATCTCGAATTTGATGACGCGGGCAGGCTTCACATCGCTATGGCGGGGACGCATCAACTTTACATCTATGAACTCGATAGCGCTCAACTTTATCCCTCGGTGGGCAATGGACGGGAAGCCAACCTGAACGACGTCAGTCTGGCCGCAAGCGAATTGGCGCAGCCCAGCGGTTTGTATTACGCCGGCGAGGGCAAGCTCTATTTTGCCGATAGCGAATCGAGCACGATTCGGCTGGCGGATTTCGCCAATGACCTGGTCACCGTCGTTTCCGGTACGACCGAGAATCATCTGTTTCGATATGGCGATGTCGATGGCGAACTGGGCGTCAACCTCCTGCAGCACGCGCTTGACGTGCAGGGCTTGCCCAATGGCGATCTCTATATCGCCGACACCTACAACAGCCGCATCAAAGTAATCCGCGCCGGTGGAACAGCCACGCATGCGGCCTTTGGTCTCGGTGGATTGGGCGGCTATGCCGATGGCGACGCCTCGGTCGCGCAATTCGATGAACCGGGCGGCTTGAGTTACGCGGACGGTATCCTCTACGTTGCTGATACCAACAATCACGCTATCCGGGCGATCGATCTTGCGGCTGGGGTCGTGGATACGCTGGCGTTCAGCAATCCCGAAGCGCTGGTCATTGATCCGGAGGCGGTGACGATCCTCGGCGGCAACAGCGCCGATAGCAATACCGTGCAGCTCGATGCTCAGAATGTCGCGCCCGGGGAGGGCAGGATCAGCTTAAGCCTGAGCCTGCCGGAAGACTTCAAGATCAACCCGCTCATCGACAGCACGCTGAGCTTTGCGAGCAATCCGGAGGTGGTGTCGGTCGCGGGCAGCGTGAGCATCCTGGAGAAGCAAGCGGACATTCCGGTGACCTTCGCCGCTGGCGAGGATGAGTTCAACGCGGAGCTGACCCTGTATTACTGCCGGGAAGGCGCGGAAGGACTCTGCTACATCGAAACGGTCGCTTATCTGGTTCCGGTCGCCGTGGCGGACGATCACAGGGTCCGGGAAATCGCGCTGGAGCGCAGAGTCTTCGCGCCGGATGTTTAGGGCTGGCTGTTCACTGTTCATTTGCAGCGCGGGGGGGGGGGGGGGGCCCGCGGGACCCCCCCCCGGGCGGGGGGGTGTTTTTTGGCCCCCCAATTACGGGGCCGGGGCGGGCCGCGCGCCGCGGCCAAAAAACCCCGCGACCCC
>JAPPMO010000035.1:5790-16344 GCA_028873975.1 Chloroflexota bacterium
AATCCGGGGGTGGGCGCTTTTTTGGGGGGGGGTTTTTTTTTGGGTTTTTTTTTTTTTTTTTTTTGCCCGGGGGGGGGGGCCCCCCCCGCCGGCCCCCCCCCCCCCCGCGAGAGCAAGTCTAGTTCTCCCCGACAATGACGCTGCCGTCGCAGGCCTCGCCGCCGCGCACATAAGCCACAGAGACCGCGCTGCCAGCTGCGAGTTTCGTCAACAGGAGCTGCAGTTCATCCACATGTTCGATCGCCGTTTGGTCCAGCGCGGTCAGAATGTCGCCGACCATCAATTCGGCTCGGGCGGCTGGGCTGTCGGCGTCGACTGACACGATCAACAAGCCGGTGTCTTGGTCCAGGGTCTCGGCGACTTTATCCGGCAAACGCGCTTCCTGCACGCCAATACCCAAATATCCGCGCTGTATTTTGCCATCCGCCAGCAACGCGCCGACGGACCGGCGGATCGTCGCGACCGGAATCGCGACGCTGACGCCCAGGGAGAATCCCGACGTGTTCAAGCCGTGGACGGCGCCGTCGGCACCCAGCAACGGCCCCCCCGAGAATCCGGGATACATGGTGACATCGGTCTGAATGAAGCCGTCGGCGAGGCCGGGCAGCCAGCCGCCGCGCTCAAAGAAATCGCCCAAGCCCTCCATTCGCATGCGACGCCGGCGCTTGCGGCCGCGACTGTACTCCATTTTCATTGATCTGACCTTCTTGCGCCGCCGCTTGATATCGACAGGACTGACCAATCCACTGGCGATCCCCCCCGTCGCTTTGACTTTCTGCCCCGGCCGCCCCAGCGCCAGCACCAGATTGCCGACGCGCAGGGCATCGTCCGCTGCCCAGTTCGCCGGGGTCAAGCGTCCCTCAGCGCGCAGCAGGGCGAGGTCGTTATGCGGGTCGCGACCCAGCAGACTGGCGTCGACGCGGCTGCCGTCCGGCAGCCCGATGCTGATGTGGTCTTCGCTTTCAACGACATGATGCGCCGTCACGATCAGTTCCTCCGACCAGGCGATGCCGGTGGCCGGCAGGCGGCGGCGCGCATCGACGCGCAGCACGCTGGGCGCGGCGCGCTCGATCATGTTTGCCATATCCTCTGACAATTGTCCTAATGTGTTTGTCACATTCGTCTCCTTATTTGTTTGCGATGAAAACAGTATGCAACGGAATTGCCTCGTCGGGCATTCAACCAATGGCGAGGCTTGGCCTATGCTTTTGGATAGGAAGTTCCCGCAGGAGCGCATGTTTCGGATAGTCCGCGGGGCGCATTCTGCTAGAATGACCGCAGTCTATCGAGGGGTTCGAAAGCGGCGGCATTGTCAATCACACAGCTTGGCGCCCTATTCCTTTTGGGGGCGATTTGGGGCGCGTCTTACATTTTCATTCGCGTCGCTGTTGAGCCTTTTGGGCCCGTCTTTTTGATGTTTGCCCGCGTGGCGCTGACTGCGCCGATCCTGGTTGGATACGCCCGTTTGCGCGCTATCGATTTGAAGATCCGCAGCCAATGGCGCCAGTTTCTGGTTCTGGGTTTTTTGGGCTCCGCGCTGCCATTCACGCTGATCGCCTGGGCGGAATTGACCGTGTCCGGATCCATGGCCGCGATCCTGACCTCGGCCACGCCGCTTTTCACGACGCTGCTGGCGGTTCCGGGCTTGGGGGAAAGGCTCACCGCTTACAAGTTGATAGGCGCGGTCCTGGGCATTATTGGCGTGTCGATCGTCGTCGGCGGCAGCCCCATGACGCTGGACGCCAGGTTCTTGCTGGCGGCTTTGGCTTTGTTGGGCGCGGCGCTCAGTTACGCCCTCGGCGGCGTATATGCCAAGCGCAGTTTCCACGGCGTCAACAATCTGACCATGTCGAGCGGGCAACTGATCGCGGCGACGTTGATCCTGGCGCCCGTATCGCTCTTTGATCTGCCGCGCGAGATTCCGCCAACCGGCGCGATCCTGGCTTTGCTGGCATTGGTCCTGGTTTGCACAGCTTTCGCTTATCAACTCTACTACTATCTCATCATCAGCGCGGGACCGATCCAGGCGCTGACAGTGACCTTGCTGGTACCGATTTTTGGCGTGATTTTGGGCGCCTTCTGGCTGGGTGAGCGCATCAGCCCGGGCATGTTATTCGGTTTGCTGATCGTTCTGTTTAGCGTTGGATTGGTGACGGGCATGGTCTCGCCCAGGCGGCGGCTTCTCGGGGCTGCTGAATAACCACCAAGCTCAGGCGCCGCTGAACAGGGGCGACGGGTCTTCAAAGCGCGAGAGTTCACACGACAAGTCTCGGACACAGGTTTCTATCCGGTCGGCGACGACTTTGCCGACCAGGGCTGTTATCTCCGGTCCATAATGAAACTGCGCCCCCCAATAGTCATAGTCCACATGTCGCGGCTCAAAATGCTCTTCCATCGCAATGTAGTGATAATTCTCGCTGGCATAATCAAGCAGGAACTTATAGGGCGGGTCCCTGCCTTCGTAACGGCGTATGAGGTGGCTGCGCAATGGCAGGTGCAGCGCAATGAACACGGTATCCCGCGCCATGACATCCTCTCCAAAGGCAGTGAGGATGGCCTGGCCGAGCATGCCGCCTTCGCTGTTTGGCAGATAGACGTCTTGATTTTCTTCATCTTTCTTTAGCGCTTCGTACAGAAATCCCGCGAGCCGCGACCAAGACCACCATTTCGCCGCTACCTGGCGGCTGCGATAGTGGAATTCCCAGCTTGCCAGTGGATGATTCGGGAAGTCCTCGAAGACGGCTGTCAGTTGCTCCGGCGGCAGGGCTGGCGCGTTAAGCAATGTCAGTTCTTGATCGACCAGGGCGTAACGCGGCTTGGAAAATGGCATGCCGGCCGAATGCAGCATCTGCCTGAAGACATTGACATTTCGCTTGAGATTTTCCGGCTGCAAGCCAAAGATAACGATATCGGGCTGGAATTGCGCGCCCAGGCGCTGCCAACGCAGGAATGCCTGTCCCATCCCATAGGCGCCGACGCCGAAGTTCATGACTTCCGCGCGGATCCCGGCTTGGTTCAGCTCCAGTTCCAGTTGCCGGGGCCAGGTCTCTTCGTCCTTGACTTCCTCCCCGGCCGTGAAGGAATCGCCAAAGACCGCGATGCGCAGGGTATCGGGCGGGGGTTTTGGGCTGTATTCGCGCCGCGCCCGCAAGCCGGCGCTGTTAATCGTGAACTCGCCGTCATTCCAAGCCCAGTTGGGATGATAGATCCAACCCAGCCATTCGTCAGCGATGATGGTGGCATATTCCTGATTCTCGACATAGTCATCAATTCTCAGTCGCAATTGATTGACCGGCAGGACATAGGGCTGCAAGGTGTAGCCGAGAAAAGTGAATTGTCCGTCGGCGTCTGTTTGCCCGGCCATGCGCACGAAGGCTTCCAGAATAATGAGCGCGGTGGCGACGGAACAGATGACGATCAAGACATTGGCTGCGTATTTCTTTCTCATTTTCTCGTTCTGCAGGTCGGACGGTCCCAGGTGGCGCTGCGTCGTTTATATCACAAATGCGCTCTGCCCATGAAAGCAGAGCGCCCAAACTTCCAAAGCGCTGGCGGCAAGGCGATCCAGCGTCTGTGCGGGACTTGAGATTCTTTCGCGGAGACCGCTCGGCGGATTGACGACTCTATCGGCGCTTTCCGCAGCGCTTACATGTTCAGGGCGTCGTAGCCCGGTCCGTTGGTGAAGAAATCGTAATTGGGCTGAATGTCCGGGGTGAGATCGACAATGTCGCCCTCTTCATGTTCGATGATGACTTTGGTATCGAAGGGCACACGTTCTTGACCTTCCATCATTTCGTACTCGGAAGACACCTCTTCTTCGACGAATATGGCTTCGAAGGGGCATTCGGGGATGCAGGCGCCGCAATCGATGCAGGTATCGGGGTCGATGAAGTACCAGGGCCATTCGTTTTCCGGTTTGCCGGCGATGATGCATTCCACCGGGCAGACCTCCACGCAAGCTCCATCCCGCAGGCACAGGCTGGTGATGATATGGGTCATTTGGACTCTCCTTGAACGTGTCTCGAGCCAAAGTTTGTCGGCTTCCCAGCCGATAATTGGCGGACCGATTGCGAACTTCGGTTATGGTAGCGTATTTTGCGCCCCTCTGCTAGCGTAACTCTAAGGTTTATAAGCATCAAAAATTGGGGCTTGGCTCGCCAAAGCGCCCGGTCGCCTGTTTGCGGCGTCGAGGCATTTAGGACGCTCGCCGCTTGAGGCGCAAGGCATCTCTGCTATAATTCCAACATTGCTCCAGTAGCTCAGTGGATAGAGCATTGGTTTCCTAAACCAAGTGTCGCAGGTTCGAGTCCTGCCTGGAGCGTAGGGTTGGCGGATCAGGCACCTATTCCGCGATCAGCGACGTTTGACTTTTACATTCGAAACATTTATTCTTGATTTGTAGAGGAGATTGGCTATGACCCCCGAACTCAGATCAAAGTCATCCGCTGAACTGCGTGACAGCGATCAGATCGCGGATATCGACAACGATGAAACGCCGACGAAAGCGGATATCCTTGAGGACATCAGCGAAGGCTATCGTTTTGTCAGGTCGGGGGGCAAGGGTCAGCCAATTGATGAATTGCATCGCGAAATCGCCGACGAACTGGCGCGTGAAGAATTAGCGCAAAATGTGGATATCCGTCCATAGTCTTCAAAGATACAAACGACAGCTTAAACGATTGGAAAAGAAATACCGGACTGCTCTGGAGCAGTCCTATTTGCTTACTGAGGAGATCAAACGAGGTGAAAAGCCTGGTGATGCGATCCCGGGCTTTGAAGGCATAGTTTACAAAGCTAGGCGACAAAACGGAGCAGTACCCGGCGGAGAACGAAAGGGTTATCGCTTCATCTACTGCATCCATCTGCCAGATCAAGCGACTATGATTTCTGTCTACGCGAAGACGGAACAAGAAAACATCAGCGACAGCGAAATTGCCGAACTTCTAAAAGATGTAGAACGTCGACTCTCAGGCAACTGAGAAACCTGTGTTGACTTCGCGAAATCCGTTGCCCCGATTTATTGTCGTTGGAAACAGAGAAAGACCTACAGCCGGATCTCCCCCGAATAGCTGTCGATCCGCTCCCGCGCCGCGCCGACAAATTCCGCCAGGGGCAGCGCTCCCAAATTCTCATCGCTTCGCAGACGCACGCTCACGGTGCGGTTCTCGATATCGCGGTCGCCGACGATCAGCAGCCAGGGGATGTTCATCTGCCGGTGCTGCTTGATCTTGGAGCGCATATTGCGATCTTGCAAATCGGCTTTGACGCGCATGCCCCGTGTCTTGAGCAAGTCTTCAACCTCGACCGCGTAGTCGTTGTGGCTCTCGCGGATCGGGATAATGACCGCTTGAATCGGCGCCAGCCAGGGCGGGAAGGCGCCGGCGAAATGCTCGATCAAGATGCCGATGAAGCGTTCCAGGCTGCCGAAAGGGGCGCGATGGATCATGACCGGGCGCTTTTTTACGTTGTCCCTGTCGACATATTCCAGGTCGAAGCGCTCCGGCAGATTGTAATCGACCTGCACGGTGCCCAACTGCCACTCGCGCTTGAGCACATCGCGCACGATGAAATCGAGCTTGGGTCCATAGAAAGCCGCTTCGCCCGGTTCGATGTGATAATCCAGCCCCAGTTCTTCGCAGGCGTCGACTATGGCGACGGTGGCTTCTTCCCACAGGATGTTGTCGCCGACATATTTGTCGCTGTCGGGATCGCGCGTGCCGATGCGGGCGCGGAAATCGCTCATGCCCAGGGCGCCGAAGACATGCTGGATCAACTTGACGACAGCCATGAATTCGCCGAGCAATTGATCGGGACGGACGAAGAGATGCGCGTCATCCACGGTGAAGCCGCGAACGCGGGTCAAGCCGCGCAGCTCGCCCGACTGCTCGTAACGATACACCGTGCCGAACTCGGCATAGCGCAGCGGCAAATCCCGATAGGAGCGCGGCTGGCTGCTGTAAATGCGGCAATGGTGCGGGCAATTCATCGGCCGGAGCAGGAACTCGTCGCCGTCGACGTCGATGGGACTGTACTGGCTGTCCGCGTAGTAGGGGTAGTGGCCTGAGGTCTTGTATAGCTCGATATTACCCAGATGCGGCGTGACCACCGGCAGATAGCCGCGCTCGATCTGAATGTCACGCAGCCAGCGCTCCAGCGTGTCGCGCAGGACAGCGCCATTGGGCAGCCACAGCGGCAGACCCTTGCCGACCATGGCGTCGATCACGAAGAGGTCCAGCTTTTCGCCCAGGACGCGGTGATCGCGCTTGATGGCTTCTTCCAGCCGCGCGCGGTAATCGCGCAGTTCCTGCGGCGTTTCCCAGGCGGTGCCGTAGATCCGCGTCAGTTGCTGTCGCTTTTCATCGCCGCGCCAATAGGCGCCAGCGGGCCGCCGCAGCGATATGCTGACGGCTTTGGGATTGATCTCTTTGGTGCTTTCGACGTGGGGACCGCGGCAGAGATCGGTGAAGTTACTCTGCGTGTAAATTGTCAGGCGATCGGCCGGGGCGGCGATCGGTCCGCCATTGTCGTCTTGCGGGCCATTGACCAGGTCTTCTATCAGTTCCAGCTTATAGGGCTGGTCGTGGAAAATTTCACGCGCTTCCGCCGGCGTGACCTCGCGGAGGGTAAATCTGTGACTTTGCGCGAGGAGCTTTTTCATGCGTTTCTCGACCCATTTGATATCCTCGTCGTTGATGGCGGCCGGCAGATCGAAATCGTAATAGAAGCCGTCTTCAATGGGCGGACCGATGGCGATCTTGGCTTCGGGGAAGCGCTCCAGCATAGCCTCCGCCATCACATGGGCGGCCGAATGGCGAATCTTGTAGAGTTGACTGTCTTCATAACGTTCGTCGGACATGGATATTCCTCGGTCATTTGCATCTTGTCGCGCTGTGGAATCGGATGCGCTCTCCCGCCAAACGAGGCGGCGGAGAGAGCCCGCCAGAGCATTTGACGGCGAGCCGCGGGAAATTATAGCGTAGAAAGCGCAAAAGCAAACGGGCGAGCCTGTTCGGGGCGATGGTGTTGGTGAACTGGGGGGAAGGACCGTTTAGTCGCCGATGACCACCAGCACTTCTTCAATGACGGCGGCCGCGATTTCTTGCGTGGTACGCTCGCCGTCGCTGCTAGTTCGCTGATTGTCGGCGGCGGCGTCTCTGGTGACGCGCGTGAAAAGACTTTCGAAGACGTCTTGCGCCACCAGGTTGTCGATGGTGTCCTCAATAATGCCGCGCTCCAAATCGTCGACAATGATATGCGGCGTATCGACCACGGCGTAACGGACGGGCGGCGTCTCCGGAATGGACTCCGTCACCATCAAGGTCAAATCCATCTGGCGGTGGACATAGGATATCGTGGCGAACAGCGCTGTATACATGGCGCCATTTTCCATCCGCACGATCACGTCACAGGCGTCGCCCTCCTCGTGCATCTCGCAATAGGTCCGGTCCGGGACGATCATCATGTCCGCAATTTTGTGTTCCAACATCTGCCAGCATATCCTGTCTTATAAGTGCGCCTAAACCATTATATGTCAAAGACGCGAATATAGAATAAGCTTATCACAAAATGTTGCGATTTTTTAATGTTTATCCCAATGTATTGCCGATAGCTGAGCGAGAAGTCGCATCCAAGGGCCCGAATGCCAATATACAAATGAGGCTTTTGGCATATTATTGGGTCGTTCATAGAAAAGCGAGATCGTCTCATGTCCACTCCTTCCGATAAGGAACATCCCCTGTACGAAAAGCCAAAAGGGCAAGAGCGCCTTCAAATTTCCGCCTCGCAAGCTGGAAAAAAGCGCTCCCGCCGCCCGCCCGAGGATCAGCCAAAGCTGACGCTGGTATTGGCGGCGATCAATGCCCTGATCTTTGCCGCGATGATGGTATCCGCTGAAGTCGAACGCGAATTCATGGTACATGGCGCCTTGTTCCCGCCGCTTGTCGTGTACCAGGGGCAGGTCTATCGCCTGTTCACCGCCATGTTCTTGCACGGCGGGCTGGCTCATGTACTCTTTAACATGTACGCCTTGTACATCATTGGCAGTACCGTAGAACCGATCTTTGGCCGGCTTCGCTTTTCCTTGATTTATTTCCTGGGCGGTTTGACGGGATCGGCTTTGAGCTTGGCTTTGGGGGATCCGCTGACGCCATCGGTTGGGGCATCGGGCGCGGTCTTCGCGATATTCGCGGCCGAAGCGGCGCACCTTTATCAGCACCGGGGCGTCTATGCCAATGTGACAGGGCGCCTGCGTCACATGCTCTTTTTGATCGGCATGAACCTCGTCATCGGCTTTCTCCCTGGATCGCGCATTGACAATTGGGGGCATATCGGCGGCGTAATCGGCGGGCTGATGCTCGCTTGGCGGATCGCGCCGCGCCTGAGCCGACCGGTGATGCCACCGCGCAGCATGAGAGAATTCGCGCGTTCGGACAGCAATCCCGTCCGCGCCCGCCTGCCGGAACTGGTCATCTATGTTTTTGTCTTAATCGGGCTCATCGTCGCCGCCATCAGCGCGCTCCCCGCGCAGATGCCCAACTTCGTACCGTAGCAGCGCGAGTTGTTGCGCGATCTCTTTGTTTTCTTGCGTCAGCTTGGTGATGACGGTCGAGAAATAGAGCTGGATGAAAAGCAGGAACAACGCGGCCAGCAGGAAAAGCAAGTTCGGCGGGTATTCGATATTGACCAGGTCGGCCAGGCTGTGCAAGAGATCGCGCCAGACGCCGACCACGAGCATGACGATGGCTGTCGCCAGCCACAAGAGCGAGTATTCCTCGCGCAAGCGCCGCCGCCGCACCAGCTCCAGCACCACCAGCAGCGCGATCAACGAGGCGCCGACTGCAAACAATATGGAGCGGTCAATCATATTCTGTCTCCCCTTCGGCTCAATGCAGCTCAGAGAACAGTTCAAAATGTAACTTACAATTTCAGGCATACAAAGGTGTAAACGTGCCACAGAAACTGCTTGAATTGGGCGGACCGGCGGACGCAGCCCTTATACACATCGCCCCCGCCAACAGCTTTCCTCCGCAAACTTATGGACCGATGCTGCGTTCTTTGACGGATCGCTATCGCGCGATCTGTTTCCCGCCGCGCGCGCTATGGGGCGATCAGAAGCCGCCGCGGGAATTGCGCGAATGGGATGTGCTGGCGGATGACCTGCTCGGCGCTTTTGACACCTGGAAATTGGGCGAACTCATCCTGATCGGGCATTCCTTCGGCGGTATCGCTTCAATGCTGGCAGCTATCAAAGCGCCCGGGCGCTTCCGAGCGCTGGTCATGCTTGATCCTGCAATTTTGTCGCGGGAACGGCTGGATTGGCTGAAAACGGCGGCGGAACACAATGCGCTTGATCAGACGCCGCTGGTGCGGGGCGCCTTGCGCCGTCGACGCGTTTTCGAGAGCCGGGATCTGGCTTTCGCGCGTTTTCGCAACCGGCCTCATTTCGCCGATTGGTCGGATGAAGCGCTGCGCTTGTATGTCGACCATGGCTTAAGACAGCGCTCGAACAAAGCCGGCTACGAGCTGGCCTGGCCAGTGGAATGGGAAGTTTATTATTATTCCACGGTTTACCAGCGCATCTGGGAGGATTTGCCGAAGCTGGAGAGCCTGCCGCCAGTTTTGATCATCCGGGGCGGCGCGAGTGACACCTTCGATCAATCGGGTCAAGAGGCTGTACAGCGGCTGGTGCCTTCGGCGACCATAAGGGTGATTGAAGGGCAGGGGCACCTTTTCCCGCAGTCGGCGCCAGACGAGACCGGCGCCTTGATCCGGTCCTGGCTGCGCGCAGCCCTTTCTGAATGACGGGAGATGAATCCCCGCTCCTCGACTCTCCAGAGCAATCGCATCAGAACCAAAATACCTAAAATCAAGATTTAACCATAGAGAACACAGAAGTAAAGCCAGGCAAGTCATGCAAATTCCGACGTCGAGCCGTAGGGGCGAGCCTCGGCTCGCCCCTACCGCCGACTATTATTTTGGAGTTGTATGACTTTGATGGTCCTACTGAGCGCAGAGAAAAGCCTCATTTACTTTGTGTTCTTCGTGTCTTGACGGTCAGTGTCGGCGGTCAGTGTCTACGCGACCTACGCGACCTGTGGTTGGTCATGCTTTCGACCGGGCAAAATCGCTTAACTTGCCAATAATCTGAAATGCACCCGCTTTTCACCGGGTGCATTTCAATATTTTGGCAGATGTTCACAGGGCAATCGCTTCAAAATGTTATCTAGTGGAGCAATGCAACGAACAAACTGAAAATTCACCACAGAGCCACAGAAGTAAGTGCAAGTAAGTCATGCAAATTTTGCAAATTTTGCAAAAGCAACGATCTGTAGGGGCGACATACCATGTCGCCCGAAACCACAAGTCGCGGCGGCAACGGGCGACCAGATTGGTCGCCCCTACAAGGCTCGCTTTAGTTGCATGACTTTATTGGTTTTACTGAGCGCGCAGAGAAATACAAAAGATCATTTCTGTTTGCGGGCGTTTCAGCGGGTCGCGTAGGTCGCGTAGACACTGACCGTCAAACGCCCCTACATCGCCTCCTTTTTGGCAGGC
>JAPPMO010000055.1:0-25883 GCA_028873975.1 Chloroflexota bacterium
CGGCGATTATGTCTACCTGCGCGGGGATTGCGGCGCTTGACTTGCCAATAACCTGAAATGCGCCCCTCAAGCAGCCGTCGCCTCCGTCCCTTCCTCTTCCGCGCCGCGTTTCATCCAGATCAAAGCCGATGCCATCAGCAAGAGCGCGCCCCAAAGCCCAAATACAGCGGTCCAGCCGCTCCACTCGACGAGACCGCCGACGGTGAAACCAGCCATGCCGCCGAAGAAGTTCGACATCATGTTGATGCTGCCTGTGATTGACGAGGCGCGGCCGGGCGGCGCCAGCAGCAAAGGCAGGGCGCTCACCACCAGGCCGAAGGCGCCGTTGAGCATGATCATGCCCAGGCAGATGATCAGCAGCGCGAAGACGCCTGCCGCCGCCGCCAGCGAGAGCATGGCGAAGCCCGCCGCCGCAAGCATGGCCGCCGCTGTCACAAAGACTTGATTGCCCCGGACGACGCGCAGCCGCGCCAGGAACAATCCCAGGATCGCGATCACTTGCATCGCGGCCGCTACCGAGCCAATCGCGCTTTCGGGAACGAGCCGGCTATCCAGGATGTAAGTTGGCAGCCAAATTGTCATGCCGTTGAAGACGAAACCGGCCAGGGCGGTCGCCAGCAGCACCGCCGCGATTTGGCGCAGCTCGGCGCGGATCTGCGAGAGCTTCAAGCCCTGTGGCGCCGCTTTGGGCGCGTCAATGCCAGCCCGCCGCCAAAATGCCAGCACCCCCAGCGTCAGCAAGCCGGGCAGCCAAAAAGCGACTTGCCAGTTTTGACCGGTCGCGACCGCGCCCACCAGGGTCCAGGTGATGGCTGTGCCAATGACATAGCTGAAGGGCATGACGGTGGATATGACTTTGATCTGGCTGCGCTCCAGCCGCTCGGCCAGGATGCGAAACATGGGCGCCCAGCCGGCCGACTGTCCGATGCCGTTGATGCCCCACAAGACAAGCATCACCAGCAAGGAGCTTTGAAAGGCGAAGGCGATATTCACCAGGGCGATGATCAGCAAGCCGGCGCAGACCATCCGGAAGGGACTGAGGTGGCTGCCGACTTCGCCACTGATGAAATGGAAAATGCCGTAGACCCAGAAGAACACGGTGCCCAGCGCGCCCACTTCCGCGCGGCTGGCGTCCAGCGCGGCGGCCAAAGCCGGCAAGACCACACTGAAGTTGACCCGGCCCAGGTAGAAGAGGGCGTAGGTGATCCAGATGACGCCGACGATCCGATGATGCTGCCGTGGCGAGGGGGCGTTCACCGGCTATGCCTTGCCGCCATTGCTGCGCTATCAGTCAATCCGCCAGCTCGACGAACTGGCGCTCGTGCAGCTCGGCGTATAAACCGCCCTGGGCGAGCAGCTCGGCATGGCTGCCCATCTCGCGGACTCTGCCCTCGTCGACGACGCAGATGACATCGGCCTTGACGATGGTGCTGAGGCGGTGGGCGATGACGATGGCAGTGCGCTCCGCCAGCAATTTACCCAGCGCGTCCTGGATCAGCGTCTCGGTGACCATGTCGACGCTCGACGTGGCCTCGTCCATGATCAGGATGCGGGGATCCGCCAGGATAGCCCGGGCGATGGAGATCAGTTGGCGCTGCCCGACGGACAGGTTGGCGCCGTCTTCGAGGATTTCGGTTTCATAACCATCGGGAAGGTCGCGGATGAAGGCGTCGACATTGGCGGTTCTGCCGGCGGCGGCGAGCTCGGCCTCAGTGGCGTCGGGCTTCCCAAAGCGGATATTCTCGGCAATGGTGCCCGAGAATATGAAGGGATCCTGCGAGACCAAGCCCATCTGTGAGCGCATGGAACGCTGCTGGACCTGACGGATGTCGATGCCGTCGATCAACAGCTTGCCTGCGCTGGCGTCGTAGAAGCGGGCGATCAGATTGGCAATTGATGTTTTGCCGGCGCCGGTGGGTCCGACCAGCGCGACCATCGTACCGGCCGGAAAGTCCAGGTTGATTTCGCGCAGGACCGGCAGGTTCTCGCGGTAGCCGAAGCTCAGATCTTGAAATTGAATGCGTCCTTTGATGGGCGGCATTGCTGTCGCGTCAGCGCGGTCGCGGATCGCGGGTTCCGTGTTGAGCAGGTTGATCACGCGCTCGCCGCCCGCCATGGCTGTCTGCATGGTGGCGTAAAGCTGGCTGAGCTCCTGGACCGGCAGGAAGAAGCGGTTGACATAGCCGAGGAAGGCGATGACCGTGCCCAGCGTGAGCGCGCCCTGCGCCACGCTGATGCCTCCGAAGAGCAGCACGATGCCGGTGGCGGCGATGCCGAGGAACTCGACGGTGGGCAAGAAGACGAAGGACAGCGACATGGCTTCGATATGGGCGTCGCGGTTGGCTTGATTGACCTGGTTGAATCGGCTGGAGCTGCTGTCTTCGTTGGCGAAAGCCTGGATGACGCGAATGCCGCTGAGATTCTCCGCCAGGTCGCCGATCATGTGAGCATTGCGGGCGCGGGTTTTGCGGAAAGCCAGCTTGGCGCGCCGGGCGAAAATGGCTGTGGCCAGCACGATCAGCGGGATGATCGAGAAGGTGACCAGCGCCAGCTGCGCGTTGAGCGAGAGCATGACAATGACAATGCCCGCCAGCAGCAGGCTGTCGCCGGTCAGGGTGATAAGCCCCTGCGAGAGCAATTGGTTGATGACGCCGACATCGCTGATGACGCGCGAGATGGTGACGCCGACGATGTGATTGTCGTGGTAAGCCAGCGGCAATTTCTGCAAGTGCCGGAAGAGCGCCGAGCGCAGGTCCGCCAGAACGCGCTGCCCCACCCAGCTGAGCAGGAAGCGCTGCGCCGCCGATGCCAGGTAGAGGCCCGTTGCCGCGAGCAGCATGAGCAGCGTGATGTCGTTGAGCGAAGCGATATCCCCCTGGGCGATCGGTCCGTCGATTGCGACTTTGACCAGGTAAGGCGTGATCAGCGTCAGGGCGGAGGCGAATAGCATGGCCACGAAAGCCCCCAGCATGTGCAAGCTGTAAGGACGCAAGAAGACCAGCAAGTGCCAAAGCACGCGTAGATTGAAGGAACGGCCTTCGACCTTGTCCGCGTAGCCCTCCAGGGCGCCGCGCGGTCCACTTCTGCCGACACCGGTTGTGCCTATCGAGAAGCCCATGTCAATTCCTTGTCGGCTCGTCGTGTTTGCCGCGCTCACTCGCGCAGGTTGCGGTGATAGATCTCGGCATACAAACCGGAATTCCGGATTAATTCGTCATGCGTGCCGGAAGCGGCCACGCGCCCGTCTTGCAATACCAGCACCTTGTCCGCCATGCGCACGGTGCTCAGGCGCTGGGCGATGATGAACGAGGTGCGCCCCTCCATCAAGCGCTCCAGCGCGATCTGAATCAGGCGTTCCGTTTCGGTGTCGACGCTGGAGGTGGCATCGTCGAGGAGCAGAATGCGCGGATCCTTGAGCAAGGCGCGGGCGATGGCGATGCGCTGTTTCTGGCCGCCGGACAGGGTCAGGCCGCGTTCGCCGACTTCGGTATCGTATCCCTCCGGCATTTCCAGGATGAAGTCATGCGCCTGCGCCGCTTTTGCCGCTTCAATGACCTCGGCATCGGAAACATCATCCAGGCCGAAGGCGATATTCTCGCGGACGCTGGCCGCGAAGAGCACCGTCTCTTGCAGGACAATGCCGATTTGATCGCGCAGCGACTTGACGGTGACGTCGCGCACGTCGTAGCCGTCAACGCGAACGCGCCCGCCGCTCACGTCATAGAAGCGCGGGATGAGATTGATGATGGTCGATTTGCCGGAGCCGGTCGCGCCCAGCAGCGCGATCACCTCGCCGACCTCGGCTTCGAGATTGAGCTTGTCGAGGACCTGTCGCTGGTTGAAATAAGAAAAGGACACGTTTTCGAAGCGAACCCGACCTGCAATCGGCGGCAGCGCCACGGCATCCGGCGCATCCGTCACTTCGGATTCCGCGTCGAGAATGGTGAAGATCCGTTCGCCGGCGGCCGATGCCATGGCAACTGCCGGGATGATCACGCCCAGGCGGCGCACCGGCGCAATCAGTTGCCCGAGATAAGTGGTGAAAGCCACGAGCTCGCCCAGGGTGAGCGCGTCGTCGATCACCAGCCGCCCCCCCAGCCAGATGATGATCACCGCGCTCAAGCTGGCGACGAAGTCCAGCAGGGGGATGTGCTGCGCGCTGACGATGACCTGCTTGCGCGCGAGCGCGAACCATTTGCTGTTTTGTCGCTCGAAGCGCTCGATTTCGGCGTCTTCCTGCGCGAAGGCTTTGACGATTTTGGCGCCGCGCAGGTTTTGCTCCAGCACGGTGGTCATCTCCGCCAATTGGTGCTGCAAATCCAGCGAAAGCGGTCGATAGATGCGTCCGAAGCGATAAGCGATGTAAAAAAGCAAGGGTAGCAGCGCCATAGACAAGATTGCCAGCCGCGCGTTCATCAGCAGCAAGGCGACGAAGGTGAAGACCATCAAGCCGGTATGTTGGAAGAGGCGCAGGATGGCGCGGCCCGTCAAAAAGCGGATCCGTTCAACGTCGGAAATGGACCGAGCCAGCAATTGTCCGGTCTGCGCTTGATCGTGATAGGAAAATGACAGCGAACTGAGCTTGTCGTAGATGGCGTTGCGGATGTCGTAAGCGACGCCTTGGGAGACCACTTCTGTCCCGCGTCCCAGGAAAAAATCGACCAGTCCCTTGACCACCGTCAGCCCGAGCAAAGCCAGCAGCGACCAAGCCAGAATGCTCATATCCCCGGCGATGATGCCGGCGTCGACGATCCAGCGGATCGTCTGGGGAATCAGAATGCTGAAGATATTGACGACGATCGCCAGAACATAAACGCCTGCGGCGATATTGCGGTACTTCTTCAGAAACTGAAAACTGCGCCAGAGGGAGCTTTGCTCCGTTTCCTCCAGTTTAGGGGCATGATAAGAAGCAGGCTGTGCTTTTTTCGCTCGCTGCGCCATAAAAGCCGGAATCGGGTGGTATGAGTAAGAGCGCTGATCTGATCAACGAGGATACGCATATTTACCATACTGATTTTAGCGCGGACCTTAAACCCTCAATTCGGAAATTGCTCTGGGGAGCCCGACGCAGCGTCAGTAGCTTCTAGGCAGCCAGACCGTCATTTCCGTGATGCCGCGGTTGTTCCAGGCGTAATAGGGAATCAGCGTCACATCAAGATCTTCCTCGCGTTCGTTCCCGGCCTCGAAATAAAGCGCTTCCGATGGATTGCCCTCGAGAACGCGCCGCGCCGTTCCCTTGACGACAGTCAAGCCGCCCAGGAGGTCATCTTCCCGGCGCGCTTCCAAGCCCATATCGTTCGGCGCATGGACGTCCAGGATGGAAACATCATCGGGCAGGTCGACGCCTTCGAGGCAATACACCAGCGGACCGCGCATCACAGCGACGTGATTGCGGATCTCTTCCGCTTTGGGATGCGCTTTGACCAGGCGCGGCGCCATCGGCAGGCGCAAGGATATACTGTCGCCGGCTTTCCAGACGCGCTTGATTTCCACATAGGTCTGCGGCCTCAAAGCCCCGTCATGCGCTTCCCCATTGATGTCCAGAGCCGCGTTCCCTGCCCAGCCCGGGATTCGCAGCATCAAGCCGATTTCGCGCGCGGGCGCTTGGTCAATAGTGATCGTTACCCGATCATCCCAGGGGTAGTCGCTGCTTTGCCGCAGCGCGAAGGCCGAGCCATCGGCGAGGGTCGTGTCCAGGCTGCTGCTGCTATACAGATGGACCCACAGGGCATCGTCGGATTGGCTGTAGACCCAGTTGTGCAAGAGGGCGATGGTGCGGGCGGTGTTGGGCGGGCAGCAGTAACAGGACAAGAGATACCGGCGCTCATACCTATCTTGGCTTAAAAGCGCGTGCTGCGCGCCGTACCAGCGCAGGGGATTGGTATAACAAAACTTGATGCCGTCCAGGGTCATGGAAGATAACATGCTGTTATACAGCACGCGCTCCATGACGTCGGCGTATTTGGCGTCGCCGGTCAGGTTGAGCAGGCGCCAGTTCCACATGGCATGGGCGATATTGGCGCAGGTTTCGTTATAGGCGGTGGCGTTGGGCAGTTGATATTCGTAGCCGAAGGCTTCGTGTACCGCGCCGGCGCTTCCACCGAATTCGGGGCGCTGGGAGGCGCCATGGTGCTGCGCCGATGTGCCGCCGGTGATGTAGGTCTTGCTGCGCGCCGCATTGTCCCAGACGCGGTCTAAAGCCGCCAGCAGCTCGGCGTCGCCGGTTTCGGCGTAGACATCGGTGGCGCCGCAATACAAATAGCCGGCGGTTACGGCATGCCCGACCGCGCGCGTTTCCTCCCGCAGCGGCACCAGCGACTGATTCAGGTCTTTGCCCCCGGGTTGCGAGCCGCGCATATCAACAAAAGCGCGCGCCAAGTCCAGATACTTTTCGTTCCCGGTGACCCGGTACAGGTCGACCGCGCCCATAATGTTGGACGGGTTGAAGCCGAAATGCGCCAACTCCGGCGGGCAAGGCACGAAGACGCCGTGTAGATAATCCGCCAGCTTGATGGCGATCTGTAGAAAATTGCGCTTGCCGGTGATCCGATGGTGAACCGAGGCGGCGGTCAGCAGATGGCCCATGTTATAGAGTTCGTGGTCATGGAGGTTTGTCCAGCGCGCTTTGTCGGCGCGCAACTGCATGGGCGTGCTGATATAGCCATCGTCCTCTTGCGCCGCCGCGATGACAGCAATGAGTTCGTCCAATTCGTCGATAGCGGCTTGCTCGCCGGTGGCGCCATAGATATGCGTTACGGCTTCCATGTACTTATAGCAATCGCCGTCGCTCCACATCGTGCCTTTGCGCTGGCCTTCCGCCAAGCCGGCTGCGATATAGAAGTTACTAAAGACAGCGCCGTTTTCGGGTTCATCCAGCGCCGCCCGCATGCTCGGCAGGACTGTCATGCGGCACAACTGGTGAAGCCGACCCCAAAAGCCGTCTTGCCAACTGACGGCGTCGTGTTCCAGCGGATGCAGTTTCTGATACTTCGACATGGTTTTCATGTTCATGACCGTCCTTTTCTATATGCTGACTTTTCACTGAGATCGGCTTCGGTTTGAATATGGCTTGTGCCTAAACTATAATTGAAATGCTTCTTCCTGTCTTGGGCTTTGATATGCAAGGGATGCTATATGAGGCTAGGCTGGTCGGTGCTCTGCAGAAACTTTGAAATGCACGATGATGGCTCGCTTTCCATAGAGCGAGTGTTTGCAGATTCTATACTTGGCATTGAAATAACGGAGCCGCCACCAATTCTAGTGGCATTGAACCCGACTGTTATACTACTGTCACATTGGTTCAAAGAATCAGACCTCGACAATAAGCGGTATCCCGCTGTATTGCGTATACTGGCGCCGGGCGACAACGAAATATTGGCGGAGTGGCATTTCGCCATTGATCTTCTGCAGTCGGACAGCAGTCTGTCGGCTTTTCAAATAGCCGAATTGGAGTTCGTCGGCAATGGGTTTTATGAATTTCATATCGAAGTTCTTGAATTTGGCGAGTGGCACATACAAACGCGCAATAGCCTATACATACGCAATAATGTATCATGACTTAATCTAGTAGTGATGATAACGAGTATAGTCATGAAGCAAAATAATTGGGTCAGATGCTATACGCCTGTCGTCGAGTATGAGGTGGACTCCAAAGGCATCCGCCACATACGCACCACGATACCCGGCAAAAAACCAAAAGACGCCTCCAAGCCGAGCAAGAGCGAAGATAAGCGCAAGAAATCGGATTAGTCCGCGCCGGTCTCTTGCACGCGCTCCGCAATTGGTCACTCCGTTCTGGTCCGCGCGGACCCTTCCGCCGCGCCCACGACAACACCATTACGACATTTGAATCCGCTTGCTGCTTTGGCGCCATCCACTCAAGCAAGGGGCCGGCTTATTTGTAGCCCGTGAAAACGACTCCCTGGATGAAATACTTCTGGGCGAAGAAAAAGACGATAATCAAGGGCAGCATCACCACCAGCGAAACCGCCATCAGCGAATTCCATTCGGTGCCGTAAGTACCCTGGAAGAAGCGCAAACCCAAGGCGAGCGTGTATTTGTCCTGGTCGAGCAGAAAGATGAGCGGGCGGAAAAAGTCGTTCCAATGAAACTGGAAAGAAAAAATCGCCACCGCGCCCAGCACCGGCTTGGACATCGGCATGGTGATGCGCCAGAAGACGCCGAAGCGCGAGCAGCCGTCGATCACCGCCGCCTGGTCCAATTCGCGCGAATGCGTCAAAAAGTACTGCCGCAGGAGAAAGATGTAAAAGGGATTGCCGAACCAGGAGGGAAGTATCAGTGGCCAGAAGGTGTCGATCATCCCCAGCTGCTTGAAGACGATAAACTCTGGAATCATCGTGACCTGCCGCGGCAGCATCATGGTGGCGAGGACGACGATGAAGAGCGCGTTACGCCCGCGCCAGCGCAAACGCGAAAAGGCGTAGGCGACGACGGAGGATACGATCAACTCGCCCAGCAGGCAAAGGACGACGATGAACATCGTGTTGGCGAAGTAGAGATCAAAGGGCAGTTGCGTCAGCGCATGGGGATAATTCTCCCAGACGATCTTCTGCGGCCAAAACTCGGGCGGGAAGCGAAAGACATGCGACAGCGGCTTCAAGGAGGTCGAGATCATCCATTGCAGCGGCAGCAGAATCACAATCGAGCCGATGGCGAGAACCGCATAGACGAAGATCTTGCTGATGATCTGGCGCGCGCTTAAGCCGACGCCCTTGCTGCTCATCAGTTGTCCTCCTCCGATTCCGCTTCGTAATAGACCCAGAACTTGGCGGTGGCGAACAGGATGATCGTCAGCAGCAAGATCGCCAGGAAGAAGACCCAAGCCAGCGCCGAGGCATAACCCATCTTGAAGTTTTGGAAGGCTTGGCGATATAGGTAGAGCAAATAGAAGAGCGAGGCGTTGGCTGGTCCGCCATCGGTCATGATAAAGGTCTCGGTGAAGATCTGCATGGTGAAGATGACGCCGGTGATCAGTTGGAAGAAGATCGTCGGGCTCAGCATCGGCAGCGTGATGCTGAAGATGCGCTGCCACCAATTGGCGCCGTCAATTTCGGCGGCTTCATAAAGGTCGGTGGGGATGGCCTGCAAGCCGGCCAGATAGATGATCATGCCGCCGCCGACGCTCCAAAGCCGCATGATGACAAAGGCTGGCAGCACCCAAACCTTGCTGCCCAGCCAAGCCGGTCCCTCGATGCCAAAGATGCGCAGTGCCGTATTGAGCAAGCCGAAATCGCTGGAGAAGATCCACTGCCAGAGGATGGCCACCGCCACCCCCGACAAGATCGCCGGCAAGTAATAGATCGTGCGGAAGACGGCGAGCCCGCGGATATTGGTGTTGAGCAGCATCGCGATCACGAGACCGAAGACGATATTCAGCGGGATGGAGGCCAGCGAGAAAATCACCGTGATCTTCAAGGAGTGCATCGGCAGCGGGTCGCTGAAGAAGAGCTTGTGGTAATTCGCCAAGCCTACGTATTCCGGCGGCGACAGGATGTTCCATTTGAAGAAGGAGAGCGCCAGCGAGGCGACCATGGGGAAGGCGGTCAGCAAGAGAAAGCCGGCCACCCAAGGCGAAACCATCGCCCAGGCGAGCAAGGTCTCGCCGCGCTGGTAGCTGATGCTGAGGTTGGCGAAGCCGCTTTGGTTCTTGACGAACTGCGCGAGGCTCATAGGAGGGTCAAGCTCAATTTGATTATGCCAATGGGCGACCCTTGGGTCGCCCTACAGATTTCGCCGGGATCGGTTCTAGCCCGTCCGCCATTGCCCTTCGGCTATAAGCGGATTGACCTGGCGCACGATTTCGTCGCAGACGACCTTGGCATCGCGTTCCTCGCCGATGAGCAGCAAGTCGATCTGCGCTTGCATGATCTGCGTGATCTCGCCCCAGTTGGTCAAGACGGGATCGGGCGCGACGAAGTGCCTGGCGGCGTCCAGCATGACGTGCTTGTTGGCTGGCGGCAGCGGGTCGGTAACGAACCACTTCTCTTGCTCGGCGAAGGACGTGCCTTGCAAGCCGCCTTCGCGAATAATCGTTTCCATGGCTGGACCGTTGAAGAATTTCAGCAGGTTCCAGGCGCATTCCGGCACTTGCGTGGTCTTGGGCACGACCAGCGGGTAGTAGTAAACGTAGTTGGCGCGCCCGCCCGGACCTGAGGGGTAATGGCCCAGCGCGATGTTGAAGTCCGCCTCGCGATAGTTGGGAAAAGCCCAACTGCCGCTGTAGAACATGCCCAATCGGCCCGTCTGCATCAAGGCGCCGGTGCCCATTTCCGCCATCGCTTCGGGGCGCGGCGCGAAGCCATATTCCCAGCGCAGGTCGGCGTAGAATTGCAAGCCTTCGACAGCGCCAGCCTCGTTCAGCGCGCACTCGGTGGGGAAGAAGGGATCATCGACCAATTGCCCGCCGAAGATGCGCACCCAGGTCTGCCAGACTTTGTCCCAGCCGGTGACATCGCAAGCCCATTGCGTCGTGTTGCCGTTGGCGTCGGTCTTGGTCAGCGCCTCGCAGGAATTGAAGAAATCGTCGACCGTCCAGCCTTCGTCGTCCCATTGCGCCGTCGGCAGCATAGCGCCGGCTTCTTCAAACAGATCCTGGTTGTAGAAGATGGCGATGGAAGCGACGTTGTCGGGCATGCCATAGATGCCGCCTTCGTGTGTATAGGCTTCGATGGCCAGGTCGGGGAATTGACTCAAGTCGTAGTCATCGGCATCAACGTAGGGTTTGAGGTCCAGCAGCAGGTCGTCTTTGAGGAATTGTGGCAGCAGACCGATCTCGATGATGAAGACATCGGGCGGGATGCCGGCCGCCAGGCCGGTGAAGAGCTTGTCGTTGTAACCCTGGTTGGGTCCGCCGGGCACCGAGGTGAAATTGAGCTTGCAGCCGGGATAGGCGTCGTCAAAGGGGGCGAGCGCCTTTTCGCGAATGCCGATCAAAGGCGGACCGTCCCAGAAAAAGATGGTGACTTCCTGGTCGTCCTGCGCGAGGACTGAACCGACGCCAGGCAGGGTGTAAACGCCCGCAGCCAGCGAGCTCATGCCTGTTAAGCGCAAGAAGTCTCGGCGGCTCATGTTTATCTTTTTTGACATTATGGTTACTCCTAAGCACTAATCAATTGACTGGTTTTGCCGCGGCCAATTATCTGATCCTTCAGATAATCTACGATATGGCGAGTCTTCAATAAGGTACCTCCTTTTGGCTGACTTATGCCGCGCCGGTCTTGTGATCCCAGGCGAGCAGCGTTCTTTCCAAGGTATTCAGCAGATGATCCCTCACTGCCGATTTTGTCGCGGCGACATCACGCCGGCGCAAGGCGTCGAGAATTTCCATATGTTCGGGCAAAGCATCCACCTGCGCGCCGGGTCGATACTTCGCCACAATCTGATGCGCCCAATTGATCAAGTCTTGCAACTGCCGCATCATCTCGATCAGCAGCGGATTCTCCGAACAGTTGATGATCAGATCGTGTATGAGATTATCGCATTCGGCTAACTGTGACAAATCCCCCGTCCGCGCATAATAATCGCCGCCGCGACGGTAAGTGTCCTGCGCATCTTCAATGGCCTCCAGGGGGATCCTTGTGGTCGCCAGTTCCACCGCCAAGCTCTCCAGCGCGATGCGAATCTCCATGGTGTTCTTGAAGCGCGTTTGATCGAATTCTTCGACATAGACGCCGCGGCGCGGCGCCACCTTCAAGAAACCCAAGCCGTCCAGCCGACGCACGGCATCGCGCACCGGCATCGTACTCACGTGCAAGCGCTCCGCGATGTCCTCGATCGTCAGGCGCTGCCCGGGTTCGAGGTCGCCTGACATGATTTCCCGCTTGAGTTGCGCCTCAATTTGCGCGCTCAGCGGCTTGGTATCCAACATGTGACTAAAACCCAAGCAAATCTAATATCTAATATATCAGACTATCTCATTTCCACATTCCTGTCAAATTGACCTCGTCTCGTTCAGGCGCAGAGCCGCGCTCTTCACACGAGCAGGGCGTTCTGTGCTAGAATCGGCACGGGCGAATCCGCCCCTGAGACCATGGGGGTCAGGGATTTCTGTTGCTGGTTTCTTGTCGAGGCGAGGCGATTGAGCATGTCTGAGGTTATGGTAATCGGCAGCGGCGTGTCGGGTTTGAGCTCGGCGCTCAACCTGCAGCTAGCGGGCTTTGATGTCCGTATCCTGACGCGCGACCCGCCGCAAGCCACCGCTTCAGCGGCGGCCGGCGCGGTTTGGTCGGGCGGCAGCCTAGCGGGTCGCCCGCGACGTTGGGCGGATGATTCTCTTGCGCATTTTCTGCGGCTGGCGAAACGCGCCGACAGCGGCGTCGGCCTGCGGCGGATGCGCCAGATATTCCCACAGCAAGTCAGCCTGCCCTGGTTCAAAGATCGCTTGCCCTTCTTCGCGAAAATGCCCCCCGAGGAATTGCCGTCGGGCGGCCGGGACGGCTGGATTATGGATCTGCCGATCGTCGCGCCGCCGCGTTACTTGCAGAACTTGCAGGAGCAGTTCCTTGGAGCTGGCGGCAAACTGGAAGCGCGCGAAGTGGCGTCCCTTGACGAGCTTGCGGACGAAGCTGGGCTGCTGGTCAATTGCACGGGCGCCTGGGCGAAATATGTCACGCCGGATCCCGAAGTGTTTCCGATTCGAGGACAAACGCTTCTCGTTGACGCGCCGCAGATTCGCTCCGGCGCCATGCGCGCGAGCGACGATACCTATCTCTTTCCCCGCGCCGACGGAGTGCTGCTCGGCGGCATTTACCAGTACGGCAGTTGGCATCCGGAGGTTGACGCGGAGCAGACCAGGGATATCCTCGACCGCTGTTCACAGATCGAGCCGACCGTAGCTGACGCGGCTATCATCCGCACAGCGGTCGGCATACGCCCGGGGCGCGAAGCGGTGCGGCTGGAAGTGGAAAGACGCGCCGGCGAGCGGATCATCATTCACAATTACGGACACGGATCGATCGGCTTCACTTTGTCCTGGGGCTGCGCCCTGGAGGCGCTCGCTTTGG
The DNA here is from genome assembly GCA_028873975.1 of Chloroflexota bacterium. Lineage (GTDB taxonomy): Bacteria > Chloroflexota > Anaerolineae > Aggregatilineales > Phototrophicaceae > UBA6055. Next base: position 13,023 of record JAPPMO010000055.1, read on the forward strand.
CGACGCAAGTGACAAACGCCGATGATTAAGGATAAGTAATCCGGAGGCGGGCATGACGCGACAGAATATATCTTCGGGAACGGATTACGAAAAAATCGCCGGTTATTCGCGCGCGGTGCGGCTGGGCAATGTCGTACATGTTTCCGGCACAACCGCCACCGATGGCGCGAGCGAGGTCGTCGGCATCGGCGACGCCGGCGCGCAAACCGAGTTCATCATCCAGAAGATCGCACAAGCACTGGGTGAAGCCGGCGCTCAGTTGTCGGATGTGGTGCGAACGCGCGTTTATTTGACGCCGGGCGCCGATTGGGAAGCGGTCGCGGCCGTGCACGGGCAATACTTCGGCGATATCCGCCCGGCCAATACCTTGCTTTATATCCAGGCGCTGGTCGGCGACGACTATCTGGTCGAGATGGAAGCCGAAGCGATCATCGCCGATTCCGAATCATGAAATTCAGCCTGCGCTTCAATAATGACCTGCCGGTTCGGGACTATGTGATCTATGCTCAAGCAGCTGAGGCGGCTGGATTCGATCAGTTCTGGGTGAGCAACGATCTCTTCTTGCGCAGCGCGCCGGTCATTCTTTCCGCTATCGCGTGTGCCACCGAGCGCATCGAAATCGGCACTTGCATTCTCAATCCCTACACCATTCATCCCGCCGAAATCGCCATGTTCGCCGCTACCCTGGACGAATTGTCCGGCGGCCGCTTCAACCTGGGTCTTTCCAGCGGCGCCGAGGATTTCATCGGCTGGCTGGGCTTGGACTTCGACTTGCCCCGCACCCGCATCGTGGAATCGATCCATGCGATTAAAAAGCTGACGTCAAACGAAAACGCCGCGGCGGCGGGAAGGGTCCTGCGCTGGACGGAAGAAGCCTGGCTGCGCTTTGAAGCGCGCCGCCCGGCGTCGATCTATTTGGGCGCCATGAGCCCGAAAATGCTGGAAGAAATCGGCGCCATCGCCGACGGCGGCTTGCCCCTGCTCTTCCCGCCGGAGCACTATCAGAATGTCTTGCCGCATGTCGAGCGCGGCACCCAAAGAGCGGGCAGAACCCTTGCTGATATCGACCTCGCTGCATGTATCTGGTGCTCCGTTTCAGAGGATCAAGAAGCGGCGGAGGCCGCGCTCGCCGACAAGATCGCCTATTACGGACATGCCATGAGTCCGCTGATTCTGGGACAACTGGGCTTGAGGCAAGAGGACTTCGAGCCGATTCGACGCGCCTATCACCTCGAAGGCGATATCGACAAGGCGAGGCGGATGGTGACGCCTCGGATGCTGCGCATCGGCATCGCGGGGACGGCGGAGCGGCTAATCGAGCGGCTGGAAGGATTGGCGGGGATGGGCGCGCGACATATTAGCTTTGGTCCGCCGCTGGGTCCTGATATCCCCGCGGCGATTGCGGCGATCGGGCGGGATGTGATCCCTCGCTTTGGCTCCCAATAAACCTAGTGTATTAAAAGAGATTTCACTACTCCGGGCAGTTCGTTTCTACGTTTCACGGTATTGAGCCCCCTAGGCTATGTTCTCTTGGACGGGGATCTCCCGCCCAAGTATTAGAGACATCGATTCTAGCCTTAGTCACCCTGCGCCCAGATACCCACAAGAGCAGTGCGAGAGTTGATACTGCAGGATTTATTGAATATCCAGGCGGAAGTCACATCCGACAGGGTGATGCTGATACTGTCTCGGCGATCCAGTACAATTTCTGTTGGTTCGATCAGCGGTGAGCCATTAACAAAGACCTGGTTCAATATCAGCGTTTGCGGTTCACGAAAGTCGTTCGAGACTGTTATCAATGGCGAGGTATCGCTCAAATCAAGCGAACGGTAAGTATCCTCACGCATTATCTTGTCCAGATTGCACAACAAGCTTGGATTGGATCGGACATACATATGTCGATTATTTGTGGCGCTATCATCATGACGGATGATCTCGAACACACCTTCCATTGAAGTCTGGTAGGGATCGACCATACGAATGGGAACATCTAGTTCGTATTCCGCAAAATCATTGTAGCCGTCTACATAGCAACGAACAAACTCCATGCCCTTGAAGCCAGTGCTTTTACTGAACATGGCTTCATATTCCTGTCTTTTCTCATCACATTCGTCTTGGGACGATATTGGCAGTCCGATCTTGACTTTGGTGGCTATATCACCAATGTCCGCCACTTCATCAATATCAACAAGATAAATCTCGCTGCTGATGCGGGCATTGCACGCGGAAAACAACATCATTAATCCAACCAGCAGAATAGTTTTGGTTTTCACTTGCGATCTCCTTGTTATTCGTTATGTCTGTAAAAGTAAGCAATCTAGCGTTTCATGCCTCGGGAAAATGGGATACACTGGCACGCGGAAAGCCGCGAGGTTTTCCCACTTTCGAGTGGTTTCCTGCGGCAGACCGGTCGGTCAAAACTAGACTGCCGCAGGAAACGCCAAAACGTAGCCATGAAAGGCTTGTCGCTAAACTTAACGCATTTTTGTCTTCCGCGCAAGAAATCGCGCGATTAAAGCCTCAGCTTAAATATCGCGGCTTGTCAGCTTGCCGGCGATTCCCAGTCCTTCCAGCAAGCCTGCCACTCGGGACTGTTCGCTCTCGACTTGGCGCAAACGATCACCAAGCGCGTCTACTTTATCTTCGAGCCGCTTGATGTCGTTGCGGAGCCAAACGAATAAACTGACAATCGCGATTAGCACTGTCACAATTGTGATGATGGCTTGTGTCCAATCCATGTCATGACTTCCTCTGCGATGAGTTCTGGATACTACATATTATACAGTCGCGATTCAATCGCCGCCCAAGACCCGGCTCATCTCCTGCAAGGCAGCGCCCAACTCGATCACTCGATTCGTGCCCGTGCCGCCGCCGATATGCGGGCAGAGGATCACGTTGTCCAGCGCGCAGAGCGGACTTTCCGGCGGCAGCGGCTCGTAGGTAAAGACATCCAGACCGGCGCCGGCGATTCGGTTCTCGGACAGCGCCGCGATCATCGCCTCTTCGTCAATGATGCCGCCGCGGGCGATATTGACCAGATAGGCGCTGTCTTTCATCAGCGCGATCTGCCCCGCGCCGATCATGCCTTCGGTCTCCGGCGTTTGCGGCGTCGCCACACAGACGTAATCGCTCTCGCGCAGCAGGTCGTCCAGATCACGATAGCCCGCGTCAAATACCGCTTCCAGTTCGGCCGAAAGCGGACTGCGTTTGTAATAGATATTGCGCATGCCCATGACACTGGCGCGGCGCGCCAATTCGCAGCCGATCTCGCCCATGCCGATGATGCCGAGGGTCTTGCCTGCGACTTCGTGAACGCCTTCGTTTTTCATCCAGTGGAAAGCGATCTTGCGCTGCGAGGTCAACTCGGGTTTGATGCCGCGGTAGCGATAGGCGCCCAGTGACACAGCCTCGTTGCCGGCGATCAAATCCTTGCTCAATGCCATGATCAGCGTCAGGGCCAGCTCCGCCACGCAGTTCGGACCCTTGCGCGGGACGCAGCCAAAATGGGTTCCGCGCTCGCGCAGGGCATCGACATCGATATTGAAGTAACTCCTGCCCAGCTTCAATACCGCGCGCAAATTGCTCATCTTGCCCAGCAGATTTTTGTCTACCGGCGCCGTATCGGCGATCAGCCCGACTATGTTGTCATTCGCCAGCGCGGCTGCATCGGCGTCGTCGCTGGCGCCAAGTATGTCCAGATTTGGAAAATCGCCCGCAAGGTCCGTGATTGCCGCCTCGTATCCCCCATCGGCAACCAATACTGCCTGTGTTTCGACTGCATTTGCCATGTTGAGAGTTCCCTTCAATTGTTATTGTTGTCCGCCGTTTGTTCCCAGCGCAATTTGATGCCAATTGCCGCAGATCTCGTCCGCGACGAAGCTGATATGCGTATTCATTAGACCGACAGCGGCTTCGGCATCTCCGTTCTCGATGACCTGGGCGATCTCGCGATGATTGAGGACGATTTGCCGCAGGTTCCCCTGCTGCTGGTTGCTGAGCGACAGCGCTTGCTGAACGCGCTGCGCCACGCTATTCCACAAGACGCCCAGCAGTTGATTGCCGCTGAAGTCGATCAAGGTATCGTGAAACATGCGGTCAATCCGGTTGAGGTCCGTCAGGCTGTCTTGTTCGGCCGCGCCCTCCATCTCGTCGCAGATCGCATAGAGTTCGCTCACCGCGGCGGATGCCTGGCCCGTCGCCACGATCTGCCGTATCGCATAGCTTTCCAGCATGCTGCGGACGCTGAACAGATCCTCGATGTCTTTTTTCGAGAGCGTTTTGACCGTCGAGACGTGATATGCCACCGTCTCGACCAAGCCTTCGAGGCTGAGCGCATAGATGGCGTCGCGCAAGGTAGCCTGGCTTACGCCGATCTGGTTGGCCAGTTCCGTGCCGACCAAAGCCTGCCCCGGCAGCAACTCGCCATTCACGATCGCGTCGCGCAATACATTGATGACGCGCTCTCTCAATGGCAAAGTCTGAATCGGTTCCATCCCGCTTCCTTCAAGCTCTCGCCCAGGCCGGTCGATCGTCCAACTGTCACGGGCTTCTCTATACTTGACGACCAAAGGCGCGCGTCCAGATATGCGAGCCAGCCGCAAGCCTTTGGACTTGATGGACGCGATTGCCGGGCTGCAACGATTATAGGAATAGGCTCCAAGGCTGTCAAGCAGCCTGCAAAGACATGGCTAGTCGTATATCCTTCCGGGTTGAGATTCAATTTGCCAAATTCAGTTTCACCACAAAGATACAAAGAGCGCAAAGAAAAAGAAATCTTGGCGCAGGGCCCCTACCGCCGACTATTATTATGGAGTGCATTAGCATGGCTTTGTTGGTTCTGCTTCTGAGTCGGATTGTTTGTATTTTTCCGCGAGTTATGTTACATTCTCGGCAATTACTGATTGTCGACAATGTGAGTCGCGCCATGCGGATTGAGCGCCCTGCGTGGCGGCAAGGGCTTATGCGCGGGGGATCGCGCGAGAAGGGATTGTTCATGGGATTAGCGACGAATGCCGAGCAATTGGTGGAAATGGCTGTGGTCGGTTATGTGAGCCAGCCGACGGTTCGGGGTTATATCCCCCATGCCAGCGGCGAAGCGACGATCTTGCCGGGCATGTCCGGCATGATTTACAACGCGCGGGTCGGGGACGAGGCTTTTGGATGGGCGGCGGATCATCTGGAGCCGGGGGCGTCAATCGCCCATCCCGATCTCGATGCCGACTATGCCATGCACTACCTGACCTGCATGGGCAACCAGGCTTTTGTCATGAGCGGCTTGGCGAAAGGAACAGAGGGCATCGTCACCGGGGAGCATGCGCGCTTGCTGGTGGACTTCCCGCCGGAAGCCGCCGAACTGATCGGGGTCGGCGACGCCGTGCAGATCCGCGCCAAGGGACAGGGTTTGCAACTGGTCGATTACCCGCATATCACGCTTAAGAAATGCAGCCCGCGGCTGATTGACAGCCTGCCCATTGAAGCGCTTGACGAGCGCAGGATCCGCGTGCCGGTGACGATGGAATTGCCGATTCGCATCATGGGTTCCGGCGCCGAGTTGAACCCGGACTTCGTCGACCAGGACTTGATGTCCGGCGATCGCGCGCTGATGGCCGAGCTCGGCATTGATCAGATGCGGCTGGGCGATCTGGTCGTGGTGAACCATGCCGATCATCGCTTTGGGCGCGGTTATAAGCCGGGCGCCGTCACTATCGGCTTGTGCATTCACGGGGATTCGATCATGACCGGGCATGGACCCGGCATCCTGACCCTGATGACTTGCGACGAACCCTGCATCGAATGGGTGATTGACCCGGACGCAAATATTGCCAACTACTTGAACATTCGGAAGGTATCATGAGCGCGAAAAACAATGCCCAGCAAGTTGTCAGTGTATCCGTACAAGGGGTGATCACGCCGCCGCGCATGCCGCCCTTGCCGGCCATGCCCTATTCTCTGGCGGCCGATGGAACGCCTTTCCTTTTGCCGGCTTACGGCAGCATCGTCTATAATGTTTCCGTCGGCGATTCGGCTTTTGGCTGGCTGGCGGACTGCGTCCATCCCGGCGTCAGCGTCATGCTCAACGACGCCACAGGCAATCGCGGCCTGAACGTCCTGTCCTGCGTGGGCAACGACGCCATCGTCATGACCGGCAACGCGCAGCGAGCCCGCGGCATGGTCACCGGCAAGACGGGACGCTTTTCCGAGCATGTCATTATCCACTTCGATCCGGAGGTGCGCGAGCAGTTGGCTATCGGCGACAAGATCGTCATCAAAGCCAAGGGCGTGGGACTCAAGTTCGATGACCACCCCGATATCATGCTCAAGGGCTGCTCGCCGGAGTTGGTCGATGCCCTGGAGGTCACGACCAACGCGGAGGGCAAGCTCTCGGTGCCGGTTGTGGCGCAAGTGCCGCCGCATTTGCTGGGCGCGGGCGCGGGCTTGGTCAGCGATGGCGGCTCAATTCACATTCAGACCGCCGACAGCGACGCGGTCAAAGAAGCGGGCTTGGATCAGTTGCGGCTGGGCGATGTCGTCGCCTTGACGGATTATGACAGCAGTTGGAATCACGGCTATCTGCGGGATGCGGTCGGCATCGGCGTCATTGCCCAGGGCGACAGTCCGCGCGCGGGTTATGGACCCGGCATCACGCTGATCATGACCTCGGCCGGGGGCAATATCGAGCCCATGGTGACGCCAGGCGTGAATTTGAAGGACTTGCTACTATAGACCAGCATATTGCAAGCAGGCGGGCGACCCGGTGGACTCTGTTGAAAATCGCAATAAACCCTCACCCCAAACCCCTCTCCGAGAGAGAGGGGCTTTAACGGCTTATTAGGGTTCAAAAGCTCCCCTTCCCTCATTTTGGGGGTAAGGGGCTGGGGGATGGGGGCAGTATTTCAACAGGCTCCGGTGGGTCGCCCGAAGATGCAAAGAATCGGAAGAATCTATGACTTACATAAAGCACATGGCTTTCGCCGTGAAGAGCGTGGACGAAACCCTGAATCGCTATCAGACACTGCTGGGCGTCGGCTTGGACGCGCGCGTGGTCGTGGCGGAAAAGGCGCGCATCAAAGTGGCGATCTTTGATGTCGGCGATATCGAATACCAGTTGAATGAATCGCTGGATGCCGAGGGCCGCTTCAGCAAATGGATCGCCGAGCGCGGTACAGAAGGCTTGCATCATATCTGCTACGCCGTGGAAAACATCGACAGCGCGCTGGAAGAAGCGCAAGCCGAAGGCGGGACGCTCAAGGAATGCAGTTCCTGCAATGTGACCGGGAGCCACCCCCATCCCGAAGGCTATGTCGCCTTCCTGGAGCAGGAAACCGGCGGCATTGAGCTCGAGCTGATGCAAGTTTACAGCCCGGATGAACTCGAACAATACAAGTCGATCCGGGGCATCTGAGCGATGGGCGTCACGTTTGTCCGCGTGCCGGTTGATGATCTGGAAGACTTTGTTCAGCGCGCTTTCATTGCCATGGGCTTGTCGCGCAAAGAAGCCGAAACCTGCACAGCCGGTTTGATGAATAGCGAGCTGCGCTGCCTGCCCGGGCAGGGACAAGGCGTCAGCCGGCTGACCGGCTATTACGAGCGCATTTCCAAGGGACTCTATCAGCCGGGCACGGAAATCGAGATCATCAAGGAATCGCCGGCGCTGGCGCTCGTCGACGCCAAGATGGTCATGGGATCGGTGGTCGGGCAGCAAGCCATGGACATCGCCATCGACAAAGCCAAAACCTGCGGCATCGGCGCCTGCGTCGTCTTCAACAGCACCCATTTCGGCTCGTCGGGCTATCACGCGCGGCGGGCCCTGGAAGCCGACTGCATCGGCATCGCCATCACCAACGCCGGCGCGGAGATGGCGCCCTGGGGCGGGACTTCGCCGCGCGTCGGCACCAACCCCTGGGGCCTGGCAGCGCCAAGCGGGGGCGACTTCCCGGTCGCGCTCGATATCGCCCTGACCACAGCCGGCAAGGGCATGATGCGCTGGCATGAACGAGAAGGCAAATCCATGCCGCTTGACTGGGCGCTGACGCCGGAGGGCTTGGAAACGGATGATCCCAGCGCGGCCATGGCCGGCGCCTTGCTCGGCATTGGGCAGTACAAGGGCTACGGCTTGTCGCTCTTCACCGATATTTTGACCGGCCTCATCAGCGGCGGCGGTTTTGGGCTGGCGCCTTTCGCAGACCGCTCGATCGCCAAACTCGATGTCGCGCATAGCTTCATCGCCATCGACATTGCCTGGTTCATGCCAGTCGAGGAGTTCAAAGCGCGCATGGATGCCTTCATCGCCGAAATCAAGAGCAGCGAATTGCGCCCGGGCTTCGACGAGATTCTGGTCCCGGGCGAGATCGACCACCGCCGCGAGCAAGCCTATCGCCGCGATGGCGCTATGCTGGACGCCCAGGTTTTCGAGCGGCTGCAAGACCTGGCGGAGATGCTGGGGATAGACTTTCCATTTGAACGAGAAACGGTGAATTAGGTGAATGAAATGTGTCCAGCGAAAACACTAAGCCGGTCCCTGGCAAGCCGCGTGGCTGGCTTGGATGCGCTCGCCGCACCGCCCCGGGACGAGCCGGATATCCCGGCAAATGTGATCGAGGCGGCTGTGGCTGCCTTGGCCCGCGGCGAGACGCACTACACCGACCGCCCCGGCATTCCCGAGTTTCGCGCTTGGGTGGCTGATCATCTGGGGCAGCGCTTCGGGCTGGATATCGACCCAAGCGAAGTCACCATCACCTGCGGCAGCACCGAAGCTCGTTTCGTGACGATGACGCTATTGGCGGAAGCGGGCAGCGCGGTACTCTGCCCGGGCGACTCGTCGCGCATCCGCGGGGCGCTGCATATTTTGGGCGCGGACATCGTTGATTCGATACAGGATAACGTCAGCCTGCTTTACATTAGTCCCGATGTCTATCGCGAAACCAGCATCGAGCTTTTGCAGCGAGCGGAAGAAACCGACTGGTGGATCGTCTACGATCTCAGTTTCGCTGCGAGCGCGCCGCCCTTTCACCCGGCGCAGAACGAGAAACTGGCCTCCCGCGTGGTCACCATCAATTCCTTGTCCGCTGATTTGGCCGGCTGGCGGCTGGGCTGGATGGCGGGCTCAGCGGCGGCGCTGCGCCTGCGCGCCGGCAAGCAAGCCATCACCATTTGCACAACCGCCGTCTCGCAGTGGGCGGGCTTGGAATGGCTGAGGTCGCGAAGACCTGACCGAAGGACTGCTACATGACGATGAATGCAAACCCCAACATCCCGGACGAAGTCCGCGCTGTCGCCGCTGACGGGACGCAACTGCGCTACGCCTTGATGGAGCTAGCTGGGCAGATGGACGATGTCATCACGCTGGGGCGGGGCGACCCCGACCTGCCGACGCCGGCGCATATCGTCGAAGCCGCCAACCGCGCCCTGCGCGAGGGGCGCGCCGGTTTGACGCCGGTGGTGGGCCTGCCGCAATTGCGCGCCGCCATCGCCGAGCACATGCGCGAATACAATGGCTTGCCCGTCGGAGCGGACAATGTGATGGTCACGACCGGCGGACAGGAAGGGCTCTTCCTGGCGATACAAGCCCTTATTGACCCGGGAGACGAAATCCTGGTCCCGGACCCGCGCTATACCTCCTATGACGATGCCATTCGCCGCGCCGGCGGTAAGATGGTCATGGTACCGACGGATCGTGAAGATGCCTTTAACCTGGAAGCGGAAGCGGTCGAGGCGGCCATCACGCCGGCCAGCAAGGCGCTGCTGATCGTGACGCCGAGCAACCCCACCGCCGGCATCGTCACCGAAGACCGCCTGCGCGCCATCGCCGAGGTCTGCATCCGCCACAACCTGATCGTGATCGTCGACGAGATCTACGGAAGAATTGTCTACGAGCCCTGGCGGCATTTCAGCATCGGCTCGCTGCCGGGCATGGCCGAACGAACCATCACCCTGGATGCTTTCTCCAAAGCCTATGCCATGACCGGCTGGCGCTGCGGCTATGTGGCTGCGCCGGAAAATGTCATTGAGGCTATGGCCCGCGTCAAACAGGTTACGACGGGACCGGTAGCCACGGTATCGCAATGGGCGGGGCTGGCTGCCCTCACCGGTCCCCAAGACTGCGTGGACGAATACCTGAAAATCTACACCGAGCGGCGCGCCATCTTGCTGGACGGGCTGGATCGCATGGGTTTCGCCTATGGCGAGCCGCGCGGCGGTTTGTTTGTCTGGGCGGACAGTTCCTCCACCGGCATCCACGCCGCCGAGCTGTCTTATCTGCTCTTGAAAGAAGGACGAGTCTTGATCTTTCCCGGGACCGCCTTCGGCGAAAACTGGCGCGAGTATGTCCGCATCACGCTGCTGGAACCGATTGAAACGCTCAAAGCGGCGGTGGAGCGCATGCTGCCCGTGTTGGCGCGCTATCGCGCCTGATTGAGCGCCAGGGCAATCGCTTCAAAATGATAGCGGCTGAAATGATGGGGATCTTAACTGAATATTAACCACAGAGAACACAGAGGGCACAGAAGTAAGACCAAGAAAGAAATGCAAATTATGCTAAAGCAACGATCTGTAGGGGCGACATACCATGTCGCCCGAAACCACAAGTCGCGGCAACAACGGGCGACCAGATTGGTCGCCCCTACAAGGCTCGCTTTGGTTGCATGACTTACTTGAACTTACTGAGAAAACATAAAATGTCTTATTTCAACTGTGTTTTCGAGTGAAAAATCACGTTTCGCTTATATCTCTTTCTTATGCTTAGTCTCTCGGATTTTAGAAGCAATGTCGTCTGAACGCCAAGTAACTCTGAGCGCTCCGCGCGCTCTGTGTTGAAAAAAATTTGAAGCGATTACCCTGGATTGAGCGCGTCTAATGTGTGATTTTTTCTTCGATTGCGGTAATATCTATCCATTGGCTGCATCAGTCGGAAAGGAGTGCGGTATCGAGACATTCCCTAGTTTTATCGTCAGAGAAGTCTTTCACAAAATGAGGAGCACAAAATGAAACTGAAACTCACCTTAGCGCTTTCGCTGATGCTGATTCTCATGCTCGGGCTGGCGCCCATGATGAGCAGCGCGCAGTCGGTGCCGGTCCCGGATGACGATACCCTCGTCATCGCGATCAACGGCGAACCGGGCTCGATGGACCCGTCGCAAGTCGGCGGCACGACCGGCGGCAGCAACTTCCGCATTATGATGCACACTTTCGCCACGCTCTACGAGCTGGGGCAGGCCAGCGGCGCCATTGACCCCTACCTGGCGCACAGCTTCACCGTCTCCGACGACGGCACGGAATGGACCTTCCACATGCACGAAGGCTTGACCTGCGATGACGGCGAGCCGCTGACAGCGGAAGACGCCGCCTACAGCTTCAACCGCATGGCGGACCCAGCCAACGGCTTCACTGGCAACTCGGCTGGCTTCGTTGTCGCTTCCACCGGTTTTGTCGAAGCACGCGCCGATAGCGAGCTGGACGTGACTATTGTCGCCAGGAAGCCGCAGAACCGCGCCATGCGCCTGGGCTTGTACTCGGAGGTTTTGGTCCACTGCAAGGACTCCTACGAAGCGATGTCCTTTGAAGAAGCGGCGCGCAATGTAGTCGGCAGCGGTCCCTATTCCTTGGCTGAATGGGTGCCCGGCGAATACATGAGCTTGAAAGCGGTCAAAGGCTTTGGTCTGCGTCCGCAGGGCTTTGAAAATCTGGTCTGGCGCTTCATCCCCGAGCCGTCCACGGCGGTGGCGGAAGTGATCACCGGCAATGTCGATATCTACAAAGAATTCCCGGCCAACCAAGCCGAAGCCATCCGCAATTCTGGCATGGCGGAAGCGCGTTTCTTCCCCGGCACCACCCGCACCTACATCGGCTTCAACCTGAACCCGGACGCGCCCTTCCGCGTCGAAAACCCCGACGATGTTGGCGCCCAAGCCATCATGAGGACCGATGTGCGCGTGGCGCTGCAATACGCCATTGACACCGACGCCATCTGCGAGAATCTGCTGCTCACCACCTGTGTGCGCGCTACCAGCCTGGTCAACCCCAGCAATGCCGATCACCCGACGCTGGAGCCCTATCCCTATGACCCGGCCAAAGCCGAGGAATTGCTGGATGCGGCCGGCTATCCGCGTGGCGAGGACGGTGTGCGCTTCTCGCTCGAGATGCCAGCGCGGCGCCTCACTGGCGCGATGGCGCCCGAAGTGGTCCTGGCGACGGCGCAGATGCTGACCGATGTCGGCGTGCAGACCGAAGCCATCTTCCAGGAATCGGGCGACTGGGTGGCAGCGCTGATCACCCATGACTTGGGTCCCCTCTACTTCGGCCGCACTGGCGGCAGCGAATGGAGCGCGCAGTACGACATGGCCGATATCCCGGGCCACGAAGCCGGCTGCGGTGAAGCCGAGACCAATTACACCAATTGGGACAACGACTTCTGGTGCACCGGTTGGGACACGCTGCCCTCGCTGACGGGCGACCCCGAAGCCGAGCGCGAGCTGGAAATCGCCATGCTGGAAGAGTTCTACAACGACCCGCCCTGGATCATGCTTTTCGCGGGACCGCGTACTGAGGCGGTCAGCAACCGCATCGAATACCAGTCGCGCGCCGACTACTTCATCACCGGCTATTCCGCGACGCTGAAGGACGATATGTAGGCTAGCCCCCACCCTACGCTCCCTCCCCGACCGCCAGTGTCTACGCGGCGCATAAAGAGGGAGGGACTTTTTTCTCCCCTTCCCTCCCTGTGGGGGAAGGGGCTGGGGGATGGGGGGGGGGGTGGCGTTTCAACTATGCACCGCTAAATTATTACCCGGGGTGGAATTAACCGTTGTGGTGGTTTTTGGGGACCAATTGTTAAATTTTTTTACAAACCAACTGGCCGGCGAACCA
>JAPPMO010000055.1:25893-97403 GCA_028873975.1 Chloroflexota bacterium
CGCCCCCCTCGCCGTCCCCCCGCCCCCCCTCCCCCTCCCCCCCTCCCCCCCGCCCCCGCCGGGCGCGGGGGCGGGGGGGGCGCGCCCGCCCCCCCCGGGGGGGTGGCGTTTCAACTATGCACGCGTACATTATTCGCCGGCTGCTCTTGACCGTAGTGGTGGTCTTTGGGGTCACATTGTTGACTTTCTTGTCCATCCACCTGGCCGGCGATCCCACGATATTCTATATCAGCGAGCGGGCGAGCAAAGAAGAGCGACTGGCCGCGCGCCAGCGCCTCGGCTTTGACCGTCCGCTGCATGTCCAATACCTGGAATTCATCACCAATCTGGCGCGAGGCGATACCGGCAATTCGCTGCAGCATCGCGTGCCCGCCTTTGACGTCGTGATGGAGCGCATGCCAGCCACGCTGGAATTGACCATCGGCGGCTTTCTCTTGTCGACCATCGTGGCTTTTCCGATTGGGGTGCTGGCGGCGACGCGCCGGGGCACCATGACTGATGGCACCTTGATGCTGGGCGCGATGCTGGGGCAATCGATGCCGAGCTTCTGGCTGGGCTTGATGCTCATCCTATTTTTCGGCGTCACCCTGCGCTGGATGCCGGTGTCGGGCCATGTGCCTTTTATCAAGCCGCTCTTCGAGGGCAGAATCGACGAGGCGCTGACCAACCTGCCCGGCGCCATCCGTTACTTGCTCATGCCGATGGTGGCGGTATCGGTTTATTCGATTTCCCGCAACTCCCGTCTCATTCGTTCGGCCGTACTGGAAGTGCTGCGGCAAGATTATGTGGTCACGGCCCGGGCCAAAGGCTTAAACGAGCGCGCGGTCATGATCCGCCACGCCATCCGCAACGCGCTTATCCCGATCGTGACGGTGCTGGCGCTGCAATTCGCCTTCCTCTTAAATGGCGTGATCGTGACCGAGACCGTATTCTCCTGGCCCGGCGTCGGGCGTCTGGTTTTTGATGCCGTGAATCAGCGCGATGTGCCGTTGGTATTGACGGCGGTGGTATTGCTTTCATTTCTTTTTGTCGGCGCCAACCTTATTGCCGACCTCATGTACGGCTTCCTCGATCCGCGTATCCGACTGGAATGAGCGAATATCAATGAGCGCCTGGCCCGACCCCAAGACAGCTAAAAGCGCCGGTCGCGTTTCCTCGCTGGATTTTCAGATGGAGGAAATGTACGAGCCGCAGACTTTCTTGCAGCGGGCTATCACCAGCATGTCGCGGGCGCGCTATCCGGTGGTCGCCATCATCTTCCTGACGCTGATTGCGCTCTGCGCCATATTCGCGGCGCAACTGGCGCCCAAAGACCCCAACCGCATCGAAATCTTCGACACCCTCAAAGCGCCGCTCTCCTACGATCGTGACGGCGAGTTGGAATATATTCTGGGCACCGATTCCACCGGGCGCGATGTGCTCTCGCGGGTGGTGTATGGCGCGCGCATTTCATTCTTTGTCGGCTTGGCGGCGGTCGGTCTGGGCGGCGGCGCCGGCACAATTCTCGGGCTGACGGCCGGTTACCTTGGCGGCCGCGTCGATGACGTCATCATGCGCCTGGCTGACATTCAACTGGCTTACCCTTTTATCCTCTTCGCCATCATGATTTTGACGATTCTGGGAGAAGGCGTTTTGAACCTGGTCCTTGTGCTGGGCGTCGGTCAATGGGTGACATACGCGCGCATCGCCCGCGCCGAGACACTGGTGCAGCGCGAGCGCGAATACGTCGAAGCGGTGCGCGCCTTGGGCGCCACCGAATGGCGCATCATGTTCCGCACCATCCTGCCCAACATCCTGACGCCGCTGATCGTGATCGCCTCCTTCAACGTCGCCGGCGTTATCCTGTCCGAAGCGTCGCTGTCCTTCCTCGGGCTCGGCGTGCCGGAAAGCGTACCGACCTGGGGCGCCATGCTGGCCAACAGCCGCAATCAGTTGCTCAGCGGGTCCTGGTGGCTGGCGGTTTTCCCGGGCTTGGCGATCATGTTCACGGTCGTATCGCTGAACATCCTGGGCGATTGGCTGCGCGATTTCTTGGATCCGCGCCTGCGCGGCTCGGGACAGGGCTTGTAGCCGACTCGCGCAAAACATTTAAATTCCCGCTCTAGCGAGCCAGGCGGTTTATGAATTAGAGGAGCGTCAATGGACGACTTGCGAGGTCAAAGCGCTATCATCACCGGCGCGGCGCAAGGCTTGGGATATGCCATAGCCAAAGCCTATGTCAAGCAAGGCATGAGGGTCGCCTTGATGGACATTCGCGGCGACTTGCTCACGCAGGTGGCGCGCGAATTTGCCGGGGCGGGCGGCGATGTGCTGCCCATCACTGTCGATCTGTCCGATGCCGCGGGAACGCAAAGCGCCGTCGACGCCGCCTTGGCGCATTACGGCAGTCCGCGCGTGTTGATTCATAACGCCGCGCTGCTGATCACGCGTTCCATGCTGGAAATCACGCTGGCGCAGTGGCAAAAAGAAATCAACATCATCCTGCAGGCTGCCTTCATCCTCAGCAAAGCCGTCTGGCAGCCGATGATTGACGCCGGCGGCGGCGGCATCGTCTATTTGTCCTCCGGCTCCGGCTACAAAGGCTTCATTGAAGAAGTCGCCTACAACCCGGGCAAGCACGGTATTGAAGGCTTGATGAAATGCCTGGCGCTGGAAGGCGCGCCTTTCAACATATCCGTCAACTGCGCCACGCCCGGCGCGCCCATCAATACGCCCATGTCCGATTCGAACTACACCGAGGAACAGAAGCGGCACTGGGTTGACCCGGCGCTGCTGACGCCGGCTTTTGTTTATCTGGCAAAACAAGACGGAGGCGGTTTGAGCGGTCGCCGCGTCGCCGCCCGCGCCGACGGCAGTTGGGATACGGTCGATTTGTTGTGATTTCTCTATTAGCCACAGAGGCACAGAGACACAGAGAAAAATCATATGAACGTTGGCTCGAATCACGGGGCAGACTTTAATCAGTCAGACCCGTTGACCTATCAAATAATCGGCGCGGCGATTGAGGTTCATCGCGAGTTGGGTCCGAAACTTCTTGAGAGCATATATGAAGAGGCGCTCTGTATTGAATTGGATCTCAGGCAACTTCGCTACGAACGCCAGAAGAAGATCGAACTTAACTATAAAGGGCATGAGATTGGTACATTTATTGTCGATATCATCGTTGAAAATAGCGTAATTGTTGAGTTGAAGTCGGTTGCAAATCTGGCGCCCGTTCATGAAGCGCAGTTAATCAGCTACCTGAAACTCGCCAAGTTACGCCGCGGCTTGCTTATCAATTTTAGTGTGACGACATTGAGAGAGGGCATCAAGCGCATTATCGTGTAATTTTTTCCCTCTGTGCCTCTGTGTCTCTGTGGCAAAAGATCAAGGAGCTAGCAATGGCTGAACACTACCTCGACGACAGCGTCACCCAACCTTTCTGGGACAACTCCGTCAGGCCCCGCCTTGTGATCAACCCGGGCGATACGGTGGTCATGGAATGCGCCGAGCCCGTCGGCCAAATGACGCCGGATTCAAATGCCGACGACCTGGCAAACCTCGATTTCAGCAAGGTGCATGCCCTCACCGGCTCGATCTATATCAATGGCGCGAAGGCGGGCGACGCGCTGGAAGTCGAGATCCTCGACATGCGGCATAAGGGTTGGGGCTGGACCGGTCACATCCCCGGCTTCGGTCTGCTGCAAGAAGATTTTGACTATGCCTATATGCACCATTGGGAGCTGGATGGCGAGAATTGCATCTTTGGCCTTGGCGACATCATTCTGCCCTTCGAGCCTTTCCCCGGTTGCGTCGGCGTGGCGCCGGCCGAAAGCGGACGCCTGGATACCATCCCGCCGCGCTTCAATGGCGGCAATGTTGACATCCGCGATCTGGTGGTCGGTTCGACATTCTGGCTGCCGGTCTTTGCCGATGGCGCGCTCTTTTCGGCGGGGGACTGCCACAGCGCGCAGGGGCAGGGCGAGGTCAGCGGCACCGGCGTCGAATCCCCCATGACCCTCACCATGCGCTTCAACCTGCGGGAGGATCTGTCCATCAGTGAATTGCAGATCCGCCGTCCCAGCCCCATGACGGCAGTTGACAGCGCGGGCTATCACATCACCACCGCCCATGGTCCCGACCTGATGGCAAACGCCAAAAACGCCGTGCGCTACATGATCGAGTGGCTGGTCGCGAATTACGATCTTAGCGAGAGTCAGGCCTATTGCATCTGCAGCACCGCGGGGGATCTCAAGATCAGCGAGATCGTCGACGCGCCCAACTGGATCGTGTCCATGCACATGCCCTTGAGCATCTTCCCATAACCGAGAAGATCCCGCGCCGCAGCCGCTCGGCGGCAGCGAGAAGCATCGCCGCGCTCACAGAAAATGATGAGCCTTCTCCTAACATGAGCGACGTAGTTTCTGACATAAGAGTTCATAACAACTGGGGACGCAAGCCCGTACTGGCAAGCGCAAGATGACAAAACGCGAACTGAGCATCGCCTTCCAGACCGACAAACGAGCGAGTGAATACATTGAGCTGGCCAAGCTCGTGGACGAATACAGCTTTGATGCCGTGAGCGTCTATTGCGATGCGCCCTTCCATCCCAGCTACGCGCCCTTGATGTTGATGGCGCCGCATATTAAACGCGCGCGTATCGGTCCGGCCGGGATCCCCCCGTCGCGCATGCACCCGCTCGATATCGCCGCTCAAACAGCCCTGTTGTCGGATCTGGCTGCGGGCGGGGTCTATCTGGGATTGGTGCGCGGCGGCTGGCTGAAAGATCACGGTATCCGCGAGCTTAATCCGCCCATACAAGCGCTGCGCGAAGCGATTGAGATCATCCGCAAAATGCTGGCGGGTGAATCGGCCGGCTATGCCGGCCGGGTTTACCGGATCGCGGACCATGTTCGCGCGCCCTATCCCACCCCTCAAGCGAAGATCCCCTTGCAAATTGGCACTTGGGGCAAAAAGCTGGCGGCAGTGGCGGGCGAAGTCGCTGACGAAGTCAAAATCGGTGGTTCCGCCAATCCCGACGTGATTCCCGTAATCGCCGATCATATCGCTGTCGGCGAAGCGCGAGCCGGACGCGCGAAGGGCACGGTCAAGGTCGTCATTGGCGCGGTTTCGGTGATAGACGAAGACCGCGCGCTCGCGCGTTGGATCGCCCGCAAATCGGTAGCGCTTTACCTGCCGATCGTCTCGCGCCTGGATCCCACGCTGAAGATCGACCCGGAACTGATGACGACTGTGCAAGCGCGTGTCAACGCGGGCGACGACGATGCCGCCGCTCGGCTTATACCGGATGATATCCTGGATCGCTTCGTCTTTGCCGGCAACCCGGACGATGTCATCGGGCAATGCGAAAGGCTCTATGAGGCGGGCGCGGGGCGGATCGAGCTGGGCACGCCGCATGGCGCGCGCGAAGCCGCGACTGGCATCCATCTCATCGGGCAGCGGATCATACCCGCGCTGAAGCCCACCTTGTCATGATCGGCCGCCAAGGGGCCCATCCGGCGCGTTCGTTGCTTGAATGTCAGTTTAGATTCCCGTCATTTCAGCCAGAGTCATGTTGCCGCGATTGCCCTGAGTGGATAGCTTCTGCCCCGTTGCCTTGAACCCACATGAAGGCTATACTTCTCCCATCTGACAATGCACGCCTAAACTGCTAAGAAAGGCAGGCTGAAATGAGCAAGAAAATAGTTATTGCGCTCCTCGTCCTTGCGATGACAATGATGCTGGGCGCGGGCATCCAAGCCCAGGATGATATGGAAACTTATGTGCTTGGCGTCGTCCTGCCGTTTTCCGGCAATCTCGGCACCTTCGGCCAAGACTTCGCGCGCGGCGTCGAGTTGGCGGTATCGCAGGTCAATGCCGAGCTGGAAGCGGCCGGTTCCTCTATCCGCTTCGAGATTGCCAGCGCCGACACCGAGAATACGCCGGAAGGGGCGGCCCGCGCCCTGCAAACGGTAGTTCAGACCACCGGCGCGCAAGTGTCTGTTGGTCCCTTGACGACCAGCGAGGTTCTCGGCGCCAAGCAATTCGCCGATGAAAACGGCATCGTCATTGTCGCCCCGGCTTCCAGCGGCGCGGCTGGCGCGATCCCGGGCGACAATATCTACCGCGTGATCTACCCGCCCGATGTCTTCGCTTCCAAAGCCTACGCCAATATCGCCCTCGAACGGGGCCACCAAAACATGGTTGTGCTGCATCTCGACGATCCCTTCGGCAATGGCATGAACGAAGGCTTCACCGCCAACTTCCAGGCTGGCGGCGGCGGCGAGGTCGCCTCCTTCGCTTATACGCCGGGCGCCACCGAGCTTTCGAGTGAAGCCGCCGCGGTCAGCGCCGCGCTGGCCGGCTTTGGCGATAATGCCGGCTTCTTCTGCGTCTGCTTCCTGTCCGGCGCGCAAGCCTTCCTGCAAGTCGCGCAGATTGACCCGATCTTGACATCCGTACAGTGGATGGGCAACGAAGCGATGACTGCTGATGAAATCCTAGCCGATAGCGGCCATGCCCAAACGCTCGCCAATGCCGACTTCATCACCGTCTCCTTCTCCAGCGAGTCGACGCCGCTGACGCAGATCTTCATTGACGACTTCACAGCCATGTTCGACAAAGAACCGGGCATCTTCACCAACTACGCCTTCGACGCGGCAAACATCGCCATGCTGACGATGCTGGCCGCCGGCAACGATGGCGCCGCCGTAAAATCCATGCTGCCCTTCATCGCCAACCATTACATCGGCACGGCGGTACAAGCCTTCCTGGACGAGAACGGCGATCAAGCCATCGCCAGTTACGGTCTCTACATGGTAAGCGACGATCTTTCAGCCTTTGACGAAGTCGGCGCTTACAACGGCAACACCGACACCATCACCTACAATTAGCAAGCGCAAGCAAGCAATCCGAAAAATAAGGGTATGTAGGGGCGGCTCGTGAGCCGCCCGTTTTCACGGATAGTATATTAGCGGACGTTTCAACGAAACGCCCCTACAGCCTGCCTTGTATCGTATCGCGGGACGATATTGCGATGCCCACTGCTCTGCTGGTGACCTCCGTCGTCAACACCATTCAGATCGGCAGCCTCTACGCCTTGATGGCGCTGGGCATTACCTTGACCTTCAGCGTCATACGATTGCCCAACTTCGCCCACGCTGAATATGTCACGGTTGGCGCCTTCGCGGCGCTGATCGTCTCGCTTTCGGGCGAGGTCAATCCGCTGGTCATCATGACAGCCGCTTTCGTCGTCGGCGCCCTGGTCGCCCTGGTCAGCCACCTGGCCGTGTTCAAGCCCTTGGAAGGGCGCAATGTATCCCTCTATACGCTGATTTTATCGTCATTTGCCGTCGGGCTCATCATCCGCTATATCCTGTTCATGATCGCGGATTATTTCAATCTTTTTGATACCCGCATTCGCATTCCGCTGCAAATCATCTATCGCGAAGGCGCGCTCATCTTGACAAATATCTTCGCCTGGGTGGCGCCGACGAGTATCGTGCTGGTTCTGCTGCTGACGCTGCTGCTCAACGCGACGCCGCTGGGCCGCGAGATGCGCGCCCTCGCCAACAACATCGGTCTGGCGCGCGTCATCGGCATACCCGTCGAGCGAGTGAAGAACTACACCTGGATTTTGGTCGGCGGCTTGGCGGGGGTCGCGGGCGCGCTCTGGGGTTTGCAAACGGCGGTCAGTCCGCTCATGGGCTGGGTGGCGATCCTGTCCGTTTTTGCAGCCGCCATCCTGGGCGGGCTGTCCAGTTTTTCCGGCACCATTCTCGGCGCCTATGTCGTGGCTTTCTCGGAAAATACGGTGATGCTTTTTCTCAATTTCAACTTCGGCCTCGATCTCGCTTACAAGCCGGCGATTCCATTTTTTATCATCATTGTGGTGCTGCTCATCCGTCCCCAGGGCTTCACCGAACTTTTCAACCGCAGCCGAGACTTGCAGCGATGATCAACATCGACATCGGCGCAACCGCCGTCGCCGTTTTGACGCTTTTTGGCATTTACGCCTTGATGGCCATCAGCCTCAATCTGGAATACGGCGTGGCGGGGGTGCCTAATTTCGGGCAAGCGCTCTTCGTCTCGATCGGCGCTTACGTCGCAGGCCTCACTTACACGCGCTTGCTGCCGCTGCTGGCGGGCGAGCAGGTTATACACCCTTGCCGCGCGACCATGGGCGCGGCGTTGCAGTTGCGCTCGGAGATTATGGCGACGCAACCGGTGGCGGGTTTTATCAATCTCGGCTTCACGTTTCTAATCGCCGCGGTCTTGGCCGGTCTGGTGGGTTTTGCCGTCTCCTATGTGACGCTGCGCCTGAAAGAAGAATGGTTCCTGGCGCTGGTGCTGCTGGTCGGCGGGGAGATCATACGCATCGTCGTGCGCGGCGCGGACGACCTGATCTGCTCGCATAACGGGATTTCCGGCGTGGCGCAGCCCTTTTATTTTCTGGACGACCCGCGCGCGAGCGCCGTCTTGTTCATGCTGCTGGCGCTGGTCCTGGCCGCGCTCGCTTATTTTTACAGTCAGCGCCTGGTTCATTCGCCCTTTGGACGCATGCTCAAGGGCTTGCGCGAAAACGAAGAGGTGACGCGGAGCCTGGGTAAAGGCATTTCTCTGGCGCGGGCGCAGATCATGTTGATCGGCTCGGTGATCGCCGCGGTCGGCGGCGTGCTATTCGCCTTGAATACCGGCTTTGTCAACACCAACGACTATGTGGTGACCTTGACCTTGGACGTTTGGGTGATGGTGGTGCTGGGCGGCGTGGGCAATAACCGCGGCGCCCTGCTCGGCGCGCTGCTGATCGCCATTATGGATCGTATTACGCAAATCGCCGCGATCGCCTTGAATATGAGCGGTTCGCCGATCGAATTCAATTATGCGCGCTTCATCCTTTTTGGCCTGATATTGCTGCTGATGCTGCGCTATCGCCCGGGCGGGCTGCTGCCCGAATCCCCGCTGACGACGGATGCCCACGAGATACTTCGGCGGGTACGGGAGCGATAATGCCGTCCTTGCTAAAGGGGACTTAGAGCCATGCGCCTGGATATCATAGAGACGGCGCGACTGAGCGATGAAACTGTGGAGGCGCTGCGGGCATTGAGCGCGGCGGTCTATCCGCCGACGCCGCGCGCCGATAACGCGCCTTCGCGGCAAGAGTGGGCGCCGCCACAGTGGAGCGTGATGATACGAGATCTGGATCAGCAGCTTGTTTCTCATGTAGGCGTCTTGACGCGCCTGGGCTTATGCGACGATAAAGCGATCCTGATCGGCGGGATTGGCGGTGTCAAAACGCACCCGTCGCAGCGCGGCAAGGGCTATGCCGGGGCCGGGCTACGCCGGGCGATCGAGTTCCTGCAAGGTGAAATGGCAGTCGATATGTCGCTGCTTTTTTGTGGCCCGCGAATGAGGGGCTACTATCAGCGTTTTGGCTTTGGTTCTTTCCTTGGGGATACGCTTGCCCGGCAAGACGGCGCAAAGATCTTATTCCCGCGGGACGAGGTCATGGCGAAGCCCGCCGTGGAATCGTTGCCAAAATGCGCGGCGCTGGACTTGTGCGGTCTTCCCTGGTGATGCCGACGAGTCCGCGCCTGGAGCCTGGATCATAGAAAGGGCGCTTGATGCCGCTGCTCGAGCTCAAAAACATTCGCAAAGATTATGGCGGCTTGCGCGCCGTGGACGATGTCTCGCTGCATGTGCCGGAAGGCGCCATCATCGGCTTGATCGGTCCCAACGGCTCCGGCAAGAGCACTTTGATCAATCTGATCGCCGGCACGACCGATCTCAGCGCCGGGCGCATCGTCTTTGACGGCGACGACATCAGCGATTTTTCATCGGATCAGGTCTTTCGGCGCGGCATCGCCCGCGGTTATCAAGAACCGTCGCTGTACTTCAAAATGACGGTCCTCGACAACGCCCTGCTGCCGGTAAAGGGGCAGCGAGGCGAAGATCCCTGGTACGCGCCCTGGCGGAGATACTGGCGGGCGCAAGAAGAAGGTCATGCGACTTCGGCGATCGACGTCCTGGAACAAGTGCGCCTGTTGAACCACTATGACACCCTGGCGTCGGATCTGTCGGGCGGTCAAATGAAACTGCTGGAGATCGCGCGGGCTTTGATGGGCGCGCCCAAGCTGCTGCTGCTGGATGAGCCGACAGCGGGCGTGGCGCCCAAGCTGGCTTATGAGATCTTCCAGCAGATCGGCCGCCTGCGCGACGATCATGGCATCACCTTCCTGATCGTCGAGCACCGGCTGGAGATCCTTTTTGACTTCGTCGATTATGTCTATGTGATGCACCTGGGGAAACTGTTGGCGGAAGGCGGTGCCGACGATATCGCCGCGCATGAGACTGTGCGCGAGGTTTATTTCGGTGACTGATATACCCGGCCGGCGTCACTTGGAACGATGCCGGGACGACCTATCGGGTCGCCCGCTTTTTGGGTGGCAATCATCATGATCAAGGTGGATTCGCTGACCGCCGGCTATGGCAAACTGGAGATCTTGCAAGACCTCAGTCTGGCCTTCGGGGAAGGGCAATTCAGCGCCCTGTTGGGACCGAACGGCTCCGGCAAGAGCACGCTGATGAAAGCGATCATGGGCATCAACACGATATTCGGCGGCTCGATACAACTGGAAGGGCGCGAGCTGGTCGGGCTGCGCACCGAAGACATCTCCAAAATGGGCATCGCTTATGTGCCGCAGCGCGAGAACATCTTCACCGAAATGACGGTGCTGGAAAACTTGCAGTTGGGCTTGCGCGTCTTGCCGCGGGATCAGCGGCAAGGGGCTCTGGACGAGCTGCTCGAGCTTTTTCCCATTTTGGGGCGCCGCAAATCGCAGAAAGCGGGACTGCTCAGCGGCGGCGAGCATCAGATGCTGGCGATCGCCATCGCCTGGCTCAGCCGGCCGTCCATCATGCTCCTGGACGAGCCCAGCGCCGGATTGGCGCCGGCTATCGCGGGCGATGTTTTCCGCGTCCTGCAGGACCTGCGCCAGCAGGGCATCACGCTGGTGGTGGTGGAGCAGAACGCGCGGCGCGTCTTGCAGTATTGCGATTATGCTTTCGTGCTGCGCGAGGGGCAACTGGCTTTTGAGGGCAGCGCGGAGGACTGCCTCAATGACGAGGAGACGATCAAGGGCTATCTGGGTGTTCATTAGGTAGCAGCGCTTCCATCGCCCGGCGCAACTCCCCCGTGATCCGGACAGGCTGCCGCGTCAGCCGATCCACGAAGACATGCACAAAGTAACCGACCGCTGCCGGCTCTTCATCGCCCGGCTTGAAGATGCCGATCTCGTAGCGCACGCTGGCATTGCCAAGTCTGGCGACGCGCAGGCAGGCGTCCACTGCCTCAGGAAATTGAATCGGCTTGAGGAATTGGCAATGCGTCTCGACGGCGAAGCCGACGGCGTCGCCGCCGCTGAAATCCAGCCCGCCGGCATCCATCAGATAGCCGTTGATGACAGTATCAAAAAATTCGTAGTAGATGACGTTGTTGATGTGATGATAGACATCGTTGTCGCGCCAGCGGGTGGGGATCTGCCGCTGGTGCGGATAGCGTCCGCGGCGTTCGTCCTTGGACTTTGGCTCGGGCATGGCCACCCCCCGCAGGCGCAAGCGCGCGTCAGCCTTCTTTGAGCTCGAGCGCCAGGGAATTGATGCAATAACGCAAGCCGGTCTTGTCGCGCGGACCGTCGTCGAAGACGTGGCCCAGGTGCGAATCGCAGCGGTTACAGGTCGCTTCGACGCGGCGCATCCCATGGCTCAGGTCCTCGCGCAGGCCGACATTGCCTTCGTCGACCACGTCCCAAAAGCTGGGCCAGCCGCTGAAGGAATTGTACTTGGTATCCGAGGAGAACAATGCCTGCCCGCAAGCCGCGCAGGCATAGACGCCCTCCGCTTTGGCGTTGACGTATTTGCCGGTGAAGGGACGCTCGGTCGCTTGCTGCCGCAAGACCGCGTACTGTTCCGGGCTGAGCTGCTGACGCCATTCGGCATCCGACTTCAAGATTTTCTCATTCATTCGCCCTGTTCCTTTCGCTTTGTCGCATGTCCTCATGTTATTCGGCAAATGTGAACGGAGTCTTGCGCGCCCATCAAGATTATAATAGACGCCTTTTCATATTGCCCGCCTTGCTTGAGATTGGTGAATGGGCTGCGAGCAGGTAGAATACAAGCGCTTCATCCGCAAATACTGCCGAGTATAAACGTATGGCGACGACGGAACACACCATCAATGACGCGATTGCCGAACTTCTTCGTAAGACGCGCTATGCTTGGCGCGGCGAAAGCGTCGTCCGGTCGGAGACGACGCAACTGCTCGCCGAGTCCCGTGGACTGCGACCCGATATATTGGTCACCGAACCTCATACCGCTCCTGTCGTTATTGAAACGGAAGTGCTGCCAGCGGCAAACGTAGAAGCAGAAGCAATTGCGCGGTTGGACGAAAAACTTAGAGGAAGCGGTCATCCGATACTCTCCGCCATTGCTATGCGCCTGCCAACGCGATTCCGCGACGCTCAAGGGCACACATTAAAGAAGATAATAGAATCAGCAAATGACCTTGACTTCGTGTACTATACTGGCAAAAGCTCCGAGAATTATACACGTCATCCGGAAAGCGGTTGGTTTACGGGAGGCATTCACGATCTTTCTCTACTCGTTCAATCCGCGACATTGCCGCCGCTGCTCATTGACCGAGCTGCAAATATCCTGGAAATTGGTGTCAGCGAGGCGGCCGGCTTGCTGGACGATATAGCCAAAACCCGTCCAGGCGCTATAAAAAGAATAGCGGAAGCGCTGCATCAGCAAGACAGTCCACAAACCAGAAGGATGGCAGCAGCCGTCATGGCTAACGCCTTCATGTTTCACGAAGCGCTGGCTGGCGGTCCCGGCGAATTGGAACATATTCGCTCGCTGGAGGAATTAAGGAGTGGACCCTACGGATTGCGTAAATCCGAGATTACCGCTGAATGGAGAAAGATATTAAAAGTCAATTACTGGTCGATTTTCGATATTGCCACGCGACTTCTGTCCATATTTCCTACTCAATCGGGCCAGGAGTTGATTGGCCGCCTGTCCCTCACAGCGGAAGCGCTGCTGGAAAATAATCTGATGCGCTCGCACGATTTGACCGGTGCCGTCTTCCAAAAGCTCATCGCCGACCGAAAGTTCCTAGCCGCGTTTTATACCAAACCAGCCTCAGCCGCGCTTCTGGCCAGTTTGGCAGTCAACGAAGATAGCTTTATCAATGGTGAAGATTGGTCGTATCCCGAAGCTGTCAGGAGCCTGCGGATCGCCGATTTCGCTTGTGGGACAGGTACTTTGCTTACTGCTGCTTATCAACGCGTCAGCCAATTGCACGAATTGCATGGCGGCAACGCCGCCGCTATACACGCCGAAATGATCGAAAATGCGCTCTTGGGCTGCGACATCCTGCCGGCGGCTGCGCACTTGACCGCTTCCATGCTTTCGGGTGCTCATCCGACCGTGCAGTACCAAGGAGGGCGCATCTTCACCTTGCGTTATGGGCCGCAAAATGATGGCACGGTAGCCCTCGGTGCGATTGACTTGTTGAAGGACTTGGCGTTGCTAAAAGGATCGGAGATTACTGCAAAAGCTGCTGAAAGTTTGGGCGAAGAGGAGAAAGAAGCTTGGCGCTACGCGCCGCACTTCTCGTTTGATTTGGTGATTATGAATCCGCCTTTCACGCGCGCGACCAACCACGAAGGTCGCCATGAAAATGTGCCGAACCCCGTGTTCGCCGCCTTTGGCTCCAGCGCCGAAGAGCAGAAAGCTATGGCGAATGCTGCCAAGCAGCTTACCACAGGTACGATAGCCCACGGCAATGCCGGTGAAGCTTCGATATTTTTGGCGCTGGCTGACCGCAAGCTGGCAAAAGACGGCATGCTGGCGCTTGTTATGCCACTGTCGCTCATGACTGGCGCGTCATGGGAAAAATGCCGCGTTCGCCTAGCCGAGGCCTATGAGAATCTAATTTTGATTTCAATAGCTGGAAGTAACAATAAGGCAATTTCTTTCTCGGCTGATACTAGCATGGGTGAGTGCTTGGTCATTGGCAAGCGCAATGGACAAAGACAAACTCGGGCGACTTTTGTTGTACTTGAGGAATCCCCCAAAAATCCTGCTTTTAGCGTAAAGATTGCCAAGCACATCAGAAAGCTAATCGAAGACAATGCAATCAGTCGTCTAGAAGGCAGCCCTGTCGGCGGGACGCACATTACACTCGGCCAAGAATTGGTCGGCCAGGCAATTGACGCGCCATTGCCGAAGTCAGGTGGGTGGAAGCTGGCGCGGATTGTTGATTTTTCTCTGGCGCAGAGCGCTTATCATCTTTCAGCATATCGACAAATATGGTTGCCTAGACAAATCAAGCCTGTAGCAATCACAATGACCACGGTCAATCAAATTGGGGGGCTTGGGCCTGTCCATCGAGATATTAATGGCACAAATCCCAATGGTTCAATCCGGGGGCCTTTAGAAATAAGGCAGTTACGTCCCGATAGTGTGCCTACCTATCCGGTATTGTGGGCACATAAAAACAGCCGAGAACGCACTTTAGTATTTGAGGCAGATAGTGAGGGGATACCGCGTCTCGTCAACTCAGCAGAAGAGCAATCCATTATTAACGAAAAAGCCGCGCAAGTTTATCTGACCGCATCACATTGCCATTCGAATCTAGATTTCGGATTTAACGGTCAATCCACTGCTATGCAATTTACAGAAGTAAAAACTATTGGTGGCCGCGCCTGGATTTCCATACAGCTGGCAACAGTTGAACACGAGAAGGCTTTAGTCTTGTGGGGTAATTCTTTGCTAGGACTTCTTATGTTTTGGTGGCATTCTTCCAAACAGCACCCTGGAAGAGGAATACTTACGAAAACAACACTAGCCACCCTCCCAACCCTCGACGTCACCGCCCTCTCCGCCGAGAAACTCCAACAAGCCGCGCAGATCTTCGACGAAACCTGCCAACTGCCGCTCAAACCCGTACACGAACTCGGCATAGACGAAAACCGCAAGACCCTCGACCGCCGCTTCTACGGCGAAGTCCTCGGCTTGCCCGATTCCATCCTCGCCGACGGCGGACCGCTGGACATTCTCCGCCAAAAACTTTGCCGCGAACCGTCTATTCGCGGCAGCAAGCAATAATCACAAGGAGCCATCCATGCCCAAGCAAATCCCCATCAGCGAAGTCGCGCGCGGATTCCACTTCCTGCTGGTGGAAACCTTCGAAAACGTGCAGGGCGCTTACCTCGACAAAGGCACGTCGCTCTTCGAGACGCTGGCCGAAATCAGCGCGGCGGAGGCCTCGCAGCCCATGGGCGACTGCGGCACTATCGCCGCCCATGTCGCGCATATCGACTACTATTTGCGCGTGCTGGAAGACCGCATGTTCGGCCGTGACCTGAGCTACGTGAACTGGGACGAGATCTGGGGGACCGTCAGCGCGGTCACGGAAGCCGAATGGGCAGCCATGATCGCGGACCTGCGAAGCAGCTATGAGCGCGTCAAGAGCCATCTCGATGATGCCGAGAGTTGGGGCGGCATCACCGAGTTGTCCTCCATGCTGGGCATCATCGCGCACAGCGCCCATCACCTGGGCGAAATCCGGCAGATGACCTGCCATTTGGAGGCATGATGCCCAAACAAGTCACGGTCTATCGCGAGCCAGGGCGCTTCGCCGGCTGGCCCGCCAACTACGGCATGTGGGCTTGGGGCGACGAGATCGTCGTCGGCTTCACCCTCGGTTATCACAAGACCGTCGAGCGCGGCCATGCCCGCGACAGGAGCCTGCCCTTCGTCAATATGCAAGCGCGCAGCTTGGATGGGGGCCTCAGCTGGCAGATTGAGGACTTCAATGGAAGGCGCCCGGATGGACGAGGCTTGTCGGCCGATGAGCACATGGACGAGGGCTTGCGCCTGGCGGAGGTCATGGACGCCCATACCGCCGCCGTTCCGTCTCAGCCGCTGCGTTTTGGGCAGCCCGATTTCGCCTTGATGGTCGCGCGCACGGGCTTGGGTCGCGGCGTCTTCTCCTTCTTTTACCTGTCGTCGGATCGCTGCCGCAGCTGGCAAGGTCCCTACCGCCTGCCGATGTTTGCTCAGACCGGCATCGCCGCCCGCAGCGATTATCTGATTCAAGGCGAGCGCAAGGCGCTGTTCTTCCTCACCGCCAACAAAGCCGATGGCGAGGAAGGCAAGATCATCTGCGTTCGTACTGAAGACGGCGGTCAATCATTTGCGCTGCTGTCGCAAGTCGGGGACGAATCCGGTGAACTCAGTGGACGCGGCGACTTCGCCATCATGCCCGCCAGCCTGCAATTGCCGGGCGGGCGCATCTTATGCGCCAGCCGTTGTCGAGAGGGCGCGAGCGGAAATAGCTGGATTGACTTGCGGGCTTCGGACGATGGCGGACGCTCCTGGCAATATCTCAACCAGCCCGCCCGCTTCCATGAACCGGGGCACAGCGGCAATCCCCCGGCCTTGCATCGGCTGCCCGATGGCCGCTTGGTCTTGATCTATGGCAACCGAGATCAACCCTGCGCGATCGCCGCCCGCCTCAGCGCGGATGAGGGCGCGACCTGGAGCGACGAGATTGTCTTGCGCGCCGGCAGCGCCAACGGCGACATGGGCTACGTGCGAGCGGTGGTTCTGGATGATGGCGCAGTGGTCGCCGCCTACTATATCAATGACCGCCCCGACGGCGACGGCGAGCGCTTCATCGAGGCGGCGATTTGGCAGCCATAACCCGACTGAACCTGAGCAACCGCAGCTTCTACGGCGGCGACAACCTGCCCTTCCTGCGCGCCCTGCCGGATGCATCCATCCACCTGATCGCGACGGACCCGCCCTTCAACAAAGACCGTGACTTCGGCGCTGCCTTCCGCGATCGCTGGTCCTGGGAGCGCGACGCGCGCGCTGAATGGATCGACGACATCAAAGACGCTTGCCCGGCACTCTGGTCCCTGATCGAAACGGCCCGGCAGACCGCCGGCGAGCGCATGAGCGCTTACTTGTGCTGGCTGGGCATTCGCTTGCTGGCAATGCATCGCATCCTGCGCGGCGACGGCAGCCTCTACCTGCACATTGATCACAGCACCCAAGCCTATGTCAAGCTGGCGCTGGACGCTATCTTCGGCGCGGGCAACTTTCGCAACGAGATCGTCTGGTATTACAAGACCGGCGGACTCAGCAAGCGCTGGTTCAGCCGCAAGCACGATACCATTCTCTTCTACAGCAAGTCTGACAGCTATGTTTTCCATTCCCAGCAGGAGAAATCTTACCTGGCGCACAAGTACGGCTTTTCCAATATCTCGCTGGACGAGGACAGCCGGGGCGTCTACCGCATGGCCGCCATGCGCGATGTCTGGGATATCCCGGCTTTGCGCGGTAACCAGGCGGAGGCGACCGGCTATCCCACGCAGAAGCCGCTGGCGTTATACGAGCGCATCATCCAAGCCTCGAGCGCCGAAGGCGATATCGTTCTGGATCCCTTCTGCGGCAGCGGCACCACGGTCGTCGCGGCCGAGCGGCTGGGGCGGCGCTGGATGGCTGCGGATCTCTGGGACGGAGCCTATGAGACGCTCTGCGCGCGCTTGGAGGCTGACGGAGTGGAGCCAGTTTTAGTTTGGCGCACTGTTCCGCAATAGCCCCTGGTAAAGCCTCCAAGCCGGCCACATCGCGCAGCGCTAGTAGTTGGCGCGCGATTTGAGCAATACCGCAATTGAGACCCCTGCTATCCGCCTGGGCAGATACTTTCGCAAGGCACGCCGTCTTTATCGCGATCCAGACCGCCGCGACCGCATTGTGCGAGATGAAAACGAGCTTCCGCGCAGGAAGACATGTCTCCGCAGTTTTTGCGAGGGCTGCAAGAATAGCTTGGCTGTTGCGGCGCCGCGGGCTGTTGCGCCGGTTGCTGTACACGCGCCGCGGGTTGTTGCGCGGGTTGCTGTCCGCGGACCACAGGCTGTTGAGCCGGCTGCTGTCGATTGACGGGTTGAGAAGACGATTGTTGCAGCGGCGCGTCATACGTAAGCCAGCCGGCGATAAAGACCTCTCTGCCATTGTGGCGAATCAGATACCAGTCGCCACTCTTTCCGACGACCTGCAAATCTGCGTTGACGGACACAGATCCCACCAAGTCATATGACGTGCCGGGTCCCTTGCGTAAATTCACAGTCCCATGCGTGTAGCGCGTTCGTGGCGACGCATAGCGGTTGACGCTGTAAGCGGCGCCCGTCGTCGGCGCCGGTGTCCTTGAAGGCGGAACAGCGGTCGCTGACGGTGGAATCGAAGTTGCGGTGGTCGGAACACGTGTGGCAGTCCGTATCTGTGTAGGCGTCGAGGTTGATACTTCATACGTCAGCCAACCCGCAATAAAGGCTTCCGTGTGATTTTGAATTACAATATACCAATCCCCGCTTTGTCCAATAACGTCTATACGCGTGCCCGCATCTACCAAACCAATCTTGTCATATGACGTGCCGGGACCTTGCCTCAGATTCACTGGGCCGCGCACGTATCTTCTCAGTGGAGAGGAAAACATTGTTATTGAGAAGGGCTTCGTGGCGGTAGGGATTGAGGTGGCTGAAGGTGGGATCATAGTCTCTGTAGGGGTAATCGGTGTAGCTGATGGCAGTACCGGCGTGTTTGTTGCCGGGATTGATGTTGTAGTGCGGTGTACTGGCGTGGCAGTTGGAGGGATAGCTGTGTCGGTTGGCGGCAGACTTGTAACAGTCGCTGGGATCAATGTGACGGTTGGTGGAATCGGCGTGGCAGTCGGCGGAATCAGCGTATTGCTTGGCGGACCGGAAGTGAATGGCGGCGGGATTGATGTACCTCTCGATCTTACGAGTGTGGGCGTTGCAAAAATACGGGCGGATGACGATGTCCTGCCAAGTGGAATCGGTGTTGCAGTATTGACCTGTGTTCTTGGCTCTCGCTGTACTTCAAGGCTGCTTTTGATTTCACCCAGCGCAGTTTCAATATCGGTAATCAAAGACACAATTGTCTCTAAACGCTTGTCGGGAGCGCTGGAGTAGAGTATGTACGCTGCCGCGCCCAATACGACAACGATTGAAAACACAATTATCAATCCGCAAGCGCCCAGTAATCTTAGCATCAGCTCCTATGCTTGAAGTCCAGTTAGCATACACCAGTGAACGAGCGGCAATGCTATCACGGGAATCGCCTGTCATCAGTATTAATGTAGGTCTGATTATACATATAAAATAAACCGTTAGTGCGAGATGATGTTTTTATGCGATCCCTAGACAAGGTTCACGGCGACAGCGCATTGCTTTGGATCGCAAACGAGCTGGTGACGAGGCAGCTTGGCTCGACGAAGACTTCAGCGCGACTTCCCTGTAATCTACCTGTAATGTTCCCCTAAGCCCCTGCAACATCCGCCCCTTACGGTGAAACTGCAGCATTCGCTGTCCAATCTAGTCACTAAGGAGTGCAGAAATGCGACTGAAAGCGAGTTTTGTCCTCGCGCTGCTGCTGGTCATCAGCGGCGGCGTGCTGGCGGATCATCACGAAGGCGTGTCCTTCACCGTCACCATCGAAAACATTTCTGGAACGGGGCTCTTGGAAAACGCCGGCGTCGCGGCCGTCCCGGTTGGCGGCGACAGCGCCGGTCCGGCGCTGCCTGGCGGCGCTTACGAATTTGTCATCCGGGCTCAAGCCGGCGATCGCTTGACCTGCGCCACCATGCTGGCGCAATCAAACGACCTCTTCTTCGCGCCGGACGAAGCCGGTATCGCCCTTTTTGACGCCGAGGGCGATCAGCAAGCGCCACGTCAATCCGAACCGAACACCGGCGACGATGAAATGGGCGCTGTACAGCCGGTCAGCGCGCTTGATGACGGCTTGGCTTACCCCGCTGCCAATGATATCGTCGCCGTTCACTTGACGCCCGGCGAAATGGGTCAATTCACCGTGCGCATCGAAAACGTCTCGGGCGATTCCACGGTCCCGACGCCAATTACTCCTGTTTTCTGGGTTGTCGAATCGCAAGACACGGACATGGAGATGGGAATGAAATACGGCGTCCTCTTCACCTCTGGCTACGAGATCTATGGCAATGGTTTGGAGCATCTGGCGGAAGATGGGGATCCATCGGCTTTGGTCGCCTTCTATGGCATCGACGGTTTCGCCACGCCAATCGCGCCAGTTATCTGGGTGGTGCATGGCGACAGCATGGGCGCGGGCGTATTTTTCACCAGTGGCGAGCCCGACCGCGGCCAGGGCTTGGAATCGCTGGCGGAAGACGGCAGCCCCGCTGCGCTGGCGGAATCACTGATGGACATGAATCACGGCGTACAAGCCGTGCCCGATGGCGCGGACGTACCGGGACCCGCCTTCCCCGGCGACAGCTACAGTTTTCGCTTCACTGCCGCCCCTGGCGATCACCTGTCCTTCGCCGCCATGTTCGTCCAGTCCAACGATCTCTTCTTCGCGCCGGACGAAAATGGCATCCCGCTCTTTGGCGGCATGGGCGCTCCCATTGCGCTTGACCGGACGGGACTTGTTGACCTCTGGGATGCTGGCACAGAAGTGAATCAAGAACCGGGGCTTGGAGGAGATCAAGCCCCGCGCCAATCGGGACCCAATACCGGCGCTGATGAAATGGGCGTCGTGCAACGGGTCGCCGACAGCGGCGACGGCTTCCGCTATTCGCGGGTAGCGACGCTCATCCGCGTTACCGTCAGCGTGGACGATATGTAATAGCCCATAAGCGAGACAAGGGCGACCGCAACGATCGCCCTTGTCTCGCTTCTATTGCCAGCCCAATCAGGCCAGCGGCAAATCCACCCAGCGCCGCTCCCGATGCGAAATCTCTACCGCGTTGATGATCTCCTGGACGCGCGCGCTCTGCGCGAAATTTCCCTGATTCTCGCTGGTATCATTGACGATCTCTTCCATGAAGTTCTGCACCAAATTGGCATAAAACATGGCGGGCCAGGGCTCGCCCGGGGTGTAACCCGGCGGGAAATAGCTGTCGGGGATCTTGACCTCGACATATTCGACCTCATGCGCGTCGGGGCTGGTCGACTTGAGCAGCGCCTCCTGGTTCTCCAGCTCCGCGCCCAGACGGCACAATAAAGCCCCCTGCGAGCCGTACATGCGCGCCTCCAGCCCGGGATAGCTGTTGACCGTCACATAACTGGATTGAATGCTGCAGAAGCCGCCCTTGCTGTACTCGCCGATGTAGATATCGCCGTCGTCGATATTGGTGCGGATGCGCTGGCCGCCCGGCATGGTGCGGTAGGGGACGAAGTTGTAGAGCAAGCCCACCAGGCTCTTGAGCGGGCTATCCATGAACCATAGACTGAGGTCGATGATGGGCGCGCCATAACCTTCAATCGACGAGACCTTGATCTCCTCGTTTTCCGTTTCCGGGATCAGGTCGACCTTGCTGACCGGCTCGGCCGGGCTGATGAACTGGGAGTTCTGTTCGTAGCCATTGAAGATGAAGGGATCGCCGACGAAGCCATCGGCGATCAGATCCCGCATGTACTGCATGGAAGGCGCATAGCGAAAGGTCAAGCCGACTTTGGTCTTCAGCCCCTTGGACGCGGCGATCTCCTGCGCGCGCCAGGTGCTGCGGTAATCGTGCGCCACCGGCTTTTCGCACAGGCAGTGCATGCCCGCATCCAGCGCCGCGTATGCCAGCGGTTCATGGTTGTTCTTGTCGCCGATGCCGCCGCGCGTACAGACGTCGATGACGTCGATATCCGCGCGCGCCAGCATCCTTTCGTAGTCTGTATAAACGCTCTCGACGTTGAAGCGCGCCGCGGCGTCTTTCGCCAGGTCCTCGTTCAAGTCGCAGATCGCGACCACATCGCAATGCGGCGACCGTTGAAAGCCGGGCAGATGGGCGCTCTGCGACCAGCGACCCGCGCCGATCACGCCAACTCGTAATTTGTCGGGCATGGGCAAGGTTCCCTTCACTAATCACGGACTGCTTGAGCGAGGACATAGGTCATGGCGCCGGCTTCGACTTGCGCCACGAAGGGGCGCAGCAGCAGCAGCGCCGCCTCGTCAAAAGGCGCGCGGAATTCTTCCAGCAGGGCAAATGTCGCCGGATGATGCAGTCGCCCGAGCAAGGCACCCTTCTTTACCATCGTACCAATATGCCTGGCGTCCAGCGCCGGCAGAAATATGCCGCCCTGCGCGGGCCGCAGAACGGCCGTGCCGCTCACTGCGACTGGCGGATCGACCGGCGGAGGCGCAAGCGCCGCATCAATCGCGCCAATCAGGCACAAGGCGCGCAATAGGCCCTCGGCGATTCTCCCCGCCCATTGCCGCTCGCCCGGACCGCGTCCGCCCATCTCGACCGCAGTTACAGTTGCGCCCCGCGCGCTGGCGTATCCGGTCAAGCTCACATCACGCGACGGCGCCTTGACGATGAATGGCGCTGGAAAGCAGAGCGAGAGATCCCGCCCGCCTTCCATTTCAAAAACGAAGGCGTTGACGCACCAACTGCCGCCGCCGTGCAAGTCGATCACAACGTCGATGCCCTCAAGCCCGGCTGTCGCCAGAATATGGGCGATGCGCTCGGTATACGAGCCTTGCGCATCGCCGGGGAAGGCGCGGTTGAGATCGAGCTGATCGACGGGCGCGTTGCGCTTGTCCGCCTCCATCGCCAGCGGATTCGCCATCGGCACGACGCGTAAAAACCCGCGCAACTCGTCCTCGCCGATGCCGCTCAGCAGCTTTTGGATCGCCCAGGCGCCCCAGGGTCCTTCGTCGCCGTGGATGCCGGCTGTGATCAAGACCCCGGGCGCCCCCGCGCCGATTTCGCCCATCAGCAGGCTTGACGCGCCAAAAGCCGATGTCACGCCGATAGGAATCTCGCGCCAGCGCATCCGCTCCAGGATTTTTGCCATCTTCGCCCTCTGTCCAAGACAATCACTCTAAATGATGTTACGAAAGCGGGAAAAAATCAAACTGCAAATTAGCCGCAGCGGGCGGGCGCATTTCAGATAATTGACAATTTACTGCCGAGGGGCAAAGGTCGCGCAGACACAGCCCGTCGGAGAAGGGGCAGGAATGGGGAATCTCAAGCGCCGCAATCGCCGCGCAGGTAGACATAATCGCCGCTGATCCAGCCCTCGTGTCCCCAGAGGAGCACTTTGAAATAGCCGTCGCGCTTCTCGCTGGCGGGCAGCCAGTCTCTGGTGGCGGTCACGCCGAGCACCAAGCCGTCGGGCGGGCTTTGACGGAACTTGACATTCGCCCAGGGCCGCACCTCGCAGTCGCTCACGCTTGGCGGCTGAGTCGGCGTCGCTTGACTGCTTTGCGATACCGGCGGCGGGCTGTCGCTTTGCAGCAAGACGACGGCGCCGCCGCGGTCGATGGTGGCGCAGGTCATGCCAGCGCGCTGATAGGCTTGCAGGTTGGCGAGCCGCCGCGGCGCGTAGGCGGCGTCGAGGAAAACCAGCCGCCCATGCGCGGCGAAGCAGACCTCGACGCCAGGGGTGATATAGCCGTAGAGATCGACCGCGTCCAGGACGCCCTGCGCAATGAGATCGGCGCGGCCCACGCCGGCGGCGCCGACCCGCTTTCCCTGCGCGCCATCGACCCAGTTGCTGACCTGGATGCCCGGCGGCAGGCGATTGAGACTGTCTCGGATGGGCGTTGCGGTGGGCATGGGTGTGGGAGTAGACGATTCATCGTCGCGGCGGGATCTCGAAGACGAGCTGCTCGACGCGGGCGCTGGCAAGGTATCGAAAGCCCTTCCCACCTCAGTGGAAGTACCTTCGGAGTTAACCGCTCGGAGTGTAAAATTGCAACTCCGATTGGGAGTGAATCCTGTCAAGGTATGACTGGCGACATCGCCAATATCAGTCCAGTTAAAAAAGGTAATCCAGTCATTTGATACTGGATCAAGACATCTACCCCTGACTTCGTAGCTGGTGGCGCCAGGCGATTTCGTCCAGCTTAGGGTAGCGCTGTTGTGGGTGATGTCGCTGATTTCGTAATCGGTAGGCCGGGGCGGGCCGGGCTGCGGCAAGGTGTGGATGGTTAGGGAAGCATTGGCGGAGACGCCGTGGGCGTTCTTGGCGCGGATTATCAAGTTTGGCATTGTATCAGGACGCAAATTAGTGAAGGTAAAACTAGCAACATCACCGATATCATGCCAGCCGAATAAGGGGTTATAACCGAGCCACTCGTAGCTGGTGGCGCCGGTGGATTTCGTCCAGGTGAGAGTGGCGCTGTTATGCGTGATGTCGCTGGCAACCAGATCGGTCGGCGGGTCTGGCGGATTTTGGGCTTGCGGGGGCAGGGCGAAGAGGCTAAGCGAAGCGAGAAAGCAGCAGCGCAGGATTAGAACATATATTCGGGAGGGGGTAATATTAAGTAATAGTTACGAAAACGCGCGGCGCGGCTGGTCTTGTTCATGGTTGATCCTTCTGAATCAAGCGAGCGAGGAGCTGGCATGACAAGCGCTCTTTCAAACGGGCAGATTTTGGAAGATGTATATGATGGCGCCAGTGCAAGCGACTATAGTCGTTATGATGAACGCGGTCTGGCGGTTGACGCGCTGTTCCAGTTCCTTTCGCAGTTGTTGAGTCTGCGC
This sequence comes from Chloroflexota bacterium, assembly GCA_028873975.1. Taxonomy (GTDB): domain Bacteria; phylum Chloroflexota; class Anaerolineae; order Aggregatilineales; family Phototrophicaceae; genus UBA6055. The sequence continues at coordinate 50,483 of JAPPMO010000055.1, forward strand.
TTCCTGCTTGCTGTCGAAGCGATCGGATAAGGCTTGCAGGTCTTTGTTAAACTGTTCGCTTTGGGTGTCCAGCCGCGCGTTGAACTGCTCGGATTGGGCTTGCAGGTCTTTGTTAAACTGTTCGCTTTGGGTGTCCAGCCGCGCGTTAATCTGCTCGGATTGGGCTTGCAAATCTTTGTTAACTCGCTCGCTAAGGGCGGCAATCTGCTCTTGCGTGGCGCTGTGCAGCCCCTCCAAGCGAGCAATATCGGACTTGGTCGCCAGATGCGGTTTCTCCGCCTCTCGCGCGCTTTCCAAGCCGGAGACGCGCTCCGTCAGTTCGCCGACTTGCTCGACAACCCGAGTCTGCGAGAATTGTTCCAATGCCTCGACGCGCTGTTCCAGGATGGGATCGTTTTCCGCCACAGCTACTCACCCAGGGAGATTAACTCGCTTAGCATAGATTATAGGCGTGGTTTAACGGATGTACAAGCGACCATTGCCCGCCGCCTAGAATTTTTTGACAGTGCCAGACTAAAAGCCTATACTCTGTATCATAGTATATTGTCGGCATTTTCCCAACTAATGGGAGCTTGTCGGCGATGCCTAATCGCGCGACCCGAGCGTCCGCGCCAAATCAATACCCCGTCAAAAGAGTTTCTTTAGAAGGAGTTCCTCATGCGCAAGTCCTTGTTTTCCCGTCTCTTTACCCTGGTTCTCGCCATCTTGTTTCTGTTGTCGCTGGTCGCGCCGATATCGGCGCAGGATGCAACCTTGACCTTTGGCATCAGCCGCGGCGTGGACACGCTGGACCCGACAGCGACCACCTTCTCCAGCGTGGAAGTGATCGTCGGGCATGTCTTCGATACCTTGGTCAAGCAGCAGCCGCTCGGCGTCTTCCATCCCGGTCTCGCCACCAGTTGGACCGTCAACGAAGACGCGACCGAATACGTCTTCGAATTGCGGGATGACGTCAGCTTCCACGACGGCACGCCATTCAATGCCGAAGCGGTCAAATACACCTTCGACCGCATCGTCGATCCCGATACCAAATCGCAGATGGCTTTCAGCTTCATCGGTCCCTATGCCGAATCCGAGGTCCTCGGCGAGCATTCGATTGCCGTGCGTTTCTCGTCGCCGAATGCGGCCTTCCTGGATGGCGTTTCGCATCCGCAGCTGGGTCCCATTTCGCCAACGGCGGTTGAAGCGCTGGGCGCCGATTGGGGCTTCTCCGGCATTGTCGGCACGGGACCCTTCGTTTTCGAGTCTTACATAGCGGATTCGGAAGTGGTCATGGTCAAGAATCCGGACTACAACTGGGGCAACGAAGCCGTTTTCGGTCGCTCTGGACCGACGGATATCGACCGACTGATCTTCAAGATCCTGACCGATCCCGGTACGCGCATCGCGGCGCTGGAAAGCGGCGAAGTCGATATGATCGACAATATCCCGGGCCTCGATGTCGCGCGACTGGAAGAAAGCCCGGACTTCAATGTGACGCAATACGATCAGGCTGGACACGGCTATTCCTTCATGTTCAACCAGATCAAGTCGCCCACGGACGAATTGGCAGTTCGCAAAGCCATTGCCCAAGCTATTGACATCGACATCATGCAAGATATCGTCTACGACGGGCTGGGTTCCAGGGCTTGCAGCGCGCTGACCAAATCGATGTTCGGCTGGACCGATGTTTGGTGTCAGGTGAATCCCTACGATCCCGATGCGGCTGGCGCGATTCTGGACGATGCCGGCTGGGTCATGAACGACGAGACCGGCATCCGTGAACGTGACGGCCTGGCGCTGACCATCGAACACTGGTCGCCTGATCGTCCCTTGAGCGCGGCGACGGCGCAATTCCTGCAAGAAGATCTGAACGCCATCGGCATTGACTTCCAGATCAACCTGGCGGATATCGCCGCTTACCTGACCGTGGTCCGCGCGGGCGAGCATAATACCCAGCAGTGGTGGGATACACAGACCGATCCCGACGGCGTCTTCCGTACGCTCTATCATTCGTCGAATGCCGGCGGCGGCACCAACCGCAACAATTACCGGAACGACGAGATGGATACCATGATCGACGCCGCCGTTGGCATCGGAGATGCGGAAGCGCGCGCCGCCGCCTATGCCGATATCCAGCAGAAACTGGCGGACGAGGTTGTCATGGTCTATTTCAATGACCCGGTCGTCCTCTACGCCAGCACGCCGGATGTGCATAATGTGACCATCCTCGGCGGCGGATTCGTGCCCAACTTCTATTCGGCGACCATGGGTATGTAGAATGGGCGCAAAGTAGAAAAAACGAAGGCAGGGACATGCAATCGATCCCTGCCTTCATTTGCCGCGCGATCAGTTATACTGACGGCGCGGAGTTGACGGAGACCATGTATTTTGGATGCGCCGACCCGAACTGTCTTTGATGTCGTGACTGACTTCCTGGCCTCCCGGCCTACGGACGAGGAAATGCTCGCCTACAGGATCCCGGCCGACCAGCAGGCGCGCCTCGACAGCCTGATTGAAACCGACGCCACCAGCCGATTGACCGCCGCGCAGCGCGAGGAGCTGGGCGACTTCCGTTTTGTCGCCGACGTGTTGACGCTCCTCAGAGCTAAAATCAGACGCCGGCTAGTGCAGGAGAACGGTGACAACTGCGGCGAAGCCAGCGCCGAGGGCGGCAGCGAAGCGTCGAGTGCAGACGCCGACAAGCAGGAAGAGAATGGATCATGATAGACGCGCCGGTACGCACAGTCAGTGATGTTATCGCAGAGTTTTTGGCATGCAAGCCGTCGGATGAAGCGGTGCTGACCTACTTCATCCCGCCCTATTTGCAGGCGAGGGTAGAATTCTTGCTGGTGCAAAACCGCGAAGATGAGTTGACAGCAGAAGAAGAGTTGGAGTTGGACATATTCGTCCGGGCTGATGACCTGATGAGTATGCTCAAGCTAAAGACCAGACTTAGACTCCGGAATTACAACGAGTGACTGTTAGCATACGGCAAGTTCGCTACCTCCGCGAGCTATCCGGAGCATGTTGTGAATACTGCCTCGTCCCGCAGGATGATAGTTCCCAAAGACTTGAAGTCGATCACATCATCCCTTTGAAACACGGAGGCGACGATTCTATTGACAATCTTTGCTTGTCGTGTATCCGATGCAACCGCTACAAAGGTCCAAATGTCGCCGCGCTCGACCCGTTGACCGAGGAAGCGTCTAAGCTTTACAATCCACGATCACAAGATTGGCATGCTCACTTCATCGTGGATGCGAATGGAATAATTGCGGGATTAACGCCTGAAGGCCGGGCAACAGTTTTTGTATTGCGGATGAACGTCGAGGAGCGCATCGCACAACGGCGGGGGCTTATCCTACTCGAGCGGTATCCTTGTGAGAAACCCTAGATTGATACAGCCTGCTCGCAAATTGCGACTATTTTGCTTCGCGTACGGGCTGCCCAATCGAGTCGCCTGAAATGAGCAAATACCTCGCCGGTCGACTTTTGCAAACCGTACCCACCGTCTTCCTGGTCACGGTCGCCGTGTTTTTGATGCTGCACTTGACCCCCGGCGACCCCGCCGAAGTCTTCCTCGGCGACAAACGCAGCTCGCCGGAACTGCTGGAAAAAGTGCGCGAAGACATGGGCTTGAACCGTCCGCTGCATGTCCAGTATTTGAGCTATATGGGCAATGCCTTGCGGGGGGATCTGGGACGCTCCCTGCAGACCAATGTGCCGGTCATGGAGCAGATCCTCAACCGCCTGCCCTGGACCATCGAGTTGGCCGCCGCCGCTCTGATGATCGCGGCTTTCATCGGCATCAGCGTCGGCATCATCGCCGCGCTCAATCACAATACCATCGCTGATACGCTGGCCATGGCTTTGGCTCTGGTTGGCATCTCCATGCCGGTCTACTGGTCGTCGCTCTTGCTGATCCTGCTCTTCGCCGTCCAGTTGCGCGTCCTGCCCGCCATCGGCCAGGGCGGCATCGAACGGCTGATTCTGCCGGCGACAGCGCTGGCATTGGTCTCGGCCGGTTCGCTGGCGCGCATGGTCCGCTCCAGCATGCTGGAGGTGCTTAATCAGGATTTCGTGCTGACGGCGCGGGCCAAGGGCATCAGCGAGCGCCTGGTGGTCATCCGTCACGTTCTGCGCAATGCGCTCATCCCGGTCGTGACCATCCTGGGTTTGATGTTGGGCAACATGCTTAGCGGCGCTGTCATCACCGAGACGATCTTCGCCCGGCTGGGCATCGGCCAGAAGTACGTCGAAGCCGTACTGCAGAAAGACTTCACCATGGTCCAGGGCACGACGCTCTTCATCGCTTTGATGTACGTCTTTGTCAACATCGTGGTCGACATCGTATATGCCTTCATTGATCCCAGGATTCGCTATGTCTGAGGCGCGCGTTCCCCCCGCAAACCTCGATTACCAAGAGGCGCGCCGCTGGTCGCGATTTCTCAAGCGATTCCTGCGCTCGCGCAATGTCATGGCCGGCGCCGTCGTGCTCGGCGCAGTGATCATCATGGTCCTGCTGGCGGCGCAGATCAGCCCCTACGAACCGACGCAGCAATTCCGCCGTCATCGCCTGCAAGCGCCCAATGCCGAATTCCTGCTCGGCACCGACAACCTGGGCCGAGACATCCTGACGCGGATTCTCTATGGCGGGCGCGTCTCGCTGCAAGTGGGCATCGTCTCGGTCGCCATCGGGGCGACCCTGGGCACGCTGCTGGGACTGATCGCCGGTTATATCGGCGGCTGGACCGACGTGCTGATTATGCGCTTCATCGACATGATGTTGGCTTTCCCGGGCATCCTGCTGGCGCTGGTCATCATCGCCGTGCTGGGCCGCAACCTGCAAAATGTCATGATCGCGGTCGGTTTGTCGTCGATTCCTGTATATACCCGCGTCGTGCGGGGCAGCACCCTGTCGGTCAAGCAATTCGATTTCATCGTCGCGGCGGGGGCGCTGGGCGCTTCCTCCGGGCGTATCATGGCTCGGCATATCTTGCCCAACGTGCTTGCGCCGATCATCGTCGTGGCGACCAACGGCGTGGCCGGCGCCATCATCTCTGGCGCCGCCCTCAGCTTCCTGGGCTTGGGGCAGCAACCGCCCGATCCGGAATGGGGTCTGATGCTCAACGAGGGCCGCGACTACATTCGGGCGGCTGCTTGGGTCACCACTTATCCCGGGCTGGCGATCATGATCACGGTATTATCGATTAATCTGCTGGGCGATGGCTTGCGCGACATCCTCGATCCGCGGCTCAAGCTCTGACATCTATTCCCAGCGCATGGAGTACAGAACAAAGTCACTGGTTGTGATGCCCCGCGGCAATGTGACCACCGCGTGAACCATCTCGGCGATGGTATCGGGCTTGACCAGCATCGACTTGTTGATGCCCGGCGAAGCGGCGTCGCGCATGGGCGTATCGGCCGGTCCGGGCGAGATCATCACGACGCGGATCAGCTCCGGCCGCAATTCGGCAGCCAGTGATCCCGTCAAGCCTTTCAGCCCGACCTTGGCTGCGGTGTAGGCGCTCACCGCCGGCACTGACATCGCGGTGACAAGCGAGCCGATATTGATGATGCTGGCATTGTCGCTGCGCCGCAGATTGGGCAAGAGCGCGCGCGACAAGATATAAGGCGCGCGCAAATTGGTCCGCAAGATCTGGTCGAGCTCTTCGTTGCTGGTATCTTGCAGAGTTGCGATCAGCCAATCGCCGGCGCAGTTCACCAGCACATCGACTGTGGCAGGGGCTAGTTCGGCGCTGAAAGCGACGACCGCCTCGTCGTCGGTGACATCCAGGACATGCACGCCGGCGGTGATGCCGCGCGTCGCCACCTCTTTGGCGACGGAGCGCAGCTTGGCTTCCGTCCGGCCAAGCAGGAGCGGTCGGATGCCGGTTTGGGCGAATTTAAGCGCTATCGCCCGCCCCATGCCACCCCCGGCTCCGGTGATGACGGCTGTTTTTCTCGTCATGGCGCTTCGCTCCTGTTTACGTAAACCGCGTCGCTCATGCGACGAGACAGCTTTCTATTTTGCGTGAGCGCGGCTGACCTTTTCGCTGCCGCCGAGCGGCTAATTAGTTTCATCAATCAACTGGCGCAAACGCGCGATATGCGCCGGACCCACCTCACAGCAGCCGCCGACGATGGAAGCCCCGGCTTCCATCCAGCGCGCGACATCCGCTGAATAGACCTCCGGACTTAAGTCCCGGCGGGTCGATAACTGCGCGACTCCGCCTGCTTCATCCCAGCTTTCAGGAATCTCAACGAAGCCGTTGGCATAAGCGCCGAAGGGCATACCGCTGGCTCGCAAAACAGGCATGGCGCTGGTGATGCTGTCCGGCGTGCAGCAATTGATCAGCAGCGCGTCGGGCGAAAGTTTGCTTATGCGGATGCTGGCGATTGCGTCGGATAGTTGCGCGCCGCCTCGCAGATGGGTTGAGCCGTGATCTTCCAGCGTCAGCGACAGCCAGACAGGCTTGCCGCGCCCGGCCGCCGCGCCCAGAAAAGCCTCCGCTTCGAAGATTGTAGACAGGGTCTCGCCCAGGAAGAAGTCGACATAGGGCTCGAGCAGATCCATGAGTTCGGCGAATTCTCCCGCCATCTGCGCGAAACTGAGCGTGAATTCGCTGGCGTAACTCGCTTCCAGCGGCGGCAAGCTTGCCGCGATCCGCACATCGCGCTTGGCGGAATGGTCGCGCGCTTGGCAGGCTAATTGGCCGGCTGCTCTCAGCAATTCACCCAGCCGGTCTTCTATCCCGACATGCCGCAGCCGCGCCCGCGTCGTGCCATAAGTATTGGTGGTGATGACGTCAGCGCCAGCCCCGATATAGTCGGCATGGATTTGGCGTACCAAATCGGGATCTTCATGCAGCGCGGCGGTAGCCCACTCGCCATATCCGCCCTTGCCGCCGCGATTGACAATCTCTTGGCCCATGCCGCCGTCAAGCAGAATCACTTTCTTGACCATTTATCCTCCCAGCCATTCGCAATTGGGCGGAATTGTAGCACGGCGACATGCTGTGGACAACGAGGCTCGCTCCCGACGCAGGCAAGGCGCTTGACGGATACGAACATTTGTGCTATTATTTGGCGTCTCGGGACTCGTCCCAAGCACAATCGATTCCGCGCCAGGAGACCTTGATGAATAAGCAAACTCGCCTTGATGTGAGGGCGATCATGATTCGAACCATCGCTATACTCGGTCTCACCATTTGCGGCATTTTGATGGGACTTGCGCTGGCGCTGCTCGTGGCTCAGGTCTTGGGTCAATCCTGCGCGGAAGACAGGGCTTGTCAGTCCGGTTTGTATGGGCTGATCGGCGGCATGACTTTGACGCAAGGGGTTAATCTGATCGTGATATTTGCGCTTTGCGGGCATCTGCGCCGGCGCAAGAATAAGCGCGGCGCCTGATATAAGCGCGTCCCGCATGACAGAGCCAAAAGTATTTGCTATAAAACGATGACCAAGGACATAGCGGAAAGCGACGTGAAGCATGAGCATAAGACAAAATGGAGCCCAAAACGACCCTGCTGCCAGGCTCATCGTCGGCAATTGTGTGGACGTGATGAGAAGCTGGAAAGGTGATTCGATCCAACTTACAGTAACGTCTCCTCCCTATGACAGTCTTCGAGACTATAAGGGCTACGAATTCCCTTTTGAAGATATCGCTCAAGAACTTTACCGCGTTACGGCTGAGGGCGGCGTGTTGGTTTGGGTGGTGGGAGACCGCATCAATGGCGGGCGCAGCTTGACCTCATTTCGTCAAGCTATCTACTTCCAGGAGATTGGTTTTTCCGCCCACGATATCATGATCTATCAAAAGAAAAATACGCCTTTCACGCGCAGCAATGCCTATACCAACGCCTACGAAATGATGTTCGTGCTTAGCAAGGGCAAACCCAGTACCTTTAATCCGCTTAAAGTCCCCACCCAACGGCACGGATTTGAGATGTTGACACATAACAAGTTGCCCGATGGCATCAACAAGAAAAAGCTGGGAGAACTGAAGAAAGAGAAGACCCGCACCAATATCTGGTCCTATGCGGTAGGCTTGGGCGGCACAACATCGGACAAGATCGCCTTCCAGCATCCGGCGGTCTTCCCCGAAAAACTGGCGCTCGATCATATTTTGTCCTGGAGCAATCCGGGCGATCTGGTGCTTGACCCCATGTGCGGTTCTGGTACGACCGGCAAAATGGCGCTTTTGCAGGGCCGGGAATTCATCGGGATCGACATAGCGCCGGAATACATAGAGATCGCCCGCCAGCGCTTGGAGGCAGCTGGCATTTCTGTGGCTGTCGGGCAAAGCCTTGGTTCGCCTGCCTGACAGCCTGGTCATATCTTCATCCTGTCATTATCTTCGGGACCTTTGCTTATCCTCTTCTGAATCGCTACAATACTGGAAGAACGGCAACCCATAGTGAAGTGAGCCAGACAATGGAAAACGTGACCATCCCGACCCTCTACCCCGTCAAGCAAGAGTTGCCCAAGGGCAACCCCCTGGATATCGACCAGACGCTGGATGCCGAATGGGGGCGGCTGGGGCTGGCAGAGGCGGTCCGGGGCAAGCGCATCGCGCTCGGATTCGGCAGCCGCGGCATCGCCAGCATTGACCTCATCGCCCGCAAGCTGGTCGCGCTGGTCAAGGAGTCGGGCGGTCAACCCTTCATCGTGCCAGCCATGGGCAGCCACGGCGGCGGTACCCCGGCTGGACAAATCGAAGTGCTCGATGGCTTGGGCATCAGCGAAGCGACCATGGGCTGCCCCATTCACGCCACGATGGAAGTTGTCAATACAGGCATCACCAGCGTCGGCATGCCGGCTTTTCTGGACAAAAATGCGGCTGAAGCCGACGGCTTAATCATCACCAACCGGACCAAAGTACACACCGATTTCCGCGGACCGCACGAGAGCGGCTTGTTGAAAATGCTGGCCATCGGACTGGGCAAGGAAACCGGCGCCCGCACCATCCACCAGCAAGGCACGGTCGGCTTGCGCGATTACATGCCCATTGTCGCCAAGCACCTGATCGCCAATTGCAATTTCGTCGCCGGCTTCGGCGTGGTTGAGGACGGGTATCACACGGTCGCGCAGCTAGAAGGCTTCACCCCCGACACAGTCGTCGAAGGCGACCAGCGCCTGCTGCGGCGCTCGCGCGAGTTGATGCCGTCGCTGCCGGTGGACGAGATTGATGTGCTCATCATCGACGAGATGGGCAAGAACATCAGCGGCGCCGGCATGGATACCAATATCATCGGCCGCTGGATGGTCGAAGGCGAGCCCGAGCCCGTATCGCCGCGGGTCAAGCGCATCGCCATCCTCGACCTGACGCCGGAATCCCACGGCAACGCCACTACCTATGGGCTGGCTGATTTCATGTCGCGCAAGCTCTTCGACAAAATCGACTTTCCTGTCACCATCAAGAATATGTTCACCAGCGGTTTCCTGCTGCGCTGCCGCATGCCCCTGGTCTTCGAAAGCGATGAGGAGACGATCAAAGCGGCGCTCTTTGACGCCTTCCGCAGCGATCCCTCGCAGATCCGCGACGCCCGCGTCATGCGCATCAAGAACACGCTCGAACTGGAAAACCTCTGGGTCAGCGCCAATATCGCCGCCGAACTGGACGGTCGTGCAGCCGTCAGCGTCAGCGAACAAGCGGCCTCCCTGGCTTTCGCCGCCGGCGCGCTGGTTTAGCTCTGCATTAATCTGAGATTTCAGCGAGTAGTCGCTCGGCGGCAGCTAAGAGGTCTGTCTGCGCGCCTTGTGCGCCCCTGCAAATCTTCGCGTCCTTCGTGTCTTTGTGGTGAATCCTAGCCCTTCACCGCCCCAAACGTCAGTCCGCGCACGATGAAGCGCTGCACCATCAGCGACAAGATCACCGGTACCGTGACCGCGATCAGCATCCGCGTCGTTACAAAGCCGAAGTCAATGCCGCGCACCGTGTCCGAGCCGGCCACCAGCATCGGATAGGGCTTCCAGTCCCGGTTGGCGAGCACGCTGGCGAAGAGAAATTCGTTCCAGGCGAAGGCGAAGCAGATCAATGTCGACGCCACCAGCGCCGGCCGCGCCAGCGGCAGGGCAATACGCCAAAAGGTCGTGAACTCCCCCGCGCCATCCACCAGCGCCGCCTCGCGCAATTCCGGCGGCAGGTCGGCGAAATAATCGCGCATGATCAAGACCGCGAAGGGCAAGGTGAATGTGGCATTGACGATGACCATGCCAGTCAGGGTGTCGAGCAGTTTCAGATCGCGGAACATCAGCACGAAGGGGATAAGCGTCGCCACCGGCGGCAAGAAACGCTGCGAGAGAAACCAGGAAACCAGGTTGCGATTGCCGATGCCGTATTTGAAGCGCGCCAAACCGTAGCCGGCCAAGGTGCCGAGCGTGGTCGCCACCGCGGTCGCGCCCAGGGAAATCAATGTGCTGTTGCGCAGGGCTTTCATCGTTTCCGCGCCGCCCGAGCCGAACTCCTGCTGCCAGTTCAACAGATTCGGCTCGAATTGCAGAAAGGGGATGATGGAGCCGTCCTTCCATTCCGATTTCAGAGAGGTCAAAATGGCGTATCCGAATGGCGAGAAGGCGATAAAGGTGCAAATGATCGCCAGGAAAATGATGACCTTGTCACTGTGCGACGAGCGGGACGGCGCGCCTTTTGGCTCGGGCAGAGAGAGCGAACTGGATTGCGCTGTCATCTTCGTCCTCCCGATCTACTCGAAGCGCTCGCGCACGCGGTAAAAATAGATCGATGATACGACGATCGCGACCACCACCAGCAGATATGCCAGCGCCGCCGCCTCGCCTAACTGGAAGCTGCCGACCAGACCCGTTTCATAGGCGTAGTAAACATAAGTCTGTGTGACCGAGCCGGGACCGCCGCGCGTCAAACTATAGGGGATATCGATAATCTTGAGCGACTCGACCATGCGCAGCAGCATCACCGTGCCTAAAGCCGGCGCGATCATGGGAAAGGTGATCGAACGAAAGAGTTGCCAATTCGACTTGGTATCCAGACGCGCCGATTCATAGAGGTCGTCCGGCACCGATTGCATTGCCGCCAGCACGACGATGAAGACGAAGGGCGTCCATTGCCAGACATCGGTGAACATGACGGCGAAGCGGGCTGGCATCGGTTCGATGAACCAGTTCACGCGCCCCAGGCCGAGTCCCTCCAGCAAGTTGTTGAGCGGGCCCGATTGCTCGTTGAAGATCACTACGCCCAGCCAGCCCAAGGCGATAGGCGCTGCAAATAGCGGCATGGTGATGATGGCTCGCATTTGTCGTAATAATGGCAGATTATGATTAAAGACCCAGGCGACGAAGGTGCCAAAAATCAGGGTCGCCGCTGTGCTGCCGATGAAGAGGAAGGCGCTGAAGCTGGCGGTGCTGACGGCTTTTTTGTCGACTTTCTCGTCGCCGATGCCCAGGATCTCGGCATAGTTCTCGAAGCCGATGTATTTGGGATTGCGACCAAGGCGATAGTTGGTCATGCTCAAGCCGAAGGAATATATCAGCGGGAAGAGCGTGAAAGCCAGGATCCAGATGACGCCGGGCATGAGGAAAAGGTATTTTGCGCGATTGTTCTTGAGCGTGCCGTCGGAGTGTTTAGTTTTCGTAGTCATTTTTTGTTGCCTTGTTTAAGGGCGACCCAGCGGACCGCCCCCAAGACACCATATTAACGTCCAGCCCAATTGGACAATTCCCCCTCCCTCTCGGGGAGGGGGCTAGGGATTGGCTTTCCTACATTCCGCCCATGTAGCCGATGGCCTGCTGGTAGATCTCCAACTGGCTGTCGATATCGAGGTCGTCGGTGATCTCTTCCCAGTCTTCGGCTGTGTTATCGAGCGCTTCTTGCGCCGTCGATTGACCGGTCATCGCCTCGGACAAGCGGATATCCAGCGTCTCCTGGATGTATTCCAGCGTGCCGGGAATGCGCAGGTAGGTGACCGAAGTCGGCTTGTCATAGACATTGGAGCCGTAGGCGTTGATGTAGCGCTCCATATCGTCGGCGTCAAATCCGACAGCGGTGTAATCTTCCGAGACGGCCGTGCCGCGCGGTTCATAGAGCTGGTAGGTGCAGCAGGGATCAACGCCTTGCCAGCCGGTGGTAGCGTTGTAGAAATTGATCGACGGGTTGGCGATCAGCGCCATGTAGAAGTAGGTCAGCTCCGGATTATCGGTGAAGGACGACATAGTCGGGTGCCAGGAGCCGCCGGTGGTATTGCCGACGCAGTTGGGATTTTCGGTGTCCACCACAACCTCGCCGGTCTCGCGGTCATACCACTCGCTGGAGCAGGGCGTGACATCCGCGCCCAGGCTGCCTCTGATAGCGGAGCGCTCTACGTTCTGCGACAGCGATCCCACATCGCCCCAACTGAAGGTGGCGATGGCGTTGCCGCCGAGGAAGTTGTCCCAAGCCTCGCCCAGCTGCCAGCCGAATTGCGCCTCTTGCCCCGTCGCCGCCAGTTCCTGCAGGAATTCCAGCGCCATGACGTGGCCCGGCTCGTTGATCAGCGGCGTCATATCATCCGGATCGAACCAGAAGACGTTGTCGTATTTGCTGACGGCGCGCGAATCATCGCCATCGGCCGGGGTCACGGCGAAGGAAGCGGCCAGCGTGGCATAGTGGAAGTGGCCCTGCCCGCCGGGCGCCAGATGCAGGCTGATGCCGTCATCGGGATCGCCGTCGCCGTTCCAGTCCTTGCCATTGAAGAAGCTGGTGATTGCCAGCAGATCCTGCCAAGTGACGATGGGATAGGGCATCGGCGAGCCGACCTCGGCTTCGTAGGCGGCTTGCCACTCGGGATCGCTGAGGATGTCGTGGCGATAGTAAAGCAGCTGGGCATCGCCGTCCATCTGGCTGCCGTAGGTCTCGCCGCCCCATTGCAGCAGGGCGCGGAAAGCCGGCGCCGTGTCTTCCGGCGTCCATTGGGCGAAGCGCTCATCGCCAATCCACTGGTCGATCGGCTGGATCCAGCCATTGCTGACCCAGTCGCCATACTGCCAAGCGGCGCCGATGAAGACGTCGTAAGTGTATTGCCCGGTCAGGAAGTCGGCCGGGATGGTGGTGCCGAGCTGATTGTAGGGAATCTCGACGATTTCCAGGGTGGCGCCGGTGGCTGCTTCAAAGGCATTGCGCCAGAAATAGATGGTGCCAGAGATGCCGCCGCGCGAGCCTTGACCCAGGACGCCGAAGGTGATGGTCTTGCCTTCGCCCAAGGCGTGGCCGTCGGGGATATTGGCATTCATCAGCGCTTCAAAGGCGAGGGTCTGCTCCAGCTCAGTTTCCGCGACTTCGGGGATGGGGAAAAGGTCTTCAGCCGTGTGGCCGAAGAAGGTGTCCTGCGCGGAAACGCCCAGAACTGAGATCACGAAAATCATCAGCGTGATCAGGATCGAAACTTTAGCTTTCATGGAATACTCCTATTCAGTCAATGATTATTGATAGATACGCTGCCGGCGTACAGAGACGAACGACGCTTTCGCCGCAGCGTCATTATTATAGCGCGTTTTGCCCGAATAGCGAATAGTTGCTGATGTGAACATATAGTCGCCATTTCCCTTCCCAATCCCCGCTACCCTGATCACAGCGCCTTAATAATTGAATCCCCTTGCCAAATGGCCAGATTGCCAAATTGCCGAAAAAACTTTTTCCCCGGCAATTGCCGCCGAGCGTCTCTGTCGTTATATTTTAATTTGAATAAAGTTAATCATTGGCCTACTCATTTTGCGCCATTTTCTCTGTAATATTATGATATGGTAGGGGCGGCTCGGTGAGCCGCCCACGAAAATGATCTATAATTTGCGGGCGTTTCAGCGGGTCGCGTAGACACTGACCGTCAAACGCCCCTACATCGCCTCCATTTTGGTAGACAAGGGTTTCAATCTCGGTGCTCTCGGTGTCCTCGGTGTCCTCGGTGGTGAAAAAAATTTGATGCGATTGCCCTGCTACCTGGCCGCGCGCGGATTTCGACATGGCGGCAGTTTGGTTTATAATAGCCGAATGTGAAAACACAGCATATGCAGCAGGCAAACTGCCTCCTGAACAGAAGCGGATCGACGAACAGGAGTATTCGATGGCTGAGCAAGGATTTACACCCCCAACCAGCGAGTGGTATCACCCCTCGGCGGACATGGTCGAAGGCGCTAACGTGCCGGATTACGAGGCGGTTTACAACCTGGCGCTGCAAGACCCCGAGGCTTTTTGGGCCAACCGCGCCGAAACGCTGGAATGGTACAAGCGCTGGGACAAAGTGCTCGATGACAGCCGCAAACCATTTTACAAGTGGTTTGTCGGCGGCAAGACCAATATGGCGCTCAACGCCCTCGACCGCCATGTCAAGACCTGGCGCCGCAACAAGCTGGCCATCATCTGGGAAGGCGAAGACGGCGAGGTAGTTACGCTGTCCTATTGGCGGCTCTGGCAAGAGGTCAACAAATTCGCCAATGTGCTGCGGGGCATGGGTGTGGCGAAGGGCGACCGCGTCACGATCTATATGGGTCGCGTGCCGGAAATCGCCATCGCCATGCTGGCCTGCGCCAAGATCGGCGCGCCGCACAGCGTCGTTTACGGCGGCTTCTCCGAGCAGGCTTTGGCCAGCCGCATCGAAGACGCGCAGAGCAAGGTCTTGATCGCCTGCGACGGCGCCTGGCTGCGCGGCAAGATCGTCCCGCTCAAGGACACGGTCGACGAAGCCGTGCAGCGTTCGCCGGTGGTGGAGACGGTCATCGTCGTCAAACGCACCGGTCACGACATCCACATGGAGGGCGGGCGCGACTACTGGTATCACGATCTGATGGCGCTGCCCATGGCCAAGCCAACTGCCCATACCGAAATCATGGATGCCGAAGACCCGCTCTTCATCCTGTATACCAGCGGCACCACCGGCAAACCCAAGGGCGTTTTGCATACGCACGGCGGCTATCAAGTCTATACCTCGACCACGCTCTCCTGGGCATTTGATATCAAGGAAGAAGACCGCTGGTGGTGCGCCGCCGATCCCGGCTGGATCACCGGGCACAGCTATATCGTCTACGCGCCGCTCATCCTGGGCGCGACCAGCATCATCTACGAAGGCGCGCCCACCTATCCCAATCCCGATCGCTGGTGGCGGATCGTGGCCGATTACGGCGTGACCATCCTTTATACCGCGCCCACCGCCATCCGCGGGCTGATGCGCTTCGGCGAAGCCTGGCCCAACCGGCATGACCTCAGCAGCCTGCGCTTGTTGGGTTCGGTCGGCGAGCCCATCAATCCCGAAGCCTGGCGCTGGTATCACCGCGTCATCGGCAAGGAGACTTGCCCCATCATCGATACCTGGTGGCAGACCGAGACCGGCGGCTTCATGATCACGCCCTTGCCCTCGGTCGGCTTGAAACCCGGCAGCGCCACCCGACCCTTCCCGGGCATCCAGGTCGATATCGTCGATGACGATGGGGAGCCGGTGGCCACCAACGAAGACGGCAACCTGGTCATCAAGTCGCCCTGGCCCAGCATGATCCGCACCGTCTACGGCGACGACGATCGCTTCATCAGCCAATACTGGGAGAAGTATCAAGACCAGGGCTGGTACCTGGCCGGCGACACGGCTCGCCGCGATGAAGACGGCTACCTCTGGGTCATCGGCCGCAACGACGACGTGCTGAAAGTGAGTGGCTACCGGCTGGGCACAGCCGAGGTCGAATCGGGCTTGGTCAGCCACAGCGCCGTGGCCGAATCGGCCGTCATCGGCATCCCCGATGAGCTGCGCGGCAACGCCATCCACGCTTACTGTATTCTGGTGGCGGGCCTCGAAGGCTCGGACGCGCTGGAGGCGGAACTCAAGGCTCATGTGCGCCACGAGGTCGGTCCCATCGCCGTGCCGGCCCAGATCGAGTTTGTGGAGAATCTGCCCAAGACGCGCAGCGGCAAGATCATGCGCCGGGTGCTCAAGGCCCAGGCCATGGGTCAGCCGCTGGGGGATTTGAGTACGCTGGAGGATTAAAAGTTTGCCACAGAAGTAATTCCAAGAAAGTAATGAGAATCAAAACAGGGACGAACTGTAGGGGCGTTTGACGGTCAGTGTCTACGCGACCCGCCGAAACGCCCGCAAAATATATTCCTCTGTTGGTTTTCTCTGCGCTCTCTGTGTCCTCTGTGTTTAGATTTTGTTGCACAACTTACTTGGAATTACTGAGGCGCGGCGGCCACCGAGGAATTGTAGGGTGTCTCCTTTTACAGTTGAATTGGAGTTTGTCCCGTGGAAACAATCACTGTCGTTACCACGCAAGATGAAGATAGCTACGTATCGCATTGCCTTGAATACGATATTGCCAGCCAGGGAAGCACCCGTGAGGAAGCGATTGACAATATCCAGGAAGCGGTATCCCTCTTCCTTGAATGCGCGTCGCCAGCCGAAGTGCAGGATCGGCTGGCTAGACGCGGACGGATCGATAAACTAAGCCTCCATCGTGCCTAGGAGGCGCAGTTTCTCAGGTCGCGAAGTATGTCGAATCCTCACTGGAAACGGATTTGCTGAAGTCCGCCAACGTGGCAGCCACATAGTGATGCAGAAGAAGATTCTCCAGGAGTGAATGCAATTTAGCGCGCAATTTCCCCAATAACGCAATTTCCGCGTTATAATCTCTACACAGTCGTTCCCAAATAAAGGTCCCGCCCATGACCGCAGCCGCCCCCGTTCTCGAAGTGCGCGGCATCAGCAAACGCTTCCCCGGCGTCCTGGCCAACGACAATATCAATCTCATTTTGCGCAAGGGCCAGGTCCTCGGCTTGCTGGGCGAAAACGGCGCCGGCAAGAGCACCTTGATGAACATGATCTATGGGCTGTACAAGCCCGACGAAGGCGAAATCCTCGTCAACGGGAGCGCCGTCGACATCGCCGGACCCAAAGACGCCATCGAACTCGGCATCGGCATGGTGCATCAGCATTTTCAACTGGTCGATGTGCTGACCGTCACCGAAAACGTCATGTTGGGCAACGAAAACGTCTCGGGTCCCTTCTTGCGGCGCGACCGCGCCCGGCGCGAGATACTCGAGCTGTCGGGGGAGTACGGCCTGGATGTCGACCCAGACGCGCTGATCGCCGATTTGCCGGTCGGGCTTCAACAGCGCGTCGAGATTATCAAAGCCCTCTATCGCCACGCCGACATCCTCATCCTCGATGAGCCGACAGCCGTGCTGACGCCGCAAGAGACGCGCGGCTTGTTCAAGATCATGCAAGCGCTGCTGGAAAAAGGCGTCAGCATTATTTTCATCAGCCACAAGCTGAAAGAGGTGCTGGAAATCTGCGACGACGTCCTTGTGCTGCGGCGCGGGAGGGTCGCGGGCCATGCCGACCCGGAGCAATCCACCGAGGCTTCGCTGGCCTCGTTGATGGTCGGGCGCGATGTCATCCTCGAAGTGGAAAAAGCCGCCGCCACCCCCGGCGACGAAATCCTCAATATCGTCAATCTGCATGCGCGCGATGATCGCGGCCTGCCCGCGGTGGAGGGCGTCAACCTGGGCTTGCAGCGCGGCGAAATCCTGGGCATCGCCGGCGTGCAAGGCAATGGGCAGACCGAACTGGTCGAAGCGTTGACCGGCATGCGCCCGGTGGATGATGGCCGCTTCTATATCAAGGGACAAGACATGACCGGCTCGCCCCCGCGCCGGGTCACCGAGAAGGGCGTCGGGCATGTGCCGGAAGATCGCCAGCGGGACGGATTGGTCGCGGGCTTCACCGTCATGCACAATCTGGTCCTGTGCAGCTATTACAGATCTGAATTTTCCAACATCATTGTGGTTGACGACCGCGCCATCGCCGACAACGCCCATCAACTGGTCGAACAATACGATGTGCGGCCGCCCATCATCAACAATCCGGCCGGCGGCCTCTCCGGCGGCAACCAGCAGAAAGTGATAGTCGCCCGCGAGTTTTCGCGCGGGGTCGACCTGCTGATCGCCTCCCAGCCCACCCGCGGCCTGGACGTCGGCTCGATTGAATTCATCCACAAGCAGATCATCCGCATGCGCGACGCAGGTGCCGGCATCTTGCTGGTCTCGTCGGAGCTGGACGAAGTCTTGAGCCTGTCCGACCGCGTAGCCGTCATGTTCGAAGGGCAGATCATCGATATCCTGCCGATTGAAGCAGCGGACAAGGATACCGTCGGCTTGCGCATGGCGGGCGTGCGCGATGATCTTCAAGCCGAGGGCGCAAGATGAGCGCAACTTCTGAAACAGCCCGTCGCCGCGGTTTCATTGGACTTTGGGCTGGCGTCTCGCCGGGGCTGGTGCCGGTCCTGGCGGTGATCACGGCTTTTCTGGCCGGCATCCCGTTAATCACGATTACCGTCAGCGACAACGCCGCCCAGCCGGATATCGCCGAGGGTTTGCGGGTTTCGTCGACGGCTTATGTGGCGCTGGTGGAATCCATCACCGGCTTAACCGTCAACGAGGTGGCCGGCGCCGATGATTTTGATGAATTGCGCCGCTATGCCGCCAGCAACCAAATCACCACCCGGCGCAGCCTTTCGCGGCAAGCGCGCCCCTTCGAGCGCATCGTTGAAGTCGGCATGGAAGAGACACGGGCTTATACGCTGTTCTTCGGGCGTTACGAGATCGATGAAGAATCCGCCGCCGCCATTGCCGAGCGCCTCCCGACCATACGCGAAGTCGGCGCCGACGCCTTGCGCGATCTCAAACCCTTGCTCGATGAGCTAAGCGAACTCAAGCGCTCCGATGTCCGTGATCTGGCGGCGCTGGCAGCCCGACATAGCGAGCTAAGCGGGGAGGCGCTAAGCCAAGCAGCGCAAATTTTCCCCGCGCTCGGCAGCAAGTCAGCCAGTGAATTGGCGGCTGTGCTGGAGGACCTGCAACTAATAGACGAACATGGACAGGTCGCCTTGCAGCGCAGCCACGAAGCGCTCCTGCTGCTGGTTGATCTTGGCATCGACAGCGCCAGCGCCGACGCCGATAGCATCCTGGCCATCGTCGAATCCGACTATGATGACGCCCGCGAAGCCATCGAGACCCTGGCGCGGCTCGATGAACTCGGCATCGCCGATCCGGCGGCGCTGGGCGCGCAATTCCGCGTCCTGGGCAAGATGCTCGACGCTGAATATCTGACCGGCGAATCGGTGAACGCCATGCTGTCCGATCAACTGGATGCCGCCTTGCTTCGGCATCTGGTCATCCGGCGCCCGGGCAATCGCGTTTTGAGCGCGGACGACCTGGGCCGGCAGAGCTTCGGCATCCTCAAAAACGACCAAGACTTAGAAGTGCTCTTCTTGCGCCTGGGCGATCAGGCGCTGCTATTCTTCCCCTCCAACCTGGAAAAGACCATCGTGCGCGCCATCCCCTTCATCATCGCCGGGCTGGCGGTGGGGCTGGGCTTCAAAGCCGGGCTCTTCAACATCGGCGCAGAAGGCCAGCTATACGCCGGCGCGATTGCGGTGGCGGCTCTGGGCGCCTTTGCCTCGCCGGACATATCCGGCTTGATTCTGCTGCCGGGGGTCATCTTCTTCGGCATCCTCGGCGGCTTCCTTTGGGGGGCGGTGCCGGGCGCGCTCAAAGCCTATACCGGCGCTCACGAAGTCATCACCACCATCATGCTCAATTTTATCGCCATCTTGATCGTCGACTGGCTGATCAAATCCGTGGACCCGCTTATCTTGGGCGATGTCAACTCGAGCGTGCCCAAGACGCCGGTGATCTTGCCGGCGGCCATGCTGCCGACCATGGATACGATCACATCGCCCTTGACGCTGCTGTTGATGATGGCGGCGGTGGCGCTGGTCGCCTTCCTGCTCAATTACTTGCCGGAACGGCGGGAGAATCCTCGGGCGGCCAGGCGCCGGGGCTTGATCTGGGCGGTCATCATGAGCGGCTTGCAGTTGTTCCTGGTCTTGATCGCGGTCGGCGACCAATCGAAGCTGCACTTCGGCTTCTGGTTGATGATCGCCGCGGTCTGGCTGACCGACTGGTTCTTGACCCGCACCACCCTCGGTTTTGAGTTGCGGACCGTCGGCGCCAATCAAAACGCGGCGAAGTACGCCGGCATGAGCGTGCCGCGCAATGTCGTGCTGGCCATGGCGCTCAGCGGCATGCTGGCTGGTTTGGCCGGCGCTATCGAAATCAGCGGCGTCGAACACGAAATGCTGCCGCGCTTCTTCGCCGGCGTCGGCTTCGACGCCATCGCGGTCGCCCTGCTGGCGCGGAACAACCCCAAAGGCATGGTCTGGGCTGGCTTGCTCTGGGGCGGTTTGCTAAGCGGCGCCGCTTTGATGCAGATCCGCGCCGATATCTCGATTGACCTGGTCAAGATCGTGCAAGCGCTGATCATCATGTTCGTGGCCGCCGATCAAATCATTCGCTTCCTCTGGCGCGTGCCAAAACGCAGCGCCGAAGAAGAAGGCGAACTGGTATTCTCGACCGGCTGGGGAGGCTGATGATGTCGACGCCGGACAAACTCAAAGCCTCGGGCCGCCCCGGCTTCAAGCTGGGTCGCATCCGCATCATCGCCATCGTGCTGCTCATTCTGGGCGCGTTTATCTTTTTTCAAGCCGGGGGCATCGACGGCGATCTGGTCACCACGCTGACCTTCGAAAAGACTTCCGCGGGCCAGAGTCCATCGGTAGGCAATCTGGATGTGCCCACCTCGTCCTACCTGCGCCTCATTGGTCTGCTCTTCCTCATCACGGGCATCTTGAATCTGTCGGAGTTGCGCGCGCCGCGCTGGCGGAGAACCAGCTTGGGCTTGATGGTCCTTTGCGGCGTTCTGTTCATCCCGACCGTGATCATCGCCGCGGCGGCCGGCAACGAAACCAATATGACCACCATCGTCGCCGAAAGCCTGCGCCTGGCGACTCCGCTGGCAATCGGGGCGATGGCGGGCATCTGGTGCGAGCGGGCGGGCGTTGTCAATATCGCCATCGAAGGCATGATGCTCTTCGCCGCCTGCTTCGGCTTCACAACGCTCTTTTACTTGCGCCATACCGGGCTGCCGCTGGAAACCGCGCAACTGCTGGCCGTTATCGTGGCGGTATTCAGTGGCGGCTTGATCGCGCTTTTGCATGGCTGGCTTTCGATCACCTTCCGCACCGATCAGATCGTCAGCGGCACGGTGATCAATATCCTGGCGGTGGGCGTCACCAGTTTCGTCCGGCGAGAATACTTGCTTTCCACCGAAGCCGGCGCGGCCAAACTCGGCAACATCTCCATCCCTGTCCTCAGTGACCTGCCGGTCATTGGCGAGGCGATTTTCACCAATCAGCCGATCTTCTTCATGATGTTTGTCATGCTGGCTTTCACGCATATCGTGATGTTCTACACGCGCTGGGGCTTGCGGACGCGAGCCGTGGGCGAGCACCCGCACGCGGCGGATACGCTGGGCATCCATGTCAACCGCACCCGCTGGACCAATGTCTGGATCAGCGGCATGGTGGCCGGATTGGCGGGCGCCTGGTTCTCGCTGGAAGCGACTGGCAGCTTCAACGATGGCATGACGCGCGGCGCGGGGTTCATCGCGCTGGCGGCGATGATCTTCGGCAAATGGACGCCGATCGGGGCTTTCGGCGCGGCGCTGCTCTTCGGCTTTTCCGATTCCCTGGGCATCCGTTTGCAGATGGTCGGCGTCGGCTTCCCGGTGCAATTCTTGCAGATGGTGCCCTACGCCGTGACGCTGGTCGTGCTGGCTGGTTTCATCGGCCGCGCTTCCCCGCCCAAGGCAGTCGGCCAGCCCTATGTGAAAGAGTGATCCGCGCGATCCATGCTCTCAATTTCCTTGCCCGGAGTTGATCTTCACTCGAAAAAGTGGACACAGTTTTTGTCTAAACGCGACGCAACTCTTCCCCGCAGACCTGGCGGATCTCCAATCTCGAGTCTGAGGCCATGCAGGAGTATTTAACTATCCAATTGGTTTCGACGGCGATGATCGGCTAATCAATCAAACCAATCCCAGATGCTGCCGTGTTCAACCAGTTTGTCGGGCAGCGCCTCGTCCAAGGCTTCGAGCGCGATGACCTGGGAGAAGGCGCAGACCGCCAGCTTCGCCGCCGAATAATTGGCTTGGCCAAAGTTGCCGGCATAACCCGCGACCGAGCTGGTATGCACCACCGAGCCGTAGACCGGGCGCCCGCGCTCTTGTTTTTCTCGCGCCAGTAGGCCACAGCATGTTTTGCGGGCGCGGCATGTCCCTTCAGGCGCGCGGCGATAACAGCGCCCCATTCCGCTTCGCTCATATTGGCCAGCGTACGATCGCGCAGGATACCGGCGTTATTCACCAGAATTTGGGATATGCAACGTTGTCCCAGCGCGAAATAACCACGGTCGGATTGAGCAAGTCCAGCATGGCATCGCGCTCGAGGGCCGGCATTTCCCCGCGCATGGGCAAAACCAGGGCGCCCAGCTTCCAGGCGGCGGTGGCCGCGAAGAAATGTTCCACGCAATTCCACAAGCTGATGCCGACTGCTGAATGCTCATTGACGCCAATATCGCGCATCCAGCGAGCGACGCGATTGGCGGAAGTCTCCAGTTCCAACCAGGACACCGCTCGATGCGCGCTGCCGTCCCGGGGCAACAGATAAAGCGCGACCTTGTCCGGATGCTCCTCGGCGAGCATGGTCATGCGCAAGCCCCAGGAAACAGGTTTCTTGTCTTCAGGCATTAAAGCAGCTCCTTCTTGACAAGCGGAAAATGACAGGCGGCATAATGACGGCTCTTGTCAATCTGAAGGTGAGGATCGCGCTCGCGGCAAGCGCTTCTTTCGGAATAAGCCAGTGGACCGAAGGGGCAGCGCGTATGAAAGCGGCAGGCGGGCGGCGGATAATGTGGATCGGGGATTTCTCCACGCAAAGGAATGCGCTGCGGATCCCCGCCTACGATCATTTTGGGAATGGAGTCGATCAAGCCTTGCGTATAGGGATGTTGCGGCTGCTTGAACAATTCCTCAGTCTCTTTCCACTCAACTATCTGCCCGAGGTACATCACAGAAACCGAATCGCTCATATAGCGCACCACCGACAGATCGTGAGAGATAAAGAGATAGGAAAGCTGGAACTCTCGTTGCAGGTCGCGCAGCAAATTGAGGATTTCCGCCTGCACGGAAACATCAAGCGCCGATACCACTTCATCAAGGATCACCAGCTCCGGCTGTGAGGCCAATGTGCGCGCGATGGCGATCCGCTGGCGCTGCCCGCCGGAGAACTGATGTGGATAGCGGCCGGCAAACATCGGTTCGAGAGCGACCATTTCCAACAGGCGGCTCACTTCCTGACGGCGCTGCGCCGCGGTCAAGTCCCGATGTCGCTGCAGCACTTCGTCGATCATCGCGCCGACGGAAAGCCGCGGATTCAGCGACGAATAGGGATCCTGAAAGATCATCTGAATTCGACTGCGAATCTCTCGCAGATCAGCGCCGTGAGCATAAGTGATATCCTTGCCGTCCAGCAAAATCTGACCTCGAGCGGTCTTGGCCAGCTGCACGATTGCGCGCGCGATGGTCGATTTGCCCGAGCCGGATTCGCCTACCAAGCCCAAAGTGCCGCCGGCCGGAATGCCGAAGCTGACGCCATCCACCGCAGTCAATTGTCCATAACGGACGACGAGATCGCGCGCTTCCAGCTTATTCACGCCTGGGCATCCTCCAGCGCTTCAGTCCGCAAAAAGCAAGCGATTCGATGATTGTCATCAACGTGAAGCAAAGCCGGGACCTCTTGGCGGCAGCGCTCGAAAACATAAGGACAGCGGGGCGCGAAGGCGCATCCCGAGGGGAGATTATCCAAATCGGGCGGTCGACCGGGTATGGATGCCAGCGGTTCGTCCCGATCGCTATCGAAGGCGGGCACCGCCGCGATCAGCGCTTCGGTGTATGGATGCTTGTCTGCCGTCATCAATTCGGTAATCTGCACATCTTCAACGATGCGCCCGGCATACATAACAAGTACGCGGGAACAGATTTCGATGATCACGCCGACGTCGTGGGAGATCAGCAAAACCGTCGTGCCCTGCTCTTGATTGATTTCACGCAAGACATCAATGATCTGCGCCTGAATCGTCACATCGAGCGCGGTGGTGGGTTCGTCCGCGATGATCAGGCTGGGGGAATTCATCAAACCCATGGCGATCATGGCTCGCTGGCGCATGCCGCCGGAAAACTCGTGCGGGTACTGCTTCAAGCGCGTTTCCGCGGCGGAAATATGCACATCGGCCATGCGCTCCAGCGCCATCTTGCGCAATGCTTTGCCGCTGACACGGCGGTGAACCCGGGTCGCTTCGGTCAGTTGCGTGCCGATTTTGAGGGCGGGGTTGAGGGACGACATTGGATCCTGAAAGATCATCGCCATCTCAGAGCCGAGAAAATAGCGCAATTGCCCGGCCGACATGCGGGTAATGTCTTCTCCGCGCAGGCGCACATAATGCGCGCTGACGACGCCGGGGTGCGGGACCAGCTGCGCCAGCGCCAGCGCCGTCATGCTCTTGCCAGAACCGGATTCGCCGACGACGCCTACGATCTCGCCCTCGGCCAGATCAATGTTAATATCATTGACCGGCGAGATGCTGCCGGATTCGAGTTCAAAGCGTACGGTCAACCCGCGCGCCTGCAGCAAAGGCTGGGCTTGCGAAACCGGCGCCTCGACAGCGCTTGCTTGGCTGGGCGCTGGTATGTCGTCTGGGCTGCCGCGCGTTTGCCTGGACTTGTCCGAAACGACCTGCAGGATGAGCAAGATCGTGGCGCCCACGCCGAGATAAAATCCCAACTGCGCGGAAGCCAGTGCCGTCCCCAGGCTGGCGGAATCCGCGAGCAGGAAGGAAAGAAAGTAGCTGCCGGCGCAAAGCCCGCAGATCAGCCCGAGATACGCGCAGAACCGACGGTAGCGCAAAAAGAAGTAGGAGAGCAATCCAAGCAGCAGAGCGATCCAGGCGCCGGTACGCAGCAAAAGCATCGCAACCTGCGAGCCTGTAGCAATCGCAGCCAGATTGGTGTCGCCAGCCAGAATCTTTGCGCCTGTAACCAAGGTCCGGTTGGGATCCAAAGCGTCCGGGCTGAACCAAGGCAAGAAATAAAATGCGACAAGCAATAAAGTCGCGCCAGTAAGCAGCATATATTCAGAAGAGAAATACCGTTGCAGCCAAGTGCGCGATTGAATGGCGGCAGTCTGCGTCCAGAGCGCCGGATTGAGGCCCCGAGCCAGCGCCTCGCCCAAATAGCCAAGGGTCAAACCGGTAATGCCGATGGCCAGCGCCGGAGCCAAAGCCAGCAACGGTACTTGATACAGGCGCAGCACGCCTTCTGTGATCAGGCGGCCCCAGTCGAATTGCGTGCCTTGAACGCCTAGACCCAGGAAGCTCAGCGACGATACGGCGACCAAAGCGGATGCTGTGGCATTAAAAGAGACTACGATCAAGGTCTCGGCGATATTTGGGATAATGTAACGAAAAACGATGCGGCGGCTGGACAAGCCCAATACACGCGCGCTGGAAATATAATCGAGGCCAGCCACGCCCGAAGCCAGGGTATAGGCGACGCGCGCCAGACTGGGTGAAAAGGCGATGCCAATCGCCAGGACGGCGCCCTCGGCGCTGGTCCCGACAACAGCGACGAGCATAATCGCGATCAATATGCCCGGAAAAGCCAGCATGATTTCGAGCAAACGTACACCCATGTTGCGCAATCGACCCGGGAGATAGGCGGTCGCCGCGCCCGCAGCGAAGCCGATTACAATGGCCATGCCCGCCGCGCTTAGCGCCAGCTGCAGCGTTAGGGGCGTCGCATATAAGGTGCGCTTGAGGATATCGCGGCCCAGGTTGTCCGTGCCCAAAACATGATCGGCAGAGGGACCTTCGAGGCGACGCCTGACATTGCGTTGATAAATTTCTTCCCGGGTCAAGACGAGGGGCGCAAGCAAAGCGGTGGCCAGCAGCATGCCAGTCAGGAACAAGGCTAGAAATCCGCTCGGCGAGCTCAAAAAGGCGCGAAAAAACGGAGTCCGCCAAAATGCCAGGTATGAGCGCGCCTGGACTTCAGTGTATGCGGGCGCGTTGCTCACTGGTTTACTCGCTCAATACCAGCGTCCGTGGATCAACCAGGGCTAAGAGGATATCGACCGCGGTATTGATCAAGACGACGGTTATGCCGAAATACAATACGATGCCTTGAATGACGGGGTAATCCAGATTAAACACGGCGTCCACCACGCGTTGCCCCAAGCCGGGCCAAGCGAAGACATTCTCGACGATGACCGTGCCGCCAAGCAAGCCGGCGAAGACCAAACCGCCGATGGTCAGGGCCGCGGTCAAGACGTTGGGCAGCAAGTGACGCATGAAGATCAGATACGCGGGCAGCCGTTTGCTGCGCGCGGTGCGGATATAGTCTTGCGCCAGGACGTTGAGCGTTTCCAGCCGGACGACGCGAGCCAACGAGGCGACAGGACGCAAACTCACCGAGATCGCCGGCAGGATGATGGCGGTGGATTTCTGTGTGGTGCCGACCGGCAGCCAGTTCAAGGTCACGGCGAATATGAATGCCAGGAAGGTCGCCGTCAAGAATTCGGGCATGGCGCTGGTTGTGCTGGTCAAGGACATGAATACCACTTCCAGACGCCGGTTGCGCCCCTCGCGGGTCAAGGCGCCGACGAGGATGCCCAGCGGCACGCTGACCAGCATCACGATTAACAGGCCGGTGCCCGCGAGCTGAAAAGTGCGCGGGAAACGCTGCTGCAAAATCTCGGTAACCGCCTGCTTGGTGATGAACGATGTGCCGAAGTCGAGGCGGGCCACGCCTTGGACATAGCGGATGAACTGGACGTGTACGGGTTGATCCAAGCCCAGGGCTTTGCGCTCGAATTCGATCTGCTCGGCGCTGGCGTCAATGCCGGCTTTGCGAACGGCGGGATCGCCCGGTACCAGGTAAATAAGCAGAAAGGTCAGCACCAGCAGCATCGCCAGAACGACGAACAAGCTCACCAAGCGCTTGAGCAGAAAGCGCGGCCAGGGACCCAGCCGGCCCGTCAGCCAAGCCATGATCCCTGAATTCGATTCGTTACGCAGCGTCATCTGTGACGACGTCATTTGGCAGCAGACTTATTCGCCGACGATCCTCGTGGTGATGGGATCCCAGGTGCCGGTATAGTTGTTGAACAAGGTGAATTCCACACCCTGCCCGAAGTAGGTCCGCTCCTCCGAAAACAGCGGCTTGAACTCGAGATCTTCCAGCAGCGCCCGCATCGCGTTGCTCCAGTGCATGCAGCTCTCCTCGCCCGCCGTCACATTCGCCAGTGCGAATTCGGCATCGAAAGTCGCGTTGGCCGTTGACGCTGTGTTGATGGTGCCGCCGCCACTGAAATAGCCAACCATCGCGCTCGGCAGCGGTACAGGCGGATTAACCCCCAGAATCGACACATCCCATTCTCCTGTGCGCAGCAAGCGCTCCAGATAGCCGCCAAATTCAACTATGAATGGCTCCACAGTGAATCCGACGTCTTCCAGCGACAGGATCAACAGCTCGGCCGCTTCCGCACCTGCCCGGCCATAATCCACCAGCCGCAGGACGACCGGGTTGCCATCGGCGTCGGCCAGTTTGCCGTCGGCGCCAGACGCGTAGCCGGCATCGGCCAGGATCTGGCGCGCGGCATCGGGATCGAAACCGACTGCTTCGTCGTATGCCGAATCAAGGCCCGCGTCATAGCAGAGGGCCAGGGGCGAGACAAAGGTGTTGGTGAATAGTCCACGTCCGCCGAAGCCGACATCCAGATATTCGTCGCGCGAGACGGCTTTGAAGACAGCCTGGCGAATGGCGGGATCAGTACCAATCAAGCCCTCGTCCTTGTTGAGTTGCAGCCACTGGGCGCCGAAGCTGTAGCCATTTACGGCGAAAGTCTCGGCGGCGGCGACACGGTCGAAATCCGCGCCGGATACGGTGACGATGTTCAGCTCGCCGGCGAGGAACAAGTTGGCGGCTGTCGTTTCGTTGTCCACGACTTGATAAACCAGGGTCTGAGGGAAGCCCTCGTCGGCAGTGGTGGTGCCGCGAGCGCCCCAGGAGTATTCCGGGCGCGCCTGCGCCACGTAGCGATCGCCGCGTACCGACTCCGCCAACATATAGGGCCCGCTGCCTTGCGGTCCTTCAATCAGCGAGTCGGGATTCTCGATCCCGGCCGGGCAAATGATCGAAGCCCAAGGCATGGCCAAACCGACCAGCAATGCGCCAAATGGTTCGTGCATGGTGATGGTGACGGCGCCGGCCTCGTTATCGTGCGATACGGAATAGCGCTCTTCTGTGGCGCCGGCCGCGCCGCCGAGCGTGCGATAGACGAATGGCGCGCCGGTATCATTGGCGCCCATGCGCGCGAGCGAGTTGGCGACGGCTTCGGCATTCAGCGGACTGCCATCCGCGCAGACGGCATCGGGATTCAGCGTCAGCGTCAGCGCGTCCGCGCCGCTGCCTTCCCAACTTGTGGCCAACGAAGGAATCACGTTGCCGTCATCATCCATCGCGACCAGACGATCGTAGAAGGTGATCGCCATTTGGTAGCCGAGAGTCGTATTGGTGACGTGCGGATCCAAGACATCAAAGTCCTGCGTGAGATGGGCGTAAATGGTTGTGGACGCATCCTGCGCCGCCGCCGCCCCTGCCAGTAGACATAGAACAAGAACAAGCACTAGGTATGTCAATCGTTTAGCCACTGTTTCGTTCCTTTCCCAAAAAGATGTATGTAAAATGCGCGCATTGAGTCCTCTACGCGATTGGCTATTCTATCGAAAATTGAAACAAGCTGCAAAAAGATACACTACCGCAAGATCAACGGTTGCAGTTAGCACTTGACTTGTGCGGCAGGCACATCTGTGTTCTCGTATGCCAATGAGAATTGTGTGGATGGGGTCAATACGAAATCTGACAGCAGCATTGCGCGTGCCGACATCGCTGGTATCGTTTTGCCAGACACCAAGCTGAGCAGCCGCCTCGCGCGGATTCAGCGCGCGCTTCACCTGGGCGGGGCTAGCAAATGCGTTGGATTGAGTAGTCGCTAAACGCAGCGTCGCGAGTAACGATTGTCAAGTCATGGCAAAGGGCTTGCGCGATGATCATGCGGTCGAAGGGATCTCGATGCCCTGATTCTGGAAAGGGAAGCTTGGCCACCGTCTCAGCGTGTTCCGCCGTAATGTGCAGGATGCCAAACTCATTCCATATAGTCGGCGAAGTCTTCCATGGGTCATCAAAGTCGTCGGACATCCATACCTGGCCGCGGGCGCTGCCGGCTTTACGCGGTTTTTTCGCCCTTATCGGAGTCGGAACGAGCTTTACCGCCCAACCATTTTCTGCGGTGATGACGGCCGTCTTACCTTTATGCGCGTCCGACAGCAGTTCGTTCAGGCTATTTTGAGCGTTTTTGACGGTGTAGGTTTCCATCAGTCGTTCCCCGATACGACGTTCATAGACAGTGTAACAGTTCTAATCGGATAGACATTGCGCCCCGAGTGGGGCGCCAGGGCAATTGCATCAAATTTTTTCAACACAGAGCGCACAGAGTGCGTTGGTATTCAGACGGCATTTCTCCTAAAATCCGAGACTAGAATAAAGAGTGATAAGCAAACGTATTTTTTCACTCGAAAACACAGTTGAAACAAGACATTCTATGTTTTTCTCTGTGTCCTCTATGTTCTCTATGGTTAATATTGGGTTTAGATTCCCGGCATTTCAGCCGCTATTATTTTGATGCGATTGCCCTAAGTGGGGCGCGGACGATCCGACCATTTGCAGAACCCGCCTTGCCTTACGCTTCCGACTTGTCGGCCGGATAAAAGGGTCGGATCAATTGGCGAGATTCGGTATCAACAAGTCCTCTGTCGGTGAATTTCGCGTAGGGGCTGACGCTCAAACTCATGATTGAAAATGTCAGGAAGGGGCGTGTTTGATGCGCGCCGAACCGGCGCATCGCCTCTTCCACAGCCGCCAGCCCGCGCGCCACCGCAGTGACCGGCTCATCACTCAGCAAGCCGAAGTAAGGCAGCCGCAAGGAGGCGGTTACGCCTTCGCGCGCGGCGACGGCGACGCCGCCGCCCATCGCATGGACGGCATTGGCTGCCTGTGCCATCGCTTCCGGGCTGCGGCCAATCACAAGCAAATTATGGCAATCATGCGCGACGCTGCTGGCCCATGCGCCCTGTCTCAGTCCGGTATTGGCGATGAGACCCACTGTCCGCGATGACTCGTCCCGCGCGATAACAGAGGCCAGCGCCAATCCGTCACCCTCCGCAAATAGCGCATGCCCCTCCTGCAAGCGCACAGTCACCTGTTCCAGTTTTGTCACGGTCGAATGCTTATTTTGCAGAGCAACGACCTGCGCCCTCACGCTGCCGCCCCCGCCGTCCCTGTCCAGCTTGAAATCACCAGGGGCGAAGGGACCGGGAATGCCCGGATAGGCCGGTTGCGCTGGATTTTCCCGCGTGATAGCCGCGGCCATCGCGCCGGCGTCCGCCACAGGTTGGCCGCCGACGAAGACTTGCGCCGGCGGGAAGGCGGCGATGTCGTCCATAACCAGGAAATCAGCCAGAAAACCGGGTGCAATCGCGCCCTGATCGCGTAAACCAAGATAGCGCGCCGGGCGAATGCTCGCGGCTGCTATCGCTTCCAGCGGCGGCATGCCGCATTCGATCGCCAGCGCCACAATGCGCGACAAATGCCCGTCCGCCAGCAGTGAGGGTTCGATGTCATCGGTGATGAGGATGATCCGCGAGCGATCCGGCAAACCCGCAACTGCCGCCATATTCTCTGGCGTTACCGACTTGGTCTGCAGCATGACAGCCAGGCCCTTTGAGATTTGCTCCTGAATTTTCTCCGCGAAGGTCAGCGTGTGGTCGGAGCTAATCCCGTGAGCGAGGTATTGCGAGAGTTCAATGCCCGCCAGCGTGGGGATATGCCCTTCGATCAGCAGATTGTTTTCTCTGGCTGCCCGCACAATCGCCCGCAAGCGTTCATTCGGTCCCAGCAGGCCGCGATAATCCATCACCTCGCCCAAGGCGATGACCGAAGGCTGCCTTGCCAAGCGCCGAATCGTAGCGGCGTCAAAGACCTCATGCGTCCATTCAATCTCCGGCGAGGTGGCGGGGACGCAACTCGGTATGGAATGATATATCCGCAGCGGCAAATCCAGAGAGGCGGCAATCATCCATTTCACGCCGTCCTCGCCGGCGACATTGCCGACTTCATGCGGGTCGCTGAGGATAGTCGTCGTGCCGAAGGGCAACACGGCTTCGGCAAAGCGGCGCGGCGTCAGCAAGCTGGATTCAATGTGCAAATGCGAATCTATCAAGCCGGGCATGACGATGCGCCCGGCCAGGTCGCGGGTCTCCGCAGCGCCGATGCCTGACGGCGCGCCCCCCGCTTCGACCGCAACAAAGCGCCCGTCGCGGATGCCAATCCAGCCCTCGAAGAGCCGGTAACGGAAGACATCGGCAATCCGTGCATGAAGCAGCAGCGCGTCGAATTCCATTATTGTCTTGCCTCCAGCAATTGCACCGCTCGCAGCGCGGTGCGGATGGTCATCTCTTCCCCCTGCATGTAAAGCGCCTCTTTCTCAGCGAGCGTGGGTTGCTTTTCCAGGTAGATATTGGAATCGGTGGCGACCACGCAGCCGACTTTCGCTCCGCGGCGCGTACCGACAATGAAGAGCGTTGACGCTTCCATTTCCGCCGCGACCACGCCAGCCTGCCGCAGCACTTCGTTGAGATCCGGGTGGCGCGCGTAATAGGCGCTGCGCGTTGTCCCAATACCCGTGAAGGCGCTGAACCCGCATTCCTTTGCCGCCTGGATCAAGGCATTGTTGACATCAAGGTCAGCCACGGCCGGAAAGCCCAGCGGCAAATACTCGTCCGATACGCCGTCGCCGCGATAAGCGGCCGTCACCACCACCAGGGAGCCAATCGGTATATCTTTGCGCCGCCCGCCAGCAGAACCGACGCGAATAAATACTTCCGCGCCGACATTGCGCAATTCTTCCAGGGCGATGGCTGCCGATGAACCGCCTATGCCGGTCGAACACACGCTGACCGGGACCCCGTTACTTGTCCCGGTGAAGACCACATATTCCCGGTTTTCGGCAATCAAGCGGGCGTCCTCAAGCTGCTCGGCAATGCGCCGGGCGCGGGCCGGGTCGCCCGGCAGCAGCACGCTGCGGGCGACATCTCCCGGCGCGCAGCGAATATGCTTTTGGACTTCAACTTTTTGCGAGCCAGTCATGCGTTTTGCTCCCTGTCCTCCAAGATGGCGATCCATTTCTGCGTCTGCGCTTGCACTGTCACCGCCTCGCCGGGCGCGAAGCGTTCGCTGGCGCTGTCTTGCTTGATGCTTAATTCGCCGACTTCAGTTTCTACCAGGTATTGCAGCTCATTGCCATGAAAGGTATGCAGGATGACTTGCCCGGCCAGACCGCTCGCTTCCCTTCCCGCCAGCAGACTGGCATTGTCAGCCCGAAAAAAGATCTCAGCCCTGGC
The DNA here is from genome assembly GCA_028873975.1 of Chloroflexota bacterium. Lineage (GTDB taxonomy): Bacteria > Chloroflexota > Anaerolineae > Aggregatilineales > Phototrophicaceae > UBA6055. The sequence goes on from JAPPMO010000055.1 coordinate 82,926, forward strand.
CCCGCTTTGAGGTGATCCGAACTTGGAGTGCCAACGCAATTCGATGGGATTGCCGCCCCAATTCACCGTTAACTTGCTGTCCCGCACCGATTCCACTACCGCCGTGAAGTGATTGTCGAAACCCATGAAATCCGCGACAAATACCGTTTCGGGCGCCGCGAAGATGCTCTCCGGCCTACCAATCTGCTCAATTTCGCCTTGATTCATGACCACCACGCGGTCAGAGATACTCATCGCCTCCACCTGATCGTGGGTCACATAGAGGGTGGTGATGCCGAGTTGCTGCTGTAAACGCCGAATCTCCTGCCGCATTTCCACGCGCAGCCCCGCATCCAGATTGCTCAGTGGTTCGTCCAACAACAGGACTTGCGGTTCAATAACGGTGGCGCGGGCCAGAGCGACGCGCTGCTGCTGGCCCCCCGAAAGCTGTGCCGGACGGCGGTCTGCAAAGGCTTCCAATCCAACCATTTTCAGGGCATTGGCGACGCGGCTATAGACCTCGTCCTTCGGTATGCGCCGCATCCGCAAGCCAAAGGCGACATTGTGGAAGACCGTCAGATGCGGAAACAGCGCATAGCTCTGGAAAACCAGACCAATATCGCGCTGATTGGGGGGCAGGCGCGTATAATCCCGGTCATTGATGAGGATCTGTCCGGCATCCGGTTTGATGAAGCCGGCTACGCTGCGCAGGGTCGTCGTCTTGCCACAGCCGCTTGGACCCAGCAAGGACAGCAATTCCCCTTGTTCAACGTGCAAGCTGAACCGCTCCAGCGTTGGCTTGTTCTTTTCGTAGGAAACGGTTAGATCATGGATTTCCAAATAAGGCATAAGCTACACAAACTGTGATAGACCGAGTACGCGTTCGGCTGTCTGTACCAGCACGACGGTAAAAATGACCAGCAGCGTCGAGAGAGCGGCAATGGTCGGGTCAAAATAGTATTCGAGGTAACTGAGCATGGAAACAGGCAGCGTGGTCACGCCGGGTCCGCTCAAGAAAAGCGAAACCGGGACATTGTTAAACGATGTGATAAAGCCCAGGACAAAGGCTGCGGCAATCCCAGCCTGCATATTGGGCAGCACGACCAGCAGAAATCCGCGGAGGCGGTTCGCGCCCAGGCTGACGGCGGCGTCTTCGACATAGGGGTCAAGATTGCGCAGGCTGGCGGAAATGACGCGCACGCTGTAGGGAAACAGGATCGCGGTATGGCCGATGAACAAGCCCGTCATGACCTGCATATCGCCCAGCAGAACGAAGAAGTTCAGCATGGCAAAGCCGATGACCAGCCCCGGAACGAGTATCGGCGCCGAAAAGATGGTTTCTACCAGGCCAGACCCGGCAAATTGAAAACGCGTCAGCGCATAGGCCACAGGCATCCCCATGACCAGCGAGACGATGGTGGATAAGAGAGCGAGCTGCAGGCTGACCCAAAAGCTGTCAATAAATTGGGAGGTCTCGAATACATTCGCAAACCAATCCAGCGTGAAACCCTGTGGCGGAAAAGCCAGATTTGCATTGGCGCCGAAGCTCGCCATAAAAATGATGATGAAGGGACCCAGCAAGAAGCTGTAGAGAATGACCAGGCTGATATACATCCAGCGTGAAACCATCCGTATCGCTCCTAGCTTTGCTGCGCGCGCAGGACGCGCAGCAGCAGATTAACCGCCAGAGTCGTTAAAATCATCACAACCGCGACCACAGCCGCCGCGTGCTGGTCAAAAAGAATCACCGCCTTTTGCCGCAGCAGCGTCGACATCAGCAATAAACGCGAACCGCCGAGAATCGCCGGGGTCACGAAGGCTGTTACCGAGCCGGTAAATACCAGTGTTGCGCCCAGTACGAGGCCATCCGATGACAAGGGCACGACGATGCGCAGGAATGTTGTCAGCCGGTTCGCGCCCAGACTGAGCGCCGCTTCCAGCACATCATCCGGGATATTTTCCATCGCGCTCACCAGCGGCAATACCATCAGCGGCAGAAACAATTGCGCCAGACCCAGCACGATCGCAGTTTCGGTGAAAATGAAGCGCACCGGATTCTCGACCAGGTCCAAGGACAAGAGAGTCTGGTTTATCATGCCGCGCCGCCCCAGGATAATCAGCCAGGCGAACGTGCGCGCGACCGCGTTGGTCATCAAGGGCAGGATCACCAGCGACATCAAGAACGAACGGCGGCGGGCGGGCATCCGCGCCAGCACAAAGGCGGCCGGGTAGCTCATCACCAGGCAAATGCCCGTGACGATGAGACCGAGCCTGAGTGTGCGCAGGTAGACAATCCGCGATACGCGACTCTGGAAAAAGTCGAGATAGCCCTGCAGCGTAAATCCGCCCTCTTCCGGCAGCACGCTTTGCGAGAGCAGGAAAATCAGCGGCAAGACGAAAAACACCAGTACAAAAAGAAATGCTGGGGCGACCAGCAAGATAATAGTGCGGTTCTGATTGGGTCGCCGTATCATCATTCAAAACAGGGGGCGCGGGACTCTGTTGAAATACTGCCCCCATCCCCCGGCCCCTTACCCCCAAAATGAGGGAAGGGGAGCTTTTGAACCCTAATAAGCCGTTAAAGCCCCTCCCTCTTTATGGGAAGCATCCCCCGACAGCGGGGGACCGAGGGGGCATAGGGTTTGGGGTGGGGGTTTTAGCGCTTTTTCAACAACGTCCGAAGGCGCCCCCTGGCGCAAAACCGTCAAAATTCTGACGTTGCGGCCTCAGCGCACCATGACTTCATTCCAACGCTCTAACCAATCTTCCAGGCGATCCGACACTTGAGCCTGATCCAGCACAATCATGGTATCAAGCATGTCGCCGCAGGTCAGCAGGGCGCAAATGTCTTCCGGCAGCTCGACAGTGGCGTTGACGGGCGAATCAATCAGATCAAGCGCTTCGGCTAGCTGGACATCGTACGAAATGAACCAGTCGATATAGGCATGCGCCAGATCCACCTGATCGGTGGCGGCCGTAATGCTGATCATGTTCGTCTGGCCAACGACGCCTTCTGCTGGAACGACAGTGCTTAGGTCATGACCCGTATTGATCAGGTTGCCTATCGCGAAACTGGCATAAGGCGCAACCCACACTTCTTCTTCCTGTACGAGGGTCGTCAGTTCCGAACTGCGAATGTAGGTTGTCACCAGATTGTCAGCCAGTTGGGGCAAGGCTTCCCAAGCCAAATCCGCATCGTAGTTGATTCCTGCCGCCTCCTCACTCTTGTCCATTTCCCGCATCGCGAGCGCGCGGTCAATCATAATGAGCGCGGCTGGACCAAAGGTGGTGGACATCTCCGGAATACTGACAAAGCCAGCCACATCGTCGCGCAGCAGGTCAGCCCAGGAGGTTATTTCCGCTTCAATCAAGTCGGAGCGGTAAATCAGACTGAGGCTGTTGACTGTGTAGCCGACCCCGGCTTGATTGCCCAGCGGGTCCTGCGCCCAATCGTACACCTCGTCCAGGTTTTCCAGTCCGTCGGGGTTGTAGGGCTGGAGCAAGCCTTCTTGACTGGCTATATGCGTGAACTGCGTGGCAAAATGCGCCACGTCAATATCGGTGTTTGCGCCCTCGGCTTGCAGCCGCGCCAAGCGATCCGAATTGTTGCCGGTATCCAGCACGATGTCGACGTTGTGCATTTCCTCAAACGGCGCAAAGACATTCTCTTCGAGCACATCCAAGTTAAAGCCCCAGATAGAGACAGTCAGGGTTTGGGTATCCTGGGCGACAGCCATTGGCGCAAGCAATCCCAGTACCAAAAGCGCAAGTAAAAGCGTGATAAATCGGTGGCTTCTCATGTGTTTATCTCCAATTCTAGATAGGTGAGCGAAGCAACCCAGATTGTAACACAGGCTTGATGCGAAGTCACATTTTCAAGAATGGGCTGACCTAAGAGCGCAGCCTTGTTGCTTCCAAGGAAATACGTTTATCATTATGTGAGACGGGAACATTGCTCCAAGCTAGATCGCAGGGAAGGGACGATCTATGTATGACTACGACTCCTTGGCAAAGCGGTTCTGGCGCGATGGTTACCTCATTTTGGGCGACTTCTTCGCGGCTGACCTGATGGACCGCCTCAATCAAGTCATCCTGAATCACTTCGGCCTGGCGCCCGACTATTGGCACAACGACGAGTTCTTGACCAAGTCGCAGGTGGAAGTGGTCCCTTGGTTCCCGCAGCGAGAAGGCCTCACCGACTTCGACATCATCGCTGACGACCCGCGCCTGCACCGCCTCACCGCCGAGATCATCGGCGAAGAGTGGCAAGAACAGTATTGCATGATGATGTTCTCGCGGCAGGGCTCCAGGGGGCAGGCTTGGCATCAGGATTGCGCGCCGGAGGACCCGGCCCAATTCAACCTCAACCGGCTTGTCTACACACACGACATCGACGACAGCATCGGCGGCCAGACGGTTGTCGTGCCCGGCACGCACAGGAAGGGCTTGCTGCCCGCTGGGGATCCGCATGCGGATTTGGAAAACCAGATGGTCATTTCACCAAAGCAGGGCGACTTGCTCCTTTTGCACGGGCACACCTGGCACCGTGTCCTGCCGATTCACGGGCCCTGCCGCTTCTCATCGAACTTCCGCTCCGCGCCGAAAGGCACGCCGGAAGACATCACCGATATTTGCGTCTACCGGAATATGCGCTATCGCTTCTCCACCAGCGAAGTGATCGAGGAACGCATGCCCCTGCCCGATATGCTTTGAGTCTAGCGGCTAGGCAGCTCGATGCTCGTAAAGATCGGATCCCATCTCGGCTAAATAGTTGCCCTCAACAACTGCGTTCTGCTCAATGCGGCAATCTTCCCAATCATGCCATTCGAAGCCCAAGACATCGGACCAGTGGGCCCAGTCCCAATTGATGTACGAAAACAGCTTTATCTCCGGCTGCTGACGGATTAACGCGAAGAAGGGCGCAAACCAGGCCTCCCAGCTGGCTCTTCCGCCCAGCACGCCGATTCCGCGCGGCGTCGCTTCACCGATCATCACCGGCTTGCCATGCTCCCCTGCCGCCTCACAGAAATGCCGCGTCGCCCGACTGGTCATCTCAGCCGCGTCAAAGGTGTCGATACCCCACCAGTCGACCCATTCATCGCCGGGATAGTATGGCATCAAGTCGCCCAATGACAGCGCCCCAGCCGACGCGCCTGCGGAACACCAGACAGTTGCCGCATTCAATTGGCGCTGCCGCATCATCTTCGTGACATGAACAAAGGCTTCGCGGTAGCTTTGGGGCTGGTAACCGTTCCAGTTCCCCTCGAATTCATATCCGATGCGGACATAGGCTGGCAGCGCAATGCGCTCGAGGCTATCGCAGACCAGCGCCAGGTTGTCGTCTTTCTCGCCCCGCGCCACGACATCCTCCGTGCCAATGCCCTGATCATTGCCGCCGGTCATGTTCAAGCCGATCTGCAGAGAAAGACCATGTTTCCCGATTGCCTCGCACTCGCGCTGCAGTCGTTCTCCCCACTCCATGACGCGCGCAGAGTCCCCTGCAACACCGATATACGTCATATAAACAGCCGGCTGCTGGTCGCGCGGGAATACCCCTGCATAACGCATGAAGCTGGCGAGGTCCTGCCCGGCGCCGTGGAGGACTGTGTTGACCGGTTCCAGCTTTGCGCCGAAATACTTTCGTTCGATGAAGTTCATGACACCTCCGCTGCGCTCCTCGCCACGGCGATGCAAGTTCGATCGCGCATGACTTGACAAGATTTTTGCGAATTGTTAGGCTTATTGCAAGCGCTTTCAAAGCAGATTCGCCAGGTCCGTCCAGCCAATATGGCAAAAGCCCCGTATTTTCAAGGAATTGCCTGGGCGCAGACTTGGTAATTGTCCAGATTCTGCAAGCGCTTTCAAGATAGATTGCAGAGTTAAGATGCAGCGAGACGGCAGCAAGAAACAGCAAAATGTCACCATTTATGATGTGGCGTCGCGAGCCGGCTTTTCGGTTTCGACTGTCTCGCGCGTGCTCAACGGCTTTGAATTCGTACGAGAATCGACGCGTGAACGGATCCTGGAAGCGGCCGGTGAATTGGGCTATGTCGCCAACTTGCAGGCGCGCAGCCTGGCGGGCGGACGCTCTCGATACATTGGGCTTCTGGTCCCGGGACTGGATAATGGCTATGTTGGGGGAATATCGCAGGGTGTTGATCGCGCTTTGGCCAGCGCCGGCTATGGTTTGATGCTCTTCACCACCCATCACCATCGCGGTCAGGAATTGGGATATATCGATACCATCGCCAACGGCTTGACGGCTGGTTTACTCATCACCGTCCCGCTGGTGCCAAAGTCCTATGTCGAGGCTTTGCAGCAGCAGCAATTCCCCGTCGTCCTCATTGATCAAGCGGATACCAGCATACGAAGTTCGGTCGTGGATACCACAAATTGGCAGGGCGGTTATACGGCGACCGAGCATCTCATTCATTTAGGTCATCGCCGGATCGGGTTTATCACCGGCTTGATGGCATTGCGCAGCGCGACCGACAGGCTGGCGGGTTACAAAATGGCATTGAAAGACCACGACATCCCCGTAGATGAATCGCTCATCGTCGAAGGCGACTATATGCGGGAGATGGGCTACGCGGCGACGCGTCAGCTACTGACGAGCGAGCAGCGACCAACCGCGATAGTTGCGGCAAACGACTTCACGGCTTTGGGCGCGATGGAAGCGATCCACGATGAAGGCTTGGGGATTCCAAGCGATATATCCATCATCGGATTCGACGACATTCCCGAGGCGCGCGTGGTGCATCCTAAGCTGAGCACCGTGCGCCTGCCGCTGGAACAGATGGGGCGGGTCGCGGTCGAGCTGCTGCTGGAACAGATCGACGACCCGGATCTGCAGCCCAAACATATCACGCTCAGCACACAACTGATCGAACGGCAATCCTGCGCGGCGCCAAAGGCGCTGTCGATCCTAACTTGATCGCATATATCTGACGCACAGTGAAGGAGGGTTGACCATCGAAGGGAAGGAAAGTCACAACTCATTCACGACTGTTCAATTGATTTGAGGGAGAAATAGCAGTGGAAAAGAAAACAGCCAAGCAAGAACTGAGCCGGCGCGACTTCCTGCGCCTGGCGGGGGTTGGAACGAGCGGCACGCTGCTGGCCGCAACCGGCTTGCCCGCGCTGGCGCAAGACAGCCCTACCGCCGGCGAAGCTAATATCGTCATGATGTACCATTCCAACGAGATTTCTGACGGAGAAATTGAGCAATTCAACAACGACAGCGAGGGCATCACCCTCACGCGTATCGATACCGATATCACACGCTTCTTCGCTATGCTGGCAGCCGGCACGGCGCCGCACCTGTTGCGCACGCAAGCGCCCGATATCCCGCAGTATTTCGCCCGCGATGTTATGCTGAACTTGCAGCCATACTTCGAAGCGAGCGGCGCGCTTGACTTCGACGACCTGGCCGCGCCGAACGATTACTACAAAGTCGTCAGCCCGACCGAGATCGGCCAGGGCGATATCTACGGCATGGCAAAGGACTGGGCGCCGGATGGTTTCCTGTGGCTGCATACCGGGCTGCTGGAAGCGGCCGGCATCGCTGTGCCCGATCCAGCCACGCCATTGAGCGAGGAAGAAGTCGCCGCGATGGCGCTGGAAGTCACGCAGAAAGAAGGCGATCGCACGCTGGTCACCGGATTCAACACCCACACCGGCTTCATCGACCGCTTCTGGATGCAGATGGCGCTGATGGACGGCGGCAGCCTGTTCTCGGACGATTTCAGCCGCGCCAATGTCGTCGGCAATGACGCGGTCGTCGATGCCATCAGCTGGTTCCACGATATGATGGCGAACGGCTCGATGAACAGCCCGCTCAACCCGAGCGTGAGCTGGTTCGGTCCCGATTATGCCAATGGACAGTTGGCGATGGTTTACACCGGTTACTGGTTCAGCGGTCAGTTGCGCGGCATGGCCACCAATCCGGAAGAGCCGATCATCGGCGAATCGATGGAAGCGGGCCACTACCAGATGCACCCGATGTTCACCTGGAAGGGCGTGCGCAAGAACCTCTGCGTGACCGCGGCCGGCGCCATCGTCACCAACCCGAGCTTCCGCGAAGCCGGCGCCGATGACAACGATGCCGCCTGGGCGGCTTTCGAATGGTTCATGGCGGACGCGCCAGCCCATGGCCGCGCCGCTAGCGGCTGGGGCTTGCCCGCCTTGAAATCGCTCAACCACCTGATTCCCGACGACAGCCCTTTCGATCAGCAGACGCTGGCGGTGGTCAATGCGGAATTCGACTACTCGACCGATGTGCTCGGGTTCAACCCGAACCTGGCCGGCGGCGAGCCGATGGTGCCGGGCGCGACCTATATGAACAATCTCGAAGCGGCGCTGACTGGCGAGCTCTCCTTTGACGACATGCTGCAGCTCATCGAGGACGAGACCAACTTCGCCATCGAAGAAGGCATGTTCAATATCTAGCTTCAGCCAAGCTATTGAATATGTAGACACACACGCGGCAATGCCACCGCCCACGCAAAATACCTTGCATCATGCAGCGTATTGCTCCCCTCCCTGACTCGTCGGGGAGGGGCCGGGGGTGGGGTAGCCGCCCGTCCGCGCTGTTAAGTTAGAATGATTCTTCATGGCATCATTATCCGCGGCTAAGCCGCGCTGGCACTTCACACGCAGGACACGGCGAGCGCTCAATTTCTACGCCTTCATTTCGCCCTGGCTGATCGGATTCATCTTGCTGACCCTGGCGCCGGTCGCGGTCGGCGTCTGGCTGTCCTTCACCAATTACGATGGCTTGAACGTCAATAATATCAAGTGGGTCGGCACGGCTTGGTACGAGCGCTTCCCGCGCGATCGGCAGGCGGTTGAGTCGCTGAAACTGGTCTTCATCTGGACGGCGTTGAATACGCCGACCTGGCTTGTTCTCTCCTTCGCGCTCGCCTTCATCATGAGCAAGGTGACGCGCTTTCGCGGTTTCTTCCGCACGATGTGGTATCTGCCCAGCGTGATACCGGTCGTAGCGGTGGCCTGGACCTGGCGGACCTTGCTCAACGATAACTACGGCCTGATCAATCAGGTGGTCAACACTATCCGCTCGGGCACGGTCATCCACTTCCTCACCGAAGAAGCGCTGATCTCGTTGACGATGATCTCGGTCTGGATGGGCTTGGGCAACGGCATCGTCATCTTCCTGGCCGGCTTGCAGGATATCTCGCCGGAACTTGAAGACGCCGCCGCGATTGATGGCGCCGGTCGCTTGAGCAGCCTGCGCTATATCATCATCCCGATGATGACGCCGATCATCTTCTTCCAACTGGTGCAGTCGATTGTCTTCGCCATGCAGATGTTCGCCTTGCCGCTGCTGCTCTCGCCCAGCGGCGGCGCCGGTTTATCGACCGCGCCCCAAAAGGACGTCTTCCTCTACATGATCTACGCCTTCCAGCAGATCTTCCAGCGCCAGCGCTTCGGCTACGGCGTCGCCCTGATCTGGATCCTCTTCGCCATCATCATCGTCATCACGATTGTTCTGTTCTGGTCGCGGCGGTACTGGGTCTGGACGGAGAAGAAATAGCGCCATGGCTGCCCTATCCCTCGACAGACAAAAAGCCCGCGGCATCGGCTGCGGGACGGGCTTGGTGCTGATTACGCTGGTACTCTTCATTCCGATCTTGTGGATGATCATGCTCTCGCTCAAGACCGAAGGCGAGTATTCGCAGTCGGCGCTGCAGCTTCTGCCGGCGGTTCCGCAATGGGACAACTACTGGGACGCGCTGACGAAGATCGACTTCGCCAAGTTCATGTTGAACTCGCTGGTCCTGTCGCTGCTCTACACCGTGCCGACGGTCATCACCAGCTCGATGGCGGGTTTCGCCTTCGCCAGTCTGGAAGGTCCCGGCAAGCGGCTTTATTTCGGCGTCATCATCGCCATGCTGATGATCCCGGCCATCGTCTTCATCATCCCGCAATTCGTCATTTTCGCCCGCCTGCGCCTGACCGGCACTTACTGGCCCTGGTTCTTGTGGGGTATCTCGGGCAACGCCTTTCATATCTTCCTCTTCCGCCAGTTCTTCGCCGGCTTCCCCAAGGAATTGCAGGAAGCGGCGGAAGCGGATGGCGCGAGCATCGCCCGTTTCTTCGTGCAGATCCTGCTGCCCAACGCCAAGCCGGCGCTGGCGACCTCCTTCATTTTGTCCTTCGCTTATGTCTGGGGCGACTGGTTCCTGCCGACGATCTACCTCAACGCCGACAACACCAATCTGGCGGCGATGCTGCTCAACGGCTACCGCAATCCTCAGGGCTTTACCATCACCACCGTTACGATGGCGGCGGCGGCGCTCTATGTGCTGCCGCTGGTGATCATGTTCTTCCTGATGCAGCGCTGGATCATGGAAGGCATCGCCACCAGCGGGCTCAAGGGTTGAGCCTAAACCGGCGCCGCGAGCCAAGATGATTGATCAGCAGCAGCTGGCGCAAAACTACAGCCCGCCCCGGCAGCGCGCCGGCGTACTGACCCAACCGGAGGCCCATCGCGCCATGCTGCGCGGCATCGACAAACTCCTGGCTGCCATTCAGCCCACGCTCGGTCCGCGCCCGCGCATCGTTGGGATCGAGCGGGGCACGCGCGATACCTCGCCGGAGCTGCTCGATGATGGCGCGGTCATCGCCCGCCGCATCATTGAATTGCCCGATCAGTACGAGAATATCGGGGCGATGCTGTTGCGCGGCATGCTCTGGCGGTTGAGCGAAGCGGTCGGCGATGGCACGGCAACGGCAGCCGTACTTTATCGGACTGTCTTCGCCGAAGGGCTGTCTTACGCGGCCGCCGGCGGCGATCTCACCCAGTTGCGGCGTCATCTTGAATCCGGACTGGCGGCCATCATCACAGCGCTCAAATCACAAGTTATGCCGCTTGCTGGTACAGCGATGCTGGCCGATTTCGTCAAAAGCGTCTGCGATGATGATGACCTGGCGCAAAGCCTGACCGAGATATTGGAAGTCACCGGCGCGCTTGGTTTGATCGATATCCAGGGCGGACAGGCGCGGACGGCGCGCTGCGCTTATTTTGAAGGCAATTTTTTCACCGGCGGGCGGCATGGCGCGGGCAGCGGCGCCATCGAGTTTGAAGAGGCCGCCTTGCTGCTCACCGACTTCGATCTCAAAGAACCGGATGCTGTCCTGCCCGTACTGCGGCTGGCGCTGCGAGAGAAGATCGAGAACCTGGTTGTCGTCGCGCGCAATGTTGCCGAGCCGGTCGCCGCGCTATTCGCTCGCAGCGCAACTTCCTCGCGCCTGCGTGTCATCGCGGCGAAAACACCGGGCTCGACGACGCTTGCCCAAGCTGATGCCCTGCATGATCTGGTAATTCTGACCGGCGGGCGGCCGCTTCTGGAGGCATCGGGAGACACAAGCAACACAGTTTATCCAGGCAATCTGGGTTACGCCCGCAGAGTGTGGATCGACAAAAACTATTTGAGCATACGTGGCGGACGCGGGGATCTCAGGCAGCTGCGCGCTCATATTGCCGAGCTGCAAAAGGCCTTTGAGGCTGCAACTGAAACGGATATCCGTAAAGGGCTGCGCGACCGTATCGGAAGGCTTGGAAGCGGCTTCGCCATTCTTTACACCGGCGGCAGCACGGCCAGCGAAATCGAGGCGCGTGTGGCAATGACAAAGCGGGCGCTGCGGACAACCCGCGGGGCGCTGCGGCATGGGATCCTGCCCGGCGGCGGCTTGGCGCTCTTGTCGTGTCGAGACTTGCTCCAGCGGCGCCTTGGCGAGAGCCGAACACCAGATGAACGCGCCGCTTGCAATATCCTGCTCAAGACCGTCGCCGCGCCTTTTGGCGCTTTGGCACAAAACGCCGGCTACGAAGCGCCTGCCTTGCTCGCCCAGATGGAACACGGGCTGCCCGGCCCGGCGCCTTTTTGCTCCTTCGATGGCATCCACGACTCGGCGGCCGCTCAAATCGAGGCATTGCGTTACGCCGTGGCCAGCGCCGCGCTTGCTTTGACCGTCGATGCCATTGTCTACCGGAAACTGCCTGAGCTGGCTCTGCGACCGGACGGAGCCGGATGATGCCCTCTGACGGTCATTCCCGGACTGTGAATGCCCTTGCGACAACCGCCGACGGTATTATCTATTGCGCGGCGCAGTCGGGCTTGAAGCGATCGGTCGACCTCGGCCGGAGCTGGCGCAATGTCGGTGAAGCGGCGCCAGCAACCGTGATCTGCGCCCTGGACGCCGCTTGTATTCTCGCCGCCACTGTCGGCGCTGTGCAGATTTCCGAAGATGCGGGCGCAAGCTGGCAGGCGCGGGCGCTGCCATCGCCGTCGACAATCGTCTCGTCTCTGCTCGCGACTAGCGAATCGATCCTGGCCGCCACGCTCGAAGACGGCGTGCTTCGCTCAGACGATGGCGGCATGAGTTGGCGCGGCTGGAATTTCGGCCTCTTAAGCTGGCGGGTCAATGCCTTGTGCCGAGATTCGGCCGGTATCATCTGGGCTGCCACCGAGAGCGGACTTTTCCGCAGTGAGACGGACGGTCGCAGTTGGCAAGATCAGGCTGATTTCGCCCAGGCATCAATACTGTCGCTTGACGCAACGGCAGAAGGCGGGCTCTGCTTGGGCACGACCGAAGGCGCGCTGCAGATCTGCGGAAACCCGCGAGCGGGCAAGACGCTCGCTCGTCAATGGCAAGTACCGATCAACGCTATCTGCGCAATCGGCGAGCGGATCGCCGTGCTGCATGGTCAGACGGTTTCAGTTAGCGATGGCGAGAGCGGATTCGAGGCTTTGTCATACACCGATGCGACTAGCATCAAATGGCTCGATGAGGCGCGTCTTTTGATCGGCACAAAGTACGGCTTGGTTCATCGTATTGATCTGCCCTAGGATAGACGACTGATGACCCAAAAACATGATTGCCGCGAGACGCGCTGGGCGTCAGCGGTTTGCTCGTCGCCGATTATTTCACGCTGAACGAATTGGCGAATTGGGGCGCCGGGAGAAGATCTTAGCCCAGGGCAATTGCATCAAATTTTTTTCAACACAGAGCGCGCAGAGCGCACAGAGTTACTTGGTGTTCAGACGGCATTTCTTCTAAAATCCGAGACTAAGCATAAGAAAGAGTGATAAGCGAATCGTGATTTTTCACTCGAAAACACAGTTGAAATAAGACATTTTATGTTTTTCTCTGTGTTCTCTGTGGTTAATATTTGGTTTAGATTCCCACCACTTCAGCTGCTATCATTTTGATGTGATTGCCCTGGGTCTTAATCCGGTGGAGCTTGACGACATGGCAGCGGGGAAGCCCAGAAGGGATGCCCGTTTCATTTTTCAAGTACGGGCAGATTGTAAAGCGCCGCCGCCGTTCGCCACATCACCGGTTCCCGCAATTCCGCCGGCAGCATGCGCATGGAAAAATCGGGCGTGTCGCCGTCCCAGTGGGGAAAGTCCGTCGCGAACATCAGCATTCTGTCCGCTGGAAACATCGCCAGGATCTGGTGCAAATACTTGCGATTCTCCGGCTCTTCAATCGGCTGCGTCGTGAAATAGACGTGGTCGTAGACGATTTCGCTGGGGGGCCGATCCAGCCAGGGAACTGTCATCCGCAGGGCTTTCCAGTTCTTGTCAAAGCGCCACATTGTCGGCACCAGCCAAGAGACGCCGCCTTCGATCAGCACGAACTTCAAAGTCGGGAATCGCTGAAAGGTCCCCTCAGCCACCAGGCTTAACAAGTGCGCCATATAGCTGCCGGCCAGGTTGGTATGCCACTCAAAGTAGCTGCCCGGGTAGCCGGTGACGGATGGCTGCCCGGAGACGCCGCTGCCTTCCGAGCCCGGGTGGATCGCCACCGGCAAGTCATAAGCCGCCGCCGCCTCATAGATGGGATGATAGAAGCGATGACCGTAGCCGAAGGCGGCGCCGCTGGCCATCAAGACCTGAACGACATCCGGGTGCTCGCCGTAACGATGAATTTCCTCGGCCGCCAGCGCCGGGTCGGCCGTGGAGACGACCAGCGAATACTTGAAACGCGGGTCGGTCGGCAGCCAGTCCTTGATATATACATCGTTGACCGCGCTGCAATAGGCGGCCGCGAATTCCGGCTCTGGCGACAAGCCCGTGGCGATGGCGCCGGAATTGAGTACGCCGAAGTCGATGGCGTATTCGTCAAAGTGGTACCGGGACAAGGTGTCGGGGCGGCTGTTGATGTAAATGCCGTCAGGCGTCAACGCGTCAGCGCGATTCACGCCGTTGGGATTCCAATAACCGAGGTGGCCCGGTCCCGAATTGCCGCTTGTGACCCGCGTGCGCCAGGGTTCTGGCAGAAAGTCCAAAATGCGTTGGCGATCAGCCCCCGGATGGATATCCGTGTCGATAATCATGAGTCAGCTTCTCTCGTTTCGCTTGCCGTAATCTTACTCCAGAAAGGCCCGCCTGACCAAGTATCGGCGCGCGCCCAGAGCAATCGCATCAAAATGATAGCGGCTGAAATGTTGGGAATCTAAACTGAATATTA
>JAPPMO010000024.1 GCA_028873975.1 Chloroflexota bacterium
GAGCGACGCTATGCAAGGAGTTCGCACCCCTTCCCTAGCTCGCTGGGGCAAGGGGATTGGGGGGATGGGGTAGAATACGGCAGTGGCTTGCGTCAGTAGCGGACAAGCCTTACAAGGCTCGCTTTAGTTGCATGACTTACTTGGACTTACTTCTGCGCTCTCTTTGTTGAAAAAAATTTGATGTAATTGCCCTGGGGCCGTCCGTGGAGTGTAGTTTTCCCCGCTGTATCATGGGTAAACTATTTCATAAGACAGCGCAATGGAATCCCCCAGCGCAATAATATCGCCGTCCTTGAGCGGGGCCGGACCGCCAATCCTTTTGCCCGCGATGCGCAGTCCGTTGGTGCTGCCCAGGTCCTCGATGTGATAATTCGCCTCTCGCCGCAATAGCCGCAGGTGATAGCGGCTGACCTGCGGATCTCCAATCACGATGTCATTGGCGCTGTCGCGGCCCAATGTGACTATCTCCTTTTCCAGTTGAAACATCGCATTCTCGATGGGTCCGCTCCTGATCACGATCCAAAAGCCGGGCTCATTGGGCATGACGCTTTTGTCAAAGTCCGGCAGGGGCTGCGGAGCGGGCGGGTCCGCGGTCGGCCGCGCGCGAGCCTGGTCGACAACCCTGCGGAACTCGCCAATAAAGTGATCCCAGAAATGGTTTTCGTCGGAAAAACTACGGGCGTCGAAGCGTTCGACGTTCAATAGACTCGGGTGTAAAAGCACATCGTCGTAGATGATGGCGAAGACCGGTAGATTGCCGCCCAGGGCATAGGCGAATTCGTATGTCAAGTATATTGAGTCGACCGCCTCGTCTGTCAGCAGGATGACGAGCGCATCGGCATGGCGAATTGCGGCATCCATTTCCACATGCCAGGCTTGCCCGGCAACTGGGCTGCGGTCAATCCAGGGTCGATAGCCTTGCGCGCGCAAGATCCGGCGCAGCTCCTCGGCGCGGGCCCGCGCCGACGGGTGGTACGACAGGTAGACATTCTTCATTGCGCTTCCTCGACGGTCTGCCCCAGTGAAATGGTCTTGCCGGGTTCGATCTTGAGCCTTCATCTCCGCGCCGCGGCAGAGACTGTCTATCAGACGCGATTCCTCTGTTGATTATCCCGTTGAGCGAGATTTATGGCAAGTTTGGCTTGGGCTGGGGGCAGGGCAATCGCATCAGATTTTTCTAAGCACCGAGGACACCGAGAAATGCAATGAAAATAAAAGCGATCATCTTATTTCAAGAGGCGCTTTTGAACTGCAGGTGAAGTTTCGCTGGCGACTTTGCCATAGTCCGGCAACGGATTTAGAGGAATAGTCGTCAAAACTCCCTAAACTCTGTGTCCTCTGTGGTTAGATTATGGTTTTATTTCTTGACCATTCTGAGAATGCGCGATGTGATGCGATTGCTCTGGTCGGTCCCCGACGACTTCTGTTTGTAGCTCATGTGTCATACAATAGTGATTAGATGAGTATTGCCGCAAATCATGGGGGACGTATGGCGAATTGGATTGAAGTGCTCAAGACGGATCAACTTGAAGAAAGCAAAGGGACCACGGTCTTCGTGAACGAGCGCGATATCGCGCTGTACAAGTATCTGGGGGATTTCTATGCTTTGGACAATCGTTGCGTTCATCGGGATGGTCAACTTGGCGACGGCTACATGGAGGGACCGAATGTATTCTGTCCTTTGCACAAATGGGATTACGATGTGAGGACCGGCGTCAGCCGCTATACCGAAGACGAAACGGTGCCGGTATATCCAGTGCGCCAGGTTAACGGGCGGGTGGAAATCGACGCCGATGCCGTCCCGCCCAAACCGCGCTACGAAGGGGAGTATTTGGGTTTGTGGGCGCGGCGAAATGACCCGCTGGAAACCGAGATGCACGATATCCACAGCTACTCGCGCGGACGGCGCGCCTTTGTCGAGGGCATGGGCAGCGAAAAACGCGATTATGCCAGCTTGGGCGACCTGTATTTTTTGCCGGGTCAACTGGCTGTACTGCCTGTGCTCGACGATGTGCCAATCAGCACGGAAACGGTCATTGCCGCCAAA
Source organism: Chloroflexota bacterium (assembly GCA_028873975.1). Lineage (GTDB taxonomy): Bacteria > Chloroflexota > Anaerolineae > Aggregatilineales > Phototrophicaceae > UBA6055. Next base: position 2,048 of record JAPPMO010000024.1, read on the forward strand.
CGCAAGCAGCCCTTGAAGTTGCGAGCGCCGATATTCGTCAGTCACATGAGCTACGGCGCCTTGAGCAAGGAGTCGAAGCTGGCGCTGGCGAAGGGCGCGGCCGAATTTGGCACTTTGATGTGCTCGGGCGAGGGCGGCATGTTGCCGGAGGCGCGCGCAGCCGCCGGGCAATACATATTCGAGATGGCGTCGGGCTATTTCGGTTGGAACGAGGAGAGCATCGTCAAGGCGGACGGCATCGAGATAAAGATGGGCCAAAGCGCCAAAGCGGGCTTGGGCGGGCTGCTGCCGGGCCACAAGGTTACGGCGGATATCGCGGCGGCCCGGGGCCTGCGGGCGGGGCAAGAAGCGCGCAGTCCATCCCGTTTCCCCGATATCCATACTGTGGCGGATATGCAAGAACGCATAGCCTGGATCCGCTCCATCAAACCGGATATGCCCGTTGGCATCAAATTTGCCGCCAGCCGGATCGAGGCTGATTTGGCAGCGGCAGTGAAACTGGATATTGACTGGATCACGCTTGATGGCCGCGCCGGCGGCACGGGCGCGGCGGCAAAGCATATCATGGACAATATCTGTGTGCCGACGGTTTTCGCCATCCCGCGCGCGCGTCGCTGGCTGGATGACAATGGCCACCGCGAGATCAGCCTGATCGCAACCGGTGGTTTGCGCACCAGCGCAGACGTTGCAAAAGCGCTGGCTTTGGGCGCGGACGCCGTCGCATTGGCGACCGCGGCGATGATCGCTATTGGCTGCAAGCAGTACCGGGCTTGCAGCAGCGACAGTTGCCCGGTCGGCATCGCCACGCAAAAGATGAATTTGCGCGCGCGCTTCGACGTGGAGACGTCCAAGCAGCGCCTTGTGAACTTCTTCGAGGCGATGACAGAGCAGATGAGCGAGTTCGCGCGCATGTGCGGCAAGCGCAGCGTCCATGACCTGAGCTATGAAGACCTGGCGACGACGAGTCATGAGATCAGTCTTCATACGCCTGTGCAGCATGTTTAAGCGCGAGCATTGAGTTGGGGCGCGAGTCGCGCGGAGCGGCGGGCGTTTATCGCCGATGCGCCTGATACACCGCGATTGTCGCGGAGACCATGCGCTCGACGCTGAAGCGTTCTTCCAGCCGGGCCGCGCCCAGCAATCCCATATGCTGGCGCAAGGCATGGTCTTCCAGCAGCCGCGCCATGGCTGCCGCCAGCGCATCGACATCGCGAGCCTCGACAAGCAGCCCGGTCTCGCCATGAACCACGACCTCGGGAATGGCGCTGACGCGATTCGCGATCACCGGCACGCGCCTTGACATTGCCTCCAGCAGGACCAATCCAAATCCCTCCCACAGGCTTGGCATCAGCAGCGCGTCAAAGGCGCCGATCAACTTGGCGGCGTCGCTACGCCATCCCAGCCAATGAACGTTGGCGTCGATGCCGAGTTCCCGCGCGAGCGCTTCGAGTTGAGGGCGCAGGTCGCCGTCGCCGGCTATGACCAGGTTGGCGGTCGGGAATCGGTCCTGGATTTGCTGACAGGCTCGCAGGGCGTAAGGGATGCCTTTCTGTTCAACGATTCGGCATACCATACCGAGCAGCAGGGCCTCGGAATCCAGGCGCAACTCGGCAGACAAGGCGCGGCGGGCGGCGCGGAGTTCCTCATCGGGGACCCATTTGTGCTCCAAGCCATAGTGGACGACAGTGATCTTTTCGCCTGGCGCGTCTTCGACCTCGGTCATGAAATCCCTGATCGCCGCGGAAATGGCGATGCCGCCGTTGGTCAGGCGCCAAATCACCGGGCTAATGCGCTGCCATATTGGGTGGAAGCGGAATTGATCATCGTTGTGACGGCTGCTGATGACGGTGCGGATACCCGCAAGCTTTGCCGCGAACAAGCCGTAAAGGTCGGCATGGATCAAATGACTGTGTACGATGTCCGGCTTGATCTCGCGCAGGGCGCGTCGAATCTTGAACAGCAGGGTCAGGTCGCAGTCGCGGTGGATTGTCAATCGGCGAAGGGGGATGCCGCGGTCTTTCGCCGCGCTGACCATGTCCTCCATGGGTTTGTCGCCTTCGACCAGGATGAGCAGATGAGCGTCGACATCATGCTGGCGCAAGGCGCTCAACAGAACCAGCAGATGGCGTTCGGCGCCGCTGATTCGCGTAACTTTTATGATATGCGCGACGCGCATAAGAGGCTCCGATAGTGGGCGCTGGCGCGGCAACTGTAGCAGAGGGCGTCGTCAGCGGCTAGTTTAAGTCCGTTCAAGGCAGCGCAATTTCCTGTGACAGGGGACCGGTCAGCCCTTGCGCGTCTTTGGCTGCGATGGCGATGCCGCTGTAATCGGCGAAACCGTCCCATACCAGGCTGGTTTCGCTATGCGCAATTTGCCGCTGGTAGAAAAGTCCGCCCGGGCGGCGCAAGGCGATAATGTATCCGGTGGCTTCTGGCACCGGTTCCCAGACCAATTCGCGCTCGCCCCCGCCCGTTCGCAAGACGATGTTATTTGGCGGACGCGGACCGTCGGCGAGGGCGGTCAGGACGGCGAGGATCGCCTTGGTGGACTCCCGCAGGTAACCGGCTTCGATATATGCGATCGTGTCTGTCGGGTCTCCATTGAGTTTCTCTTCGTAAGCGTTGATGAGGCGAATGGCCGGGTAATCCAACTCGCTGAAAGAAAAGTGATCGCCATAGCGGTTTTCGCGATCGATCGCGTCTTGCACGACCAAGTCCAGATTGAGGCCATAGTTGAAGCCGATGAAATTAACCATACGCGCCAGACGGCGCGAAGCAGAACTTTCGTTGGGCCCGGCGGAAAACACGCGCAATTCGCGATCGTTAACCAGCCCGTTTCGATCGTGCACATTGCCGATGGTATCCACATTGATCATGCCGATTAGATCGGTTTGATCTTCGCGAATCCAGGAGGCGAAGGCTTTGCTGCCTTGCCTGCCGACCTCCTCGGCGGAAAAAAGGACAAACATGATGGTGGCTTTATAGCGGGTCTGGCTCATGATGCGCGCCAATTCCAGCACGGCCGCGACCCCCGATCCGTTGTCATTTGCGCCAGGCGCATAGACATCAATGGAGTCGAGCGGACGGCCGATGCTATCGTAATGAGCGCCGACCAGAACCGTGCCAGCCCCGACTTCTGTACCTTGAATGACGGCGACAAGGTTGAACTGCGGTCGCCGCTCGCCGTCTGGCGTGACCGATTCAAATGGCAGCTCAAATGTGTATAAATTGCCACTGGATGCTTGGCGATAGGTCTCGAATTGCCCGGTAATATAGGCTCTTGCCGCGCCGATGCCCCGGTCGGTTGAAGCTTGGGCCGAGTTAACATGCCTGGTATAGAAATCTTGCAGGGTGCGGATATGCGTCATCAGCCGGTCGGATTCCACTTGATCCAGGATGCGATCGATTTCGATTTCTGAGGGGGCGGGCGGCGTTGCGCCGACGCCTCTTACACGCGCTGGACCTGCGGCGACGTATCCCAGCGTGGGCGGCGGGGTCCGCGTCGAAAGAGGCGCCAGCGTCGGCGGCGCGTTCTCGCTGGTACCAAGGTTGCAGGCGACCAGGAGCAGCAAGAAGCCGCCGAAAATAGCGATGGTGTTATGATGCGAACTCATGAGGGTGATTTTAGCATAGTTCGCTTGTTGCGAAGTCGCCGTAGACGAAGCATCCGAGAACAGTATGATTGCCAAACGCAGCGACGAATGAACTGTCGATGCGGGCAAAGCTCCTGTATTCGATGGGCAAAGAGCGAAAATTGCTCGCCGCAATCACAGCTTAGTCGATACCGGCATCTTCGATCACTTGGCAAATGCGAAAATCGGGAGTTTCCATTTCGATACAGGATGGCATCTTCAGCTTTCGCCAAAGATCGTAAGGGTCTATGGTGTTGTAATGCGCGGCGAACAATACAGCGACTGTTCCATGCGCGATGACCACGATGTTTTCTGTGGGTTCCACAAGGCCGATCAGTGGCAAGATACCGCGTTGGAAGCGCCCTCTGGCTTGATTGGCGGTTTCGTCGCCGAAGACGAGTTCATCGGGCGCGTCAAAGAGCCGTCTCATACGCGCTTCAAAGGCCGCGATCGAACCATAGGGCGCGTTTGTGCGGCGGCTGTGTTCGGCAAGCAGCGGATTTTCAATTACAGGGATATTTTCAAGGCGCTCGGCAACAGATCTGGCTGTTTGCAGCGCCTTGGGCATCGAACTGCAAAAGAGCCGGCGCGGCCGATAACTGGCAAGATGCTTCGCCAGGGGCTGGCAGCGTTGATAGCCTTCCGGCGTTAGTTCCCAGTCTTGCGCCGGCTGGGCGGGATTGTGGTTGCTGTTGCTGTGCTTAACCAGGACCAGTTTTGCCATATCCGACGTTCCAAAGCAATGCCAATTAAGTCAGGCAAGAAATCGCCACAAAATCTGAAATTATTTAGATTTTCGGGCGACCTGATAGGTCGCCCCTACAATTCTCACCATAAATGAACCTTGTAGGGGTCAGCTATTAGCTGACCCGCCGCTATCGTACCGCGTTACTTGAAACATGTCCGCTCCTCAGCTCATTTTGGCGGTAAGGGGTCGAGGGATGGGGGCAGTATTTCAACAGAGTCCCAAGGCTCGCCCCTATGGCCAAGTTTTACTTTGAAGTTGCGCGACTTTGTTGTTACTACTGCGGTGCTTCGTTAAAGAATTTATGTCTCGGGCCTCGTCCAGCCCGGGGATTGCCGGGAGTATTCGGCTAATCGAGATAGTCGCGCAATTTGCGACTGCGGCGCGGGTGACGCAGCCGGCGTAAAGCCCGTCCCTCAATCTGGCGAATGCGTTCGCGGGTCAAGCCGAATTTCTGGCCAACTTCCTCCAGCGTGTAGCTATGCCCGTTTTGCAAGCCAAAACGCAGGCGCAGGATACGCGCTTCGCGCGGAGACAATGTATTGAGCAACTCGTCGATTTTCTCTTTGAGCAGCTTGTTATAGGCGCTATCCGATGGCGTTGGTTCGCGGTCGTTTTCGATGAAGTTGCCCAGTTCGCTATCGTCGTCTTTGCCGACCGGATGCTCCAGGCTGAGCGGCTGCCAGGAGACCTTGAGCATCCATTGGACCTTGCGCGGCTCGCAGTCCATGATTTCGGCGATTTCTTCGACCGTTGGCTTGCTGCCGCGCTGTTGTTCCAGGTCGCGCGCGATGCGGTACAACTGGCGAATGCGATCGGTCATGTGGACCGGAACACGGATGGTACGGCCCTGATCGGCGATGGCGCGCGTGATCGTTTGTCGGATCCACCAGGTGGCATAGGTGCTGAAACGATAGCCGCGGTGATAGTCAAATTTTTCCACGGCTTTCATCAAGCCCAGGTTGCCTTCTTGAATCAAGTCCAGAAAGGGAACGCCGCGCGACATATATTTCTTGGCGATTGATACCACCAGGCGCGTATTGGCTTTGATCAAATGCTCGCGCGCATTCAAGCCATCCTGAGCCAGGAATTTCCATTCGGCGCTGCGGACGTGATCGGGGCTGTGCGAAAGCCGAGCCTCGGCGCTGCGGCCAGCCTCCAAACGCATGGCAAGTTGAACTTCTTCTTCAATGGTGAGGAGCGGCACACGAGCCATCTCCTTGAGGTACAGGCCGACTGTATCGTTAGAGGCTATTTCGCCCAGATCGTGGTCGTCTTCGTCCTCTACCAGATCGACATCATCTTCATAGGCTTCGGAGAAGGCTTCAATGTCTTCGTCGAAGAAAAGCTCAAAGTCTTCCTTTTGACCCTTATCTTCATCAAGATAAGTAATCAGATCAATATCAGGTTCATACCTGTTATCAAAGTCACTCACGATCTCCCCCCAAACATGGTGGCAAGCGCGATCAGAAACTCGCTCTCGCGGTTGCTACAGTATTATCCTTGTTCGTCCAGCAACTGCTTCAAGATCGACAGCCGCGGATCATAAGCCGCGTAACTCCCCAAGTCTTGACTGTCGTCTATCGCAGTATCGGACTCATAGTTCAGATTAACACCACTTTCGGCACTCAATCCGCGACAATTGTCGCGGCAAACGGCGCGATAGCTCTCTTCGATGATAACTTCTTCTCGCAACAAATGTCCAAGATCAATTTCACCGTTGCTATCTACACTAAAGACGCATTTATTCGGATCGGGCGGCGCCGCAAACAACTCCGCCAGCGGAACCGTAAACTCATGTATGTAGTCTTCCAAGCATCGGTCACATTCCCGCAGATGATGCACTCGCAATGTACCCTGAACCAGGATACCCTCTTTGGCGCGCGTTAAGGTCAGGTTGCCCGAAAGCGATTCCAGATACAGGTCTTGATCGACATTCAGCCGCTGAGGAATGTGAATCGGAATCGCTTTTGAGTTGCCCGGTCCTTCCGATAATAGAAACCCTACTTGTAGCTTGAGTAGTCGCTTATTAAGATAACCGCTGCTATCCGTACCCACCCGCGATGCTCCTCGCAGCAACGTCGTTTTGAAAGTTGTATTATGTACGCCTAATTCAAGCCACTGGCATTATAGGCAATGATTGTAAACAATGTCAAGCAGATTGGGGTGAAATAAACGAAAGACAAACTTTTGGCTTTTTGCGCATATCATTTGCCACCCGGGCTAAATTATCTTCTGAACAGGTATATAATCCAAGCGCGGCAGCACATTTTGAGCATTGAGGATTTCGAGTTACCCAGCGATGTCAGACACGCTAGTATTTGTATCGGAAGGGCGATCGTTTTCGTCGCTAGTCTTGACACTTTCATCTTACCAAATTGTCGAGATTACAGGCAATCAGGGTTTCATGAACAGATTGATTGAAACCCGCGCCGCTATGATCGTGATCGACGGCGAGCACTCGCTTTGGCGCGACTTTGTCATCGCGCCAAATTCCAGCGCGGCCACGCGACGCATCCCAATCTTATTTGTGTGCGACTGTGAAAAACGACGCGCCGAGGCGACGCTGGCCGGCGCCGACTTGACCGCAGGCTGGCGCGAGTTTGAGCGCAACTGCTTGAAACTGGTGAATGACTTCGCGCGCATTCCCGACCCGAAGATGCTGGCTGAGCTGGCTTGTGAATGCCGGGAGCGCTTGCCTCCGCTGGCGATGAAGGGCTTGCAAGCATTCAACCGGGGCAACTATTACCGTCAGCACGACTTGTTCGAAGCGCAATGGATGAATGCGACCGGACCTGTTCGCGACTTGTATCGCGCGATATTGCAAGTCGGCGTCGCTTATTATCAGATTGAAAAGGACAATTATCGCGGGGCGCTAAAAATGCTGCGGCGCAGCGTGCAATGGTTGCATATCATGCCCGATACTTGCCAGGGAATCGACGTGGAGCAACTGCGGCGCGATTCTTTCGCCGTCCGCGCCGAGCTGGAACGGTTGGGTCCGGATCGGCTGGAGGCATTTGACAGAAACCTGCTCAAACCCGTCATTTGGAAAGCGCCCTAGCGCTTCCCCGTCAATGAATCGGCGCGTCTCGTCAGAGCGGCTCTACCTGGCTTCCGCCAATACATAACGCGCAAACCAGTCCAGCATGGCATCGTTATGGGCTCGGCGGAGGTTGATCGCGCCATAAATCGACGCGCCATGCGAACCGCCAGGCTGCCGCAACATTTCGACAATACATCCGTTGGCTTTGAGAACGGTATAAAATTGTTCGGATTGTTCGGCCGGGCAGCGCCAGTCCAGCTCGCTTTGCACCAGCAAGGTCGGCGTCTTGCAGTTGTGCGCATAGCTTATGGGCGAGCATTTGTCGTAGACTTCCGGAACTTCGTGGGGATGCCCGCCCATCTGCTCAAGTCCAAAATAGATGCCAATGTCGCTGGTGCCGTAGAAGCTGCGCCAATTCGTGACAGGATTCTGCGGAATGGCGGCTTTGAAGCGGTCCGTCTGCCCGATGATCCAGCAGGACAGGTTGCCGCCGCCGGAGGTCCCGCAGACGCCAAGCCGGTCGGCATCGGCCAGTCCCAAGGAAATGGCCTGATCGACGCCAGTCATCAGATCCTGATAATCGAGATTGCCCCAATCGCCTTTGATGGCGGTGGAAAAGCTGTCCCCATAACCGGTCGAGGCGCGATGGTTGAGGAAGAGCAGGCCATAGCCAGCGCCCGCCAGCATCTGAAAATCGAAGTGAAACCCATAGCCATAGGCGGCGTGCGGTCCGCCGTGAATATACAGAATTGTCGGATAGGGCGCTTCGCCTCCAGCCGGCTTCATATACCAGCCCTCTACCTCGACGCCGTCTATGCTTTGCCAAAGCAGGCGCTCTGTGCAAGGCAGATCAAGGGTCGAAAGATGACCGTCGTTCAAGCGGCTGAGTTGCCGATGACTGCCAGCGGTCATTTCGGCAAGGTGCAGATCGGGAGGCGCATTGAGCGAGGTGCTGGCATAGAGCAGTTGATCTCGGCGCAGGTCCAGCGGAAACAGGGCGCGCTCGCCCTCGGTTATGGCTTGGCAAGATTCTGCGCCGCTTAAGGCGATCCGGTAAATGTGGTTGGCGCCGCCAACTTGCGCCGTTGTGATTGCCGTTTCGCCGGCGTCCGTGATGGCGGTATTCCATTCGCTCAATCCGGCAATGGGCATATCCAGCGACAAACGGCCGCCGATGCCGATCGGCCAACCGGTCGTCCGGTTATCCAGGTCGCCGGTCGCGATATCAAGGACATAGAGGTCCGATTTACTGCCGATCGGCTTGCCGTCACTGGGACGACCGACGAATACGATTCGCTCGCCGTCCGGCGTGAAGTTAGCGCCGTCAATAGATGCCCATCCCCCGAGTATCGTCTTTTGAGCCCCGCCCAGATCCACCGTCATCAGATCGGGCGTCATGGCGCGGACGGCGTCGGCGCGCATCGTGGCGTCGTACAAAATTTCGCTGCCATCGGGCGACCAGCGCGGGTTGACGTTGTTGCTTCGGTCGTGGGTCAATCGACGTGTTTCGCCGCTCTCGAGCTCAAGCGCATAAATGTCCTGGACCGTTTGATCGAGGTAGCCGATGGCGTCGAAGCGGTAAACCGCGCGGTCGACGCGATATGGTTTTTTGCCGAGGTCAAGGAGCTTGTCGGCGGGCGCCGCGCTGAAGGCAATCCTGCCGCCATCGGGCGACCAGGCGAATCCGCCGCCGATGCCGCGTTTGGCTTCGGTCAGTTGACGCGCCTCGCCGCCATCCACCGGAAGCAGGTATAGCTGCTGCGGCCCGGCGCGGTCGGAGACGAAGGCGATAGATTTGCCGTCCGGCGACCATTGAGGATTGCTGTCTTTGGCTTTGCCGCTTGTCAGTTGTTTTGTCGATCCGCGCTCGAGATCGAGCAGGTATATCGTCAGATACTCTTTGTCTTCCTCGGCGTTGATTTGCGAAACAGCGTAGGCGACTTGCGTCCCATCGGGCGACAGTTTGCCGCCGTTGAGAAAGCGCAGATTAAACAGATCTTCCGGTTGGATGGGGCGTTTGTCTGGCATATTGACCTCGGGAATTGAACTTGACGGTTGGGATAATCCCCGCCTATTGTAACAGTTTTATCGTGGGCGGAGCGCGATTCGCAGCACAGTCAAGGCAGCATTCGGGTAATGAATCGAATTCGGTTGAAATTCAAATGAGCCAGTTTCAGTTTCACCACAAAGACACGAAGGACACAAAGGAAACGACTATTTCGCAAGCAATTCTCACTGTCCTCGGTGTCCTCGGTGGTTAAGCTTTTTGTTTCAACCGAAAAGGATACACTACTAGCATTCGTGTATTTGCATCCATAGCGCAAACGCGATATTCGACTGCTGTTATCCGAGAGGGGTTTTTGGCGGCGGCCGCCGCGCTGACGATAAGCGGAAACTGCTGTATGATAGCCAGGGCGAAGGCAGCAGCAAAGGAAAGCAATATGACCCGGACACCCGACTCCAAGACCTTGTCAGAGCAGCGCTACACCCAATACGCCGATGGGTATGTCACTAGCGCGACCCACGCCAGGGGCTCCGACCTGGATCGTCTTCTGGCAATCGCCGAACCGCAATCGCACTGGTCTATGCTTGATGTCGCTACAGGCGGCGGGCATACGGCGCTCAAGTTCGCGCCGCATGTGCGGCATGTGATCGCCAGCGACTTGACCCCGCGCATGTTGGAAAAAGCGGAACAGTTTATTGTGGAGGAGCAGGGCGCGGACAACGTTTCTTTTCGGCAGGCTGACGCCGAGAACCTGCCTTTTGCAGAGGCGCAATTCGACCTGGTGACTTGTCGCATTGCCCCCCATCACTTCCCCAACCCGCAAGCCTTTGCGCGCGAGTGCGCCCGCGTCTTGAAAGCGGGGGGAATGCTGCTGCTTCAGGATCAGTTGCTGCCGGACGATCAAGGGGCGGCGCGTTTCGTTGATGACTTCGAGCGCCTGCGCGATCCCAGCCATCATCGCGCCTTCAACACAGCAGAATGGCGCGCGATGTTTGCCGCGGCCGGGTTCGTTGTTGAGCACAGCGAAGAATACATCAAGCGCCATGACTTTCTCGATTGGGCGAAGCGGCAAGGCAATGATGATGAAACCATCGCGGAGTTGATCCGGCTGCTGCGCGGGGCAGCGCCGATCGCGCGAGACTGGATGGACCCGCGCCAATGGGGGAGGGAGTCAGCAACCTTTGTCAATCGTCACATCTTGATGCGCGGCCGCGCGAATTGAGCGGAGCCTCCGGTGCCGAATCTGTTGGTGGCAACGGGAATCTTCCATCCCGAGCCGGGCGGGCCGTCCACGTATCTGCGGGAAATCTTGCCGGCCCTGCAAGAGCGCGGCTGGGACGTCCGAGTTGTCAGTTATGGCGACGGCAGCGCGACTGAGTATCCCTATCTTGTCAGGCGGGTCGAGCGCAAAGCATATCCGCTGCGCCTGGCCAAATACGGCGCCGAAATACGCAAACATGCGGATTGGGCAGATCTGGTTTACGCGCATTCTATCGACCTGCCGCTCTGGGGCATCGGCGCGCCCCGCGTCCTCAAAGTAGTTGGCGATCAGGCTTGGGAACGCTGCGTGCGCAAGCGTTGGATTCCGCCGGACCTGAACATCGACCGATTCCAAAATTACCGCGGCGGCTGGCGCGTCCGCTGGCAGCAGGCTTCTCGCTCGCGCCAGGCGAGGTCTATGGACGCCGTGATCGCGCCGAGCCTTTATCTCCGCCGTATGGTACGGAACTGGGGCGTCGCGGAGGCCAAACTTCAGCTCATCTATAACGCGCTGCCTCAACTGGAGACCTCAAGTATGGATCGCGCCGCGCTGCGCGCTGAATTGGGCTGGGACAGTCGCCCGGTCCTGCTTTCCGCGGCGCGCTTGCAGCCTTGGAAGGGGATTGATCATCTGATTACTGTTCTGTCCGATTTGCCTGATTTACATTTGGTCGTGGTCGGCGAAGGTCCGGATTTGCCCCGACTGCAAACTATGGCTGCGGAGTATGGCGACCGGGTGCGTTTTCTGGGCTACCTGCCGCAAGCGGAGACGCGCAAACTGATGGCGGCGGCTGATGGTCTTGCCCTCTATAGCGGCTATGAGGGCTTGTCTCATACGCTGTTGGAGTGTTTGCAATTGGGTACGCCCGTCTTGGCCAGCGACAAAGGCGGCAATCCGGAACTCGTGCGAGATGGCAGCAACGGCGTTCTCGTGCCGCATGTGGATCTGGAGGCGCTTCGGCATGGCATTGAACGGCTGTTGAGGCGGCGCGATCAGTTTGCGGCCAATACGTCAACCGGTATGGAACGCTTCAGCTTTGAAAACATGGTAGCGCGAACGGACAGGCTGCTCCGATCATTATTAAGATGAAGTCGCTTAACGCTTGATAAAGCGATAGCCAACGCCGCGCGAAGTGAGGATGTATTCGGGCTGCTGCGGGTTTGTCTCCAACTTCTGCCGCAGGTAGTGAATATACAGTTTGAGGCTGTCAATGGCGTTGTTGTATTCTTCTCCCCAGGCTTCGGTGACCAATTCATCGCGGGTGACCACGCGGCCCGCGTTGCGGACCAGCACTGCCAGCAGATTGAATTCCTTGGGAGTCAAATGTTTGTGCGCGTTCTTGACCCAGACTTCGCGGTTCATAAAGTTGATGCGAAATTCCCCTCGGTTGAACACAAGTTCTTCGCTCATGCTGGGCCTGGGCGACCGGCGCAAACGCGCGCGGATTCGCGCGACCAGCTCATCGTCATCAAAAGGCTTAGCAATATAATCATCAGCGCCGATGTCCAATCCTTTTGCGATGTCCTGGGCGTTGCCCAGGGCAGTCAAGAAGATAATAGGCACGTCCGACATCTCGCGCAGCCGCTTGCAAACTTCCCAGCCGTCGGTATTTGGCATCACGATGTCGAGCAAAACCAAATCCGGCTGGTGGTGATAGGCCATGCGCAAGCCGCCCTGCGCGCAATAAGCCTTGAACACTTCAAATCCTCGCCGCGCCAGGAGCATGGAAACAATTTGAACTGTCGGCTTTTCATCATCAATAACCAGTATTTTCTCAGCCATTTGGTTTAGCTCCTGAGCCCGTTTGGTATTTCACTGAATCAGACAATCCAAGACACTCGCCGCTATCACGACATTCTACAGCGATTGTCATCATGTTAATGCGATCAAATCTCGATAATTTTATAACAAAAATTACTAAATATGAATAGCCTCCTTTTCGCTCTTGGAGCTTTTGAGCGAAAAGGTTCCGAATTGTCGCGAGCTTAATCGGCTTTCGGCACAGCCCGGAATCGGCTCTTGCATTTTGCGTCGTTGACAAGCCTGGTTCTTTGTTTTTGCGAAACAAATTGCTGAGCGAGTTTTCGAGAAAAGATTACGTTTGTATCGATTTGACAAGTCGCTCGGCAAGGTCAAAGAAACCAGCAACCGCGGCAACAGTCGCGTTGATTTCCACGATGATCACGACGCCATTATCTAATCGTACCACATTTTTGTCCGCATTCTCAACCTGGGTCAATGTTACAGTGCTTTGATCCGGGGCTACAAACACGAGTTTCAAATATTTAGTATCGGCCGTGCTGAGTTTTACAATACGCCAGTTTGCAGGGTAGTCGAGTTGAAATATGCCGGCGTCGAAGCGGGTTTCGCTAACGGTGACGAAGGCGCCCGGCGTATGCCCGATTTGCGGCGGCGTTTTAGCGGGCGCCAAGGGAGAACACGCGCTCGCGAACAAAAACAATACAGCGACGTAGCGCCAAGACATGAGACGATTCAAACGGGGCAATCCACCTGATCGCTTAGATCTCCGCAATAGACCGGGTGTCGGTCTTGCCTACGCCGTTGACATTGCGCATGGTGCGGATGGTATTCATGAGCTTCGCATTATCTTCGGCTTCTACATAGGCAATGCAGTCGTTGGGCCCGACGACCAAATCGGCGCGCTCGACGCCGTCTAGCGCCCGGATGTCGCGCAGTGAATCGGCGAAGTCGACCGATATGTTCAAGTGAATCAGCACATAGGCAGCGGGCATGGCTTAACCTCTCAAGACGCGACCGTCATTTTACTTATACCTGTTTTCGTCTTCAGGAGCAATCGAAGGAGAAACTACTCCCAGGGCAATCGCATCATATTTTTTCAACACAGAGCGCGCAGAGCGCACAGAGTTCGTTGGTGTTCAGACGACATTTCTTCTAAAATCCGGGACTAAGCATAAGAAAGGGTTATAAGCGAAACGTGGTTTTCACCCGAAAACACACTTGAAAACAGACATTTTATATTTTCTCTGTGCCCTCTGTGTTCTCTGTGGTTAATATTTGGTTTAGATTCCCACC
>JAPPMO010000059.1 GCA_028873975.1 Chloroflexota bacterium
TCATGGGCGTGGTCATCGTCATGCTCATCAGCGTGGTCGTCGTCATGCTCGTCAGCGTGGTCGTCATCATGGTCATCAGCGTGGTCGTCGTCATGCTCATGGGCGTGGTCATCAGCGTGATCATCGTGGTCGTCATGATGCATCGACGCGCCAGCCGGAATAAGCTGGACGCAGGCTGAGGCAACCACGATGTTGACCATCTCGCCGGCGCTTTCTATCGCGTCCAGCAAGGTCTCTTCATATCCAACGCCGACTATGAATACCAGATCCGCCTCGGCAACGGCCGTTAGATCACTCGGCGACGGTGTGAACGCATGAGGATCAAAGCCCACTGGAATCAATGAATGGACCTCGGCACTGTCCCCCGCGACTTGGCGCGCAACGTCCGCCAGGATGCTCTGCGAGGCCACCACGTTTAGCATGTTCCCTTGCGCCCCGGTAGACATTGATATCGCCAGGGCCGCTACAAATGTCGTAAGTATTCCTACAGCTTTCCTTCCCATCTGTCTTGCCTCCAGCTATACGGTGCATTACGAGAGTTTTCCAAGTTGAATGCTACAACGCCTAAAAGCCATACGCAAGACCTAATTGAGACTTAATCTCATTAAGTCTTCATAAGTCCTAGGGCAATCGCATCAAGTTATTTTTCACCACAGCCGCTCGGCGGCAGCGAATTTGGGCTACCGGCTCACACAAAATAATAAACCTGCTCGGCTACCGCAGATCGCGGTTCATTAAATAAGAAGCACCGAGAACACAGAGTTTAAGTTTTTTCAGGGCAGAACTTTTCTGGAATGACTTGCAAATGGGTGAAATTGCTTGTCGCGGAATCTAAAATCGAAGTGAAATTCCACGTTTCCTAAGAAATGAAAGATTTTTCTCTGTGCTTTGTGGTTATATTTAAGTTTATATTATGTTCATTGTAGTGCATGTTCATTTTGATGCAATTGCCCTGTCATAAGCCCAAAGCCGCTGTGCAGATGCGCCCCCGCTAGGTACACTCAGCAGCATGATCGCAAAATTCCCCCATGCGGAGGATACCCAGCCCTTTGGCGGACCAGCGGAGGATACGCAGCCGGTCAGTCACGCGCGGATTCGCAGCAGTGCCGGACGAGCGCGGCGCGGTCCCCTGCTTGTGATTATCGCCTTGACCTGCTGCACGCTGGTCATCACCATCGCGCTCTTTGTCCGCAGCCTGCCCCCGGATGTATTCTCGACCGCCGAGAGGCAGGTGACGATCAATCAAGACGGCTTTATTCGACAGCTGTCCACGCGCGCCGGGACCATATCGGACCTATTTGACGAAGCGGATATTGCGCCAGCGGCCGATGCCGCGCTGTCGCATGATCTCAACGACGCGATATTTGACGGCATGACCATCACGATAAAGAAGCCGCGTGATGTGACGATTGCGGTCAACAGCGAGATCCAGATTTTTCGGACTGCGCTGGACAATCCTCTGGCGATCTTGAATAGCGCTGGTATCGCCGTCGCCAGCGCTGACAAAATCCGCGTGAACGGCGCGCGGGCCTATATTGAGGCTTTGGCGGCTTGGACGGTCCCCGCCGAACATATCGAAGTTCGCCGACCGCTGAGTTTGACCATCATCGACAATGGCGAGCGATCCACTGTGCTAAGTACAGCCGAAACCGTGGGCGCGGCTTTGGCCGAGTTCGGCATTGAGTTGCATCGCAAGGACGAGATCAATCCGCCCCGGGACAGCGCCATCAGCGGGGATATGGAGATCGTAATCGAGCGGGCGACCCCGATTGCCTTGCGGCTGGATGGCGTGCTCATTGAAGCGCGCGCCCGGGCCCGGCGCGTAGATGACGTCCTGCAAGAGCTAAACGCGCCGCTCTTCGGTTTGGACTATGTGATACCGAGCGGCGACAGCGAGATTGTCACCGACATGCTCATCGAAATCGTGCGCGTCACCGAAGAGCTCAGCGCGCGGCAGGAGGCGATCGCCTTTGAGCTGCGCTATGTGGCTGACGCCGAACTGAACCTCGATCAAACCATGGTTGCGCAGCCGGGGCAGAACGGGATGCGGGAAATCCGCAGCCTGACGCGCTACGAGAATGGCGCCGAAGTCAGCCGGAATGTTACCGAAACCGTCATCACACAGCCGCCGCAAGACCAACTCATCCACTACGGAACGAAGATTGATCTGCGGACAGTTGAAACGCCGGGCGGACCGCGCCTGTATTGGCGGGTGTTGTGCATGTTAGCGACCAGCTATCATCCGGCGGCGCTAGGCGGCGACGATGTGACTTCGATCGGCTGGACACTGGAAAAAGGCATCGTCGCCGCTGACCCAAAGATCATTCGCTATCGCAGCGAAGTTTTTGTTCCCGGCTATGGCGCCGCATTTATGGCGGATACCGGCGGGCCGCGCAGCTCGCGCTATTGGATCGACCTCGGTTACAGCGATGAAGACTGGGTTTCCTGGCGTCGCTATGTCAAGGTCTATCTCTTGACCCCGGTGCCGCCCGAAATCGACTATCTCTTGCCAGCCTGGACGCCGATCCGCAGCGTGCCTGGCGGCTGCGGGGATTAAGTTTCCGGATCGTAAACCGCCAGCGCTTCTTCCTGCGATGGCAAGGGCTGGAAGGGCTCCTGCCAGAATTCCGGAAATGGCTCGACCACAGCCCCTTCGCGCAGATCGAGAATGCGGCGGATCATCGGCGCCACCACTTCCGAGCCCTCGCGGGAATTGGCCATGACGCCGGCAAAGGCGATCTGCGGTTCATCGGCCGGGTAATAAGCCACGAACCAGGCATGGGGTTGCCCGGCTGTTTCGGCGGTACCGGTCTTGCCGCAGACCGTATAGGGCGCCCCGTCGAAGACCCACCAGGCTGTCCCAATCTCTGGATCCGTTGTGACCTGACACATGCCCCCGCGAATGATCTCGAGCGCGTTGGCGTCCAGGCTTTGGCTCGGCAACAGAGTTGGCTGGTTTTCCCGTCGATAGTCTTCTGTGCCCGGCAGTCCCGTATGGCTGACGATATAGGGTTGGTAGCGTTTGCCGCCATTGGCGATCATGGCGGTGGCTTGCGCCATCTGCAGCGCGGTCACCGTGACATTGCCCTGCCCGATGGCATTGTTGATGGCTTCCGTCGGCTCTTGCGGATTGGGATAGGCGACATCGCCGGCCGCTTCCGGTCCCAAGCCGCTGATGCCTGTTCCAGTGCCGAAACCGAGTCCCTCGGCGTAAGTCGCTTGCAAGCCGGGGTCTTCCCCGAACATGAGCGCGCCCACTTCCCAGAAAAAGGGGTTGCAAGAAGCGGCCAGCGCCTGGCTCATATCGACATAGCCGGTGGCCGGTCTGTTTTCCAGCAAGCGCCAATCGTAGCGAACAGGAATGGCATCGCCAAAGCGCTGCTGCCCCTCCCACCTGATATCGCAGAAATAGGGATAGGGGTCCGGCAAGACGCCTTCCGAAGCGGCGGCCAGCAGGGTGATGATCTTGTAGACCGAGCCGGGCGTATATTGTTCGGCGATGGCTTTGTTCGTGAATGGCGAACGCGTGTCACGGTTCAGGCGGGCTGTTCGATCCGGCACATCGTATTGCGTATCGGGATTGAAGATATGCGGGTCGAAGCTGGGATAACTAGCCATGGCCAATACCTCGCCGCTATTGACATCCAAGGCGACGATGGCGCCGCCAAGCGTGATGCCGCCCCAGTTGCTTGCAGCGTAATTCACAGCGTCCGACAGCGTCTGCGCGACAGACTCTTGCAGATCGCGATCGATGGTGAGCGTGACTGGCTGCGGCGCGACGCCTGTGGACTCGCCGAGCGAGCGAACGACAGTGACGCCTCTTTCCACGATCTGCAGCCTGCGGCTCGGCTCGCCCCCCAAGACGTTTTCATAGCTGAATTCGATGCCCGCGCGCCCGACCAGCGCGCTCTCGTCTCGTCCGCGCGCTTGCCAAAAGTCCAGCAATTCGGCCGGGATGCGCCCGATATAGCCCACGATGTGGGTGGCGATGCCGTGGCCGTAATAGCGGCGGGTGCGATAGCGGGAAACCGTGGTGACGCCACAGTCAAGTTCCAGCGCGTCGCGATAGGCTTCGTAGCGTTCCGGGTCAATCTCGGCAATATGAAACAAGGTTTCCGGCAGATAGCCGGTGAAGATATTGCGCATGGTATTGACCTGCTGTCGGGTGGCAACGGCGAGCGTGTTAAGGCAATCGTCGATGTTGTTCATGTCTTGCTGGACGACATACAAGCTATCGACCATAGCGCCTTGTTCCGCCAGCGGCCGGCCGCCGCGGTCGTAGATATTCTCGCGTTGCGCGTAACTGGTTTCTTCCTCCAGGCGCGCTCGGGCAGACATGCCATCAAAGATATCCATCTGTGACCAGGCGATCTTCCAACCGCCCTCGTCGACCAGACGCATGGCGCGCCCCTGATCTCGAATGCGCCCGAAGGTCGGGGACTCGATGACGATGTCGTAGTCGACGACAGCGGTGCTGCCCTGGCGCGCGACCTGGCTGCGGGCGAGCGTGACGCCGGCGAAGCTGATGACGCTATGCGCTTCGGTATAGCGATTGATGAATACTTGCCTGGGGTAGAGCTCTCGGCTGCGCCCGGCGATGAGTCGATACATGCTCTCGTAGTCTTCATCGTTCCAGCCGTCGATGAACTCGCGCAGGACATCTGCCGGATCGACGCTGCTGGTTTCAAGGACTGCGGGCGGCGCGGTGGCTGTCAAAATCGAATTCCGCTCCAGCAGGATCGAGCCGCAGGCGCCCAGCGCGAACAGGCCGATCAAGAGCAGGCAAAGCAAGGGTTTGATGGTCATGTCTCGCGCTCTGGGCTGAGTTTCATTCTCGAGCGATACAGGTCCTGATCGCGTCGTTTTCTCCGGGCTGTCCAGGCATTATCGCCTCTGTTGCAAGGCGACGCAATTGCGCGGGCTGGAGCGTCAGGGCAATTGCATCAAAATGATAGCAGCTGAAATGGTGAGAATCTAAACCAAATATTAACCACAGAGAACACAGAGGACACAGAGAAAAACATAAAATGTCTTATTTCAACTGTGTTTTCGAGTGAAAAATCACGTTTCGCTTATCACTCTTTCTTATGCTTAGTCTCGGATTTTAGAAGAAATGTCGCCTGGATACCAAGTAACTCTGTGCGCTCTGCGCGCTCTGTGTTGAAAAAAATTTGATGCAATTGCGCGGGCTGGAGCGTCGGTTGATCGCTGCATTCTCGCGACAACACAGGCGGCGGCATTATTCCCCGGCAATATGGTTGTGCAGGAGCCTCGGATCTTCCCGCCCTCCCCCGCAAAACGCGCGAGAAAATCAAGTATACTCGTTCTGTATCAACTAAAAGCGAGGAGTGTGTGAGGACGTCCTCCAAGCCCGTGAGCAGAAGCGATCAGGCGCGTCAGCATATCTATCAAAGGGCTATCGAATGCTTCAGCGAGAGCGGTTATGATGCCGTCAGCATGCGGGAGATTGCGGCGAAAGCCGACGTATCGGTCGGCTTGATTTACCATTATTTTGCCGGCAAGGAGGATATCGCCCGATGCTGGTACAGCGAGCAAGTCGAAGCGCTGGCGGAGGCGATGGCCGGCTTGCCGCCGGGGCAGCTCGCCGATCGCTATCGTCAGGCGCTGGAACTGAACCTCCGCCGCTTGCGCCCCATGCGGGCGGCGATGTTGGCGCTATTCGCCGGCGCCATGCGTTCCGATGCCGCAGTCTCGTTGATGGACAGCCCGCCGGGATATCGCCTGTCGAGCGCTTATCGCCAGTTGGTGCTGGATTCAGACGACGCCTTGCGCGAACCCGCGGCCAGGGACCTGGGCATCGTACTCTACATGTTTCACATGCTGCTGATTGTCTTTTGGCTTTACGATCGCTCGCCGGGCCAAGCGAAGACGGAGCGGCTTCTGGCATTTTGGCACGAGATGTTCAAGTTGCTGCGGCCGATGTTCTTTTTGCCGATGGTGCCGCAGGGCTTGGCAAAACTGGCGCGGATTGTCATGCCGGATCACCAGCGCATAACTGATTCAGTAAGCGCCGCTGCGCAAGACGACGCGGGGAATGGTCAACATGAGAATCTCAATATCCATGGACAGTGACCAGTTGTCGATATAGTAGATGTCCATGGCGCACATTTCGTCGAAGGGCACGTTGCTGCGTCCGCGCACTTGCCACCAGCCGGTCATGCCCGGCGTGATCTGCAAGCGGCGCGCATGCCGCGCTTCGTAGTGTTCCACTTCATCCGGCGTTGGCGGGCGCGGTCCTACCAAGCTCATTTCGCCACGCAAGACATTCAAGAAGTTGGGCAGTTCGTCCAAGCTGGCGCGGCGCAGGAACTTGCCGAGGCGGGTGATGCGCGGGTCGTCAACGAATTTGGGATGGCGCGGGTCCTCGCCGGAGGCTTGCAGCATCTGCTCGCGCATTGCCTCGGCATCCGCCACCATGCTGCGGAACTTGAGCATCTCGAATTTTTTTCCGCCTTTGCCAACCCGCTCTTGGCGGAACAAGATGGGACCTTCTCCCTCCAGTTTGAGCGCGATGATGACCAGCAGACAAATCAACAGCCACACCGGGGAACTTAGCGTAACCAGGATCAGATCCAAGCCGCGCTTCAGCACCTGGTCGACGGGAGTGAAGGGACGCCCCGCGCCGAAGCCCAAAAGCGGGATCCCATCCAGATTTTCCACCTGCACCTGGCGCAGGCTGAGCTGCATGAGTTCTGGCACGATGCGCAAATCCGTGCCGGTCGCGCGGCAAATTTCCGACAATGCTTCGATGCGATCGTAGTGCTTCCAGCGGAAGGTGATGACGACCGTATCAACTTGCTGCGCCCGAATGACCTCTTCAAGTTCGTCGGTCGGGCCCAAAGCCGCGACGCGCCCGACGCTGCCCCCCGCTTTCGTCTCGTCATCGTCCAGGAACCCGATCGGCCGGTAACCGAAGTCGGGCCGCGCCAACATCGTGCCCAGCATATCTTGACCAATATCGCCCATGCCGACGATCAGCACGCGGCGGATACCAATGCCTCGATGCCGAAAATATGCCAGGATCCACCGTCGTAGCAAGCGAGACAGGGCGCCAATAATCAACGTTAAAGCCGCCACGTATATCAGCATCAAGCGGCTGGTTACGGTGGGCTGCAAAATGAAAAACATCGCCAGCACGATCACGATCGATACGGCGACGCTGCTGGCAATCAGATAAACCTCTTCCAGCCAGGAGCGCCCGGCAATATTGCGATAGAGACCGTTGCGTTGATAGTTCAGCCAGATCAGCGCAGCGTAGACCCCGGCATAGGGGACATACGGCATGAAATCGCGCTGTGCCGGATCAAGAATGGGGCGGATAACCTGCAGTTCGTAGCGCAGTACATAGGCGAGGGCAAATACCAGAAATGCCAGAATGCCGTCAAGCAGCGGGAACAACCAGCGTGGCTCAAGCGTAGGGCGCTCGGAAAGCGGTCGGTTGGCAGTCATAAGCAGTTGTCAGAGCCGCTCGGCGCGCAATCGGCGCAAAGATCCCAAAATGTCGCGCTCACAGAAGAATGGCATCTCGATTGTCGCATGAGCTCCATAGTAACCATAGACAGGTCTTGCCCGACACTCATCGAATACGATAGCGTTTGATCCTTGGGTCGCGCCTGCGGAATTGCGTCGGGCTCTTGTTTGTCCAGCGGCAGGCCGCGGGCGGCCAGGGCTTTGCGATAACTGTCGAGCGTCAAGGCTGCGGTGCGCTCCCAGGAAAAGCGCCCCGCGCGATCCAAACCTTTTTCGCGCGCTTCCTCCCGCCAGTCAAGATCAGCCTTGATGTTGACCAGCGCAGCCGCCCAAGGCTCGCTGTCCTCTGGCGGCAGGCACAGCCCGGCGTCGCCAGCAACCTCCGGCAAGGACGATACGTCCGCCGTGACAACCGGCGTGCCGCAAGCCATCGCTTCGAGCACCGGAAGTCCAAAACCTTCATAGATGGAAGGAAACAGGAAAGCCTCCGCACTATTGTACCAAAGCGGCAGATCCGCGGCAGGGACAAATCCAACATGCCGGACGCTGTCCTGCAAGCCCTCGCGCTCGATTGTCGTGAAAATGTCATCCGTCATCCAGCCTTTGCCCCCGACCAGGAGCAAGGGCAGGCGCTCTGAGCGCGGCAGGCGGGCGTAGGCTCGCAGCAGCATCGCCAGGTTCTTGCGCGGTTCCAGCGTGCCGACAAAGAGCCAAAAGCGGGCCGGCAAACCCTGGCGGGCGGCAAACTGCTCGATCGTCGTGGCGGGCAAGGGCCGAAAGACCGATCGGTCATAACCAAGCGGCGTCACATCGATATTATCCGGATTTACGCCGATCAGCCTGGTGAGATCTTCCGCCGTGCTGTGGCTGATCGCCAGAACGCGCAGCGCCCGGCGACAAGTCAAAGCCGTGAAATTGCGCAGGTACCAACGCCTTGCGGGGCTCAATCGCCCGGGAAAAAGCAGAAAGCTAAGGTCGTATACGGTGACCACCGCGGGCGCCTGCAAATAGAGCGGCGCGACAAATGCCATGGCATGATAAAGGTCGAACTGGCGCAAGTGCCGGGGTTGAACAACTTGCTCCCACAAGATTCGCCGCCAGGAGGACGAAGTATCGAAGCGGGAGCGCGACATCGCGACTCCGTCGAAGGAAGCGCGGCTGGACGCGCCTACCATCGCTTGAAAGCGCCAGTCGGCGGGCGCCTGCGCCGGCATATAGCTGAGCAGATGGGCGATATAGCTGTGAATGCCGGCCGAGCGATAACCCGAGTGATCCGACAGCAGCTGCGCGTTAAGCCCTATTTTCATGTCGTGAATTATAACATAGGTTGCATGCCGGCGAGCTCGGGCCGGCTGTGCCGGCGGAGGATTCGCCCTGCACGAACGTTCCCAGCCCCAATAGAATGAAGGGCGCGAAGGAAACGAGACCGCTGATGCAAAACGATATTCTGATCGCCAGCTTTTACAAATTCCTTCACTGGCCGGATTACCGGGCTTGGCAAGCGCCCTTGCGAAAGCGCTGCCGGGAGGCGGGCCTGCGGGGCACGATACTGCTTGCGGAAGAGGGCATCAACGCCAGCATCGCCGGAAGGCGAGACGCGGTCGGGCATGTGCTGGATATCTTGCGGGCGGACGCGCGCTTTTCGGATTTGGAGATCAAGGTCTCATGTCATCATGACATCCCCTTCCAGCGCATGAAAGTCCGTTTGAAGCGCGAGATCGTCGCCATGAAAGTCCCGGGCCTTGATCCCAACAAGCAGGTCGGCGCTTACGTAGACGCGGGTGATTGGAACAACTTGATCGGGCAAGACGATGTCACCGTGATTGACGCGCGCAATGACTACGAAGTGCGGATGGGCAGCTTCCGGGGCGCGCTGAATCCCGGCGCCAAATCCTTTAATGAACTGCCGCAATTCCTGTTGCAATGCTTAGATCCTGAGCGGCATGGGCGCATCGCCATGTTTTGCACTGGCGGCATCCGCTGCGAAAAGGCAACAGCTTATTTGCTGGAGCGGGGATTCGGCGAGGTATATCATTTGCGCGGGGGGATATTGCGCTATTTGGAGCAGGTGGATCCGGCGGAGTCGCTATGGCAAGGGGAATGCTTCGTCTTTGATGAGCGCGTGACCGTGAACCACAACTTGTCAAAGGGCCGCATCACAATCTGCGATGACTGCAAGGCTGTCGTTCAAGCCGCTGACGAGAGCTGCGGGAATTGCGGCTCGAGCAATTTCCTGTGATCAAGATAGCGAAAATGTTCTTGGCAGAACCAGGTTAATCACGCAAAACTGGCATACGGGCTGTGTCTACGCGCCCTGCCCCCTGCAAGTTCATCCGCGAAGACGCGTTGAAGCAGAGGGAAGCGTTGACGTGCTAGCGGCCTCATCTTCGTTCTAATTGGCATTCGCAATCTCCGCCGCGCCGATCTCTCTCCTCAACGCAGAGTTGTTTCATTATTTCCCTTGTCTCAGCACTCTGGAAGAAATAGCCCGCCCTATCTTTCCCCGCGCAATGCAAACACCAAAGTCCATCGTTCCACTGGTCGGCCTTGTCCCCGCCCTCGCGGTCCGGTGTCGTCCGATCGTTTTCTTGGTTTTCCCGACCGGGATTATCCGACCGGTCGGTGTAATGATTCAAGCTATAGGCTAATAGGTACGGTTCCTCGCCTTCAAGGGCGACGCACTCATAATCGGTGATTTGACTGGCTAATGCATCCATAACAATCGGCAGGTCCAAGCCCGACGCGGCATAATCAGCCCCTTTGATCCACTGACCAGGCACATAGGGTCCGCAGCCTTGCGCCTGGCTGTTGCCTTCCGCGCCCCCGACGGTTTGAGCCTCGCCGTTGACCGGAGATTCGCTATTGACTTGCGTTCCACCGCCGTTGACCGGCGATTCGCCGCCGGCTTCGGGAACCGCCTGCGGAACTGAGCAGGCGCTGGTGCGGGCGGCGCCGCCAGCATTGAAGATGGTTGTCGTCAAGGCAACCAGCGCCGCGGTATCGGGGTGATACAGCGCCAGATAAACATAGCCGTCCGGCATATCGCAGGGACCGGGGACGCACATGATCTCCGTGCTTATAGGGCTAAGTATTGCGCTATCGCAGTAGCCGTCAATCCGCGTTTGGTCGTATTCCAGGTTGTAGTTGTATTTGTCGAATAGGCCGTTTATTGTCTCGGCGTCTTGCCATTCATCCAGACCCAGCGGGAGGGGGCTGAGCTCATAGCGGAAGGGGAAAAGGCTGAGGTCCTCAACCGCGAGTTTGGGAGCGCCATTTTTGCCCGGATTGCCGTATCTTAGCCAATTGTTGGCATAGGTATGGAGCTGGAGGATGGGCACAGCCGGGGAGAGTATCGGGACCTTAATATCTTGAGCCAGCAGAAACCCGACTGGCGTCAGCGCCACCGGGAAGAGCGTAAAGATAAGGACTATGCGTATAGGACATATCACGACACGAGAAACAATTCCAACGCAGTTTGGAACATATCGGTTGTGTAAACTTTAGCGCATTTCGTGAGAAATTGAAAGCTGGTTTGCCAGACATTGCAGGGCAATCGCATCAAAATGATAGCGGCTGAAATGGCGAGAATCTAAACTGGATATTAACCACAGTGGCACAGAGCGCACAGAGAAAATCATTCGTTTCTTAGGAAACGTGGAATTTCACTTCAATTTTGGATTCCGCGACAGGCGGCGGGAAACGGCAGTAACACGGCACCGATCGGCGGGGGCGACGGCAACATGGCATTGGCTGGTGGGAAAGCGGCAAGAAATAGCCATAGTATATTTATACAGTATGCATACAGTGACAGTTTTTGCCACAGGCCATTTGAGCGGGCGCGAGTCGAGGCGGCATTTGAAGCGGTTGCTGGAGGCGAGAGGCGTTGCGCATGTGGTTGAGCGTAACATCAGGCAGGCGGGGACTGGGCGACCAAATGTTCGCGTATGGTATGCAAGGCAATCGCTTCAAATATATCGTTCGCCACAAAGACACGAAGGACACAAAGTTCAGGGCAATCGCATCAAAATGGTATCTTGTGGAGCAACGCAACGAACAACCTGAAAATTCGTCACAGCGCCACAGAAGTATAACCAGGCAAGTCATGCAAATTCCGACGTCGAGCCGCAGGGATGAGCCTTGGCTCGACACTACGGTCAAGTTTTAGTTTGGAGTTGCACGACTTTGCTGTTCCTACTTCTGTGCGCTCTGCGCTCTCTGTTGCCGTCATTTGCGCAAATGCCGGATGCCGTCCGTACCGGCGACGATGACGTCCCGAGCCAGGCCGATAAACAGGCCGTGTTCGGCGATGCCGGCGCGGGACTTGAGACTCTGCGAGAGTCCCGCAGGGTCGGCGATCGAGCCGAAGTCGCAGTCGAGGATGATATTGCCCTGGTCGGTCTGGAAGGGATCTGCGCCGCTCTTGCGCAGAACGACGCCGGCGCCGAGATCGCGCAAGAAACCGGCCTGGGAATGCCAGCCGAAGGGGAAGACCTCGACCGGCACAGCCCAGTTCGCGCCCAGTTGCTGCGACAGTTTGGAGGCGTCGACCACGATGATCAGGCGCTCGGTGGCTTGGGCGACGATTTTTTCCCGCAGGAGCGCGCCGCCGCCGCCCTTGATCAGGTTGAAATCGGGATCGACTTCATCGGCGCCGTCGATGGTCAGGTCGATGCGCGGGTGGCGCTCGAGCGTGCTGAGGGGAATGCCGAGTTCGCGGGCATCGGCTTCGGTAGCGAGCGAGGTGGGGATGGCGATGACATCGCGCAGCTCGCCGCCGTGGATGCGCCGGGCGATGCGGCGGGTGGCGAAGATGGCGGTGCTGCCGGTGCCCAGCCCGATGACCATGCCCGACTCGACGAATTGGGCGGCGTATTCGCCGGCTTGCTGTTTGAGCGTCTGAGCCTTCATAGGCGCATTTTACGATGGAAAAGCGATTATTTCACCACAGAAATAGAACCAGGAAAGTCGCGCAACGAAAATCTAAACACAGAGGACACAGAGCGCGCAGAGAAAATCGGAGCAGATTATTGATTATTCGGGCGTTTCGGCGGGTCGCGCAGGTCGCGTAGACACTGACCGCCGACACTGACCGTCAAACGCCCCTACAATTCGTAAATTATTCGGATTTCAATTACATTGTTGAATCTACTGAGTTACACCGTGAGCGGTGAAATAGATTGCGGTTTACGGTATAGTTTGCAGGTTGATTCGAGCGTGGAGATTATGACCTGACAAGGAGTTGAGATGTACAAGACCTTGAGTCCCGGCGCCATTGGCATTCGCGGGCAGTCATTACAAGAGAACCTGAGTTTAGCGGCGCAGACCGGTTTCGAGGGGCTGGATTTCAGCATTCAGGAAGCGGCGCAAATAGCGGCGGCGCATGATGTCGGCGCTGTCAGAGCGCTATTTGAGGATGCGGGCGTCAAATACGGCGCTTGGGGAGCGCCGGTGAACTGGCAGGGGGAGGGCTGGCGGGATGACGTGGCGGCTTTGCCCAAGTTGGCGGAGTTGGCGGCGGAACTGGGCGCGGATCGCTGCTCGACCTGGTGCCCGCCGACCTCGACCGAACGCGCGTTTGACGCGAACTTCGCCTGGCACGTTGAGCGCTTGGGCGCGATCGCCGAGGTCTTGAAGACTTTTGGCATCCGTTTTGGCATCGAATTCATCGGTCCGCAGAGTTTGCGCCCGGCCGATCAGCACGACTTTATCCACGACATGGAAGGCATGTTGGCGCTGGCTGCGGCGATCGGCACGGGCAACGTGGGCTTGCTGCTGGATGCCTGGCATCTGTACACATCGGGCGGCGCGGTCGATGACCTGGACAAGATCAGCAATGCGGACATTGTCAATGTGCATGTGAACGACGCGCCCCTGGGCTTGACGATGGCGACGTATAACGATCACGATCGGCGTTTGCCGACCGAGACCGGCGTGCTGCCGATTGAAGCGTTCATGAAGAAACTCATCGAGCTGGGTTATGACGGGCCGGTGACGCCGGAGCCCTTCAGCAAGCGTCTGAATGCGATGGACGATCCGCTGGAAGCGGCGCGGGAGACGGCGGCGCGCATGACGCGCTTGTGGCAGGTGGCGGGCTTGGCTTAGGCGGCGGCAGAATTTGAGGCGGGGCGGTTGGCAGGCGGTCCCGCACTCGCTGCTATCGAACAAATATGCTATATTGCTCCGCGGCATAGCGCATCGGAGTTTCGGGGATATGGCGACGGACAATCAGATACTGCTCTACGAGACGGCGGACGGCGAAACGCGCTTGGAAGTGCTGTACCAAGACGAAAGCGTCTGGCTCAGCCAGCGCGATATGGCGGAGTTGTTGCAGGTCACCACTAGAAACATCAGTAGCCATATCAATAACATTTATGCAGAAGGAGAATTGGCTGTTGATCCAACTCGGAAGTATTTCTTCCGAGTTCAAAACGAAGGCGGACGCAGGGTTTCCCGCGAAATTGCCCATTACAATCTCGACATGATTATCTCGGTCGGCTACCGCGTCAATTCCTATCGCGGCACCCAGTTTCGCATTTGGGCGACCAGGCAATTGCGCGAGTTCATCGTCAAGGGCTTTGTCATGGACGACGATCGGCTGGCGCACGGCGGCTCGAATTATTTTGAAGAACTGGAACAGCGGATTCGCAATATCCGCAGTTCGGAATACAACTTCTATCGCAAAGTCCGCGATGTCTTCGCCACCAGCATTGATTATCAATCCGGCAACCCGATGGCGAAAAAGTTCTTTGCCACGGTGCAGAACAAATTCCATTACGCGATTCACGAACACACCGCTGCCGAACTCATCCTGGAGCGGGTCGGCAGCGACAAGCTCAACATGGGCTTGACCACCTGGAAACGCGACACCATGTCCGTGCAAGACGCTTTCGTCGCCAAGAATTACCTGGAAGCGCTTGAATTTGCTGGTGGAGCAATTCCTGTCCTTTGCGGAATTGCAAATCGTCGATCAGCGCCCGATGTATATGGCGGATTGGGTGAAGAAGCTTGATCAGTTCATCGGCGAACTCAACGAAATGCCCTTGTTGCAGAACGCTGGCAAAGTCTCGCGGGATGCGATGAAAGCGCGCGTTCAAGAAGAATATGAAGCCTATCGAGAGCGATTGATGATGGAAGAGCAGCTTTCCGAAGAGGAGTTCGCGCGGCGCTTGCAAGACGCGGGGGAAAAGCTGCTGCCGCCCGCAGCCGAATAGTGAGATGAGCCTCGCCATGACCCCGCCCAACTTGGCCAGCGGCAGGGGCTGGACCGGCGGCAACCGGCCGGTCATGCGCGCTCATTGGCGCAAGTGAGAGGCGGCGCAGCGCCGCCTCATCCGTGCGACGTGGTATCATGCAAGCCTAGACTACGAAGTTGGAAGCGCGCCGAGCTTAAAATTCAGGATCTTGGATTTTTTCCCGGCCGGTTTGCCATGCTGATCAATCAATTGGATACGCGTGCGCAATTTCTGCTTGCCGTCAAAGCCACACCACATATGTGAATAAGTAGGCAAAAGGTTGCCATTATCATCCCACCTGTACCACCTGTCCGTGTTGGGATCAAGATTCTGCCAACCTTTTTTGCCCCAAGGCGTCCAAAACGAGTGGCCAGATGGAGGAGGCGCGTCGCCGACATACTTCAGCGGTTTGTTATTCGTTCTGGTCACAGTAATTCGCCAACTGTATTCTTTTGATTTTGTGACCCCGTCCCTATCAGCGACAACCCAATTAAGGCACCAGAAAGGTCCTGCCTTGTTCCCATAGCTTCCGCGAGACCACCGTTGGGTACGCAGCAATATGGCGAAAGGGATATCCGGATCCTGCATCGCTTCCAGAAATTGCTGCCGGGCGCTATTTCCATGTTTCAACCAGTTAGTATTCACAACCTCGCCGTCAAAATAAACCCTGGGCGCGGGCAAGCGCTTCTGCGCCAGGCTCGGCATTCCCGTCAGCGCCGCCAGCAACAGCGCAAGACCCATACACAACGCTCTTTTCATGATCCCTCTCCAATACTTTCTATTCGCTTTTTTTCGAATTGCCGGCCGTGGCGCTTGCCATGTTCGGCATATCCGCGGCATCAATCCAAAGTC
>JAPPMO010000042.1 GCA_028873975.1 Chloroflexota bacterium
TGTCGTCTGAACACCAACGAACTCTGTGCGCTCTGCGCGCTCTGTGTTGAAAAAAATATGATGCGATTGCCCTGGGATGAAGCGCCGTCGGACTGGCATTCGAGTGCAAATCGGGTAAACTTACGCCACATTCTCGAATTCAGAGCAGCTTAATCATGTCCCTGTCTGACGCATCCTTATCCAGCCCCCAGGCGCTCGCAAAATCGATATTTCGCCTGCCGCTATATTTGTATCAACTCGGCTGGGGTCCCGCGTTGAAGTGGATTCCCCTGCTGATATTGACCACCGAAGGGCGCAGCAGCGGGCAGGCGCGTCATGTCGTGGTCGAATATCGGCGGCACGGCAGCAAGTTCTATGTCGTCAGCGGCTGGGGCAAGAACACCGACTGGTACAAAAATGTCATGCAGAACCCGCGTGTCACCATTCAGCTTGGGGGCGAAGTGCTGGACGCCAAAGCGATACCGGTGGATAACCCGCCGGAAGCCTTAAGCGCCTTGTACATGTTCAGCCGCAACTCCTGGATCTATGAGTCCTTGTTCGCGCGCATGACCTCGGCGCATGCCGCCGACCTGAGTACCCTGGCGGACGTGGTCGACGAATTTACCGTCGTGCGACTCGAACCCAGCGAAGAAGCGCCACAGTTGCCCGCGGTAGGGCTTTTCAGCGAGCGAACGCGCCAACTGGCCGCCCTCATTGCCGTCCTGCTTGGCATTTGGCTCTTGGTCTCGCTGGCGCGCCCCGTGCTGCCGCGCGAGGAGCGCGAACGCCGCGACAGCTAAGCGCGTTGCCGGTCGGCTGTTCGGGAGGGATCGAAAGGACAAGACCATGCAATTTCTAAAGACGCTCCTGAGTGGCGGCTCGCGCTCGGACGATCGCGGGATTTACTTTTACGTCCAGCCCAAAGCCTGCCAGGAAATCCTGCGCATACGCGTGGACCCCATGAACGACCTCTCGCGCGCCGACGATGGCAAGGGCTATTGGGTGCGCAAGGTGGCCAGCGGCCATCGCTGTCCCTTCCAGGCCGAGGTTGAGATTTACTTCGACAAGAACAAGCGCATGACCAGCAGCGAGGTGACGAACGGCAAGCTGGTCAGCGAGGAGGATTGGCTGGCTTGGCGGGGGCAGCGGAAATAACTTCGTATTATAACGTTGCCGCTTCTGCAATTCGCTTTTTTCCAAGACATGATGCAACTTAATTGAGTCCTCGGTAGCTGTTTGCAAGGCGGATAAAGTACGGGTCAGGGCGCTGTTCAGAATTGTAAGGAAGATGTATTTTCCCCAAATGCGTGGCAAAACCGTCAATACCAGAATCGAGTCCATGCCGAACCAAAGCGTCAACCGCTGAATTATTGAGCCGCATGACCATGTTTTCGTCCAAGTATATAAGTCCTCTGTCAAAGGCTCTGTGGTAGGTCGGGGACAGGGCGATTCCGTTGCGAACGCTATCGATGCTTTGATCGCCCGCGTTCACCGGAAGGATATGAGCCGCGTCAACCAGCTTAAGTTTTCGCCTTGTTACCGCGCATCGGTTGTCGTACGCATTCAATACCTGCTTTGTAAACGCTGATGAACGCGACCAACGTGCCGTTTCACGTAACAGCAACTTTCTAGGTTCTGGCAATGTAAGAATCTCGCGTTCGTCAATACTCTGCGTCTTAACCGTACGCTCAGCTGTTTCAAGGATTGTCAAATTGTCGCCTAAGCGATGTAGTTCGCGGGTGCGCTCGCCATAAAACAGCAAAAGGTCGCTTCGTATTCCTATCGCGACTTCATTATTTCTCTTTGTCTGAAATGCCAAACCGTCCTGGAGGCAATCGTTAAGCGTCGAAATGTTGACCTGTACTGAAGGCGACCTTCCTGTAAACGATCGATGCCACTCCAAATCAAAACCTGCAAACACGCCGCGATCCGGTTCATAGCCCAACAGAATCGTCTGCCCGTCCGGGTTCACGGGAAGCGGGGATTCCACAGAAGTCATTTGAATGCGGTACTCATATTGGAGAGACTCGCGGCCGCCGTGTGTCAGTGTCCAACAGTAAACCCAAAGCGAACTTTGCTGACCGCTTCGGGAAATGTGATACATGCGAGGGTGTGGCTGCGTTGATTGCATAAGCAAGCCAACGCCGCCGGACTCGTGTATTGCATCCAAGATGGCTCGACTAATAACGTCGCGAGATGGTGGAGGCATTTTTCAGCATGTGGCTTATTTGCGTTTCTTTGGGCGAGTGCGCCCCCCATCCGCAGAAAGCGGTAACTGTGGATTGTCGTCCCAAAGCGCGCCAGGGCGCTGGATATTATAGCTTTCAACCTTAGTCCCGGTTAAACGAAGCTGCTTTGGCGATTGCGATTCTAGGAAACGCCCTTTTGCGCCGAGTAAGTATTTATCTTCAATTTCGCTGCAAATCCATCTCCGATTTAGCCTTTCTGATACTTCGCCAGTTACGCAGCTACCCGCGAATGGATCAATTACTAAATCATCACAATCTGTCAGGAATCTTATAAAATACTCAGGAACCAGAGCAGGGAATCTGGCAGGATGCACGGGCAAATCATTTTCATTACAGTAGCGCAGATAGTGCGAATTGCTCTCCGTGTTCGCCACAGCTATCAGGTTCGGTGGGATCGCCGCCCCGTTGTCAGTCGAGAAATTCTTGCTAATGTCGTGACCGCTAGGCCGTTTCTTGGCGCGATAGCCTGCCTCCAGCAGGCCTTCCATGCTTTTGCTATAGGGCGTTAGCACACGCCTGTTGCTTGCCTTGGGAAATGGACTAGGAGAAAGCCAGAATATATTATTTACAGCATCCTTTACTCTAATACGCCTTACATTGACCCACTCCGCAGGAGTTGGTAACTTGGAAGGATTCCACCAGAAAAACTCTTGCGCCAGATGAAAGTCGAACTCTTTGCAAAGCATAAGCAACAGTTCGTAATGGTACAGGCTTTTCGTCGGTGTACCCGCGTTCCAAGCGCCGCCTATATCAATGACCAAAGAACCAGAAGGCTTTAGCACACGGGCAAATTGCTTGGCGAACGGGCGAAACCAGTTCACGTAGTCGCTAGCATCAGCGTTCCCATACTCCTTTTTCCGCACTAGCCCAAATGGGGGACTTGTCATTATCAGGTCTACACTATCTTCATCTAGCAAATGCTCCATAAGACTGGCCGATTCTGCCCAATATGCTACCCCGAGCGAAGTACGAATGCGTTCCTCAGGTTTATTCTGCTCCGTCGAGCTTGGAAGTAGCCTTATGTTTTCTTGACGGTTCACTTGCAATTGTTCCTAAGATAGTGCTTGTTGAGACGTGCCTTGTTCCTTAAACGAAGGCTTCTACCCCCCGCCCCCAGCCACCTCCGCCAGAGACGGCAAGCCGAAGGCGCTGCGAATCTTCCCCTCGATCAAGTCCGACATTTGCCGGTTGTTCCCCAGGAAGCCCTTGGCATTCTCCCGCCCCTGCCCCAGCAATTC
Organism: Chloroflexota bacterium; assembly: GCA_028873975.1. Lineage (GTDB taxonomy): Bacteria > Chloroflexota > Anaerolineae > Aggregatilineales > Phototrophicaceae > UBA6055. Next base: position 3,467 of record JAPPMO010000042.1, read on the forward strand.
ATCCGCGTAGCGATAAAACGCGCCGCGCTTCTCGATGATATCCAGCTCGGTGCCGATATCGATGATCTCGCCCGATTTGCTGATGCCCTGGTTGAACATGATGTCGAATTCGCATTCTTTGAAAGGCGCGGCCACCTTGTTCTTCTTGATTTTGACGCGGGTGCGGTTGCCGACGATGTCGCCGCTGTGCTTGATCTGCTGGATGCGGCGGATGTCGATGCGCACGCTGGCGTAAAACTTCAGCGCGCGGCCCCCTGGCGTCGTTTCCGGACTGCCAAACATGACGCCGACTTTCTCGCGCAATTGATTGGTGAAGATCACGCAGACATTCGATTGCTTGATGGCGCCGGCCAGCTTGCGCAGCGCCTGGCTCATCAAGCGCGCTTGCAAGCCGACGTGTGAATCGCCCATTTCGCCCTCGATTTCCGCGCGCGGCACCAGCGCCGCCACGCTATCGACGATGATGACATCCAGCGCCCCGGAACGCACCAGATGCTCGGTGATCTCCAGCGCCTGCTCGCCGGTATCGGGCTGTGAAACATAGAGCTGCTGGATATCGACGCCGATCTTCTCGGCATAAAGCGGATCCAGCGCGTGCTCCATGTCGATAAAAGCGCAGATGCCGCCGGCCCTTTGCGCTTCGGCAGCCACATGCAAGCAAAGGGTGGTCTTGCCAGAGCTTTCGGGCCCGTAAATCTCGGTGATGCGCCCGCGCGGCACACCGCCCACACCCAGCGAGATATCAATGCCGAGCGACCCGGTGGAAATGGTGTCCACCTGCAAGTTATTGCCAGATCCCAGGTTGAATATAGTGCCGTCGCCATAGCGTTTGGTGATATCGGTCAAGGTGGCGTCGAGCGCGCGCTGTCTGGCTTCGTGGTCTTGACTTTCGATGATCTGGGTTTCCTTAACCGCTCGTCTCGCTCGTGCCATGGCCGCCGCCTCGCTTTGTCTAGGAATATGCCTAAGTGTAGTGTCTTTACTGTCATTTCGCTATGATCGGCATCATAGCACTTTTGTTCTAGTCGCGCAAGCGCGGGTTCTCGATCATCGGTCACGCAAATCGCGCGGCGTCCCTAAGCGACAGGGCAATCGCATCAAATAATTTTTTCACCACCGAGGACACCGAGAGCACCGAGAAAAGCAACGGAACATAGCTCATGTTATGTTTCAGGCTTGCTTTTCAACCACAAATGAAGTTTCGCTGGCGACCTCGCCGTATTCAGGTGACGGAATTAGAGGGACAGCCGACAAATAAGCTTAAACTCGGTGCTCTCGGTGTCCTCGGTGGTTAATAATCAGTCCAATTTCGTACCATGTCAGTCGCCACATTTTGATGCAATTGCCCTGCCCTAAGCGAGCAAATTATCGTAAATGAGTAGCAAAAGTGTTATAGTAAGCGACGGATAGACCTTTGCAGTGTTCGCTCAAGAGAAGGAAAAGGGGAGATTTCCATGAGAGTGTTCAAATTTCTACTAATCTTGCTGCTGGCGCTTTCCGCAGTGGCTGCGACAGCGCAAGACTCGGAAACCATCGTTATTCGCGGCTTCGGCAATATCAGCACCTTCAACCACGCTATCAGCAGTGATGGCGCCTCCTTCCAGGCTTACAGCCTGTTGTGGCCCAAGCCATACGAGATTGATCCCGACACCTTGGCGCCCATTCCCGGTTTGACAAGCTGGGAGGTATCCGACGATGGCTTGACCTATACCTTCACCATCCTGGAAGACGCGACCTGGTCGGATGGCGTGCCGATCACATCTCACGACATGAAATTTGTCATTGACGCGATACAGTCGGATGAAGTTGCCTCCTGGATGGCCTCGGATCTCGAGTTCGTCTCCGGCGTCAATATCATTGATGACAAGACCTACGAGGTCGTTTTCAGCCAGGTCGACTGCGCGGGCTTCAGCTCTCTGGGCGGCGCGCGCTTCTTGCCCTCGCACCGCTTCGAGCCGGACTTCAGCGACTTTGCCACCAACGACATCAGCACCAATCCGCTCGAGATCAGCGGCGGTCCCTACATCATGGACGCCTGGGAACCGGACGCCTTCCAGAGCTTCTATGCCAATCCCAATTTCTGGGGCGGCGATGTCGGCATTCCTTACTTGATTAACCGCAACATCAAAGAGCAAGCGCTGGTGCTGCCGTCGCTGCAGGCGGGCGAGATCGACTATACCTACTTGCACGGCGATCTCTTCGCGCAGCTTGCCGATACCAGCAACTTGCAATGGGAGATTTTCCCGCAGATGTCGGTTAAGTACTTCGCTATGAACTTTGCGGACCCGCAGAATCCCATGCCGGCATTTGACGCCGACGGCAACCCGATCGATCAGCCGCCTCATCCGATCTTCAACGATCTCGCCGTGCGCAAAGCAGTCGCCATGGGTTACAACAAGCAGGACATCCTGGCGACAATGGGCGGCGAACAAGGCGGCACGCCCTTGGTCGGCGCGGTTAACCCAGCCCACGCCCTCGCCTACAATACGGATATCCAACCCTACCCCTACGATCCCGAAGGCGCCATGGCGCTGCTGGAAGAAGCGGGCTGGGTGGATACGGACGGCGATGGCGTGCGCGAGAAAGACGGCCAGCGCCTCGAATTCACTATTTCCTACAGCGATATTCTCCTGATGTTCGAGACCACAGTTTTGGTCGCGCAAGATCAGTTGAATGACATCGGCTTTGACGTCACGCTGGAAAAGGTCGAGTGGGCGAACTACCTGAGCGAAGTTCTTTGGGGTCAATACATGGACGCCACTTCGATGAGCAACAGCGGCGGCACGGGCGGCGCGCCGGATCCGCACGACTTCATGGGCAACCTCTGGGGAGTGATGGACATCGCCACTGGCAGCGGCGGCTCCAACCCCGCGTCCTATATCAACCCCGAGATTGACGCCCTGATCGACGAAGCGCGGACGGTGCCGGGCTGCGATCCCGCGGAACGCGGCGAGATCTATAAAGAGATCCAGCGCATCGCGCACGAGGACGTGGCCTACGACTGGACCTTCGTCCCGAATATCTGGCAGACGGCGAACAAGCGCGTCCAAGGCTTCGAGCCCAAAGCCTTCTGGGTCTTCTACGGCTATACCGCCGACGTCCACAAATGGACGCTTGCGGAATAGGCCGACGCCTTACATCACGACGCAAAAGGGCGGCTCAAATGAGCCGCCCTTTTATATTACATTGCCGCGCCGGTTATTTCATACCTTAATTTGCCTCGGCAACAGATACGCTTTCAGCCATATTTTGACCGTTTACCCGCTTGATTTTTATTCGAGTCTCTATAAACTCGCGCGTCTTCAGTTTTTCTGCTTCTTTATCATAGGCCGTCTGTACTAGACCGTTGATGCGGTCATTCAATTCGTCTTCGATCAAGCACATATCTTTGTGCGTAATTCGTTTCTTATTGCAAATCTCGCGGATGACTTCATATATCTTGTCATAATGATACTTGCGGGCGAATTCGCTGTCTTCGCGAGCCATTGCCTCGCCCAACCGATTTGTGTGATAACGGATTTCGTAGTTCTCGAACAGTCGAATCAATCTTAATCGTTTGGCCTTTAGCATGATTCTTTTGATCATTGGAATACCACGTTGTGTCTAATTGATGACCAACTCGATTATACCTGTCTATTGGCTGTCGCAAAAGCTACTTCTGATACCGCCGGGGATCCAGCGCGTCGCGCAGCCCATCGCCCACCAGGTAGAAACAAAGCACGGTGATCATAATCAAGATGCCCGGCGTGAAGACGAGATGCACGCCGGTGACGAAGTAGCTGCGGGAATCCGTCAGCATGTTGCCCCAGGTCGGGGTCGGCGGCTGGATGCCCACGCCCAGGTAACTCAAGCCGGATTCGATCAGAATCAGGTTGCCCGCGATGATAGTCATGGTGACCATGACGATGGAAAAGACGTTGGGCAAGATATGCGATACGACGATGCGAAAGTCCGACGCGCCTAAAGCCCGCGCCGCCAGCACATAGTCGCGCTCTTTCAGCGACAGCACTTCGCCCCGCACGAGTCGGCTGGTGCCAACCCAACCCAGCGCCGCCAGCACGATGATCAAAACCTCGGTCGATGGCTCCCAAACCGCCGAAGCGATCAGCAGCAGGAAGAGCGGCGGGATCGCGCTGAGTGTATTGACGCCCCAGGAAATCAGATCATCGACGCCCCGGCCATAGTAACCGGCGAGCATTCCCAGCGTGATGCCGATGAAAACGGTCAAGACGCTGGCCAGATAGGCGATGGTCAGCGAGACCCGGCCACCGTAAATCAAACGCAGGAATTGATCGCGGCCCAGCTGATCGGTGCCGAGCGGGTATCCGTCTTGTCCGGGCTGCATGAAGCGGTTGGGCACGCTGGTTTCGTTGACATCCAGGTTCAGCGCATTCTCGATGACAAGCGGCGAACCCATGCAAACGATGGTCGCGACTGCCAGCACCGAGATAGCGAAAATCGTCAGGCGATCGCGCAGGATGAAAGCCAGAGCATCGCGCCAAAACGAGCGCGACTGGCGCATGTCTTGGTCCTCCGCTAGTCTGGCGACACTTCCATTCATCAGAGGACTTCCTATTCGAGGCGGATGCGCGGATCAAGAATGACGTACATCACATCAGAAAGCAGCACGCCGGCGATAAACATGATGGAGGCGATGACTACCGAACCCATCACCAGCGGATAATCGCGCGAGAAAACGGCGTCGATGATCAACTTGCCCATGCCGGGCCACTGAAAGACCTGCTCGATAATGACCGCGCCGGCAAGCACCGTGCCGATGGCAGGACCGAGAAAGGTGGCTACCGGCAGCAGCCCATTTTTCAGGGCATGGCGCAACCAGACGACTTTGGTCTGCAAGCCTTTGGCATAGGCGGTGCGGACATAGTCCTGCTGCAGCACTTCCAGCATTTGCGTCCGGGTAAAGCGAGAGAGAAAGGCGATCCAGTTCAGCGACAACACGAATACAGGCAGAACCATGTGGCGCAGCGCGTCGCCCAAATCGAAGCCGCCGCGGCGCGTGATATTCTGCATGCCACTGATAGGCAGGATATCCAACTGCACGCCAAATATGATAATCAGCAGCAAGCCAAGCCAGAATTGCGGCACGGCATTGCCTATCACGGAGATGATGCGGATCGCCTGATCGACCCAAGTGCGGTGGAAGACGGCCGCCAGCACCCCTAAGACTACGCCCATCATAAACCCGATCATGAGCGCCGCCACGCCCAGTCGCAGCGTGGCCGGGATCCGTTGGGCGATTAAGTCCATCACCGGGCGCTTCTGTTTGATGGAATTGCCCAAATCGCCACGCAGAAGCCCGCGGCGCTGCCCAGGCGTTTCGCCGACGCCATCCCCGTCAGTATCGATCATCGTCCAGTCATTGCCGACCAGCCAGTAGACATATTGAAGCAACGGCGGTTGATCCAAGCCCAGCTGACGACGCATCAGGTCAATCGTGGCTTTATCGGACCTCGGCGAGAAGGTGATCATCGCCACCGGATCGCCGGGCGCTGACAGGATAACCAGATAAGAAAGGATGGTCACGCCAAAAAAAGTCGGAATCGCTTGTATGAAGCGGCGCTGCAAATACTTGAACATCGGCGGGCTTGACCTTGATTTTCTCTAGTCTGATTCTATCGTCAGATAGCAAAATCACAAGTGCCTCGCAAATTCGCCCCATCTCCTGCCCTGGAGAACCGAAATGCGCTTGCCCCTGCCGCGTGATGCGAAAGCGCGCATAAACGAGACACCGCCAGACTTTAACATCACGATAACATGAGTTTAATTTACAGATCGGCTGATTTAACAATCGACCACTATCCTTATTGCCGTGTGGATATCCAAGCCCTTGTCGAACGTCTTTTAGCGCTTGATGGAGAGTATGACAGACATGCAGAAACCACATCCAGTTTTCCTGCTTTTGCTATTCGCTTTGGTCCTGACCAGCGCCTTCGCAAGTGTTTTCGCAAGTGTTTTCGCAACGGACCACGGGCTGCCGGAAGTTGACCCGCTGGAATTCACCGAGGGCGAGATCATCACCGCCGGCAGTTCCACCGTCTTCCCGCTCAGCGAACGCATGGCTGAACTTTGGACCGACGCCGGCGGCGTCGCCCCCAGCATCGCCTCCATCGGCTCCGGCGCCGGCTTCGAGCGCTTCTGCGTCGAAGGCGAAACCGATATCAGCAACGCTTCCCGCGCCATCAAGGACAGCGAACGCGAATCCTGCAAGTCCATCGGCCGCGATCCGATCGAGTTCCGCGTCGGCGCCGATGCCTTGGCCGTCACCGTCTCCGCCGCCAACGACTTCGTCAGCGATGTCACCATGGAAGAACTGGTGATGATCTTCAGCAGCGCCGACGCCTGGTCCGACGTCCGCGCCGAGTGGCCCCACGAAGCGATTCAGCGCTTCATCCCCGGTACGGACAGCGGCACCTTCGATTACTTCGTGGAAGCGGTCTTCGAAGAAGACGAAGAGCCGATCCTGAGCGCCAACCCGCAGCTTTCCGAAGACGACAATGTCCTGGTGCAAGGCATCACCGGCAGCCCCTACGCCGTCGGCTTCTTCGGCTACGCCTACTATGTCGAGAATCAGAACGCGCTGAATATCCTCAACATTGATGGTATCGAAGCCAACGCCCAGACCACCGATGACGGCAGCTACCCGCTGGCGCGCCCGCTGTTCATCTACAGCGACGCCGGTATCATGATGGAGAAACCCCAGGTAAACGCCTTCATCAACTTCTACCTGACGCATGTCAACGACGCAGTCGTCGATGTCGGTTACTTCCCGGCATCGGAATACGCTTTCTCCGGCGCGATTGACTACTGGCGGATCGCAAACGGCATGTTGCCGATCGGCGACGCGGCGCTAGATTTGCGGGATCCTACACCGGAAGCATAAGCAGGCCAGGAGCAAGACTAGCGGATAGCTGCCCGAAGCTATGAATCAAGAGAGAAAATGAGCGACGAACTGTATCCGCGACTAAAGCGGCGCCTCGTAAAACGCGGTAGAGGAAAGCCTAATCTGGCGCGCAAGCCCAAGTGGCACGAAGTCCTCATCCAGACGAGCTTGCTCGCCTGTGGCTTGCTCTCCATATTCACCACCATCGGCATCATCCTGGTATTGGGCAATGAGTCGATCTCCTTTTTCACCCGCGATCAATGGGTGAATAGCAACCGCGCCATTTTGAGCGACATGGACGAAAGCGCAACCGAGTTCACTGTGGAGCCGGGCAAGGCGCTGGAAGCCATCGCGACCGGCGCTGCGATTCGCGTCGGTCAAGAGGTGATGGAGGTCGTCGAGTTCCACAACAATCGCTTTGAAATCGACCTGCTCGGCACCGGCGGCGGCTTTCGAAGCTGGTGCGCGACAGAAGCCCAATTGGCCGAAGTCGGGCGCGCGCGGCCCCTGCTCGTGAATGCCAGCCGGCCGATTAAGCAAGCCGAAATCGAGACCTGCGCCGCGGCGGGCATTCACCCGCTCGCGTTTCGCGTCGGCGCTGATGCCCTGGCCATCGTGGTCAGCGCCGACAATGACTTCATTACCGAGCTGAGCTTTGCCGAGCTGCAACGGGTCTTCAGCGGCGCGGCGCGCTGGTCCGATGTACGCGCCGGTTTCCCGGCAGAACCAATCATGCTGATGACACCGGGCGAGGACAGCGGCAGTTTCGATTTCTTCGTCGAAAAAGTCCTGGATGGAAATCCAGTCGCTATGCTGGCGGCTGACCCAATCATGTCCGAGAATGATAATCAACTGGTCGGCAGCATCAAGCGAAATCGCCACAGCATCGGATTTTTCGGTTATGCCTATTACTTGAACAACCGGGATGACCTGCGCATTATCACGCTGGACGGAGTCGCGCCGAGCGCCGAGACGGTGGAGGACGGCAGTTACGCCCTTGCGCGTCCGCTGTTCATTTACAGCGATGCCGGCCTCATGCGCGCTCATCCCCAGTTGAAAGACTTTATCAGTTATTACCTCACGCATGTGAAGGATGTCATCGTCGATGTCGGCTATTTCCCGGCATCGCTCGAGGCTATGGCGGAGGCGCGCAAGGAGTGGATTCGGGCAGCCGGCGCGAGCGAAGTCCCTACGGTCAAACCAGCGACAGTCAATGGCGAGTTGACAGCAGCCGGCAGTTCAACCGTATTCCCATTGACCGAGCGCATCGCCGAAGCTTTTGTGGAAGACGGCTATCTGCCTCAGCTGACGGTCAAGCGTGGCATCCGCGGCGAGCATACGCTTGCGCCGCACAGCGCCGGCGTGACGGTGGAATACAATGACCGCCCCACCATCATCGAGTTCTTTACCAATACCAATTGGATACCCGCAATTGGGGAATTCGGCGTCATTCCCTTGATCAACGCCACGCTGATGACGAGTACCATCGCGATGTTGGTCGCGCTGCCGCTGGGCATTGGCGCGGCCATCTACCTCAGCGAATACGCCTCGCCACGGGTGCGCGCTACCTTGAAGCCAGTGCTGGAAATCCTGGCGGGCATTCCGACGGTCGTCTACGGCTATTTCGCCTTGACCTTCATGACGCCCCTGCTGCGCGCGCTATTCGGGGTCGATGTCGTGAATATCTACAACACCAGTTCAGCCGGCATTGTGGTCGGCATATTGATCATCCCCTTGATTAGCTCGATGAGCGAAGACGCTTTGCACGCCGTGCCGGACGCGCTGCGAGAAGCCTCCTACGGATTGGGCGCGACCAAGCTGGAGACGGTCATCAAGGTCGTCATGCCCGCGGCTTTATCGGGCATTTTGGCCGCCTTCATCGTGGCTGTCTCGCGCGCCATCGGGGAGACGATGATCGTGGCCATCGCCGCCGGCGCGGGTCCCAATTTCAGTTTCAGCCCCTTCGACTCGGCCGAGACGATGACCGGGCATATCGCCCGCATCAGCGGCGGCGACCTGAGCTATGATTCGATTGACTACAACAGCATCTTCGCCATCGGGCTGACGCTCTTCGTGATGACGTTCCTGCTCAATGTCTTGAGCCGCGTCATCATCGGCCGTTTCCGGGAGGCATATTAGTGAAAGAGGGCAAAAGGGCGCGCTACATGCCCGAGGAGAAAGCGTTCTTCCAAAGCCTGGAAGCGCGGCATCGGCGCGGGCGCTTGGGGCTGCTCTTCAACTACTTCTCGGTGGCTGTGGCAGCGCTGGCATTGGTGGCTTTGTTTTTCAACGTCGTCAATCAAGCATTTGGCACGATCGGACTTGTCAATACCATCGAGCCGGCGACATTGACCGCTGGTCGTCCCTTGGACGCGCTGGACAATGACGAGTTGGCTTTGATCCTGGCCGAGAACGCCCGCGGGCGCCTGCGCGTTTTGATCCGCAATACCATCAGCCAAGTCAATATCCACGTGTTCACAAAATCGACAGTGGCGGAGATCGTCGGCGACCCGAATGTCGACCCGGCGATTGCGGGCGAGTTGCTCAAGAGTATCAGCCCACAGCAACAGGCGTCGCTGCTGGCCAAATATGCTGATAACGGGACGCTGCGCAACCTGGTCCTGGAAGAAGTGGTGGAGCAACAGGTGATCGCCAGCTTCCCCCTGGTAGATGCGATTTTCAACTTCGACGCGGTGAAAGCCGAGATAGAAGGACCGATCCTGGCAGACTACAAGCGGCGCGAGCGACTTGAGGATGCCGAAGTAAGGGTCATTCGCTTCCACAGTTGGCTGCATGGCAAGTTCCTGACCACGCCGATGTCGAGCATACCGGCCCTGGCGGGACTGCGCTCGGCTTTGATCGGCTCGATCGGCTTGATGGCGGTGGTGGTGACGGTGGCTTTGCCCATCGGCGTCGGCGCGGCGATTTATCTCGAGGAATATGCCCATCACGGTTTCATCAATCGCTTGATCGAAACAAATGTACGCAATCTGGCCGGTGTCCCGTCGATCATCTACGGCATGCTGGGCTTGGCCATCTTTGTCCGCGCATTGGCGCCCGTTACCAGTGGATTGATCTTCCATTACAACTTCGACGCGCCGACGGTCGATACGGTGATTGAGCGGATCGCCCCCGCTTTTGAGGGCGCGATAGCCTACGACGGCGCCGCAATCCGCAGCGATCCCGAAGTTGTCGATGTGGCGAGGGTCGAACGCTTAGTCGATACCTTCATGTTCTATGGCAGTCCAAGCTTGACAATGACTGGCAATTCCGATGTGCGTGAGATGTCGCATGCCTTGGCGGAGGCGCTGAAGATACCCGTAGATACCCTGCTTGCGCGAGCCGATGAAGCATACGATATTGAGGTGCGGGGCGATTATTATCGCTTTGATGTCGCCCCCGGCGCCGCCATCAGCGATGATGCCTTCGACGCGCTGATGGCCAGCCTGGTGCGGATAAACAGCTTCGCGCCCAATGGCCGTACGCTGCTTAGCGCCGGATTGACACTGGTCCTGCTGATCTTGCCCATCATCATCATCAACGCGCAAGAGGCGATTCGCGCTGTGCCCTATACGATTCGGGAAGCATCCTATGGTTTGGGCGCCACCCGCTGGCAGACCATCTGGAATCAGGTCTTGCCGGCGGCGCTGCCCGGCATCATGACCGGTACGATCCTCTCCGTCTCGCGCGCTGTGGGGGAAACAGCGCCCCTGATTGTCGTTGGCGCGGCGACCTTCCTGGTGACCGACCCGACCAGCCCCTTCTCGCAATTCACGGCGATGCCGATACAGATTTATCAGTGGACAGCGCGTCCGCAGGGACAATTCGCCGATATCGCCGCCGCCGCCATCATCGTGCTGCTGGCATTGATGCTGACGCTGAATGCCGCGGCCATCGTCCTGCGCAACCGCTATTCGATAAGGTTCTAAGTCATGGCTCTACAAAGCAAAGAGCAAGTTCAGGCTCGTGCCGACCTGGTGATGGAATTGCGCGATTGCAGTTTCTATTACGGCGCATTTCGCGCGGTAGCTGACGTCAGCCTGCCGATATACCAAAATAAGACCACAGCCTTCATTGGACCTTCGGGCTGTGGCAAGAGCACGGTCCTGCGCGGCATCAACCGCATGTTGGACCTGGTGGACGGAGCGCGGGTCGAGGGCGAAATCATCTACCGCGGCAAGAATCTTTATGACCGCGAAGTTGACCCGGTAGAGGTGCGGCGGCGCATCGGCATAGTCTTTCAGAAACCGAATCCCTTTCCCAAGAGCATTTACGACAATGTGGCTTATGGACCCCGCTTGCTAGGCCTCAAGAAGAAGGTCCTCCTGGACGAGATCGTCGAGCGCAGCCTGCGCGCCGCTTCGCTCTGGGACGAAGTCAGCGGCGATCTGCGCAAGTCGGGCTTGGCGCTTTCCGGCGGACAGCAGCAGCGCCTGTGCATCGCGCGCGCCATCGCGGTCGAGCCGGATGTGATTTTGATGGACGAGCCCTGCTCCGCGCTTGACCCCATAGCCACACAGCGCATTGAAGCGCTGATTTGGGAATTGCAGCGGGAATATACCATCGTCATCGTCACCCACAATATGCAGCAGGCGCAGCGCGCCTCCGATTTCACCGCCTTCTACAATATCCGCAAGACAGTGGAAAACGGGCGCGAAGTCCGCTGGGGCGAGCTGGTCGAGTACGACGATACGGCTAAAGTCTTCGACAGCCCGGCGCAACAAGAGACGGCTGATTACATCGCCGGACGCTTTGGCTAGAGCAGTCTTGCCCTCACCCCAAGCCCCTTACCCCCAAAATGAGCTGAGGAACGGACATGTTTGAAAATCGCGCATTTCTTAAGGCCAACCCCACCCCCCAGCCCCCTCCCGTAGGTCTGTGTCTACGCGACCCGAAGCATCGGAG
>JAPPMO010000087.1 GCA_028873975.1 Chloroflexota bacterium
ATTACACCGATTGTAATGGACGATTTGACTGTCCACAAAATCGGGGGAAGATCAGCTTAGTCTCGGATTTTAGAAGAAATGCCGTCTGAAAACTAGCGAACTCTGTGCGCTCTGCGCTCTCTGTGTTGAAAAAAATTTGAAGCGAGCGCCCTGCCCCGAGGCGGCAGAGCGCTTGGAAAAATGCGGCTTTCGTGGTAAGCTAAATGAGTGAACAGTTATCGAACAGAATCTTTCTATCTAATTTCCTTCAATACCCGCAGCATTCCTCGGCATGTGACCACAAAACTTGAAAAGAAAATGAGCGCTCGTCGACCGCGGCCGGCTCTTTTGCCCGTACTTGTCACAACTTTTGCGCTGCGTGTTGAGGCTTCGCTTTGTGCAATGTGTATCAAAATCAGGACGATGTTCGAGAACGAAGCAAGCGGGCGCTACGTGAACCAGGACGCATTCGTAGAAGAAAGCAGGTGGCAAGTCATTGGAGGACAGCGGTTCGATGCGCGAGCAATCCGACCGCGCTGCATGAACATGCCTGACGGATTAAAACAAAGAGAACAGTAGGGGAGAACGCTTATGTATTCAAATGGTGACCAGATTATCCATCCCCGTTACGGCGCAGGTACGGTTACTGGCAAGAAGAAACTGACGCTGCAAGGAAAAACCCGCGCCTACCACATCGTTGAGTTGGTCGGCGAGCGGGGCGAAGTGATGATCCCGGTCGACGTGGCGACCGACATGAATATACGCCCGGCAATCGAGGATCTGACCATAATCGAAGAGGTCTTCGCCGAGCCGCCCTGTGAATTATCCGACGATTATCGCGCGCGCCAGGCGAAGATCCAGAAGCAAATACAAACCCGCGAACCGATGGCGATGGCGCAGGCTCTGCGCGATCTGTTTTGGCGCGAACAAAGCGACAAGTTAACGGCTGTCGAGACGAAGCTGAAAGGCCGCCTGATGAAAATGATCAGCCATGAAATCGCCGTCATTCGTCCCGATCTGACCGTCGAGAATGCCACCAATCAACTGACGCAGATGTTGGTCAAGATGGTGCAAGATGGCATGCCCCCGCCCGAGGACACGGCGGCAGCGCCCTCGTAAAAGCGCGGGTAGAGTCCCTTCGTCGTATTAGAGCAGGTCGAAAAACTGCAATTGGAAGCTGCCGATCCCGCCGTCGAAGTCGATAATGATCTTTTCATCGGCGCCCTTGAAGTTGGCGCTCTCCCAAATGCCGTCGACGCCTATCACATGCCCCGTATCCTTGACCTGCTCAAAGGACTCTGGCAGGTCGACTTTGCCCAGCCCCGCGGTCGCGTTGAGCTGAACCGCCGCCTCCGGCGACAGCGTGACGATGACTTCGCCAACGCCGCCGTCAATATCGAGCTTGCCGCAAGCCCCGTCGGGAATGGTGATATCGGTTTTGCCGACGCCGCCGCTGACCTTGGCGGCGATTGGCGCATCCTGCGTCGGCAAGGTCAGGGCGATCTTCCCGATCCCGGTTTCCAGGCGGATGTCATCGACCAGGAGAGGGCTTAGGTCGATATCGGTTTCGCTCACGCCGCCTTTCATGCTCAACTGATAAGGGATGTCTGGGGCGAGCGAGATATCCCAATGCAGGTCCTTGTTATTGCCGATGATGCGACCGATTCCCTTGGGAAATTGACCTTTTTGCCGCAACTTGATAGAACGCTTTGCCCCGCCTGTGACCTCGAATTCATATTCGCCGACATAGTTTATCTCCGCCTCAAACAGATTGTCGCTGCCAGGAGCCAGCGCGTTCAGGCTGGCTCTGCCCACCGAAAAATCTATGTCGACGCTTGCGGATTCGACGCCGTTTGCTGGCGTGATCAAGTTGGCGGTCTCTACCTCGACATCGTCGCCGATCATGTCCGAAAAGAACTGGCTGACACGGTCGCCCATGCTCTCAAAATCGAATGACCACTCGACCTTGCGTTTTTCCCTGCTCATTGCAATTCGCTCCTGTAGCCGCTCGGCGGCATCGGAAAGGTCTGCCGCGCTCTCGCAGAATAGCAAGCCTTCTTGTCGCATGTGCGACGCGGTTTGCATAAACCTGTGCTTGTCTATGTGCTATACGCGCTTGAAAACTGAAGGTTTGCAAGAATCGCGTAAACATTTCAAAAGCGCGGGAGCGCGAGAGCGCGCGGGACGCCGCCGCCGACCCGCCGGCGCGGCTTGAGCCATCAGCTTCAGACTTGCCGCTATAAATGTATCGAGGCTATACTTAGATCAGGTATCCGGCGTGAGGACTTGTATCACATGGAAAACATTCCCGGCGTCAAATGGGTTATGCGTCATCCCCGGCTTTCGGCCTGGGTGTTCTTGGCGGTTGGCATGGTCGCCTTGCTGTTATACGAAGCGCGTAACGTGGGCTTGGAAACTTCGCAGTGGATCGCGCTGATCGTCGCCACAGTGCTGGTTGCCGGCGCATGTATCTGGATCATCAGTTGGGAAGATCAAGACGATCCGGAAGACATTGCCGAAGTCAGCGCCGCCGCTGAAGGAGAAGCGGCGCAAGAAGCTGAAAGCAGCGCCTAAAGGCAAAACCCCTGCGGCATTCCTCCTGCAGCGGAAGAAGCGACGCGGAATCCCGGTTAGCAGACGACCGCGCGCAACAGACTCCACGGGCGCGAACCCTGGCGCCCAGCCGCCTTGATTGCCAAAATGACGCCCGAACCAGCTTTTCTCCAACAGCCCTCCCCCGCCTACAAGGACAGCTATATTGATGCTGTTTATGAATACATCGCGGAAAACCGGGAGCCGACCTGGCATCCCGAGATCCTTCAAGAGCGCTTCGGCGAATTTCTGCTGGCAATGCGCCAGGCGGAAACTGAGCCTCTGGCGGGCTTGGTACCGGCCACGCACTACTGGCTGGTCGCGAGCAATGCGGGCTATTTGGGCGAAGTGTCTCTGCGTCATCACCTGAACGAGAGCCTGAAATTGTTTGGCGGGCATCTCGGTTACCAGATCCGTCCTTCCCAACGCCGGAAAGGATATGGCTCGCTGCTGTGCCAACTGGCGATCGAACAGGCTCGCCAACGCGGCATCGGCGATATACTGATCACCTGCGATGATGACAATACCGGCTCCTGGAAAATTATCGAAGCCAATGGCGGGGTCCTCGTTGACCGGGTCGACAACAAGCGCGGCGCGCTCACGCGCCGCTATTGGGTATACCTGGACAAATGAGCCTGCAAACTTGGCGGCTCAAGCCGAGCTCTCGCAACTGCCGTCAAGGCAATCGGGAATCGGCTTGCCAAAGAGACGATTGACCCGGTAACGATGACGAGCGATGAAACGGTACAGGGCGGCGCCCAGCTTATCCGCGCCCGGCGCTTGCAGGAGCAGCCAAAGCGGCCAGCCCAGCGGCAATTCACGCAGCATGAGGCGGCTGGCGTCTAGGCCCGCGAATACCGCGCCCCGCTCATCAATGACGTGGATCGCTCCCAGCAGGTCGGCCTCCTTCAGTTGCGGAAACTGCGATTGCCAAGCCTCGCGGTCCTGCAGATCGATGAATCTGACGCGATGCCGCCAGTCGAGCGCAGAAATGGTTCCGCGCGTCGATTGACAAATGATGCAAGCGCCGTCGTAGAGCGCGGTAAGCATGAGCGACTCCCGGTCCAGTGATGGCGCTGATTGTATCAGAGATTGACAGACCTGTCCTTTGAAATACGCCCGTCACAGCCGTTATACTTCGCTTTGGATACGACATGCGACCGAAGGAAGCCTAGGTGATCCCCAAGCGCCTGGAACTAAGCAATTTCCTGGCTTACCGCGCGCCGGCGCCGATCAGTTTTGACGGCATTGAGTTGGCTTGCATCAGCGGGAACAACGGCGTGGGCAAGTCCTCATTGCTCGATGCGATCACTTGGGCGCTTTGGGGCAAAGCCCGCGCGCGGCGCGAAGATGATCTGATCCACCAGGGCCAGCGCGAGATGCGGGTCAGCCTCGACTTCGAGCAAGACGGCCTCCGTTATCGCGTGCTGCGGCGACGGGCGCGGGCCGGACGCAGCGCCGGACGCGGCACGCTTGATTTGCTCGTCTGGGGAGCGGAGGAAAGCCCGCGCCGCATTGCGACGGAAGGCCTCCGGCGCTCGCAGGACAAGCTTAATCAAATCCTGCGGCTGGACTATGAAACTTTCACGCATTCAGCTTTTTTGCAACAAGGGCGGGCTGATGCCTTCACTCTCAAGACTCCGGCTGAACGAAAACGGATCCTGGCGGAGATTCTCGGCTTGGACAAATGGATCGTCTACGAAGACGCTGTCAAAAGCGAGCTGGGCAAAATCGCTCAAGAGATCAGCATTCTCGAGCACGATATCAGGAGAGCCGACGAAGAGATTTCCCGCGAAGCGCAACTGCGGGAGGCTCTGGAAGCGCTGACAAAGTCGGTCGACGAGGCGCAAGTCAAGCTGGATACTGTCAGCGCGCAGTACGACAGTTTGGCCAATACCTCGGCGTTGCTGCTGCGGGAACGCGAAAACCGGGGCCAGTTGGAGCGTCGCATCGCCTCGCGCCGCGCTGATATGGAGGCGGCAAGGGCCGAAATTGAGCGGCAGGATGGCAAAATCGCGGATTATCAGGAGATCATCGCGGCTGCGGCTGCGATTGAATCGGGCTATCAGCAGTTGCAGGCCGCGCGCGAAAACCAGAACGCAATCGCCGAAAGCTTGTCCCGGCAGCAAGCCCTCGACGCTCAGGTCCACAAGCTGGAAAGGGCATTGGCGGGCCAAGAGGCGGAGCTGACCCGCGAAGGCGCGGTTTTGAAAAGCCGTATTGAGGAGTTGGAGTCGCGGATCAACGCTGGGGAAAAGGACGATCTGGATGCGATAAGGACAGAACTTGCCAAACTGGAAAACCTGAGCGCGCGGCGGGACGAATCAACAAAAGCGATTCAAGCGCTGGGGGCGCGGCGCTCGAGCTTGCGGGATCAGTTAAAGCAATTGCGGACCGAAGGTCAAGCGCTTAATGAGCGCCTGGAGCGTTTGGAAAGAATGAATGCAGCGGGCGAAGCTGCCTGCCCGCTTTGTGGACAAGCCCTGACAGAAGAGCATCGAGGCGAGACCATGGCGCAATTGACGGGCCAGCGCGACGGCAAACGCCAACAATACCGCGATTGCCTGGACCAGATCCGGCGCATCGAAGACGACAGCCTGGCAAAACAGAGGGAAATCGACGCATGGGCCCCGCAACTCAAGCATTTGCCGGCTCTGCATCAGAGGAAAGGCGCCTTGAGCAAGCAGCTGGAGGCGGTACGCGATGCGGAGCAAGATTCGCGGATCCTGCGCAGTCAACTGGCGCAGGTCGAAGCGCAACTCGAGGAAGCGAGTTTCGGCGGGGAGTTGCGCCGTCAGCTGCAGCAACTGGCAGAGCAGCGTTCGCGGATTGCCAGTGCCGAGACATCCTATGCTGACAACAGAGCGCAGCTCGAGACGCTCGCCGCTTTTGATCGGCGTCAAAAGCAGTTGGAATTCGCGCAGATCAATCTGCCGGAAGCGCAAGAACTGAGGGACAAGGCCCGGGAGCAATTGGGCGCGCTGGGGACCGCGCAAAGCGAAGATGAGCGGCAGCTGGAACAGAACGCGAGCGAGATCAAGCGCCTGGAAGCGGGGGTCGAGCAAGAACGAGAACTGCGCGGCCAGCTCGATCAAGCCCGGTCCGAAGTTCAGCTTCTGCGCGAGCGCAAGACGATCGCCCAGCAAGAACTGAAGGCGGTCGCCGCCGGGCGCCAAACGCGAACGCGCCTGCAGGGACGGCTGGGAGAGGCTCTGGAGGAAGAGAGCTTGCGGCAGGAACTGCGCATCGCATTCGGGCGCGACGGACTGCCGGGGATGCTCATCGAAACGGCAATCCCGGAACTGGAGGCGGAGGCGAATGCGCTCTTGGACCGCATGACCGACGGAGGCTTGCGAATCGGCTTCAACACGCAGCGAGAGACGCTGGCCGGCGCTGCGCTGGAGACGCTGGATATCACCATTGCCGACAGCCTGGGCGCGCGCGATTATGAGCTGTACAGCGGCGGCGAAGCCTTTCGCGTCAATTTCGCCATTCGCATCGCGCTTTCCAAGTTGTTGGCGCGGCGGGCGGGCGCCCATTTGCGCGCGCTTTTCATCGACGAGGGATTTGGCTCTCAAGATGCCCGGGGACGCGCCGGGCTGGTGGACGCCATCAACAAGATTCAAGCGGATTTTGACTTGATCCTGGTGATCACCCATATCGACGAATTGCGCGATTCTTTTCCCGCGCGCCTGCTCGTGGAAAAGACCGCCGCTGGCAGTACGGTGACCGCCAGCTAAGTAGCGCATTTTCAACTCATAGCGAAAGGAACGGGCATGACAGCTTCAAAACAAGACCATCGAGACTATCAATTGAGCCGCGAAGACGTCGATTTCTTCGTCGCCAACGGCTATTTGGGACCCTACGCGGCGATGCCCCCGGGAGAAATGGCGGAGATACGGGCTGAGGTCGATAGCCGGGTGCTGACGAGCGACGGTCCCAGCCCACGATCGCGCGAGCAATCCCGTCACATGGACTGCCCTGTGATATACGATCTGGCGACGCATCCGGCCATCATCGAGCGCATGGCTTGCTTGCTGGGGCCGGATCTGGTGGCATGGGCGACCAATTTCTGGCTAAAGGCGCCGGGCGGCGCCGAGATCCCCTGGCACCAGGATATCACTTACTGGCCTCTGGAACCGCCGGTCAATATCTCCGCCTGGATCGCTATTGACAAGGTCACGGTCGAGAATTCCTGCGTCCAGATCATCCCGGGTTCGCACCGCCGCTCAATACCGCATATCCCCGCCGAAGAGGGCATGGCTTTCAAAAACATGGCGGATCCCCAATTCTTTGATATCGAGCAAGCCATCAATATGGAATTGCAGCCCGGCGAGTTCTTCCTGTTCAGCGAACGCCTGCTGCACCGTTCGAGCAAAAACGTTTCGACCAAGCGCCGGCTGGGCATGTCCGTTCGGGTGACCTTGCCGATCGTGCACATCTTTCAGGATCAGTCGCCCTTGCACCCCGGTCATACGGCGATTGTGGCGAAAGGCAAGGATGTCATGGGTTTCAATCGCTATGCCGGGCGGCCGGACGCATAACATAGCGCTCGCTCATCGACGAAGATGGCCGCTCGCTTGCTTGATCGTCGCTTGGAGCTTTAGGCTTTAAGATCAGGTCCTTGGAGGCGCATAAAGCCGCTTTACAGCATCTTGCGCCGCAACTCTTCCATGGCTTCGCGGGAGCGGCGGCGCAGTTTGGCTCGGAAGTGGGCGGCTTCTATCGTGCTGTACTTGCTGCGGATGATGTTCACGATTTCGTCGGTACAGTCTTTGCAAAAGGCGCTTTCCGGATGAGGAAACGCCGCAACTGGCAATTCCGATTCGCATCTCACGCATGGTTTGAGTTCCGACAATGTGGAACGTTCCTTCCTGTTCCCGCCTATTGTACGCGATTATGCCCCAGAAGTGAATAAGCGCGCAACAGCCGCCAATGCTGCGTTTAATGGACAATGCAGCGCCGCGCGCTGATGACTGACGCGGCGCGCTTGTGCTGTTTTGCTGGGGAAAATGACAAAAATTCGACAAACTGTTTCGGATGTGACACAATGTAAACAATATACAACTTTTCCGCCTGCGCTTTCCTGGAGCGACTTGCCGCAGCCCAATAGATTTGTTTTGCAAGACCGTTTGTCTTTGGAAAAATTGGCTGGGCAAGACAACCGCTGTGAGGAGAGTCTGCTGTGAAGCTGTGTGTGATTGAAGGCGACGGCATCGGCCAGGAAGTCGTGCCGGCGGCGGTCTGCGTCTTGCGCCAACTTTTCCCCGAACTTGATATCGTACCTGCAAATGCCGGCTGGCGCACCTTCGAGGCCACCGGCGAGGCGCTTCCCGAAGAAACAGTAAGGATCGCGAAAGAAGCGCAGGCGGTGTTATTCGGCGCTTGCAGTTCGCCCTCCTATCCGATCGAGGGTTACTCCTCGCCGATCGTCAAGCTGCGCCGCTTGATGGAAACATACGCCAACCTGCGCCCGACGCGCTACTTGCCCGTGCCGACGGCGCGGGCGGGCGTCGACCTGGTTGTCGTGCGGGAAAATACTGAAGATTTGTACATCGGCGATGAGCAAACGGACGATGCCGGCGATACCGGCACCGCGACCAAGCGCATCACGCGCAGCGCTACCGAGCTGATCGCGCATAAAGCGTTTCAGTTGGCGCAGAGCGAGGGGCGGCGCAAGGTCACCATCGTGCACAAGGGCAACGTGCTGCCGCAAACGGACGGGTTGTTTCGGCGCGTGGCTTACGAAGTCTCCCAAGAATATGACGACATCGAGACGGATGAGTTGTTGGTGGATACGGCAGCCTACTGGCTGGTGAAAGAGCCGACGCGCTTCGATATCATCCTCACGCCCAACCTCTACGGCGATATCCTGTCGGATATGGCGGCGGCTTGGGGCGGCGGTTTGGGTTTGGCGCCGGCGCTTAACTTGAGCGAAAAAGTCGCCATTGCCGAGCCAGTACATGGCTCCGCGCCGGATATTGCCGGCCAGCGCGTCGCCAACCCGACAGCAGCCATCCTCAGCGCGGCCATGCTGGTGCGCCATCACTGGAAGAGGCCCGAAATCGCTGACCGCATTGACCGAGCCGTCTACGAAGCGCTCAGTGAAGGCGAACATACAGCTGACATCCTGGCCGGCTCCGGCGTCAGCACCGAGGACTTCACCGACATCATCTGCGAAAAGCTGGGCTAATCGCGCTCGCCCCCCTATTCTGGTTGGGTTTTGCGGGCGACCCGCCGACTATTATTTTGGAGTGCATTAGCACGGCTTTGCTGTTCCTGTTTATGTAAACCACGTCGCTCAAGCGACGAGACGGCTTGCAATTTTGCGTGAGCGAGACATTCCTGCGACTTTTTCGCCAGTTACGCGCCGAGCGGCTACAACTGATTTGTTGAGCGGCGCGCTGACGCGCGGTATCATTGTATGCTGATCGCAATACCAGTCTGCCAAGCCTCCGAAAGGAAACGGACATGCAAATGCAAGCCGCAATCTTGAACGAAGCCAATACGCCCTTCAGTATCGAGACGGTGGAACTCGAGGCGCCCAAAACAGGCGAAGTGCTGATCAAAATGGCGGCGGCCGGCGTCTGCCACAGCGATTGGCATGTGGTGGAGGGGCTTTCCTATTTTCCCATGCCCATCATCTGCGGCCACGAAGGCGCGGGCATTGTGGAAGCTGTCGGCGCAGGCGTCGCGCGCCTAAGCCCCGGCGATCACGTGACCCTAAGCTTCCGCGCCAATTGCGGGGCTTGCTTTTACTGCCAGAACAACAAGCCCAACCTCTGCGAAGTCTATACGCCCGTCTTGAGATCGGGCCTGCTCAAGGATGGCTCGAGCCGCATTAGCAGAAACGGAGAGCCTGTTCACATCATGACGGGCTTGGGCTGCTTCGCGGAATACGTGGTCATACCCGAGGAGGCCTGTGTGCCGGTGCGGGCGGACGTGCCGCTGGAAATAGCGGCGCTGGTCGGCTGCGCCGTCTCGACCGGCGTCGGCGCGGCCATGTATACCGCCGATGTGCGCCCCGGTCAGAGCGTGGCGGTATACGGCGCGGGCGGCGTCGGCTTGAACATCATCATGGGCGCCGTGCTGTGCGGCGCGGACCCCATCATCGCGATCGACGCCAACAGCAGCAAGATGGAGATCGCCCGCGAATTCGGCGCTACGCATACGCTCTATTCGGACGATAGCGCCGTCGGGCAGATCCAGGCGCTGACCCACGGCCGCGGCGCTGACCACGTATTTGAATCGGTGGGATTGACAAGTTTGCAAGAGGCCGCCTTCGACGCGACCCGCCCGGGCGGCACGCTGACCCTGGTCGGCTTGACGCCCGTGGGCAGCGGCACCAATCTGCCGGGCGCGGTCATCACCCGCACGGAAAAAGTCATACGCGGCAGCTTCTACGGCTCCGTGCTGCCCCAGCGCGATTTTCCCATGTTTCTGGATTTGTATCGCAACGGCAAGCTCATGCTCGACGAATTGGTGACGCGCCGCTACCGGCTGGAGGAGATCAACGAGGCTTATGCGGATATGCTGACCGGCGAGGTCGCGCGCGGCATCATCGCCTTTTGATATGGCTGCGCGGCATCGCTACGCTTCCATGTAGGCGAAACGTCCGCTCATGCTAATGGTTAGGCCAGTACACAATTTCGCCATCGGCGCTTTTATGCGCTAAGACTGCTGCTCAGTAGAACCAACAAAGTCATGCTATTACTAGAAATAGGGTGGCTGTAAGGCTTGTCCGATACTGCAAATTGTACCTAATGAAAACCAAGACAATACCCAATCGATACAAAAAAGATGGCGGTCCTTGCGAAAATCAACAAATTATTACGAAATCCGCCAAGTTTAGCTCCCCTTCCCTGATGCTTCGGGGAAGGGGCCGGGGGATGGGGTAGAAAAAGCGCGTCAGCATGACCCAGTAGCGGACAAGCCTTGTAGGGGCGTTTCGCTGAAACGCCCGCAAAATTAATTCCCCTGTTGGTTTTTCTCTGCGCTCTCTGTGTCCTCTGTGTTTAAATTTAGTTGATATTACAGCACATCTTCGTTTTGATGCGATTGCCCTGCCCTACCCCCGCCCCCGGCAATACGCGAACATTCGGTCGCCCCGTGCCCGCCTGCCTAATGTTACGCTCAACCACATGCGCAGCGACACCCGTCTCCATCAACCTGTTCAAAAGTCCGCCTCGGCTCGCGCCCGCTCAAATGGCTTATGGCAAAATTATCACTGTATTTATACTGTATAGATATACTATGATTTCTTGCCGCTTTCTTTCCGGTCAATGCCGCTTTCCAGCCGTTTCCCGCCGTTCAATGCCGTGTTGCCGCCGTCTGCCGCGGACGAAGGCGGCGCTGCGCTTGGGAATTGACTTTACTGCGATATGAAAATGGGTTTAGAAACATTGACCTTTGCCAGAAACTGTGCGATATTGGCAATAAAATTGGCAGTTAATATGCGTAAATTTGGTCATCATTTTAGTTTAGAATTGCAGTTCAATCATTGGAGGAAAATGAATTGGAATACACAAGAGCCTCACAGTTCATGTTGTTTAAACAGGGAGGGCGCGCATGAACTTGAATTCGATCAGCAGAAGCGACATTTTGCTTGCCATAATTGCGGCTGCTGGTGCGCGCGGCTTTAGTCGCGCCCATATGCTGAAAGTTGTTTTTCTGGTGTCTGAGGAGTTTAAGGGCAGGCTGGCGGAAGACTTCTATGAATTTGACAAATATCACTACGGTCCTTTTTCAAGAGAGGTCTACAGTGATGCGGAAATGCTAAATGATTCAGGCTGCATTAGCATCAAATACGGTGCTGAGCGTCGAGACGATCAGTATAAGATTGAGGAGGACTGCTGCCTCGATGATATCCAACTTCCTACAGAATTAAAGCGTTACATTGAGGATACAGCGGACTGGGTCATCGATATGTCCTTTGCTGAGCTTGTACGCGTGATCTACTTTCTGTTCCCCGAGTACCGGGAGAACAGTCGCTTTGACTATGACGAAGAGCAAGCGCTTGCCGATAGTTTCGCCCGCGGTATGAGACAACTTCGCGAAGGGAAAACCTACTCTACGGCAGAAGTACTAGCCGAATTGCGGAAGTAAACGACCACTCATGGAGAGGAAAATAGCCTGGTCTCCTGAGTCTCTTCGCCAATTAAAGGCGCTATCAAAGAATCGGCACAGGATAGATAAGGATATCGAGAGTTTTACACAAGACTTCTTGAATCGGAGACTTCCAGGGGATCCTGTCAGCGGCGCCGGAGGCTTGCCCATAAAAGAACACCGAATACGGGATAGCTCGTCAAATAAGGGGAAAAGCGGCGGCTTTCGAGTCTATTATTTCTACAATGAGACACTTATATTTGTTGTATTTGTCTTCCTACGCAGAGATTTGCCTAGAGATATTGGCGCGCGGATTCAACAGATAATAAGAGACTTTGGTCTCCTCGACAGCTGAGCGCTCATTGCCGACGCCATTAACCACAGGGTCTAGATTGTTTCTAAATGGAAACTCATTTTTCTTCGACCATGTCACATCCGATTCCCGTATGCCCGTCCCACCGCGCTGGCTTGCGAACTCACCACGCGGATCAGTTCCCCATCGCTGTCGCGGACGAAAGCGCGCAGCTCCGCCATGTCCCTCACGCCCACATCAGCCAGGGCGCGCGCGGCGTAATGCTTGAAGGTGTTGATGTAGAAAACCATGGAATTGGCTTTTTCCTCGAAGAAGCGATAACCGGCTTTGCCTTCCACATTGCGCGTGCGGCCCCCGGGGCGCAGCCGCTTGCGCGCCAATTCAGGATTGGCGCTTTCAATGATCATGGTCGGCGCCGAGGCGCTGCCGTGATAAGGCATGCAGATCTTGCGCGACTTGTGCTCGAAGTAGATATCGCCCTGCTCGATCACGCAATGCGCCAACTGCTGGTTGTAGGAGATGAGGTCGACGCCCAGCAGCAGCAAATGCCCCATCGAGCTGCCGATGCCGCCCTCCACGGCGATGGTGACATGATTGAAGCGCGGATCAGTGCTGATGCTGTAGACCTCTTCCAGTGTGGTCACCGCCATGCCGTTAGTAGCCGAGGTGCACTGCCGTCCGCCGCCATGCCCGAAAAAGAGCCCGTCGGCGCGGATCTCGGGCGCGATCAGCTTGAGGCATTGTTCCTTGTCGCTGACCTGGCCCACGAAGAGTTCAATCTCGTCGCCGAATTCGGCGCGGATGGCGCCGGCGATCTCGATCACGCGCGGGTCGGAATTGATGGTGTAAATGCGGAAGAGCCGCACATCGGCTTCTTCATACAGAAATCGCGCCGCCGCTACCTCCGCCTTGACCTCGCTGCAACCGAGGGCGGCGCCGATATTGCCTGCCGCGCGCCCGTACTCCGCAGCGCTTAAGCCGATCTTTGCCAGCACGTCCTTTGCCGCGCGGATGACCGCCGCCTGTCGGTCGATATAACCAGCGAAGATGCTGTTGCGGTGCGTGAATATGGGATGATGGCCGATGGCCGCGGTCACCAGCACATCGCGCCAGCCGGAAATCGCCGGCATGGATCCAAAACCGAGGATGCTGCGCGGGTACTTGCCGATGCGGTTGAACAAGCCATGCTCGGCGCTGTCCGTCCGCGAGACATAGCGATCCGATGACATCTTGCGATAGCCGAGATCTTTCCAGCTATAGGTGCTGGTGCTGAAGAGATTATCGTTCATGCCCAGCACATGCTCGACCGTGCGCGAGCGCCGGTTGCTGCGCTGGGGGATGGCGTTGCCGTTTTCGATCTCGTCCAGGCTGCGCAGGACCTGGCTGTTCTGGTTGCTGCAGAAGAAATCGGCGCGTTGCGCCAGGCAGAGCGTGCGGCGTTCCGGACCGAACTGCCAGATGACCGGACTGCCGTTTTTGTTCATGCGCAGCGTGCCGCGGTCGACATCGGTGAGAATCAGCCCGATGCTGCTGGAATCGGCTTTGGGCAGGTAACGACTGTAATAGATATTTTCTTCAAAATGAATGGGCTGATAATTTGGCGCTTCGAAAGTGATATTGGGCGGATTGTCGGCTTCGATGGCTTCCAGGGCGAAGGCGAATTCCAGCGCGCGCTCATCGGTCAGCGCCGCGTAATTGACCCTTTCCACCTCTTGACGATAAGGCTCAGGAATCATGAAGGCGACCTGGCCCAGGCGGAAAGGGTCGTCCCGCAATGCCTCCAGCGCCTTGCGACGCATCGAATAGAGGTCTTTGTCCGCGGCGTCCATCTCAGCAAAGGTCAGCGCCTGGCCCCCTGGCACGAACATATCATCCCAGCCGAAGCCGTCGGTCCCGCGCAGAGTCTCGGCAATGCTGCCGGCGGTCTTGCCCTCGCGGATATGCACCTCGCCCCCATCAAAGACGGCGATCAAGACTGTGGCCACCGCGCCGCGATCGCGGTCCCGCAGCCAGGTTTCGGCGATCATGCGCCGCATTTCGATATCTTCGGAGAAATCCTTGATATAGGCGCCCGGACGGCCATTAAGACCGCGACAGGATAGCGAGGTCTCTTCCACCAGAATGGGATTGTAGCCGTTGGCTTTGAAAGCTTCGATGGCTTTATGGCGCGCCACTTTATAAGGATCGAGGCTTTGGATTTCTTCGATATCGAGTTTCACCCCGACGATCTCGCAATCGGGCAGGATTCGGCGGAATTCGGCGAGCTTGTTCCGGTTGGCGGTGGCAACTTCGATGTAAGGATGGCTTTGGCTCCGCGAGCGCAGGGTGTTGATGACCTTGGGCTCGGTCATGTACAGGGGTCTGGGCATGTTTCGGCTTCCAGTGTGTGAAAGGGCTTACTTGCTAGATTATCGCAGATGCGGGCGATTCGGGGTAGGGGTACCATAGCGCCTGAGGAGTTGAGTATATTCTACTTCTGATAGAAACGATCACCATCAAGGACTGCTTGAACACAACTGCTCGGCACCAGCGCTTATGCCTACCGGACTAAGGAGAATAGCAATCCTTGCGCTCAACCAAGCAACGCGCTTTGCAAAAAACGGGATTAGATACTTGACTTCATGTATTTGCCAAAATCTTTGCATATATGTTGCGAACACGATACTGTGATAAACTTGTAAAATGACTATCTGCGGCTTTTCAGTGTTTTGACCGGGTGAAGACAGGAGCCTGAAAGCATGGAAGACCTGCTGCGAGAAATTCAATCGGACGTAGCTCGGATGCATGTTCGATTTGATGAACTAGAACGTCGTGTTGGAAACATAGAATCTCACTTGGTGAACATAACTAATCGTATCCAAACCGTTGAGTCTCGTCTTGAGAGAGTGGAATCGCGACTCGGTCAAGTGGAGGCAGGAATCGGCACCCTTCAAGTGATGATAGAGGCAAACGGCGATGACATTCAAACATTGCGGAAACTTGTAGAACACAATAACAAAATGATAGGGGCTTATATCGAATAGTGCCATTTTGCGGGTTAATCCCGCTTAAGCGGTTTGC
>JAPPMO010000028.1 GCA_028873975.1 Chloroflexota bacterium
GCAAACCGCTTAAGCGGGATTAACCCGCAAAATGGCACTATTCGATATAAGCCCCAAATTATAAATATCCCGCGTCTTGTAGAAGTATTGACCAAGTTGGCTGAATCAGGTCGAATTGTGGCGGTTATCGATGAGATTCTTCTTTACAGCCGTTTCGAGTTCCACTACAGCGTTGATAACTGAACAAGACTAAAGTTCGTTATCATGAATCGAATTTGAACTCGTCTAGCTCGGGAAACCGACCGCATCTATGGCTTTGGCGGCGGCAAAATCCTTGGCCGACAGCTTGTTTCCCGCGTCATGCGTGGTGAAGGAAACCGTCACGCGCCGCCAGCCGATATTCATGTCGGGGTGATGGTTCAATCCCTCCGCGATCACGCCAACAGTCGACGCGAAAGCCAAGCCAGCCAGGTAACTGTCAAACTGGAAGGACTTCACCAAGACATCGCCATCGCGAGACCAGTCCTTCAACTCCGCCAAGCGCTGTTTGATTTCCGATTCTGTCAATGCAAGCGCCATGTCATTCACCTCCAAAAAACTCCCTGACAGCATAATGCAGCCAAAGCGCTTCGGCAAGCCTTCAACCGCCCGCCGCTTGTCAGCCATGCCAGCGGCGAGTATGCTACAATCCGAGTAGGATGACGGAAGAGATCGAGTGACGGGATGTCCGACGACAGTTTTTTCATTGTAATCGAAGGCATGGACGGCGCTGGCAAGACTGCCAACGCCTGGAAACTGTTTGATACCCTCTTTCATTCGCACAGTGGCGATGTATTGCTGACCAGCGAGCCGGATGAAGACAGTCTGCTGGGAGACGAATTGCGCAAGGCGCTGGCGAGGCAGATCAGCCTAAGCCCCGCTACTCTGGCGCAGGCATTTGCGATTAACCGCATGTCGCATTTGGAGTCATTCATAGAGCCATTTCTAAATTGCGGGCGGCGCATTGTCATCTGCGACCGCTACCTGCTGTCTTCACTGGTTTATCAAGCGACGGAAGGCATCAGCATGGGGGATGTGCTCGCCCTAAACCGCTGGGCGCGCTCGCCCGACCTGACGATTTTCCTGCGCATTTCACCAATAGAAGCCGCCACGCGCTTGCGCCGGCGCCAGACCGAGCCGGATCTCTTTGAGAATAATTTCGCGTTGCGCGCCGAAAAATATGCCGCTGCCGTCGCGCTCCTGCGCGAAAAAGGCGAAGTCATCGTCGAAGTGGATGCGGATCCGCCCTTCCCGCAGGTCTTCGACGCTGTGCTTTCAGCGATGAAGGGCAATGCGCCCGATTGGCTGCGGATTCAGCCGCCGCTGATATTCGATTGACTCGACAGCAAAAAGGCGGTCTAAGCCCGCTGTGCGCGACAAATCGCAAAATTCGTCATTTCCGCGCTTGACAATAGAATAAATGTTCTATATCATGGGGGCATGGCTAGAAAAACTGTCTTCCAGACCCTGAACAAGCTCTCCCAGATGGGGGACATGACCCTGTACGAGCCGGCCGGTGACAGCCCGCAAGCGGAGCGTAAACGCCGCAGCCGCAAGCAGGAATTCAACCTCAACGATTGCGTCGCCCAGCTGAGCACCCCGCGCGGTCCGAAAACCGTTATGAAGTCGATGATGACCACGGCTTGCGAGCGCAACTGCCATTATTGCGTCTTCCGCGCCGGGCGCGCGAAGACCAAGCGCATGACTTTCTCCCCCGACGAGATGGCTTCGGCTTTCGACGCCTTGCAAGGCTCGGGCAAGGTCGATGGGCTTTTCCTCTCCTCCGGCATCATCAAAGGTTCGGTGACGACGCAGGACAAGATCATAGAAACGGCTGACATCATTCGCAATAAACAGCGCTATGGCGGCTACATCCACCTAAAGATCATGCCCGGCATAGAATATGACCAGCTTTATCGGTCCATGCAATTGGCCGACCGCGTCTCGGTCAACCTGGAAGCGCCAACCAGCGAAAGGCTGGCGAAACTGGCGCCGAAGAAGATATTCATTGATGAATTGCTGAAGATGCTGCAATGGGCGCAGCGGATCCGGACAGAAAACCCGCATGAGAAGCTGGCTAGCAGCGTAACCCAGTTTGTGGTCGGCGCTGTCGGCGATACCGACTTGGAACTGCTTTCCATGACGGACAAGCTCTACGATCAAGCGAAATTGGCGCGCGTCTATTATTCCGCCTTCGGTCCTGTGCCCGGGACGCCCTTCGAAAACCTGCCAGCGACCGAAGCCATCCGAGAGTTTCGCCTCTACCAATCCAGTTTTCTATTGCGCGACTACACCTGGGATGTCGAAGAACTGCCCTTCCTGCGCGACGGCAACCTGCGCACAGATGTCGATCCCAAGCAAGCCTGGGCTGATGAGCACTTGCTGCATCAACCCATCGAAATCATGCGCGCCGAGCGCGAGCAACTCATGCGTGTGCCGGGCATCGGCCGGGTTGGCGCGGAATCGATCATTCGCTCGCGCCGGCGCGGAAGGCTAAGCGAGCTCATCCACTTGAAGCGGATCGGCATCCGCGCTCCCGACAAGCTGGCAAAGTATGTCTTGCTGGACGGCAAACAGCCGGTCCAACAGTTGAAGCTGTTCTAGCGCGCCGGGGTATGCAATACAGGGCAATCGACCAGGGCAATCGCATCAAATCATTTTTTCACCACCGAGGGTCGCGTAGACACTGCCCTTCGACACCGAGAGCACCGAGTTTAGGTGCATTTGTCCGCTTTCCCTCTAATTCCGTCACCTGAATACGGCGAGGTCGCCAGTGGAACTTCATTTGTAGCTGAAAAGCAAGCCGAAAACATAAGATGAGCTATGTTCCGTTGCTTTTCTCGGTGTTGACGGTCAGTGTCTACGCGACCCTTGGCGCCCTCGGTGGTTAATGATCAGTCCAATTTCGTACCATGTCAGTCGCCTCATTTTGATGCGATTGCCCTGGGCCAAGCGCAAGAATTATTGCCAAGCGCGAAACTGTTGGATAAAATGAGCCTGTCGTAAAGCCTTCGGGCTTTCACGTATTCCCTTACAAATATCAGGAGATATTTTGATGAAAGATCTGAGCAGAATTCTAATGGCAGTCTTTGTATTTGTTGCCCTCACGTTCTCCGCCGGCGCTCAAGGCGGTTACGCCGAGGGCACTGAAATCAGCTTGCTGCAGTGGAGCCACTTCGTGCCGCGCTACGACGAATGGTTCGACGCCTACGCCGCGGAATGGGGCGAAGCCAATGGACTTGGCGTGACGGTCGATCACGTCAACTTTACCGAACTGTTTTCTACGCTAGCCGCCGAGATTGACGCCGGCGACGGGCACACCATCGTCGAGGTCCTGTTCTCGCCAGCCAGCTACATTGACGGCTTGCACGATCTTGGCGATCTCAACGCCCAAGCCGCGGAGATGTTTGGCGAGCGCGCCAGCACTTGCCAGGCGGCTTCCTACTTGCCCGTTGTGGATACCTATTACGCTTATACGCATGGCTACGTGCCCGACCCGGGCGATTATGACATCGCGCTCTGGAGCGAAGCCGGCTACCCCGATGGTCCCAAGACCTACGACGACTTGCTCGAAGGCGGGCGCGCCATCTTTGAAGCGACCGGCATCCCGGTCGGCATCGGCATGAGCCCCGAGCTCGATAGCCGCATGGCCAATCGCGCTGCTATTTGGAGCTTCGGCGGTAGCGTCCAGGACGAGAACGAAAATGTCGTGCTCAACAGCGAAGAGACCATCGCCGCCGTCAAATACCTGGCGCAGCTGCAGAACGAAGCCATGACCGATGAGGTCTTCGGCTGGACCGCCGCCAGCAACAATCAAGCGCTGATCGCGGGCGAAGTCAGCTATATCCTCAATTCCAACTCGGCCTACCGCAGCTTGCAGAAAATCGACGAGGCAGCTGCCGCCAACATCGGTTTCACCAGCGCGCTCGCGGGACCCGCCGGCGCCTACGCTTCCTCGCACGTTTGGCAGATCTATGTCATTCCGGAATATGTTGAGGGCGACGAGTTGGCAGCCGCCAAGCAATTTATCCTTGACCACAGCGCCAATTACAGCGACGTGACTTACCACAGCGAACTCTACAACTTCCCCTGCCACGCCAGCACCGTTCCCGAGCTTGACGGCTGGCTGGAAGAAGATCCCTGGGGTTCGCAGCCACCCAACAAATTCGAAGTTTTGAAGACGGTCAACGATTGGTCCGTGCATCTGGGCTTCCCGGGCGTCACCAACCCCGCTATCAGCCAGGTCTTCGCGGAAAGCATCATTCCCAATATGGTGGCTCAGGTCGCTCTGGGTGAAATGAACGCGGAAGAGGCTGTTGCGCAAGCGCATGAGCGCGTTGAAGAGATCTTTGCGGATTGGCGCGCCAGGGGCATGGTCGGCGGCGGTATGTAGTGCCCCATCCCCCCAGCCCCCTTCCCCAATAAATTAGGGAAGGGGGAGCAGGGTAGAGCGGAGATGTTGAAATATCCGGTCAACTGGTAAGCTCGCTGCAAGCCTCCCCTTCCCTAGCTTGCAGGGGAAGGGGCCGGGGGATGGGGTAAACCACGCGAGAACGCGAACAAAGGTGGACAAAAGTGAAAGCGTCGGATCCCGGCCAGCCAACTAACCGCCCCAACACGCACACAGAGCGTAAAATCTACGACAACATTAAAGAGACCGCTCGACACATGCGAAAGCATCCTACCCAGGCGGAGGATGCGCTATGGCAAAGACTGCGCAAACGACAGGTCAAGGGGTTCCGCTTTCGCAGGCAGCACGCCATTGGACCCTATATTGCCGATTTCTACTGCTTCGAGGCCAGTCTCGTCATTGAAGTTGATGGCAGGATCCACGATGAGCCCAGTCAAGCGGAATATGACGAAGAACGACAGCAATACCTGGAATCACTGGATTTACGTGTCCTGCGTTTCACAAATGCCCAAGTCATTAATAATGCAGATGCTGTCGTCGAAGTCATCGGCAACTGGCTCGCAAAATATGCTGCGTCCCGCACGGCGTGATTCGGCAGGGAATGTGCGCCCATGATGAGCCTGGTTGAACTGCAGGGCATCAAAAAGTTTTTCGACAATGTCCGCGCTGTCGACGGCATTGAGCTGGAAATCGAAAATGGCGAGTTCCTGGTCATTTTGGGTCCCTCGGGCTGTGGCAAAACCACGCTGATGCGCATGATCGCCGGGCTGGAAAAACCGACCGCCGGGCAGATCTTCATCGGGGGCGAAGAGGTCACAACGCTGCCGCCCCGCAAGCGCGGCGTTTCCATGGTCTTCCAGAGTTACGCGCTTTACCCGCACATGAACGTCTTCAACAACATCGCTTTCCCCCTCAAAGCGCAGAGCCGAGAGAAAAAATACGACAAGCGCGCCATCCGCGACAAGGTGGAAAACACGGCGCGTCTGCTGGAGATTGACATGCTGCTTGACCGCAGGCCCCGGCAGCTTTCGGGCGGGCAGCGACAACGCGTCGCCATCGCGCGGGCAATGGTCACGCAGCCGGCCGTGCTGCTGCTGGACGAACCACTCTCCAACCTCGACGCCAAACTGCGCGCCAACGCCCGCGACGAACTCAAGGAATTCCAGCGCTCGTCCAACATTACCGCGGTATTCGTCACCCACGACCAGATAGAAGCAATGGGACTGGGAGACCGAATCGTGGTCATGTCGCACGGGAAAATCCAACAAATCGGCACGCCGCAACGCATTTACGATGACCCGGCCAACGAGTTCGTCGCCACCTTCCTGGGTTCTCCCAGTATGAATATCCTGCGAAACGATGTCTTCAGCTTCGGTTTTCGACCGGAAAACTTCCTGCCCAAGACCCTCGCCGACAATCCGGAAAACTCGCGAATCTTTCATTACTATGTCAAGCGCGTCGAATACCTCGGATCCGACCGGCTGCTCTATGGCTATGTCCAGGGTCACGACAATGAATTGACGCTGGCGAAAGTACCGTCGAATGTGCGCGTCTCGCTTGAAGTGGACAGCGATTACGAATTCGCCGTGCACAACAGCGATATCAAGTTCTTCGACAAGACATCGGGCCAGCGCATCACAGAGCAGAACCTGCAAGAGATCCTCTGATGGCGAGCGCCAGCCCCGTCATCAATCCACGCCGCTATCTGATGGACGACCGCCGCTTTGTCGGCCTCATATTCTTGGCGCCGGCGCTGCTGTATATCCTGCTGCTTGTCGGATTGCCCTTCCTGCTGGCGATCGCATTCGGCTTTTCCGATGTCACCGTCGGCAATACCGAACTCAATTTCATCGGTTTCGACAATTTTGTCGCGGTCTGGGAGAACGATATTTTTCGCCAGGTCTTCGGCAATACCGTCATGTTCACCCTGGTATCACAGGTCTTCATTCTGATCTTCGCCAATATCCTGGCGATCATCTTCACGCAGGAATTCACGGGCAAATGGTTCGCGCGCTTTATCTTCATTTTGCCTTGGGCGACGCCGGTGTCCCTGGCGGCAATCGGCTGGCTCTGGATGTTGGATACCAAGTACAGCCCCATAGATTATCTGCTCTTGCAGACCGGCTTCCTGGGACCAAACGGGCTATTGTCCAATAGTCGCAATTTGTTCTGGTTGGCGAACCCAGCCCTGTCACAGATCAGCGTGATCTTCGTGCAAGTCTGGCGCATGACGCCTTTGGCGACTGTGATCTTGATGGCCGGCTTGTCGTCGATCCCGACCGATATCCTGGATCAAGCCGAGGTCGACGGCTCGCGCTTCATGCGCACCTTGCTGCAAATCAAGTTGCCACTGATCCTGCCCATCATGGTCATCGCCCTGCTCTTCAGCATGATTACCATGTTCGGCGACATGACCGTGGTCTATGTGCTGACGCGCGGCGGTCCCGTCGATTACACGCGCATCATCGGCTTGTATTCCTTCCAGATCGGTATCGAAGGCGGCAACCTGGCTCAAGGCGCGGCGATGGCGCTCTTCGCCTTTCCGCTGCTGCTGGCTTTGGCGCTGCTCATGCTCCGCACAGCCAGCCGAGCCGAGGTGCGCTGATGGCATTGCTGATTTGGATCCTGCAGAACTTTTGGTCGCTCCTGGTCCTGGCTTTTGCCTCGCTGGTCGGGCTGCGCATCGCCTATCGTTTTCACAAATACGGCGCCACACGCGCCGAGCTCTCGCATATCCTCCGGCGCTCGCCCTTTTATTTGGTGGTTCTGATCTTCTGTTTCTTCGCCGCAGCGCCCTTCATGATCATGTTCCTGCACAGCTTCAAGGTCGATGGCGATCTCTATCGCAGGCCCCAGCCCTTTGTCTATAGGCAAGACCCCACCCTGGAGCATTTGGAATCACTCTTCACGAACACCGCTTATCTGGACTTCATCCGCAATTCAGTGGTTGTCGGCGTCGCAGTCGTCATTATCACCCTGATTCTGTCGCTGCCGGCGGCTTACGCGCTGGCGCGATTAACCGGGCGCTGGGGCGAACGGGCCGG
Source organism: Chloroflexota bacterium (assembly GCA_028873975.1). Classification (GTDB taxonomy): domain Bacteria; phylum Chloroflexota; class Anaerolineae; order Aggregatilineales; family Phototrophicaceae; genus UBA6055. The sequence continues at coordinate 7,435 of JAPPMO010000028.1, forward strand.
CATCTTGATGTTTCTCGTTTATCTGGTGCCGCCCACCCTGCTTTTCATCCCCATGTTTCGCATCGTGGTCATGTTGGGTTTGAAGGACTCGCCATTGGCCCTGATCGTGGTTTATCCCTCCTTCACCGTGCCCTTCAGCATGTGGCTGCTGCAGGGTTTCTTCAAGGCAGTGCCGCCCGAACTGGAAGAAGCCGCGCTGGTCGATGGCTATAACCGCGTCGAAGCCTTTCTGCGCGTCGTCCTGCCTTTGTCATTGCCGGGCATTATCTCCACCATTGTCTTCACCTTCACCCTCACCTTGCACGAATTCATCTATGCCTTGGTATTCATCACCAATACCTCTCGGCGCACGCTCAGCGTCGGCGTACCAACCGAACTGATCCTGGGAGACGTTTACTTTTGGCAGCCCTTGCTTGCCGCCGCGCTGATCATCGCCATACCGGTCGGTTTCGCTTATAATCTGTTTCTCGACAGCCTGGTGCAGGGTTTCACCATGGGCGCTGTGAAGGGCTGATTCGGGGTGCAAATTCTTGAAGGGGATATAAGAGAAAGTACCATGCCTACGATTACCGTAAACCTCAATCAAGTCGACGACGCTACCACCGCCGCGCAGATCCGACAACACGCCATCGATATCGACCGGCCTCAAGCCAAGGGCGGCCGCGACAAGGGCGCCATGGGCGGCGAATTGCTGCTGGCATCACTGGGCGGATGCTTCAGCAGCAATCTGCTGGCGGCCATTCGCGCTCGCGATCTCGAGATCAATGACATTGCAATAGAAGTCAGCGGCGATCTTGTGGAGGCGCCCGCTCGCTTCTCCTCGATCAACATGGTCGTTAAGTCCGGATTCGACGATCGCGCAACCTTCGAAAAACTGGTCAAGATGTCGGAACGCGCTTGCATCGTCGCCAATACGCTCAAAGGATCGGTGGATCTGTCGGTCTCGATTGCTTGAATCGAGCAGGGACCATGCCCCTTTCCGAATACATCAAGCATATCCGCGCCAAGATCGGCAACGATCTGCTCTTGCTGCCCGGCGTGACCGCCGTCGTCATCAACGACCACGATGAGCTGCTGCTTCAACTGCGGCGCGATACCAAGACCTGGGCGCCGCCGAGCGGCGGCTTGGAACCAGGCGAGAATCTGGCGCAGTGCGTAATCCGGGAAGTGCGTGAAGAAACCGGCATAGAGGTGATCCCGGAGTCGATTATCGCTGTACTTTCCGGGGACGATTTCACCGTCACTTATCCCAACGGCGACCAAATCGGGGTCGTTTCCTGCGTATTCCGTTGCCGACCGAGCCTTGAAGCGACGCCGCGCGTCAACGACGACGAGTCCTTAGCCATGCGCTATTTCGATCCTAAGGCATTGCCCGAGAATATGCTCCCGCGCCATCGCTGGATCATCGCCAAGGCGCTAGGGAACGATCGCGATACTTATTTCAATCCACCTTCGTAATATACAGCGCGGAATTCATTTCTATCCAATTCACTATGCCAATTATCAGTGGCGCATAACATCGCGCCGATGCGCCCGATCTCGTCGGACGACTTCGCGCCCGCGCCATTGCCGGCGGTCGCCACATAAACGCCCCTGTCTTGCAAGACGTCAACATAGGGCTTGCCATGCGCGCTATTGGTAATCAGACAAGGCGCCGAATGATAGGACAGAGTTTTTAAGTCGGGGATCATCTTGTGCAAGGCTGTCTTCAAGGCGTCGGCGATATCTTGCCCTCCGTCGCTGTGGAACCAGTCCAGCAATTCAAGGTCGTTCTCGGTCGCATCCAGGAAAGCTTCATTCCAGCCGCTTCCGCCCAGCTTGATATAGGTCTTGCCATCGGGATACCTTACCGGCGGCAGCACGTAAAGCGAATCCACCAGCGGGTGATCAAATGCGCTGATGATCGATGGCATCGTCTTGAGACGATCAACCTCCGCCGGCGCTAGTTCGGCAAGCAGGATCGTATGCGCTTTGGTCCGCAAACGCAGCTTCTTTTCGAGCAAGGTATTGCTGTATCCCCCCGCTGTCAAGAGAATCTTGCGCGCGCGGCGCGCCTCGCCTTCGCGACTGTGTATCTCATGGCAATCGCCGACGTGATCTATCGCCGTCACAATATCGCGAAAGACAGCAGCGCCGTTCTCCTCAGCGACCTTCAGTTGCGCCGCAATCAGCGAACGCGGGTTGATGTATCCCGCTTCTCCGCCCTCGTCCCAAGCCACGAATGCGTCAGAAAACGACAAATACGGATATGCTTCCCGGCAACTTGCAGCATCCAAACGGCGGTGCGGCGGCTGAAACCTCCCCGCGCAATCGTCAATCGCTTGGATATGCGCGGGAATGTCGCTGGCGCGCAGGCAGCCGACGCGATGATGAAACCGGATGCCGCTCGCCGCCTCTATGACCGCATACTGCGCGATCGACTCGCGCGCAAGATGTCCCCACAAGGGGCTCGGATCCAGAACGCGCGTGATGCGTCCCTGATCGTAATGGCTGGCGAAGACGCCCTGGTGCGCCTTTCGGTTCTCCGGCTCGTCCGGTCCGATTACGCAGATCTTAAGTTCGGGGAAATTGCCAGCCAAATGGCGCGCTGCCGCGCTGCCGATCAAACCCTTGCCAATCACCGCCACGTCGTACATCGTCATTTTCCCCCTCGCCATCGTATGTGCCAAACCCTATGCTGGCATAGTGCCCCAACTGCGTCGCCAAGCGCTAAAGCCGCGCTCGCCAAAGGATACCATTGCCTCTAGGTCCTTTTCAAAGCATGATGTCGGCGGATGCGCGGAAGAATACAAAGGAGTGGAACGTGAGCGGGAAGACAGACCAGGTCCCCGAAGACAAATTGGAACTCTATAAACGACTGATCGATGCACACCCGGAGATCGAACTCAAAGGAGGGCTGAAACTGCCCTACACCTCCTGCCAAGGCAATATGTTTTCCCAGTTGACCAAAGCCGGCACTGTCGGTTTGAGGATGGGAAAAGCCGAGCGCGAGGCTTTCATCGCCGAATATGACAGCGCGCTGCTCGTAACGTATGGGACCGTGATGAAAGAGTATGTCGCAGTGCCCGATCATCTGCTGCGCGACACCGGGAAGTTGCTTCCTTATCTCGAACAGAGCTACGCCTACGCCAAGACGCTGAAGCCAAAGCCGCGCAAACGACGGACCTAGACGCGCAAGACCCTCAGCCGCGTCTATAATCGAAAAGACAATCCAGGAACGACAGATGACTCAAATTGAGTCCTGGACAGGCTCACGCCATCAATCAGGCTTCGGAGTTGGTAGAAGGCTTTGCCATTCAGCGGGATATTGCGGATCGGGGCTATGCGGCTCAGCCTTTTGTGGACAGCTTGCTTGCAAAGGGCATAGAAGTCGTGATTCCGCCGCATCAGCAAGCCAAAGAGAAGCGGGAATACGATAATCGATGGTATCGCGAGCGCCATTTGGTGGAGTGTTTCATCAATAAAATCAAGCATTTCCACCGCGTCTTTTCCCGATTTGAGAAATTGGATACATCACATCTCGGTTTTCTGCATCTAGCTAGCACAATGATCTACTTGCGAGCAAATGTCAACAGAATCTAGACACCAGTTTGCATTGTTGTGACCACGGAGAATCCACTCGCCATCTCGATACCTGCCGTTGTAGATGTTGATCTCATTCAGAAACTCAATTGCTTCATCGGTGTCTATCGTTACCGGTTTGAACTTTTCTTCCAGTGGATAAATCTGCGCCTGTTCAGTCATAATTGATGTCGGATTCCTTCATTCTACCGCTCCTTCCTCTGTGCCCTCTGCGCTCTCTGTAGTTAGATCCTACCCACAGCCCCCAGCCACGTCCACCCGCCAGACACCGCCATCCGTCCCGTTCGCCGCCAGCGCCAGCACCCTGCCGTCCGGCGACAGCGCCGACCAGGCGCGGGACTCGCGCGTCAAACGCAGGGGCAGGGACGTCAGCGTCCGCAACTCCTGCGTCCCGCGGTCGAAGCATTGCAAGCTCGGCACGCCCTCCACATCGCGAATGACATAGATCAAGCGCCGCTCGCCGTCCCGCGCCACAATCGGCGCCGGGTAGTTGTTGCCCGGCAAGTCCGCCTCAAAGAGCAGTTCCCGGCTCCCGTAGGCGTAGCGCTGGTAGTATCCTTCTCGATCGTCGATCCTCCAGCCGACCACCGCGGACAAGCCATCCGCCGCCGGCCCCGGCACGGTCAGGGACGGTTCCAGTTCTTCCAGGCGCCCCATCAGCATCCTCCCTTCGACATCGCCGCTGAAATAATGCACCGGCTCGCCGTAGGCGCCGAAGTAGTAAGCCAAAAAGACACCCGGCTTTCCCGCCCAGATGAAGCCGCGCAGGCTGTGCTTGTGCAGGCCGTCGTGGATCAGCCGCTTGAAGCTGCCGTCCGGCTCGGCGGAGAGGATGGTATGCAAGTCGTTCTGGTATACGATGCGCCGAGCCTTGGGCGGGAAAGTCATCTGCGAGCCGTAAAACAAGTCGGGATTCTGGTCGCCCGACTGCGTGATCATCGCCGCGCCGCTGCGCTCGATCATCCCGGCGTTGATATGTCCCGCGGCCGGATGTTCTGTCAGCGAGAGCGCGTGATCGGGCAGGCTGTAGCGCCACCACTCCAATTCTGTGAAGACCGCGCCCGCGCAGCCCACCCCGTAAAGCAGCGTCTCCTCATCCAGCCATTGGAGCTGCACCGCTTCGGCGCGCGCTATCAAGCGTGCCTCCGGGGACCTTGCCAGCGGTTCCGGCTTGTAATCAAGGGCATCGGCTTTGAGCCGCACTTCGACGCTGGCCGCCTCGCCATCTTCAAATAGCTCGAATGGCGCGCTGAAGGCCTGAAGACCTTCCGGAGGCAGGGCATAGTCCAGCAATGCCGTTCCACAGGCATCGACCAGGAAACCAAATCCCTCGCCAATCAGTTCGCCGCCGGCGTCATAGGCTTCAACCAGGATATTGATATTGGCGTAGGCTTGGCTGCCATAGTTGTGAATGTCGCCGGAGACCACGGGCCTCTCCCCGCCGAATCCGTCCGCCTGCGTCCCCACCCGCATGTTCGAGAGCGCCAGCTCCGGCTCCTCCTCTGCGGCAGCCAAGGCCGCCAGCGCGCTCAGCAGCGCCAAAATGACCAGTAAATGTCGCATTAATCATCCTTCAATCGTCAAGTCGCCACGCTGATTATAGAAAGCCGCCGCCGCTTAACCAATACCTTGATGAGACTTCTATTCTTCGCCATTAGTCAACCGACTTTGCGCCCCATCTGATGGCTCTAGTTGATTCTGGGTGACAGGTGATTCGCTCGTACGAGAAGGAAGCAAGTTCATGCCGAATTTGAAGCCACGCGCAACAATTCTTACCACCACCCCCCGATTTGACACGCCGGCGGCGAGAAGAAGCGCCACGCCACATAGGAACAGCAACACGTCTATACCGGCGCTGCCCGAATACATTAATAGAAATCCGCAGATAACTGCGACGAGAATGATGACTTGGTAGGGGGTAAAGCGCATTTACGCGTGGCGCACCGAATACACCACGATAAATACAAATGTCAAGTATGCGAGGATGTCCCGCGCAGAATGCCCCTTATGTGCGCACAAGACAGCAAAAACTATTGCGAGAATTGAGGTAAACAAGATGAACTTGGGGCTAATCCCCTTCGCATCAACTGCTTTGTTCAATGCTGTAGTGGAATCTATACTCTAACCTGTACTAACCTGCATATATCATACCATAAAGACATGATAAATCAAATACAAACTGCAATCGGTAGTGTATCGAATTCGGTTGAAATTGAGAACAACAACCGCCTGCTAGCCGGTAGGGGCATTTCGCTGAAACGCCCGCCGCGTAGAAACTGAACGAATATCGGGCGACTCTGCGAGTCGCCCGAAAATCACCGTAGTTAGTAGAAATTTGTGACGATATCACCCCCGAAGGAAGAGCATCCGTCCCCCCATTGCAGCGGGGGACGGGAGCAAGGGTCTGCGGTGGGGGCGGAGACTTACTCGCTTGCGCCGACCATGCCTTCCAGCAATTGCGGGATGAACCAGATATCCAGCAAGGTCACGGCTTCGCCCTCGCCGGCCAATTCCGTGCCGTCTTGCAAGTTCAGCGGTCCGCTCCACAAGAACATCTCCCCGGCATGCATGGGGTCAGTCTGGAAATCGTGGATCTCTTGGGCGAAAGCCTTCAAGCTCTCAATGGTTTCCATGCTCAGGGCGTTGCCGAACTTGTAACCGGCGACGCTGGTATCGCCATCGGTATAAAGGCCATCATCGTTAATCTCGTCCCACTTCGGCTCCAGCCACAGCCATTCCTGCGACCAACTGCCATCGGCGACGCGCTGGGCGATATCGAGATAGGCGGGACCCCAGTTGTAATAGGCCGCGCCCAGGCAGGCATCCGGCGCTTCGGAACAGCCGTTGACATTGCCGTAGGGCACGCCGTAGCTGGTATCGCCCTCGGCCATGTATTGCCCGGCAACCGTGATCGCCTCGGTGGTGTCAATGCCGGAGATGATGACATCGGCGCCGCCATCGAGGAAGCCGGTCGCCACCTCGGTTGGATCCAGCGTCACGCCCGGGATATTGAACCAGAAACCGATCCATACCACCTCGAAGCTGATGTCGTCGGCCGACATGTCATCGCGGTAGTTGTCCGCGCAGTAACGCGCGCCCAAATAGCTCGACGCCGCCAGACGACGCGTCTCAGGATTGATCAACGCGCCCAGGTAACCGATGCTGCCGCTCTCGCTGGTCAGCGCCGCGGCGCAACCGGCGATCAAGCGCGGCAATTCCATATAAACGTTGAAGTTGCCGACATTGGCCGGCGGCATTTCCGGCAGTTCATGCATGATGGCGTGCTCGCCCTCGGCGATCGAACTGCCCGCGATCGCGTTGCTGCCGGTGATATTGATGAAGGTGACATCGGGGAAAGCCGCCGCCACCACATTGGTATCTTCTTCAAAGCTGTCCGAGGTGGTGAAAATGACCGATGCGCCCTCATCAATCATGAACTCAACCACGTCCATCAACGTGGTTTCCGGGGAATCGGCCGGATTCAAGCTCTCAAAGAAGAGCATGGTCGCGCCGGGCATATTCTCTTCGACATAGAGCCCAGCTTCATAATGCGAGGTGCTCCAGCCCCGGTCGTCATTCGGCCCCACCAAAACAACGCCAAATACGAGTTCGTCCTGCGCCGCGGCCGGCGCGATCAGGACAACCACAAGTGCAAAAGCCAGCAACAATAAAGCCAATTTGCGGAACATAGAATCCTCCAACAACTGAATCTTCAACAGGTCAATTCACGACAAAACGCCGTAGCTTTGAGTGTAACAAATTCTTTTCGCTGGGCAAGTCGAATTATCTCAGCGGCAGAGGCGTTTCGCTGAAACGCCCGAAAATTTATTCCTCTGTGGGTTTTTCGCTGTGCTCTCAGTAAATCCAAGTACGTAATGCGAAAATAAGGGGCGTGTAAGGCTTGTCCGCTACTGACGCGAGCCACTGCCGTATTCTACCCCATCCCCC
>JAPPMO010000113.1 GCA_028873975.1 Chloroflexota bacterium
CCAGAGAAATTTCACGAAAAACCGACCCACCTCAACACGGGACTATACAACTAGCAAGGTAGCGCCGTTGGAGTTTCCGGCGCTGTTTTTGGCGCGGACATAAAAGGCAAAAGCAAAATTGGGGTGAGTTTCTATAAGCAAGGTTCTGACATAATCAAGTCCGGTGAAAGTGTAGCTGGAGACATTGCCCACATCGCGCCAAAACGGACTCCACTGGAATTCGTTACGGGCAACTTCGTAGCTGGTGGCGGCGGGGGATTTGTCCCAAAGCATGGTGAGGCTGTTATGCGTGGTTCTGCCGATGCGGACGTTCGTCGGGGTGGGCGGGAGGCTTTGGGCTTCTAATGGCGGGCGGAAAGAGCCGAGGGCAGCGAGCAAAAGCGGCAGCGCGACTAGAACATATATTCGGGGGGGTAATATATCGTAATATTGAAGAAACAAGACAGCGGAGGACATCATTCATGATGGTTCCTTTTGATTCAAGCGGATGCGACGACAGCAATACTCGCTCGCCTTGAGCGTTTCGCTTAATCAAGACTATAGGCATAATTCGACTGAAATGCAAGGGCTACATGGCAATTGTTGGGTCCGCCCTCTTTTCCCGTCAGCCATTTTCGACTATGATTAAGATTAAGATCAATTGATAGAAAATGCATTGCGAACGCGAGGTGACAAATGGTTCACAGATTTTTGCTGATTATTGCGGTATTGGCGCTCAGTCTAAGCCCAACGTTCAGGGCGCAAGATGATGAAATTCCCACGCTCGGCATTCTGTCTCTCGGGTATCATTCCAACGTCAACCTGTCGGTCAAGGGCACGTTGGATATGCTGCAAGCCTATGGCTATATCGATCAGAAAGATCGCTCCGTATTAGACTTGCGGCAAAACCTCGAGGGCGAAGACATCAACATCTTCTTTGGCGATGGCGCTTACGACATCGGCTTGACGAGTCTTATGGTGCGCGATGCCTTGGAAAAACGCCCCGATGCCTTGATAACAATTACCACGCCGGTGTCGCAAATTGCCGCTAACGCCACGCTGGACATGGACGATCCGCCAGTTGTGATCTTCAACGTCGTGTCTAATCCCTATGTCGCCGGCATCGCCGACGCGCCCTGCATCAAACCCGCGCACATCTCCGGTTCTCAGTTTCTGGCGCCTTACGATCGCATTGTCCCCCTGATGCTTCTGCATGACCCCGATATGCAAGTGTTGGGCACGATCTTCACCTCAAACGAACCCAGCGGCGTCTTTGGCGCGAGTCAAATCACCGCCGTTGCGGAGTCGCACGGATTGCAGGTCGAAAGCGCCTCGATCGTATCGGCGGCCGACTTGACCATTGCGGCTGAAGGACTGGTCAGCAAAGGAATAGAAGCCTTCATCCTCCCCACAGAAGCGACCGTTGCCTCTGGCTTGCCAGCCATCATACAGGTGGCGAACGAACATGGCCTTCCCGTCATGTATACCGCGGGCAATGCCGTGTATCGCGGCGCGACCATCGGCGCCGGTGTCTATAGCTACTTCAAGGAAGGCGTCATCGCGGCGCGGATGCTGATCGCGCATTGGGAAGGCGAGACCGATATTGCCACGACTGGGATCAATCTGCAAAACGACATGAGCGTGGGAGTGAATCTGGATGTGGCGGCCGCTCAAGGAATTGAGATTTCGCAAGAATTGCTGGAGGCAGCCGACTTTGTGGTAGATGACGGGCAAAGCAGCGAAGGCGTGACACCCGGCCTGCCCGAGGTGAATCCCTTCCTGGAAGATATGACACTGGACGAGCGCCGGGCGGCTGACCTGGCTTTCTTGGCCGAGCTAAACTGCACCGACGAGATGATCGCCGAGCAGCAGGCGGGACTGGATGCGGCCGACGGCTAGTCTTCGCCCGCAACTAAGCACAGCATTCCCTTATGAGGGCGGTTGAATTCAATCGCCCTCTTTTTGTTTCCCCGCGCAAGTGATAAATTGATGCGAGGCAAATCACGCGCGAGGACAGATCAATGCAAGCAGCGCGACTTCATGGTCCGAAAGACATCCGCATCGCCGCCGAGTCAGCGCCCTCAGCGCCGGGCTATGGCGAAGCCTTGCTCAAGATCCGCCGCGTCGGCGTCTGCGGCAGCGATTTGCATATGTACGAGACCGGACGCATCGGCTACACGGACATCACGGAACCATTTATCCTCGGTCACGAATTTATGGGAGAGATCGTCGCGCTCGGTCCCGACGCCCTAGACGGCGAGCATCAACCGCTGCAAGTCGGGCAGCGCGTGGCGGTGGAGCCGGCCGTGTCCTGTTGGCGCTGCGAATTGTGCGAGCATGGCCATCCCAATCTCTGCCCGAATCACCGCTTTTACGGCCTCTTTCCAGAAGAGGGCGCGCTGCGAGAGCGGATGCTCGTCAGCGCCAGAAATTGCTTCCCCATGCCCGATTCGCTGCGCGACGACGCCGGTCCCCTGCTGGAAACCCTGGGGGTGGCCATTCATGCCATCGACTTGAGCAAGATTCGCATCGGCCATACCGTAGCCGTGATCGGCGTCGGTCCCGTCGGCGTCCTGATCGCGCGGCTGGCGGCGCTGTCTGGCGCCGCGCGCGTCATCGCCTTCGACAAGCTGGACTGGCGCTTGGGTAAAGCCTGTGACTGGGGGGCGACGGATGCCTTCAATGTCGATCAAGTTGATCCCGTGAAAGCGGCGCTGGACGCGACGGGCGGCCGCGGCGTCGATGTGGCCATCGAAGCGGCTTGGGCGGATCACAGTATACAGCAAGCGGCGGATATGGCGCGCTATGGCGGTCGGCTGACCCTGGTTGGCATCCCGCCGGACGATCAACTGCGGCTGCAACATTCGGTGGCGCGGCGCAAGGGCTTGACCATTATCATGTCGCGGCGCATGAAGCACACCTATCCGCGCGCGATTGAGCTGGCAAGCACGGGTGCGGTCCAGCTGGAAGAGTTGGTATCGCATCGTTTCGATCTGGCGGAGACGGCGCGAGCCTACGCCAACAACGCCGCTTATGAAGACGGCGTCAATAAGGTGATATTGCGGGTGAGTTAGTTGCTTGCAGGACCGGGGAAGATCTCGCGGACGGGGATTGCCAAGCCAGGCAGAACATCGCCGCCGCTGAGCCTGTCGTCCTCCTCCAGCGTAGTAGCTCCAGAACGACTGTGGACATCCACAGTGCGCGTTGCCGGGTAGACAATCCAAACCAGCGTCGTGCCGGCCGCAAGCAGTTGACGAATTTTCTGGTGGATATCCGCCGCTTCGTTGCTGGGCGCAATGACCTCGACAGCCAGATCGGGGGCCACTCCCACCAAGCGATCCGGGAGTGCGGCGGGGTATTTCGCGCCGCTGACGAATGCGATATCCAAACCAAGCACGGCATCTCTGCCGTCAGAATCGCGCTTCAGGATGAAGCCTGTCTCGGCCGCAGTGACGATGCCAAGCCCGTTCTCTACGACGAAGTTCCCAATCTTCAGGCTTAAGTGAAATGTGATTTGGCCATGCAGTCCTGTTGGCTTCGGCATCTTGATAATTTCTCCATCCACGAGCTCAACGATGCGGTCGACATATTCCGGGCTGCCGACGATTTCGAGGAATCCCTCCGCGCTGATGACTTGTCGTTCCATGACCATGGCGATCCGCGCCTTTCATTCTTCGCTTGGCTAGATATATTGTAGCAGACCGCCCGGTGGAATTGCACTGCCCCGCCTGCGATCCGGCTTCATTTCAGATGCCAGGTTCGTAAATTCGGGTCAATTCAAGTATCATACATGCGCAATACAGCAGGAGGAACAAAATGCACATTGAAGGCAGTTATGAATTCGAATTTGAGCGCGAGTTGGTCTGGGACGTGCTGATGGACATCGACGTGCTCGGCAGCATCATCCCCGGCTCCAAGGGCTTGCAAGAAATCGGCGAGAACAAATATGAAAGCAAGCTGGCGGTGCGCGTCGGTCCGGTTAATGGCAAGTTCGAGTCGCAATTTGAACTGGTGGATGTCACAGCGCCGGAAAGTTACCGCTTGATCGTCGAGGGCAAGGGACCGGCCGGTCATGTCACCGGCGAGGGAGAAATCCGCCTGGCGCAAGAAAACGGTCGGACGGTGATGCGCTATGCCGGCGACGCCCGCATCGGCGGGAAGATCGCCGCTGTGGGCCAGCGCCTGCTGGATGTGGCTGCCAAACAAATCGCCAAGCAAGCGCTGAAGAAGCTGTCGAAGCAGATCGAGGCGCGGCTGGAGACGTCGGGTTGACCCGTATGAACCACCCATTTATTGAAGCGCTGGGAAAGATCTACCCCGCCGACCGTCTGCTGACGCGCGATGTCGAGTTATTGCCTTATGAATCCGATGCGCTGACGGCTTTTCAAAGCAAACCCGGGGCGGTGGCGCTGCCGGTCAATGAAGCGGAGATCATCGACGCCGTGCGCCTCTGCCACCGGATGAAAGTGCCCTTTGTGGCGCGTGGCAGCGGCACCAGCTTGTCCGGCGGATCGCTGCCAATTGCTGATGGCTTGATGATCGGCTTGAACCGCCTCAATCGCATCAAAAAGATTGATCCGGAGCAGCGCATTGCGGTGGTGGAGCCGGGCGTGATCAACTTGCATATCAGCGAAGCCGCGCGCCAATATGGCTTGTATTACGCGCCGGATCCATCGAGTCAGTCCGTCTGCACCATAGGCGGCAATATCGCCTTCAACAGCGGCGGCGCTCACTGCCTGAAGTATGGCATGACCAGCAATCACGTCTTGGGCATGAAGGTAGTGCTGGGGGACGGCACGGTCACGCGATTCGGCAGCGAAAGCATTGAAGGCGTCGGCATAGGGCCGGATCTCGTGGGGCTGTTCGTGGGCTCCGAGGGATTGTTCGGCATCGCGCTGGAGATCACCTTGCGCTTGATGCCGACGCCGCAGTTATACCGCACCGTGATGGCCGCCTACGACAACCTGGGCAGAGCGGGCGACGCCGTGTCGATGGTGGTGGCTTCTGGCCTGCTGCCGGGCGCCATGGAAATTATGGACCGGCTGGCGATCAAGGCGGCCGAAGCATCGGTCGGGGCGGGCTACCCGCTCCACGCCGAAGCGCTTCTGATAGTCGAGTTGGAAGGCGAAGCCCCCCAAGTCGAAGCCGAATTCGCGCAATTGCGGGCGGTGATTGAAGAATCCGGCGCTTTTGAGATTCGCGAAGCGAACAGCGAAGACGAACGCGCGCGCATCTGGAAAGGGCGCAAGAGCGCTTTTTCGGCTGTGGGACGCCTCAGCCCCGATTATATCGTGCAGGATGGCGTTGTGCCGCGCAGTCGCTTGGGCGAAGCGCTGGTCAAGATTGACGAACTCAAGGCGGAGTATCAGCTTGATGTCGCCAATGTCTTTCATGCCGGCGATGGCAATCTGCATCCCTTGATCTTGTACAATGGCCGCGAAGCGGGCGCGCTGGAAAAAGCCGAGGCTCTGGCGGGGGAGATTTTGGCCATGTGCGTCGATCTGGGCGGCTCCATTACCGGCGAGCACGGCGTCGGTATGGAAAAACGCGAGTACCTGCCGACCATGTTCAGTCCGGTGGAAATGGAAATCATGCGCGACTTGCGCCGGGCGATTGACCCCGAAGAGATCGCCAACCGCGGCAAAATGTTCCCGAGTGGCGAGGCGCCAGCCCTGCAAATGCGCGGGATGCACCCCTTGGAGCGGCAAGGTGTCATTTCGCGCGAATGACGAGACCGTCTTGAATTCTGTCGCGGAACTACAGGCATTTGTCAAGGGACACGAGCGAATACACGTCGTCGGCAGGCGCAGCAAGACGGCTCTGCACCAAGTTGGCGCCGACGTCGTTTTGGCGGATTTATCCGACATGCGCGGCATCACCGAATATCAGCCGCAGGAGTACACGCTCACCGTTCTCGCAGGCGCCCGCGTCAGCGAGATTCAGACGGCATTGCGCGCAGAGGGACAATATCTGCCCTTTGATCCGCTCTTTGCGAATCGCGCCAGCATCGGCGGCGCCGTCGCCTGCAACCTGTCCGGCTCTCGGCGGCATCGCTACGGCGGCATACGCGACTTTATTTTGGGCGCGGCTGTGGTCGACGGTCTGGGGCGGGCTTTTCGCGTTGGGGGTAAAGTGGTCAAGAACGCGGCCGGTTTCGATCTGAGCAAGTTCCTGGTCGGCAGCCTGGGCAAATACGCCATCATGACCGAGTTGACCTTCAAAGTCTTTCCCGACGCGCCTGCTTTTCAAGGGCTGCGCTTGCGATACGACTCGCTGGATGAGGCCCTGAACGCGGTCTTTCGCTGCAATCGAAGTCCGCAGGAACTGGATCTGCTGGACTTCGCGCCCTCCGACCAAGGCTGGTCACTGCTGGCAGGCTTGGCGGGCTTTCAAGATACCTTGCCGCAGCGAGCAAAACAATTTGTCGCCATGATGCGCGAAGAAACAGCGCTCCTCGACGCCATGGAAGTTGAGGATGACGGGACCTTGCGCGATCCCCTGGCGGGCCTGACAGGGAACTTCCTGGTCAAAGTGGTCATTTCGCCGCGGCAAATACCGAGATTTGATGCGCTTGTTCGCGATATGCAGCGGCGCTACAGTGCTGGCGGGAATGTCGCCTGGCTGGCCACGGAGGACATCGGCGCGCTCAAGAAGATACTGGAAGCGCAGCAACTGCCGGGCATCGTCCTGCGCGGTATGGTCGCTTGTCCCTTGATCGGCAAACCATTGGAAAATGCGCTTGCGGCGCGCGTCAAGCGCGTATTGGATCCACAGGACAAGTTGGTCTAAGGAGTGCCAAGAAAGTAATGAACATTTTGAGAACAGCTAGTGGAACAGATTACAGGCGACATAAATGACCGATGTAGGGGCGACCAATCTGAGCCTGTTGAAATACTGCCCCCATCCCCCAGCCCCTTACCCCCAAAATGAGGGAAGGGGAGCTTTTGAACCCTAATAAGCCGTTAAAGCCCCTCCCTCTTTATGGGGGAGGGGTTTGGGGTGGGGGTTTATTGCGATTTTCAACAGACTCAATCTGGTCGCCCCCAATGACGCAACGCATTCCGGCATGGTATGACGAGCGACATGCCTTTAACGACAAACTTGAAACGACTATGAAAGAGATCTCATGCGGCACCAGATAAAGAGCGATGACCCCCGCGCCCCGGAAATGGCCGAAGCCATCGAAAAATGCGTCCACTGCGGTTTCTGTCTGGCGGCTTGCCCAACCTACAAGCTCTTGGGCCAGGAGATGGATTCGCCCCGGGGCCGCATCTATCTGATGAAGGGCGTGCTGGAAGACAATATCGAGGCGGACGAGGCGCAGCCCTTTATCGACCGCTGCCTGGGCTGCATGGCTTGCGTGCCCGCCTGTCCTTCCGGGGTGGCTTATGGCGATCTGCTGGTGAGTTACCGAACCCTGCAAGAGCAAGCCCGCGTCCGCCCCCTGTCGGATGGCGTCGCGCGGCGGCTGATAATCGAGACCCTGCCCTATCCGCGGCGCTTTCGCCTGGCGATGAAGAGCGGCAAAATTGGCCGGGCAATACAGCCATTCTTGCCCGAAGCCTTTGCTGCCATGTTGAACATGTTGCCGGACAAGCTGCCGTCCCCCGCGCCCCTGCCGCCCATATTGCCGGCGCAAGGCGCTCGCCGCGGGACGGTCGCGCTCCTTTCCGGTTGCGTACAGCAAGCGCTCGCGCCACAGATCAACCTGGCGGCGGCGAAGGTACTCGCGGCGAATGGGGTTGAAGTGCATATCCCCGCGGGGCAAAGTTGCTGCGGTTCTATCTTGCTGCATATCGGCGCGGAAAACGAAGCCCGGCAAATCGCCCGGCGCAACTTCCCGCTGATGCCCGATGATATTGACGCGATCATCACCACGGCGGCCGGTTGCGGCTCGGGCATGAAAGATTACCAACTGCTCTTCAAAGGGCAGGCGGATCAGCAAGAAGCGAGCGATTTTTCGGGCAAAGTGATGGATTTCAGCGCCTACCTGGCGCAACTGGGATTGCGCGAGCCGCGTGGATTCGCCGGCGAGCGCGCTGTCGCCTATCAAGACGCCTGTCATCTGCTGCATGCGCAGGGGCTGCAAAGCGAGCCGCGCAGCCTGCTCAATCAAGTTCCCAATTTGCGCCTGGTCGATATTCCCGATGCGGGCATGTGTTGCGGCTCCGCCGGGACCTATAACCTGGACCAGCCCGCAATCGCCGAAGAATTGGGCAAGCAAAAAGCCGATGCCATACTCGCCGCCGCTCCTGATACAATTGTCTCCGGCAATATCGGCTGCATCACGCAGCTGCGCAAGCATCTGAACCTGTCAGGCAAGAACCTGCCCGTCATGCACATCGCCGAATTGCTTTGGGCAGCCTACCAATCGTAAACTTGACGACGCTAATCGCAAGTGCCTGATGTCACGACGTATTTTTCACTGGCGTTGATCCAGCCCGTCTGGCTGTAATACTGGACATAGTGCCAGTATTCGTTGCCCGATATGCGGTTTAGGGTTGCTCCACGCGGGACATAGCCGATGACGTTGTCATCCACAAACGGGATCGACCGCAGCTTGAGATTGGCGATCGTGGTGACCAGGCACTGACCTGATTGCGACGCGTCCGCAGTGATGGTTTGGCTGGCGGGCGCTTGCTCCGATTCGGCCGGGTCGACGGCTGGAGCTTGTTCGGCTTCGGCGGATTCGATCATCGGGGCTTGCCCGGGAACCAGGATGACCGTGCCGGGCCGGTCAAGCGAGGCGCAAGTCATGCCATCGCGGGCGAAATATTCAACCGACACCCGCGATCGCGGCGCTGTCGCCGCATCCAGGAAGACAACCGCACCCAGTCGCGGGAAGCAAAGCTCCACTCCCTGTTCGACATATCCATATATGTCAAATGCGTCAATGTATCCAGCGTCAAGCACGGATTGATCCCCGATGCCGGTCGCGTCAACGCGCCTGCATTGTACGCCGCTTTGCAGACCATATCTTGCCGATACCCTAGGCGCGTTGCCGTCAAGCGTTTCACAGGTAAACGCGACTGGCGCCTCCGCTGGCGCTTGTGCTGGCGGAAGAACGGGCGGGGAAGCCGGTCCGTCAAACCAGCTGGCCACAGTTTCCGCCGTGTAGTTGCACACCGCGCTATCGCCCAGCACCGCACCAAGACTGTCTTCTACATCAAACTTCCCGGTGCAGTTAAGAAACTGACTGTCCTTGATAGTCAGCGATCCGTCAGAGATCTCGATCGTTGGTCCGGAGCGGTTGCCGCCGCGAAACTTGACTATGAGATCCTTGACGGTTAGATTGCCCCATTTGATAACAAAAGCGACGTGTCGCCGATGCAGGCGGATGGTGTGACCATTGCCGTCGAGGATGATCCTCGATGTTATATCCGGCAATTCCTCCTCCAGCTCCAAATCCTCTTTCAAGCTAATGGTGTCTATTTTATAGCCGGTTTCGCACCGGGCTTTGGATGAATCGTTGTTGGCTGATCCGATGGCTTGCGCCAGGCTGCATTGCTTGTCCACCTTAATATCGTTGGCGCTGACGTAGGGCGCTGGCAGTAGCGCGAGATACAAAGCGAGGAAAACAAGCACCGCCAATGTTGTATTTGCTGGACTTTTCATCTCATATCCTCAAGTATTGGTTCAATGCCGATTCTACATATCATATTACAGCACAATGGAAGAAATCAAAGATATGCTATAGAACCAGGGCCGCGGGCAAGCATTACCAGGCGTATGCCTCCGGCGCTTCGCCGCCTGGACCGGGAAAGATCTGGTCAAGCCGCTCCAAAACGCTCTCATCCAGGCGGATTTCGGTGGCGCGGAGGGCGCTTTCCAGTTGCTCCATCGTGCGCGGTCCGATGATCGGCGCGCTGACGACGGGATTATGCAGCAGCCAGGCGAGAGCCACTTCGCCCGGCGGCTGGCCGATTTCACGGCAAAGGCTTTCATAGGCTTCGAGTTGCTCTCGTTTCGATTCCACGCGCGCGATCAAATCGGGATTGCTGCGCCGGCCCGTTTCGACCTTTTCCAGTGCGCCTCCCAAGAGGCCGCCAGACAGCGGGCTCCAGGGGATCAATCCCAAGCCGTAATGACGGCAGGCTGGGATGACCTCGAGCTCTATGGCGCGGTTGTCCAGGTGATAGATGCTCTGTTCGCTGACCAGACCGGTCATGTGGCGGCGGGAGGCTTCTTGGCAGGCGGTGGCAATATCCCAACCAGCGAAATTGCTCGAGCCGACATAGACGACCTTGCCTTGCTGGATGAGCGCGTGAAAGGCGCCCCAGGTCTCATCCCAAGGGCAGCCGCGGTCGATATGGTGCATTTGATAAATATCGATATGGTCGGTTTGCAAGCGGGACAAGCTGCCCTCGCAATGTTTGCGGATTTTGTAGGCTGAAACGCCGCCCCTGTCGCTATTGGCTTCGGGCAGGTCCGCTTTGCGGCTCATGGGATTGTGCACCTTGGTCGCCAGGATGACCGCGTCCCGGCGTCCCCCGCCCTGGGCGAACCATTGACCGATGATCTCTTCGGTCAAGCCGCATTCGATCTTGCGCCCATAGACATCGGCCGTATCGAAGAAATTGATGCCCAGTTCCAGCGCGCGGTCCATAATCGCGAAAGCCTCTTCCCTGGGCGTATGCCATCCGAAGTTCATCGTTCCCAAACATAGATTGCTGACATAAACGCCGTGATTGCCCAAGCGCCTGTGTTCGATCCCCATAACCGACTCCCCTACTTCAAATACACTGGCGGGCAACCGCCGCCTTTGGACATGGTAACAATTGTCTTGTCCCAATGCCATGCCAGTTTCGCGCGCAGAGCAATCGCTTCAAATTTTTTTCAACACAGAGAGCGCAGAGCGCACAGAAATAGGACCAACAAAGTCATGCTAATGCACTCCAAAATAATAGTCGGCGGTAGGGGCGACCGACCCGCAGTGTCTACGCGCGGCGGCGGGTCGCCCGCAAAACCCAGCCAGAACGATGGGCGAGCCAAGGCTCGCCCCTACATCGACCTTACAATTTGTCCCATTTCTTTGTTGGACTTACTTCTGTGTTCGCTGTGGTTAATATGCAGTTTAGATTCCGGCCATTTCAGCCGCTATCATTTTGAAGCGATTGTTCTGAGGGCGACAGGGCGCAGAACTTTCCCAACTTTTGGTGTATAGTCCGCTTAGGAATTCTCGTCAAGCGCTTGGAGCAAGCAATGGAAGCTGTGAAAAGTTTTGAAACGCTAAACGAAGCCTGGGATCAATTGGAGAAATCGCCAGGCGACGGGGGCCGCGTGGAAATGATCGCGCGCCGGCCGGAAGCCGAGCAACGAGAAGAAGTGCAATCCGCCCGGTTTACGGCCGCCCGCGGCTTGGAAGGCGATGATTGGCTGAGCCGCGCAAAACGCAAGGCGCCCGATAGCGAACCAATTCCGGAAACCCAGGTCACGCTCATGAACAGCCGCGTGATTCAACTGCTGACCGACGAAAAATCGCGCTGGGCGGAATCGGGCGATCAACTCTTCGTCGATCTCGACATCTCGATGGATAACTTGCCCGCGGGGACGCAGCTGCAGATCGGCGAAGTGATTCTGGAAATCGGCGTCACGCCACACACCGGCTGCGGCAAATTCGCCCGTCGCTTCGGCGCGCCCGCGCGCAAATGGGTCATGTCGGACGCCGGCAAGCATCAGCGGCTGCGCGGCGTTTACGCCCGTGTGATTCAAGACGGCTTGATCACGGTCGGGGACAAGATCAGCAAGCGCTAGCCCAGGCGAAAGCGCCAATGCTCTCAAGATCGGTCCCCCGGTTGCTTATACCAAATGCAATATGGAGAACAGCATGTTAACTGGAAAGTTGATTCACCCTCAGATTCTGGGCGCGCTTGGCGAAGCCGGGCACGGCGCTACTATCTTGATCCCGGACGGCAACTACCCGGTCTCGACAGGCGCGAACCCACTCGCCGATCGCGTTTATCTCAACCTGGCGCCCGGCATGGTGACTGTCACCGATGTACTGGAGGCGGTTTTGAGCGTCACGCCGGTTGAAGCGGCGCGCGTCATGGCGCGCCATGATGGAGCCGAGCCGAGCATTTACCGGGAATTCAGGCAACTGCTGGGCGCCGAGGTCGAGTTGCAGGCGCTGGAACGTTTTGCTTTCTATGACGAAGCCGGCAAAGACAATTGCTGCCTGGTGATCGCCACGGGCGAACAACGCATTTACGCCAACATCCTCTTGACGATTGGCGTGGCGCCGCCGCCCCCTGATCAGTCAGTGTAGTTCAACGACATATTGAAAGACACCATTGAGGAGTTGGCGATGCCGATTGAAGCGGTCATCTTTGATATGGATGGGGTTCTGGTCGATAGCGAAGTCTATTGGGACGAATCCCGCGTCGATTTCGCCCGCGACCGCGGCCAGATCTGGACCGACGAATATCAGCGGCTGGCGATGGGACGCAGCACTGTCGGATGGGCGGCGGTGATGCAAGAGCAATTGCAGCTGGCTGAATCCATTGACGACATCATCGCCGAGATGAAAGGGCGCGTTATCGCGCGCTACGAGCGGCGCATGCCGACCCGCCCCGGCGCCATCGAATCGGTACACCGTATGAAACAGCATTTCCGCGTCGGTTTGGCCTCCGGCTCGCCTACCGAAATCATCAAAGCGGTCCTGCGCATTACCGGTTTGGACCAGGTCTTCGAAGTCATGATCTACGGCGACAATATCCCGCGTGGCAAGCCCGCGCCCGACATTTATCTGGAGGCGCTCAAGCAGTTGGGCGTCGCGCCGGAAGCGGCGCTGGGCATCGAAGATTCCGCCAATGGCTTGCGCTCCTTGAAAGCGGCGGGCATGGCCGCCGTGGCCGCGCCTAGCCCGGGCTACCCTCTGCCAGAGGACGCGCTCATGCTGGCTGACACGCATATTACGACGCTGGAAAATTTCACGGTTGATCTGGTGCGGGGGATCGAGAGAGGCGGTCGGCTCTGACAATTGCCAAAGCCGACCTGTAGTTTGCGCCTAGTCGTTGTCGATGATCCTGAAGTTCATCCGGCTGTAGCTAGAGGGCAAGTAGTAGCCGCTGGGGAAGGGATTGCCGGGAGCCTGCGACAGGGTTACGGTTACTGTTTCGTTCGGCTCGTCGTCAGAGTCGTTCATGGGAACGATGTAGATACGCACCGAGCTTTCTCCGTTGTGGAACTTGTCAGTGACGCAGTTCCCGCTTGGGAAGAGTTGAGCGGTGTTCGTGTGCGCAGAATAGTCCACTCCCAAGGTGGCGCTGCCACTGAAGCAAAGGCGAAAATGCGCTTCGTGCCCATAGCCGGCGCCGAGAGAAACGCGACTCACACTAAATGAGCCATGCGATTGGGTACTCTCAGGCACGCTGCTGCGGCCAAAGCCGAACGTCAGGACGTACATGTTGATGCCCTGCGCCTGGACGGCGGGCAAGGCGGCCGCGCCCAGGACGAGGAGCAGAAGCAGAACGGCGAGGCCCCTCACACGCCGGCCGCTTCCAACTGCGGATAGATTGCCTTTCATGGTAAATCCTTTCCATTTCATTGATAAGAGACGGGATTTTGTACAACTCCACCAATAGAGTAAAGGGTTTTTTTTGTGAATTCTCCCTACGCTCAGCCTGCGCTCAGCCTGCGCCCGCCCTGCGCGGATCGCCGCAGCCCTTTATTCATGCGGGACAGAGCGATTTCTTACAATTTAATTAACATTTGAATATCCCCCCTCCCGCCGCGCTGGATCTTGGGGCGGCGCCTGATCGACCGCTCGAAAAAGCTTGAATGACGATCCAGAGCATCCGGACGCGGGGGCAGCACAATTGCTTCAAAATAGTGGCTTGTGGAGCAATGCAACGAACAAACTAATATTCACCACAGAGTCACAGAAGTAAAACCAATAAAGTAATGCAAATTTTCAAAAAAGTAACGAACTGTAGGGGCGACCAATCTGGTCGCCCGCTGCCGCCGTGAATAGTGGTTTCGGGCGACATGGTAGACTCTGTTGAAAATCGCGATAAACCCCCACCCCAAACTCCTCCTCGAGAGGGAGGGGCTTTAACGGCTTATTAAGGTTCAATAGCTCCCCTCCCTCATTTTGGGGGTAAGGGGACGGGGGATGGGGGCAGTATTTCAACAGAGTCTGGTATGTCGCCCCTACAAGGCTTGTCCGCTACTGACGCGAGCCACTACTGTATTCTACCCCATCCCCCCCAACCCCCTTGCCCCAGCGAGCTAGGGAAGGGGTGCGAACTCCTTGCATAGCGTCGCTCGCAATGCCAATTCGCCTAATATTATACATCCCGCCGTAGAGTCACCCTTCCCCAGTTGACTGGGGAAGGGCCGGGGATGG
>JAPPMO010000008.1 GCA_028873975.1 Chloroflexota bacterium
TTGGAGACGATGTGGGAGAGTATGCCGCCGCCAACGCCAGTCCTGACTGCTCTTTTGTATACAGATTGAATATTTAACATTAGAGTGCGCCCCCTACTCGTCATTGGCAGGCTTCGGGCAAGATCGCAAGACGATATATCGCCACGAATTCATCTTCATAAGCCGGTTCCAAACCGGAGAAACTGCCCTCGATCGTGTCCGGTTTCAGCAGCGAATAATGCAAAACCAGATGGGAGAAACCGTCGTCCCGGAGCTGCCCAACCGCGGCCAGGTAGTTATCTCGATTTTCTTCCGTGCAAATCAAGCCCTCGCTTCTATGCCAGGCATTCAATATGGGATTGGCTTTTATGTAATCGTAGGCGCTCGGCGGGGTTCGCGTTGCCAGCCCCTCCACCTGCGGGTATCCGCTTAAGGTCTGGTAAAAGAGATATTGCTTGGAGTTTCCGCGGTTCATCGGCAGATTGATCAGCCGGACGGGCTCGTCGCTTTCTCCCGCCAGCCAATCCAAAAATGCGAGCTCTTCCTCCAAAACAATGTGCCCACCAGGTGGGCTGCGATAATATTCCGCTGCTAATAAGGCGATAAGCAGGAGAACTACGCCGCCTCGTCGCCGCATAGGAAAGCGGTCCAGGAATTCAAGCAGCCCGTAACAGGACAATACGGCTAACGGCAAGAGAACGCCAATTTGAAAATGATCCGTGGAATAAAATGCCTCGAAGACAACCGGCGCCAGCCGATCCAGGGCGTACTTGGGCAAAACGACTGAATCAATAACTTGACCGTTGATTGTGAGGACTGAACCAAGCCGCAATAGAAAAAACGGCATTAGCAGCAGCAGCCAGGGCATCATGCGCCTTCTATAGTTTTTGCGAATCAAGCCCAAGCCAATTAGCAGCAGCGGCACGTAACCGAGATAAGATGTATTCCAGCGTCCCGGATCTGGTAACAGAACGATGGACGAGGTGACGCGATTGGTAATGAGCCTGTTGAAAAAAGGATTCTCGTAGTTAATGAAGAACTGCAACAGGTCATTCTCTGTTTCGCGCCCACCTGTCTTGTCCAGTATCCCGCCCAAGTCCGTTTCGTCACTCAACATAGGATAGGCGCGCAGCCAACCCGAGAAGCCGGCGACGGCGATCATGGCCGCCACCATCAGCCAGAAACGGCGAACCTTCCATTGGGAGATCGCAAAATAGAGGAAATACGCGCCGACTATAATAAGCAGGCAAACAAAGATGTACAAACTGATGAAGGCCGTGGCGCCAACCAAGATCCCCGACATCGCAATGAAAGTCCAGCGCATTTCCGCGAAGCCGCGATGAAGAAAATAGCATGACAATGGGACAGTCGCCAGAAACGCTACGCCCGGATGCATTGGGCGCCCCACCACATATCCACTGAATCCCACAATAACAGATCCGAAAAGAGCGGTCCATTTGTCGTTGAATAGGTATTGCAGGTAGATGTAAGCGGCTGCAGTCGTTGCAATGGTGATAAGCAAATACGTGAGATTGTAGGCGTTTGACGCCGGCAAAATCCCCTGTAGCGCCCCAAAGATGAGTACATGAGGAAGGCTGAAATTGTGGTACGCCAGTGATAGACCCTGGGGGTAGAAGGATTGCTCGGTGAAAAGCGGGTCTGCTTTACCGGCGAGTATAAGTTTACCGTACCAGGCGCTCCAGAATTCAATCCAGATGTCGCCGCTGTCGATCGGCAGCCAGAAGACCTGTTTATTGAAGACGTAAACAATCGTGGGCCAGGTCATCACGACGAGCAATGCGCAAAGGACCACTATGAAATGCAGGTGATTACGGATGGCGCGCTGAAAACTGTCCATTGAAGCCCTTGAGTTAGCCTTCCGACGAGACACCTAATGGTATGTTCGAAAGGTATCGGACGTCAATCGCCCGACGTGTTTGACGTGAACTCGAACGCGCGTTTTTCGGCTCTCATTCGCAGTTTTGCAAGCTAATGTTAACGTCAGTTCTCGAAGTTGGCATAGAATATACCTATCAACCATCTTGCATTTGGAGCGTACTGCATGCGGACTCGTCGCTTGTCGATGCTTATTTTGTCTAGCGCGCTGCTTGTCATCGGACTTCTGCCATTGCTGGCCATCGGCGAAAAGGAAGTTGACGACGCGCCGGCGACAATCGCGGAACCGGCGCCGGCCGCCCGGATCATCAATGACGAGGGCGGTCCGGTCATCATCACGGGCGAACTCGCCTATTCCAACGCCTTTTTCACCAGCGGCGTTGACGAGCCGCTGATAATCCTGGAAGACCAAACCGGATTCGTCGACCGAAACGAATATTACATTTTTCCACTGGAATCCCAGGCGCTGGGGCAGATCACATCGGATTTCCATACCTCGCCCTTCAGTTACAGCTTGTCTCTGCCAAAAGTACCTGGCGGCGGTTTGCGCGATGTCGACAATAACGGAAGCGAGGACACCGGTGTGATGGTCTTCGCCATTGCTCACTGGACCAATTTGTTCGGGGACCGCTTTCTGGAAGAGCGGGATCTTCACGGCGGCGGCTGGTCGACTGGCTACGCCTCCACGCGCGCCAGCGACGAAGTCGAAACCACGCTGGAGATCATCGGCGGCAAATTCATCATATACGCCCCCGACGAGCAGCAAGGTTTTCCCTCCGGGTTCGGCGCTGATGGTTTGCTATTTACAGAAGACGATCCAATCGTCATTGTCCCGCAAGGCTATTCAGTTGTTGATATGGACGAAGCCCCCTTCGTTTTTGATCGCGCCGCAGAGCAAATCATTGATCTCCATGAGCCAGAAAGGGCAGCCATCAAGGACTTTTCCGATTTGGGCTATGCCGAAGCATTCCAAGCGATGGTTGAACTCTTTCGGTTGGAATATGCCTACAGCGAAGTTTACGACCTGGATTGGGACGAGCTTTTCGAGACCTATAGCTCCCGCTTTGCCGAAGCCGAGGAGGCGGAAGACAGCGCGGCTTACGCGCTCGCAATGCGCGATTTTATATGGGAGATTCCTGACGGACATGTCGGCATGCCGCTGGACGCGCTGGGCGATCTCTTCCGAGAAGAGACCGACGGCGGGCTGGGCATCGCGCTTTCGGAACTGGACGACGAGAGAATCGTGGTTAGCTATATTCTGGATGGGGGCCCGGCTGCCAATGCGGGCATGGAATTGGGAGCGGAGATCCTGGCCTGGGACGGCGGCGCCGTTGAAGAAGCGCTGGAACGCGAGTTCGTCTGGGCTCACCAGGCGCTGAGCACCGATCATAGCTTGCGCTTGCAGCAATTGCGTTATATCACGCGCTTCCCTTTGGGCAGCGAAGTTGAAGCGACCTTTCGCAATCCTGAAAGCGAAGAAGAAGAGACGGTCGTGATGGAGGTCATCGCGGAACGCGTCAGTTTCTCGCACTCTTCGTTCTTCTCCGGCCTAGAAGGCTGGGAACTGCCGGTCGAATTCGAGATCCTTCCCAGCGGTTATGGCTATGTCGCCATCTATTCCTTTAGCGATAAGGAAAGGCTGACGGTTCAACTCTGGGAACGCATGATCGAGACCTTTCTCGAAGCCGATGTGCCCGGCATTATCATCGACATGCGCAAAAACGGCGGCGGCAGCGGATATCTTGCGGATCAACTCGGCGCCTATTTCTTCCAGGAAGAGCGCATCCTGGGTTATTCCAGCGCATACAACGAGTCCCTGGACGACTTTTATTTGGACCCGCGATCGGAAGATCGATTTATCTTGCCCCCGGAGGAGCTGCGCTATGACGGCGAAGTCGCTGTCATCATCTCGCCAGGCTGCTTCAGCGCCTGCGAATTCTTCACCTACAATCTCACCATCGACGATCGCGCGGCCGTGATCGGGAATTACGGAACCGGCGGCTTGGGGGGCGCGGTCGACGACTTCCTGATGCCGGAAGATATGACGATCCGATTCACCGTCACGCGCGCCCTTAACGCCGACAAAGAGATTCATATCGAGGCGCAAGGCGTTCTGCCCACCGTGCTGGTGCCGGTGACTTTCGAGAGCCTGTTTGAAGAAGGCGATCTGTTGCTGCAAGCTGCGGAAGAGTACCTGACGGGGGAGATACTGGGCGAGTTGATCGACGGTGGCGAATTGTCTCTCGGCGCGGGCAGCACAGAGGTGCAAGCCAGTGGCGTCGTAGGCCCGGATCAGCGCGTGCGCTATCGCACGACCTTGCCCGGCAATCGCATTGTCAGCATCTATCTAAGCGGCGTGGACGACAGTGTGGATACGGTCCTTGGGATCTATAACGAATCCGGGTCAAGCCTGCTTGGGGAAAACGACGACGCCGATGATGACACCCGCGGCTCGGTATTGGCCGATCTCGATGTGGGCGAACAAGGGGCAACCTTCACGCTGGAGGCGCGCGTCAAGAACAGCAACGACGCCCAGCAGTTCACGCTCAAGATCGTGGA
The DNA here is from genome assembly GCA_028873975.1 of Chloroflexota bacterium. GTDB lineage: Bacteria > Chloroflexota > Anaerolineae > Aggregatilineales > Phototrophicaceae > UBA6055. The sequence goes on from JAPPMO010000008.1 coordinate 4,435, forward strand.
AGTCCCGCCGGAAGAGGAAGACGCGGAAGAGAGCGGCGACGCAGAAGATTCCGCCGATGAATAGTTCTGGCGGCTTTAAGCGAGATTGATGAAGCTGGCGAAAACTTGCTATTTGAGGCAACCGGCTAAGGGGACTCAATCCCAGTCGCGCTTGTCGACGATCTTGCGGGCATCCCTGTCGATCGCGCCGGCCGCCACCATGTTGACGGCATCAATTCGCAATCGTACCGCCTCTTGCGCCAGAGCTTGCAGTTTCTCCGCGATACCGGCCGATTCAGCGCCCTCGCGCAGTTCGACATTTACCGTGACGACATCGCGGTTGCCGGCGCGTGTGATCACGACCTGCAAGTCCTTAATCTCGGGGAATTGCATCACCGCATATTGCAGTTGGTTCGGGTGCAGGAACATGCCACGCACTTTGATGGCTTCTCCACTGCGCCCGTAAAGTCCCAGCAGTTGTTGGCCTTGACATGACGGCAAGGGCGACAAGGCGCCCAGGTCGCCTGTGCCGAAGCGAATCAAGGGGTAGGCTTTGTTGAAGGTCGTGGCGACGATTTCGCCGGTTTCGCCCGCGGGAAGCGCCGCGCCTGTCTGCGGATCGCAAATTTGCAAGAACATGTTTGGCATGATGCAAAATCCCTGGAGGCCTGCGCGGGTATAGCCGATGAAGCCCAAATCGGCCGTGCCATAGGCTGAGCTGGTCTTCATGCCATATCCACCTTCAAAGCGCGCGCGCTGGCTTGGCGTATAGGGCTCCCCCGAAAAGAGCGCCTTCTTGATTGGCGCCGTGTCCGCGCCTATGCTCATCTCCGCGGCTTTATCCAGAAGCGTCATCAGGTAGCTGGGCTGGCCGACGAATCCCGTCGCTCCCAAAGCCATCATCATCATGATCTGCAATTCGGTGTTGCCCGGTCCTGTCGGTATGACCGTCGCGCCACAAGCGCGAATCGCCTCGTCCAACAGGATCCCCGCTGGAGTTAAGTGGTACATGAAGGTGTTCAGCACGCGATCGCCCCGGCCGATGCCGATATATTCAAGAGGCGCCAATTGCGCCTCCGGGTCTTTGGGCGGCGGCTGCGGGTCATATATTGGACCGGGGGAGATGTAGATGCGCGGCAGGTCGGCGGGGTCAATCGTGAGAAAGCCGCCAAAAGGCGGATTCGCTTGATGAATCTCCACCAAGGCGTCTTTGCCAAGAACCGGGATCTTCGCCAGATCATCCGCGCCCTGAATGTCCGAGGGGGCGACGCCGGCGTCGTCCATGATTTGACGGATCGCCGGCGCCTGTTCGTATCCATGCCGGACGAGTTCTTGAATCCTTCGATCAAGGTTTGTCAAAGTCTTGCTCCATTCCCCTGCCGAGGCTGGTTCATGATCGTCAATCGGATTGTCTCGGACAGCCCGCGCATGCTATCCCAGCCAGCGTTTGCGGCGCTTGTAATGCTTGACCTCGCGGTAATTCTTGCGCCCGCCCGCCTGGTCCAAGCCCAGGTAGAATTCTTTAATATCTTCGTTTTCTCGCAGTTGCTCGGCCGGTCCATCCAGGACGATTCTGCCGTTCTCCATGACGTAAGCATAATCGGCCAATTCCAGGGCGGCGCGGGCGTTTTGTTCCACGAGCAAGACCGACATGCCTTCCTGTCGGTTGATATTCTGGATGATTTCAAAGATCTCGTGAACCAGCAAGGGCGCCAATCCCAAGGAAGGCTCGTCCAGCATGAGAATCTGCGGGTGCGCCATCATAGCGCGTCCAATCACCAGCATTTGACCCTCGCCGCCGGAGAGATAACCGCTGACTCGCTTTGACAAGTCGCGCAAGCGCGGGAAGTAGTGATAAACCCGTTCCAAATCGTCGCGGATGCCTCGCCCGCCTTGATAGACCATGCCGCCGACGCGCAGGTTCTCTTCCACTGTCAGATGCCGGAAGAGCAGGCGTCCTTCGATCACTTGCACCAAGCCCATGCGCACGACGTCTTCGGCAGAAAGCAGTTCCAGGCGCTCGTCTCCCCAGAGGATTTGACCGCGGGTGACCTCGCCCAGTTCCGCCTTGAGCAGGCCGCTAACGGCTTTCAGCGTTGTCGATTTTCCGGCGCCGTTTGGTCCCAGCAGGGAAACGACCGCTCCCGGCGCGACTTCCAGGGTGATGCCGCGCAGCACAAGGATCACGCTGTTGTAAACGACCTCGATGTTGTTGACTGACAAGTTCCGCGTCGTGGTTAGTTCCGCTGTTTTTTCAGCAAGGGTCATAGACATCCCAAGACTCGCCGGAATGGGGGCAAATAATTGTTTCGCGCGAGAAAACAAGTGAGGGCTGGGAACAGTCCCTCACTTGTAATTTGCTCGGTTGAATTGCTTACTGCCCGCGCAACTGCGGCACTGGCATGAAGTCGGTCAAGGGAATCACAATCGGCACAAAGAGTTCCCCGCCGGCGCCGTCCGGGATCAGCAAGGCGTCTTCGGGACCACTGGCTGGACCGCTCATCGTTGTGTTGGCGAATGCCAGCCGAGCGATGCGGTTTAGCGTGCCGTCGCGCATGCCTTCGGGGAAACTGTGCCTGATTAAGCCGCCCAGTACCGCGTATTCCATGCTGTCGACGGTGGCGCGCATATCGGCGCCCGTGACCGCCGCCAGGCTGCCGGCGGCGTTGGCTGTGCGGATGGTGGTCTCGATGATGGTGTCGACGACGCCCCAAGACAGCAAATAGGCGATGTTCTGCTCGGCTGGTCCCCGTTCATTGGCGGCGAATTGCTGGGTGACGAACTGAATGCCGGGATTGCCGAGTTCCGTCCACCACAGGAAGGGCATCGAACCGTACATGCCGTCTACCGAGGGCAATCCATTCGGCTTCAAAACGCGTTGCCCCAGGATGCCGACACTGGTATCCATGACCCAATTGACGCCCGCCAGCGTGATATCGCTTTCCATACCCAGGTCGACCAGCGCGCCCGCGATCAAGGCGGGACCCGACGCCAAAGAATTGGTGTAGAGGATTGTCGCGCCCTCGTCGATGGCGTTCTGCACTTGCGTCAAGATATCCGTATCCGTGGGCAAGAAGATCTGCGGTTCGTCGAGAACTTCCACGCCCATACCGCTGCAATAGTCGTCCGCGGCTGGCTCTGTGCCTGCCAAGCCAAATGCGCCGGGCCAGGTGACAAAACCGATGACAGGATCGGGGAAAGTATCCGGATTGGCAGCGACAAACTCGCAAAAGGACCCGAACTGGTTGATATAGAGCGGGTTGCTGGCGTAGAGCCAACCCGGCGTCATGCCGTCTTCGCCGTACAGGCTCTCGATGGAACCGGCCGAGATGATGGAAACGATCTCGTCCTCCGCCAGTTGCTCCCGCAGCAGCTCGCCATCGGCAGAACTGTAGAGCAGCAGCAAATCCAGCTCACCGGCATATTCGCTGGTGAAGCGATCGTAGACGCTCTGGGTCGCCTCCAGGTTGCCGCCGGTATCTTCATAGATCTGCCGCAGCTGCGCGCCGCAAACGCCACCGTGGCCATTCCAGTAGGCGACCGCATCCGTGACAGCGGAGACGACCGGCTGCGTGATAAATGCGTAGGGTCCGCTCAAGTCGCCGAAGTGAAAGATCGTGAGTGTTTCGCCAGTCAGATCGACTTCGCATTCGCTGAGCTCGCTGGGGTAATCCATCATGTCCTGCGCCATGGTTGGTACAGCAATGATTGACACAATCGCCAAGAGACATATCAAGTAGCGCATTTTCTTCATGGCTTATCGACTCCTTTTCTAGTTCGGATAAAGTATCGCAACCCTGTCAGGTATTCAATGCTCTCGCATCCTTTAGCTTATGCCAAATTAAGGCTTGTTGCAAATGCACCCCTCTTTGGCGAGGATCCGCCAGAGCGCCGAGAGAATCCATATGCCGTTAGTATATCCGCTGAAAACGAAACTGACCGAGGCGAGATGCGAATTAAGCACGGCGGCATCTTGCGCCTGCAAATCAACAGTCGTAATCGAACCCATATTGTCGTTTCCGGCCATTTATTGCTTCGTATGCGAGAAGGTACCATCTTAGTTTTGGACAAACCTATCGCGATGTCGGGAAAGCCACTTGGCGGGGATGATCGCCGACAGAAGCTGTACAGTCTGCGCGTGCGCGTAGTTCACGGTGAGTCAAGTGAAGTGGTGCAAGATAGCGACCTTTTGACTCTCACGCTTGAGCCAGGACGACGTACTATGCAAGCATATCTGCTTGACGGAAGACACGAGATGGCGCGTGGTTCACGTATCATCCACTTTGAATCTGAGCCGCCGAATACAGAGCGCGGATTGCCTTTTGAACCGTTTCTAGATCGCAGGGAGACTCCGCCGATGTGGGAGCTAAGAATGGAAAAAATAGGTTACTCTTCGCGCCTGATTATCCGCTGAATAGTGCACAGCTGCAGAATACAACCCACGATTCCTTTGAAGGCCACAGTCCTTATGAGTTGGAGTTCAACGTAAACGGCCTGATCCAATGGGCACTAGAGCCTCTTTTGGAAGACGAACCAGATTCTACGAGACTAGAATCGTTGCGAGCCGCGAAACCAGATCTCGTTGACGACGATGCTTGGGATTTGTACATGGACTGTTTGTCCGAGCTAGAGAATGAAATGATGACTTACAAACAAGGGCAGGCCATATCGCCAATTGATTTTGCGTTAAAATGGCGGAAGGCAGTCGCAGCCATATATCCAATATTAATTCCACAGGAGAACAACTAATGGCCGTCCTCGTCTGGAGCGACCGCGACGGCGCGCTTGGCAACTCCATCCGCAGCGGACGGCGCGTCGCCCTCAGCGCCGAAGAATATCGCCCCGAAGCCGAAGCGCTCGACAAGCAACTTGATGCCGTGCTGGATATGGCCTGGCAGGCGCTGAACATCATCACTCGACGCAAAGATGGCAAACCGCGTTTCAACTCATTCGAGCAGGTCTGGGTACTAGGGCGCGCGGTTTATGTCAGCGAGATCTTGCGGCACGAAGCGATGCGGGGAGAAGTTCGTACCATGCTGTGGCAAGCGCTGACAGCCAAAGCCTGGTACGGCATCCGCCACGATCCCGAGCGCGAACCGCGCTGGCGCGAGCTCATCCCACGCAATAGAAAGAGTTGGCAAGCACAACCTGAGAAGAGCAAACCGTACGATTTTCTGGATATCGGCTACTGGCTACGCGAGCAGCAGTTGCATGATGCCGGCGAGGTATTTCATTGGAAATTCACAAACGCGCGAGAGATGTACGTGCGACCATCTATGAGATCTATTGAGCTGCGAAACGCAGTATTGTATTGGCTACGCCGGCAAGCGCCCAAGATGCGCGAAGAACTTTCAAAATCGGCCAGAGGGAAACCTGGATTTGAGCTTATCCCCAAGGTATTGCAAAAGCGCTTCCCGGCGACTGGTCCCGGTTCAGCGCTTCTGCCGCAGCATTATCCACCTGATGAATTGCGCCTTATCGTCTGCGACGTACTGGATGCCGCGCGCGACGCCCACTTCATCTAGTTCAGTCTGCACAATCAAAAGGCGCGCCGTGCCGATGCGCCCTTCAGATCTACCTTGCAAATGCCGATCCTGCCCTAACGCGAGCCCAGCCCCAGCAAACCGGTGGCCGGCTGCGGACGCCGGGTTTGCTCGTCGTCCTTGCCGAAGCGGATCACATCGCCGCTGCCGGTGATCGCTTCCACCGCCAGCCCCAGGCTTTGCAGCTCCTTGACCAAAACGCGGAAACTGGTGGGAATGCCCGGCTCCTCAATGGGCTCGCCCTTGACGATACTCTCATAGGTCTTCACGCGGCCCTGCACGTCATCGGATTTGACAGTGAGCATTTCCTGCAGGATATGCGCGGCGCCATAAGCCTCCAGCGCCCAGACCTCCATCTCGCCGAAGCGCTGACCGCCGAATTGCGCCTTGCCGCCCAAGGGCTGTTGCGTAACCAGGCTGTAAGGACCGGTCGAGCGAGCGTGCGCCTTGTCCTCGACCAAATGCGCCAATTTGAGCATGTGAACATAGCCGACAGCCACGTGGCGATCAAAAGGTTCGCCGGTGCGGCCGTCGTACAAAGTCTGCTTGCCATAATGCGGCAGGGGCTGTCCGGTCTCAAACATGACGCGGTTGGCAATATCGAATAGGTCGCGGATGGAGAGCGAGTCGCCCAGTTCGATTGTCTCGGTCGAGGTCTGCTGTATCCACAGGCACAAGGAAACGCGCAAAGCCGCCAAATCACGTTGATCGCGCATGTCCGCCGCCAGGTCGCTGTTGTCATATACCATGATTTCGTCCGGATCGTAGCCGAGTTCGCGCAAGACCTCCGCCACAGCCACGCGTCGCACATAAATCTCGTCGCGCTCGAGAATGATCGCCTCGTTGTCGTAGAGCCCGCTCTCGCCGACGCGGTCCAGCAGATACGCACAGATCACGTGCATATCATCGTCGAAATCTTCCCGGCCGATGCCGGCGATTTCCGCCAGGCGCTCCTGGTTATCCCAGGCTTGTTCTGTGATCTGTTTCCAAGCCCAATCCAGCATCCAGGCGCGGCCGAGCTCGGCTTGAATCTCGTGTTCGCGCACGCCATCAAATACCGGCGTCACTGCTCGGAATCCCATGCGATCCGCCGCCCAACCCAGGTGCAACTCCAGGATCTGGCCGATGTTCATGCGCGAGGGGACGCCAAGCGGGTTGAGAATAATTTCTACCGGGGCGCCGCCGTCCACATAGGGCATATCTTCGATGGGCACGATCTTGGAGATGACGCCCTTGTTTCCGTGCCGCCCCGCCATCTTGTCGCCAACCGTCAACTTGCGGCGCTGCGCCACACTGACGCGAACCATCTTTTCCACGCCAGCCGGCAAGTCAGGGTGTTCGTCGCGCGTGAAGACTTTTACGTCGATCACCTTGCCGCGGTCGCCATGCGGCAAGCGCAGCGACGAGTCCTTGACCTCGCGCGCCTGCTCGCCAAAAATGGCGCGCAGCAGCTTCTCTTCGGGCGACAATTCTTTCTCGCCCTTGGGCGTGATCTTGCCCACCAGGATGTCATTCGGTCCAACTTCGGCGCCGACGCGCACAATGCCGTCCTGATCGAGGTCCTTGAGCGCTTCCTCGCCCACATTGGGAATGTCGTAGGTGATCTCTTCCGCTCCCAGCTTGGTGTCGCGCGCTTCAATTTCGTGCTTCTCGATGTGAATGCTGGTGAATTTGTCCTCGCGCAGCATCTCCTCGCTGATGAGCAAGGCGTCTTCATAATTGCCGCCGTCCCAAGACAAGAAGCAGGTCAAAACATCGTGGCCCAGCGCCAATTGCCCCTTATATGTGGAGGTACTGTCGGCAATCACGTCGCCGGGTTTGATGATGTCTCCCTTGCGCACCAGGGGCCGCTGGTCAATGCAGGTCGACTGATTGGAGCGCTCGTATTTCCTCAGTTGGTAGGTAACTTCTTCGCCATCGGCGGTGCGAACGATCACGCGATGCCCTTGTACGCTGATCACTTCCGCTTCAATCTCCGACACCAAGACCTGGCCGCTGTCATGAGCCGCCTGACCTTCCATGCCCGTGCTGACGACCGAGACATCCGGCGTCAGCAGCGGCACGGCTTGCCGCTGCATGTTGGAGCCCATCAAGGCGCGGTTGGCCGCGTCATGGGAAAGGAAGGGAATCAGCGCGGCGCTGATGCCGACGATCTGCCGCGGCGCGATATCCATATAGTCGATCCGCCCCGGCGGCACAGACAGGAAGCCCTGCTCATAGCGGGCGGAGACGCGGTTCGAGACGAATTGATTCTTTTCGTCGAGCAGGGCATTGGCTTGCGCGATGATGAACTTGTCTTCATTATCAGCTGACAGATATTCAATCTCGCGCGTGGCAAAGGGCGCCACGGGCACTTCCTTGATTTTTCGCCGCTTCAGCCTGCCAACGATCTTGGCGTCCAGGATCGTTCCTTCTTCAAATACAACCTTGCCCTTGGCGTCCTCGATGTCGTCGTAGAGCCTGCGACCGACCAAGCCCGGATCTGCCACGCTGAGCGAACTGACAACTTTGCGATACGGCGTCTCGATAAAGCCGAGATCGTTCACTTGCGCGTAACTCGCCAGCCGCCCGATCAAACCGATATTGGGACCCTCCGGCGTTTCGATCGGACAAATGCGCCCGTAATGACTGTGATGCACGTCGCGCACATCGAATCCGGCGCGCTCGCGCCGCAGTCCGCCCGGACCCAGCGCGGACAGCGTCCGCTTGTGCGTCAATTCCGACAGCGGATTGGTTTGCTCCATAAACTGAGACAATTGCGACGAGCCGAAGAACTCGCGCACCGCAGCGACAATCGGCCGGATATTGATCAATGAAACCGGGGTCAGTTGTTCAGCCTCGCGGATTGACATGCGCTCTTTGACAACGCGTTCCATACGGCGCAAGCCGATGCGCAATTTGTTGCCGATGAGTTCGCCGACAGTCTTGACCCGGCGGTTGCCCAAATGATCAATATCGTCACGGCCGCGTTGACCGCTGTTGATAATGATCATGTGTCTGACCAAGGCGACAATATCGTGCTTGGTGATGGTACGATGAGTGAGCGGGACTTTGCCTTCCAATTCCAAGCGCTGGTTCAATTTGTAACGTCCAACACGCTCGAGATCATAGCGGCGCTGGTCGAAGAGTTGGCTTTTCAGATAGTCGCGCGCGTTTTCCAGCGTGGGCGGATCGCCAGGGCGCATGCGCTTGTAGAACTCAATCAACGCTGCTTCGGCGATGGTCTGCTTTTTCTTGACATCCCATACGGGCTCGTTCTTCAACGAACTCTCGATATATTTGTGACTTTCGTCATTGTCGACATCGGCGAACAGCGCCAGAATTTCTTCATCGTCTCCCGTCTTGATTGGGGATTTTGATGCGCCCAATCCATCATCTATAGCAGCCAGCGCGCGCAACAGGATCGTGACCGGTATCGTGCGCTTGCGATTGAATTTGATCGTGATGTAGTCCGTTTTGCGCGTCTCGAACTCCATCCAGGCGCCGCGGTCCGGGATCAGCTTCGCGTTGGAAAGTTGTCTTCCCGTCGCGCGTTCTTCCTCCAGGTCGAAGTAGACGCCGGGCGAGCGGATCAATTGACTGACGACGACGCGCTCTGTGCCGTTAATGATGAAGGTGCCCTTCTCGGTCATCAGCGGGAAGTCGCCCAGGAATATATCCTGGAGGATGACCTCGTCGCCTTGGTCGTGATTCACCAGTGCGACGCGTACATATAGAGGCGCCGCGTATGACATGTCCCGTTCCAGGCACGCGTCTTCGTCATACTTCGACTCTTCAAACCAATACTCTAATCCGAATTCCTGGGCTTGGGGGATATTGCCCGGGAAATAGAGGGACAGATTGCCATTGAAACTCTGAATGGGATTGATCTCGTCGAACAGCTCGAGCAACCTGCCCCCATAGAGAAAGTCCTGAAACGACCGTAGCTGTATGTCAATCAGCGACGGTAGTTCCTGGATTTCCGGGGTACGCGCATAACTCTTCACATTATAATAGTGTTTCAAGGTGCCGCTCCTCGGAAAGATAATTGGATCTGCCGGACATGGAATAGCGAAACGCAACTTGACCGCAAGACTGACCTAAACGGATAAGCAATTCGCGCGGATAGGATGACGCGGATATATGGTCGGTTTCATTCAACCAAACTATGTTGTGGTATGAGGACTGCAAGCTGGAAGTATATAGCTTTAGCTATGCCTTTGTCAAGACTGCATTTTCCATAATAAAGGCATGAGATCTAGGGCAAACGCATACTAAATTCTTACAAACGGAGCAGTTTCAAGAGATACTCA
>JAPPMO010000089.1 GCA_028873975.1 Chloroflexota bacterium
CAAGCCTGAAACATAAGATGAGCTATGTTCCGTTGCTTTTCTCGGTGTTCTCGGTACCCTCGGTGGTTAATAATCAGTCCAATTTCGTACCATGTCAGTCGCCACATTTTGATGCGATTGCCCTGATACACTACCGCGCTTTGGCAGGCAAAATCAAATGTGGTATGCTTACCAGCGTTCGCTTGCCGACAGGCATTCCGCGAAAGCCGAAGCGCGTTGCTCGCGCGTCTGAGGAAGCGAGCGACTTGGCCAACCGGAATCCACGCGGAATCCATGCCCATTCCAAAAGTCATCCACCAGCCACGGACGCAAGAAGCGATTCGCCGCGGACTAGCCGTCTTGGGCGATGCCATTCGTCCGACGCTGGGTCCCTTGCCGCGACGCTTGATCGCGCAAAACCAAGCGAAGTTCGAGTTGCTGGATGACGCCGGCATCATCGCCAGGCGTATTATCGCGCTGGAAGACAGAGAAGATGACGTCGGCGCCATGCTCCTGCGACAGGTATTGTGGCAGGTGCGCCAGCAAGTCGGCGACGGCGCGGCCACAACCGCCGTTCTTTACGAGAGCATCTACAACGAGGGTCTCCGCTTCATCGCCGCCGGCGCCGACGCTATGCGGCTGCGAGCAGCCTTGCGCGAACTCCTGCCGCAGTTGACCGATTCCCTGCTTTCCCAGGCGCGCGTCCTGACCGAGGTCAAAGACCTCGAGGCGATCGCTTTTTCCGTCTGTTACGACGAAGAAATGGCGGCTGTGCTGGGCGAGGTGATCGACACGGTCGGTCAATACGGACAAGTCGATATCCGCGCCGGTCATGGACGGGGCATTGAACACAACTATGTCGATGGCGCCTATTGGAAGGGCGGCGTCCAATCCAAAGAGATGCTCCGCGGTACGGCGCGGCTGGTTGCCGAGATGGAGGACGCCGCGATTCTTGTCACGGACATGGAGATTGAAGAAGCGCGTGAATTGGTTCCGCTGATGCAATTGGCGCTGCGCAGCAAAATCAGCAAGCTGCTGTTGATCGTCAAATCAATATCGGAAACGGGCATATCGGTCCTGCTCGATGACCGTTTGCGCGGCAAGATTCAGACGGTCGCGGTCAAGATTGATAGCTATCTGCCAGACGAATTGCTCCAGGCTTGCCGGGATATCGCCCTGTTGACCGGCGGCAGAGCAATCCTAGAGACCGCCGGCCAATCCCTGGAGGATGTCTCTGACGAAGACTTCGGCCATGCCCGCTGGGTTTGGGCGGACGACAAGAACTTCGGCTTCGCCAGCGGCGGGGGCGATCCGATCCGGATTCGGCGCCAGGTGCGAATGCTGCGGCAAGCTCACGCCGTGGCGGAAGAGGACGATGATCGCGAGCGCCTGCTCAACCGCCTGGGAAAACTGAACGGAGGCTTAGCCACAGTGCAAGTCGGCGGAATCGCTGATGATGAAATCAAAGGGCGCAAGGAACTGGCGGAACGCACCATCCGCGCCTTGCGGCTCGCGCTCGCGGGCGGCGTGATTCCAGGCGGCGGCGTCTCGCTATTGAACTGCGGGCGCGGCTTGCGGGCTGCGGCTGGCGGCCAAGACAGCCCCGAAGCGCGTGCGGCGCGGCAGATCATGGCGGCGGCGCTGGAGGCGCCCATACGTTCCTTGCTCGGTAACGGCGGCTACGACGCAGGGGAGATCCTCGCGCAACTGGGATCATACGACTGCGGATTTGGCTTCGACCTTATGAAAGGCGAATTCGTCGATATGGCGGAGGCTGGCGTTTTTGATGTGGCGGGCGTACAGGTGGAAGCGCTTCAACGCGCCGTCACAAGCGCCGCGCTGGCCTTGACAATCGATGTGCTGGTCTTGCATCGAGATCCGGAAACGATGACGGAGCCCTAGCATGAGCGAAGCGCGCGAGCCCGCGATCCTGGACCGGATCTATACAATAGCCGAAGTTGACGGCGCTTGTTTTCTCGCGCGCCAGAGCGGTTTGTATCGCCTCGCCTCTTCGAATGGCGCGGCGCGCAATCTTTATCAAGGCTGGCAGCCCGAGGGTGAAATTGTGACGCTTGACATCGCGATGTCACCGCGTTTCCCCCAAGATGGCTTGATATTGGCCGGCCTCAACGGAGGCGTCGCCCGCAGCGAAGACGGCGGCGCAACCTGGGCGGCGCTGGCGATGCGCAGTCCCGCGCCGCTTGTCACTTGCCTGGCGCTTTCGCCCGCTTTTGCCAGTGACCGGCGCGTACTGGCGGGCAGCTACGAGGACGGCATCTTTCTCTCCGACGATGCCGGGCAGGGCTGGGCCGCTTTCAATTTTGGCTTGTTTGATCACAAGATCTTTTGTCTGGCGCTTTCGCCGGACTACCCCGTCGATGGCGTGGTCATGGCGGGTACGAGCAGCGGACTTTACCGCAGTGTCAACGGCGGAAGGCTCTGGCAAGATCTGACCATGCCCGCCGGGGATGAAGCGGTGCTTAGCCTGGCTTTCTCACCCGAGTATGCCGACGATCGAACCATCCTGGCCGGTACCGAGTCGCAGGGATTGCTGCGCTCGCTTGATGACGGCTTGACCTGGGAGCCCTTTTTCAAGCGCCAAGGCGCGGTCAATGCAATAGTATGCCTGCCAACCGTGGCCAGGCTGGCGATTCAAGTGGATGACGCTGTATTGACCTATGAGACCGGCGATAGCAGTTGGCGGCAGGTAGCGGCGGACGCGCATGTCGTGGCAAAAAGCGAAGACGGCAGCGCCTTGCTGCTGGGCATGGCGGATGGCAGTGTGCAACGAGTAGCAATGTAAGACTTGAGGTTTTCCGCTGCTTCGCAACTGGAAACAGCGACTTGTTCGTGAGCTGAGGAATAAGAAAATGGCATTTGCACCCACAATAGAATCGGTTCGTATGCATGAAGTCCCAGACTGGTATATGAGCGCCAAGCTGGGCATTTTTGTTCACTGGGGCTTGTATTCGGTCCCGGCTTGGGCGCCGCATGGCGGCGATATCGGCGAGGTCTTCGAGAGCGGCGACATGAGCGGCTGGTTCCGCAACAACTCCTACGCCGAGTGGTACTTGAACACGCTCAAATTCGCTGACAGCCCCACGCGGGAATATCACAACAAGCATTACGGCAGCGGCTTTTCCTACGACGACTTTGCCGCCGGTTTCAACTCGGCGCTGAAGCGCTGGAAACCGGAGGAAATGGCGGGGCTCTTCAGCGAGGCCAATGCCCGCTATGTCGTCTTGACCTCGAAGCATCACGATGGCTTCACCTTGTGGCCCAGCGAGTATCCCTGCCCGCGCAAGCCGGCTTACCAGACGCAGCGCGATGTCGTCGGCGGGTTGACCGACGCCGTGCGGGAGCGCGGGATGCGTATGGGGATCTACTATTCCGGCGGCTTGGACTGGGCTTTCAACGAAGCGCGCATCGAGCAGGTGCAAGATGTTTGGGGCACGATCGTGCAAAGTCCCGAGTTCGTCGAATACTCCGTCAATCATTGGAAGGAATTGATCGACCGCTACCAGCCGGCGATCATGTGGAACGACATCGGTTACCCAAAAGCCGCCGATCTCGGCGAGCTTTTCGCCTACTACTACAACAGCGTGCCCGAAGGGCTGATCAACGATAGATTCACGCAGGCCCGCGATCAGGTTCCGAGAGCCGGCGAGCCTTTGACGCCGCCGCGCGGACCGCACTACGACTACATCACGCCCGAATATGCCACCTTCGACGATATTCAGGACCAGAAGTGGGAATGCTGCCGCGGGATTGGGCACTCCTTCGGCTACAACCGCGACGAAGGCGACGAGCGGCTGCTGGCTGAAGACGAACTGATCCACATGTTCGTCGATATCGTCAGCAAAAATGGCAATCTGCTGCTCAATGTGGGACCAAGAGCCGATGGCAGCATCCCGGAAAACCAGGCGGGACGTCTGCGCGCTCTGGGTGGCTGGCTGGACCGCAATGGCGAAGCGATCTTCGATACGCGTCCCTGGCGCCGCGCCAATGGCAAGACCAGTCAAGGACTGGATCTCCGCTTCACAGCGACTGACAAAGCGACCTATGTGACGCTGCTTGGCAGTCCCGGCGAAAGCGAAATCGTCATTGAAGGGCTGGAAGCGCCACCTGGAGCGGCCGTTCAACTGCTGGGCAATGACGCCGCCTTGACCTGGCGCCAAAGCGACGCCGATATGGCGATCCAACTGCCGCAGAACCTGCCGGGGGCGCCTGCCCATTCCTTGAAGATATCAGGCATAGGCGCGTAACATGGCAAGCAATATCGACAATTTTGTCGCCAGAAATTTCCGTTGGAATTTTTCGGTCAACCTGCTCGACATCACCTTTATCACTCTGGCTTTCAGCGTGATCTCGCGCGAGACGATCACGCCCTTGCTGGTCAGCAACTTGACCGATTCCAAGATCGCCATCGGCTTGGTCCCGGCGATTTTCAGCATCTCATTTTATTTGCCGCAGTTGTTCGCGGCCAATCACGCCGAACGGCTGAAGCGCAAGCTGCCATTTGTCATGTTGATTGGCGGTGTCCTCGAGCGCGTGCCCTATCTCTTTGCGGGCTTTGCGATTCTGCTCTTCGCCAAGAGCGCGCCCCTGCTCGCCCTGCTCTGCCTGTATTTGGTGATCGGCTTGGGGGCATTCGGCGCGGGCGTAGCCACGCCAGCCTGGTTCAGCATGATAGGCAAGGTCTTGCCGGTCAATCGGCGCGGCATATTCTTCGGCCTCAGTTCGGGCTTGGGCACGCTGATGGGCATCATCGGCGCTTATTTCGTCGGCGTCATTTTGGATGATTTCGGCTATCCGCAAAACTTCGCCACCCTGTTTTTGATCGCCGCCGCCTTCATGGGCATCTCCTGGATCGGCTTGGCGCTGAACCGCGAGCCGGAAAGCCCGGTGGTCAAAAAGCAGATTTCCCAGCGCCGCTATTTCAAGCAATTGCCCGGCATCCTGCGCGAGAACCATAACTATCGCCGCTTTCTACTCAGCTATTGCATCAACCGGCTGAGCTTGATGGGCACCAGCTTCTTCATCGTATACGGCAATGACAACTTCAGCTTGAGCGGTGCCGATGTGGCTTTGCTGACAGCAGTCCTGATCGGCAGCGAGGCTGTCATGCAATTGGCTTTGGGCTGGCTGGGCGACCGCCGCGGGCACAAACTCAATTTAATGATTTCCGGCTTCGCTATCGCGCTGGCGGCTCTGGTGGCCATCACCGCCAGCGATCTCTTCAGCTTGATACCGGCTTTTATCCTGCTGGGCGCCGCGCTGGCCAGCGATCGTATATCACACTTGAACATCGTGCTGGAATTTGCCGTGCCAGAAGATCAACCGACCTTCATCGGCTTGACCAATACGCTCTTGGCCCCCGTCACTTTTTTTGCGCCCATCCTGGGCGGCTGGGTGGCGACGAGTTTCGACTACAACAGCCTGTTCGCCTTGACGCTGCTTTGCGGCGTCACCGGTGGAGCGCTGCTGGCGCTTTGGGTCAAGGAACCGCGCCATATCCCGCCGAAACCCATGCCAGGTCCAAAGGCAACATAGGTCGTGGCCGACAGATCGGAAGATGCCCTGGCAGCCCATGCGGGCGACCCCGTCGAGGAAAACCTCAACTGGAATTTCACCGTCAATGTGCTGGACAACATGTTCTATGCCCTGGCCATCAGCCTGGTTTCCAAGGAAACCATTATGCCGCTTCTGGTCAGCCGCCTCAGCGATTCGCCGCTGGCTGTCGGTCTGATTCCGGCCATTTTCAGTTTGTCCTTCCTGTTGCCGCAGCTTTTCGTCGCCAACCACGCCGAGGGCTTAAAGAGGAAACTTCCCTTCGTCATCATCTTAAGCGGCTTGCTGCAGCGCTTGCCTTATCCCTTGATCGGCTTGGCGCTGCTGCTCTTCGCTGTCGAGGCGCCCGGGCTGGCATTGGCGCTGTTCTTCATCGGGATTGCGACAGCGGCATTCGGCGGGGGCGTTGTCACGCCGGCCTGGTTCACCATGATCGGCAAGGTCGTGCCCACGCGGCGGCGCGGCATTTTCTTCGGCTTGGCGGACGGCGGCGGCATGTTTATGGGGATCATCGGCGCCTATTTCGTCGGCTTGATACTGGACCAGGTCGCATACCCGGGCAATTTCTCGCTGCTTTTTATGATCGCGGGCCTCGTGCTGGCGATTTCCTGGGTCTGGCTGGCGCTAACCCGCGAACCGGCCAGCGACGAAGTCAAGCCGGCGATCCCCTTGCGCCATTATTTCAAGAGACTGCCGAGCGTGCTGCGGCGTCATAAAAATTATCGCCGTTTCCTCATCGCCTATGCGCTGGTTCACCTGAGCATGATGGCGGTGAGCTTTTACATCGTATTCGCCGATAGCGCCTTCAACTTGGGCGGCGCGGATGTCGGATTGTTGAATGCGGTTTTCATCGGTACGCAAGCCGTGATGCGCCTGGTTTTTGGCTGGCTGGGCGATCGCTGGGGACACAAACGAAATCTGGCGCTATCGGCCGCGGGCTTGGCGCTGGCGGCGTTTTTCGCTTTAGTCTCGGAAAATGTCATCGGGCTGCTGCCCGCCTTCGTCTGCCTGGCTTGCGCCATCGCCGCCGATGGCGTGTCTCATTTCAATATCGTCCTGGAATTCGCCTCACCGGCCGAGCAACCGACTTTTATCGGGCTGACCAACACCCTGATCGCGCCCGTCACATTTGTGGGTCCAGTTATGGGTGGATGGATCGCCGCGACCTTTGATATCGAGGCGCTCTTTGTCATATCGCTAATCTGCGGTATTGTCGGCGCGGCTTTGCTCAGATGGTGGGTTCACGAGCCAAGAACCGCGCAAGCGCCATAAAACGACGGACAGGAGGCAGCATGAGCGAGATTTATCAAGCGAGTTGGGATTCGCTGACACAGCACAGCGTCCCGGATTGGTTCAGCGATGGCAAGTTCGGCTTGTACGCGCATTGGGGGCTTTACGCTGTGCCGGGCTTCGGCAACGAATGGTACGGCAAATGGATGTACGATCCCTCGCACGAGATTCATCGCCAGCACGTGCGACGCTTCGGTTCGCCGGCGCAATTCGGCTACAAAGATTTCATCCCGAATTTTACCGCCGAAGATTATGACCCCGACGAATGGGCGGAACTCTTCGTTGCCAGCGGCGCCGGCTATGCCGGTTTTTCCCTGGCGCATCACGACGGATTCGGCTTATGGGACAGCGATGTCTATCGCTGGAATGTCGGGAAAATGGGTCCCAAGCGCGATCTCTACGGCGAACTGGCGACCGCGCTGCGGGGGCGCGGCTTGCGCTTGGTGGCGCCCTTCCATATCGTGCGCGGCTTCAACTGGTTCCTGGCCGGCTGGAACCAATGGGACCAGACCTATGACGCGGAGGCAATCGAGCGCGGCATGGCGGAAGGCTGGGATCTCTTCGATCCGGAATACGCCGATTTCTACTGGGTGCGGCAAACCAGCCAATTCGCCGATTTCTTCGAGAGTTGGCAGCGCAAAGTGCGCGAAGTCATCGACAAATATCAGCCGGACTTGATGTGGTTCGACGGCGGCAAATTCCGCGAGGACGGCATCGAATCAACCGCGCTGGAAATCCTGGCGCATTATCTCAACCAAAGCCGGCGCTGGAACAAAGAAGTCCTGGTGCTCAATAAGCTGCCGGTCAGCATGCAAACTAATTTCCATCCCGATTTCGGCGTGATCAACTTCGAAAAAGGCCGAGATCGCCCAGCGGTCTATCAGCGGCCCTGGAACGACGACATGCGCATCGGCGATCAGTCCTGGGGCTGGGTGGAAAACCAGAGATACGCCGACGGGCATACGCTGCTGAGCAAACTGATCGACTGCACAGCCCGCGGCGGCACCATGATGCTATCGCTCTCGCCCAAAGCCGATGGCAGCATTCCCCAGGGTCAACGGGCGCCGCTGCTGGCAATGGGCGCCTGGCTACAACTGAATGGCGAAGCGATCTACAGCACCATGCCTTGGACGACGCCTGCCGAAGGCGACATGGAAAAATTATTTGAATACCGCAACAATCACAGATTCTGGACCTATGACAAGTGCAACGCCGACGACCGGCGCTACACCCAATCCAAAGACGGAAAAACCGTATATGCGATGACTTTGGGCATACCGCGGCGATCCGTCACATTTGAAGCGCTGAACGACGAGGTGGCGATCGACTCCGTGTCGCTGTTGGAATCCGATCAACCGGTCGCTTGGACGCAATCGGCGGAAGGGCTGACAATTGACGCCTCAAGCAGCGAATTCATGACGGATCTGGCGGCGGCCTGGAAGGTGAGTTTAAGTTGACGACAGCGACTTCGCGCTTGTCAAAGAAATCGATCAGCGCGGTATTGGACGCTCTCGGTCACGCTGGCGCAGCATACAGCGTCGAGCCGCTGCCTGGCAGCTATTCCAATTTCACTCACAGGCTTTGTATTGAGCGGGAAGGCGCCGAGCCGCGCCAGATCGTCGTCCGTCTTTACAACCCGGAAAACGACGAAGAAGGACACGACAAGCCAGCCTGCGAATGCCACGCCCTGCGCTTGCTGCGCGTGCATGGCATTCCTGTGCCGCCGCCCCTGCTGCTGGACGCCGACGGCAGCCTGCTTGGCTTGCCGGGCATCGTGACAGCGTTGCTACCGGGCAGGCAGATCGAGCCGCCGATCGACGCGCCGCGCTGGGGAAAAATGGCAGCGACCAACGCGCGCATGCTGGCGCGGATTCATCGGACGCCCTTCAGCGACGCCGACAAGTCCTTTCTGATGAACGACGATGTGGAAGTCGCCTGGTTCATCAAAGAGGCAGTGATTCCGGATTACATGCGGGAGGATCCGGACGGGGATATGATTTGGCATCTGATCAACGAGCATTGGCAGCAGCGACAGCTTACTGCGCCGCGCTTTCAGCATACAGATTATTGGTCGGGCAATATCTTGTGGCAGGGCGACGAGATCTCGGCTGTGGTGGATTGGGAGGAAGCCGGCTACGGCGACCCGGCTTGTGATGTCGCTTACGCGCGCATGGAATACTTCCTGGAAGGCCTTCCGGAAGCCGCGGATACCTTCTTGCGCGTATATCAGGCGGAAACAGGCTGGGCGCTGCCGAACCTGGCGGTCAGTGAACTGGCAGCCAGCGTCCGACCCATGACTGACCCGGCCAGTTGGTTCACGCGGCCCCGCATGGAAGCGCGCTATCGCCAATTCATCGCCGATGCCAAGCGGGCGCTGCTGCCCGGCGGCTAATCCACATCAAGCACATAGCGCTCGTCGCCGACGCTCGCTTGCAGACGATGCATTTCGTCCTTGAGTTCAAGGACCAGTTCCGCGTAGGCGGGATCGTCAACCACGTTCTTCAACTCGTAGGGATCCTGCTCCAGGTCAAAGAGTTCCCATTCCGGCTCGTAACTCTCGTCAATGGCGCCCGTTTGCCCCAGCGCATCGGCATAATAATAGATCAGTTTGTAGCGATGGGTACGGATGCCGTAATGCGCGTAAACATTGTGATGCGTCTTGTGCATCCAATAGCGATAGTACATCGATTGCCGCCAATCGTCCGGCGTCTCGCCGGCCAAGATCGGCGCGAAGCTGCGACCCTGATAATGATCGGGCGCGGGCAGCCCCGCCAATTCGAGATAAGTAGGCGCGAAATCGACATTGAGGATCATATCCTCGTTCACGCTGCCCGCTTGGATCCTGCGCGGATAGCGCATGATATAGGGCATCCGCAGCGACTCCTCGTACATGAAGCGCTTGTCGTACCAGCCGTGATCGCCCAGGAAAAAGCCTTGATCCGAGGTGTAGACGACGATGGTGTTCTCCGTCAGTCCCTCGGCGTCCAGGTAATCCAGCAAGCGGCCGACATTGTCGTCAATGCTGGCAACGACGCGCAAATAGTCCTTGATATAGCGCTGATAAGCCCACTTGCGCAATTCCATTTCCGGCAAGTCATGCGGGATCTCGGTTTTGGTATCGAGCGGGACCATGTGAGTACCCATGCGCATCTCGGCGGCTTCCGCGGCCGAGGCGCGATTGTTGTAGTCGTCATACAGCGTGTCCGGTTCCGGCACATCTTCGTCCAGGAACATGTGGGCGTGTTTATCATCCGGTTCCCAGTGCCGGTGCGGCGCCTTGTGATGACACATCACAAAAAAAGGCCGCTGGCGATCGCGATCTTGCAAAAAGCCCAGCGTCATATCGGTGATGAGATCGGTGACATAGCCTGGTACGGGCCGCCGCTCCGATCCGTCTTCGGTCTTGAAGATGAAGGTCGGATTGTGATAG
This sequence comes from Chloroflexota bacterium, assembly GCA_028873975.1. GTDB lineage: Bacteria > Chloroflexota > Anaerolineae > Aggregatilineales > Phototrophicaceae > UBA6055. Next base: position 10,271 of record JAPPMO010000089.1, read on the forward strand.
AGCCCTTGCCCGGGCAGCACCGCCCAATCGTCGAATCCAGTCGGTTCATGCGCGGGACCCTGTCCCAAATGCCATTTGCCAAACATGCCGGTCTGGTAACCGCTGGCTCGCAGGTCTTTGACGAAGGTCGGCAGCCTGTTGTCCATATGCGTGTCCAGCGTGGTCACTTTGTTGATGTGATTATAGGCGCCGGTCAAGATGGCGGCGCGGCTGGGCGTACAGATGGAATTGGTGCAGAAGCAGTTATCGAAGCGCATGCCTTCATTCGCGATGCGATCGAGATTGGGCGTCTGATTAATGCGGCTGCCATAGCAGGTCATGGCGTGCGAGGCATGGTCGTCCGACATGATGAAGAGGATGTTGGGTCTTTGGTCGGGCATGGCTGGGATTCCTTCTTGGTGATTTGTCAGACAGGGAAATTGTACAAAGAAAAATGGACTGCTCCAAGCAATCCACTTTCAATTGTATATCAATCGTGGCGTGGATCGACTGGCTAGAGTCGGATGAGGCCAATGCTCACCGCGCCGACAAATGCGTTGATGGCGGCAACGAGAACGGACAGCGTTACAGCGACAACGGTGAAAATCGCCGTAACACGAGTACGGAATTGGCGGTTCTTTTGGATTTCATTCTGAATATCGTCGGTCTGCTTGTCGATTTTTTCCGTGATTTCCTTCAGGAGAGCCGCATTTTCCCTCCGCACGAAATCTTTCGTCGCGAGAGAGTCTAATTTGCCCCGCAACTCGCCAATCTCGGCGGCATGTCTGGTGACTTGTTCTTGTAGATCCACGATGTTCAGCTTCCACTAGCGCGTCGCGCGCTTACCCGTAATCTTCAGCGCTATTATAGCAGGTGGACATAAATTGTCAAACTGTTCCTTAATGCGAAATATACGGATGATCCGCCGCCAGAAGACCCTCTTCTTTCAGCAGATCCCAGAAAGTCTTTGGCACTTCAACGGACATGGCTTCGACATTCGTCTTGACGCGATGCGGCCTGCTGGTGCTGAGCGCCAGCGCGACGATGCCCGGGTGCGATTTTCCAAATTGTATGCAAACTTCCGAGGGCATCTGGCTCTGCTGTTCACAGAGCGCGAAGAACTTTTCGCGCCAGGCGAATTTCTCGGCATGGTCCGGGTTGGCGGGATCAAGTTTGACATAATTGAAGAACTCGCCGCCGGTCAAGAAGCCGGCGTTGAACACGGCCGAATTGATGATGGCGACGCCCTTCGCGTGCAGGGAATCCATGAAAGCCAGCAGATCGGCGGGATGTGAATAGAGCGTATAGCTGTTGGCGAACATCACCCAGTCAAGTTCGACCTGGGCGTCAATCTCGGCGATCGAAGTCCAGTTCTTGGCGCCGACGCCGATGCCCGCCGCGAGGCCCTGCGCCTTGAGTTCATTGAGCGCGGCATAAGCGCCCAGGATGTCATCGAATCGGCGCGCCCGATCAGCGGGCGAAGTCGCGGCGTCGAGATACTCATCGGGATCGTGTACGGAAACCAGTTGCGTCTGGTACTCGCCTCCCAGCAACTCCAGACCTTGCTCGAAGCATTTGAGGATGCCCTCGTAGCTGATATCCTGCACGGCGTCGTGCGCCAAGCCGAACCAGGCGCCGGGCTCGAAGGTGGGCTCGGGCGCAGTCAATGGCGCGCGCAGCCAGGCCAGCTTATTGCTGATGATGACATCGCCGGGCGGGATTTCCAGGTCGCGCAGGCACTGCCCCATCACTTCCAGCGCCAGTCCCGCGCCGTACTTGCCGGCGGAATCAATCACCACCGGTTTGGGCAAGTGATCGAAGATGGCGCGCATGGTCGCGAGTTTGGATTCGTAGCTGAATTCGCGGAAGAGGTTGCCGAGGGCGGTCGAGCCGAAGACCACGGGCGGGGTTGTGAGTCCGGTTTTGCCGAAAGGGACGTGTTGCATTGTTTTGCTCCTTATGCTGAAGAAGGCGCAAGGCGAATCGCGCCAATTCGCCTCGGCTGATTTTACAATTGCTTAATGCTCAGTGAGCGCGGTGTCCTCGCTGGTGAAAACAATTTGATCCGATTGCCCTGCCCGCCCAGCCAATTCACTTGACAGCTACAGCTTGCTTAACTAGCCTCTGCCAAGTTAAGATAGCGTGGACAGCAATTTCACAAGTATATTTCACGGCTTGCCGAGCGGCAAACATTTCGAGATCGGGAATTGGCGTCGGTTGAGTGAGGAGAAGAAAATGACCATTGCACCAGGAAAATACGAACCAACCTGGGAATCCCTGAAGCAGTACCGGATTCCCGACTGGTACATCGACGCCAAATTCGGCATCTTCATCCATTGGGGACCCTACTGCGTGCCGGCTTTTGGCAACGAATGGTACCCGCGGCGCATGTACCTGCAAGACGACCCGGCCTTCGAACATCACCGGGCGACCTGGGGCGACCATACTGAATTCGGTTATAAAGACTTCATCCCCATGCTCACGGCGGAGAAATATGACGCTGAGGAATGGGCGCAATTATTCAAGGACGCCGGCGCGAAGTTTGTCATGCCGGTCGCCGAGCATCACGACGGCTTCCCCATGTACGACAGCGACTTGACCGACTGGTGCGCGGCCAAGATGGGACCGAAGCGGGATGTCGTGGGCGAATTGGCCGAGGCTGTGCGGGCGCGGGACATGGTATTCGCGGTATCCAGCCACCGCGCCGAGCATTGGTGGTTCTTCGACGGCGGGCGCGGCTTCCCCTCCGATGTGCAGGATCCAGCCAATGACGGCTTGTACGGTCCAGCCGTCGAAGCCTCGAAGGACAAAACCAATCGCGCCGAGTGGAAGCAGAAAAACTGGCAGCCAGCGCCCGATGCAAAATTCCTGGAAGATTGGCTGGCGCGCTGCTGCGAGCTGGTGGACAAGTATCAGCCGCAGGTAGTCTGGTTCGACTGGTGGATTGAGCAAATCGTCTTCGCGCCTTACCTGCAGCGCTTTGCCGCCTATTATTACAACCGCGGCGAGGAATGGGGAAAAGGCGTCGCCATCAACCACAAGTACGATTCCTATCCCGAAGGCGTCGCTGTCTTTGACATTGAACGGGGCCAACTCAACCATATCCGCGACTTTTTCTGGCAGAACGACACCTCGGTTTCCAAAAATTCCTGGGGTTATATCGACAATCACGATTACAAGACGGCTGGTGATATCATCGCTGACCTGGTCGATGTCGTGAGCAAGAACGGCGCCTTGCTGCTCAACGTGGGTCCGCGCGCCGACGGCACGATCCCCGAAATCGAGGCGGACATGCTGCGCGAGATCGGCCGCTGGCTGGCGGTCAATGGCGAGGGCGTCTATGGCAGCCGCGTTTGGGATATCTACGGCGAAGGACCCACTGAAATACCGGAAGGCGCCTTCACCGATACCAAGCGCAATCCCTTCACTTCGGCTGACATCCGCTTCACGCAGAAGGGCGATACGCTCTATGCCTTTGTCCTCGCATACCCGAGGGACGAGGCGCTGATCACGGCGCTGGGCAGCGGCTCAGCCGAAATTTCCGGCGCGCGCATGCTGGGTTCGGAGGAAAACATCAGTTGGTCGCAAGACGGATCTGGACTGCGCCTGTCCGTACCCGCCTCGCAACCCTGTGATCATGTGGTCACCTACGCCATCGATTTGAAACGCTAATAGAAAGCGAGAGATTATGCCGGCAGAACCCTATTTCAAACCGGAACGCGGACAGCGGCCCGGCGCCAATCAAGACCCGCGGCTGGATTGGTGGCGCCAAGCCAAGTTTGGCATGTTCATCCATTGGGGCGTCTACAGCATTCCCGCCGGCGTTTGGAAGGACGAACATATCCCCGGCATCGGCGAGTGGATCATGCTCCGCGCCGAGATACCTATCAAGGAATACGAACAACTGGCGCTGGAATTCAATCCGGTCAAATACGATGCTGACCAGATTGTGCAATTGGCCAAGGCGGCCGGGCAAAAGTATATCGTCTTCACATCCAAGCACCACGACGGATTCTGCATGTATGGCACGGCGCAGACGCCCTACAATATCGTCAACGCCACCCCTTACGAAGAAGATATCTTAAAGGCGCTGTCGGAAGCCTGCGAACGGGAAGGCATCAAGCTCGGGCTCTATTATTCGCAGACGCAGGACTGGCACCACCCCAATGGCTACGGCAATACCTGGGACTACGACGAATCGGAACAAGATTTCAACGACTACATAGAGACCTTCGTCAAGCCGCAGGTGGTGGAAATCCTGTCCAACTACGGACCGATCGCCATTGTCTGGTTCGATACCCCGCGCATCATTTCGCATCGGCAGAGCCAGGAATTGCTTGACCTGGTGCGGGAAATTCAACCGGAATGCCTGGTCTGCGGCAGGTTGGGCAACCAGTTGGGCGACTACGCCACAGCCCAGGACAACGCCATTCCTCCCGAATTGCGCGCCGAAGTCGACTGGGAGACGCCGGCCACCATCAACGATACCTGGGGCTTCAAGACCCATGACCACAACTGGAAATCGACCACGCAATTGATTCATAATCTGGTCGACATCGTAAGCAAAGGCGGCAACTACCTGCTAAATATCGGACCCGATTCCGAAGGCGGCATCCCCGAGCCAAGCGTCCAGCGCTTGCAGGAGATGGGAAAGTGGATGGAGGCCAACGGCGAATCCATCTACGGCACAAATCCGGGACCACTGCAGGGCTTGGCTTGGTGCCGCAGCACACAAGAACCCGGCGCTGTCTACTTGCATGTTTTCGATTGGAGCCGCTCGGGACGATTCGTCCTGCCCGATTTGGGCGCCGGCAATGCCAGCTGGGTGGATCAATCCGTGGATGCGCCGCTGAGCTTGACGCGCAAGGGCGGTCAACTCATCTTGCAAGGTCCCCGCGAAGCGCCGAACGAGCATGTCTCGGTCATCCGCTTGACAAAATAGCGGCATAATCAATTTCTGTAGCCTGGCGCATAATAATAAGTGCAAGTAAGTCATGCAGTTATTAGAAATAGGTCGGCTGTAGGGGCGTTTCGCTGAAACGCCCGCAAACAGAAATGATCTTTTGTATTTCTCTGTGCTCTCAGTAGAACCAAGAAAGAAATGCAAATTTTGCTAAAGCAACGATCTGTAGGGGCGACATACCATGTCGCCCGAAACCACAAGTGTGGGGGCAACGGGCGACCAGATTGGTCGCCCCTACAAGGCTCGCTTTAGTTGCATGACTTACTTGGTTCTACTTCTGTGTCCTAAGTGATTAATTTTTGTTGCATAACTTACTTGCAACAAGAAATATAACAAGCGCGAGGGCGGTCAGGGCGCGGCCTGCGACCTGATCCTGTCGGGTCTAAACGGAATCTCGCGCAGGCGAAGCCCGGTCGCGTCGTAAATCGCGTTGGCGATGGCGGCGGGACTGGGATTCTGCGCCGCCTCGCCCGCGCCGAGCATCGGCATCTCCGGTCGATTCAAGATGAGCGTTTCGATAACCGGCGCGGATTCAAAGGTCAAGATCGGATAACTCTCCCAATCGAGGCTGGTAATGCCGTCGGCGTCAAATTGAACCGACTCGAACAAGGTCCAGCTAGCCGCTTGTACAAAACCGCCTTCCAGTTGATTGCTCAAGCCATCGGGATTCACAACTTGTCCGGCATCCGCGGCGATGATGACGCGCCGGAAGCGGAGGTCGCCGCTGCCGCGCTCAACCTGCAGTTTCACGATGATCGCGCAATAAGTTTGCAGATTCTTGTATTGCGCCAGCGCCATGCCCCAGCCCTGCCCCTGTACGCGCTCTTCGTTTCTTGAATGCCAACCCGCTTTTTCCGCCGCAGCGAGCAAGACTGCCCGAGCGCGCGCGTCGCTCAAATGGCGCAAGCGAAACTCCAGCGGATCGCTGCCGGCGGCGCGAGCCAGCTCGTCCATGAAGGACTCGATGGCGAAGACATTGGCGTATGCGCCCAAACTGCGCAGGGCGGAGACCCGCAAGGGGCTATCCGCCACAGCATGACGCAGGATGCGCGTGTCTGGCAGGCTGTAGATCGGATCGGCATTGCGATGAGCGCCTGAATGATAGCCGCCCATAGGCTGAGGCTTCTGCGGCGCGAAGGGCGCCGCCAAATGCCAGGAAGCCAACAAACCAGAGGTCTCCAAACCGACGGCGGGGCGCGTCGAATGCGCGTAACTCCAGATATCCCCCCGCCAGCGGGCGATGTCTCCGCTTTGCGTCAAATCCGCCCCCAGTTTCATCACCATTGCCGAACCATAAGGTTCCCAGGCATGTTCATCGGCGCGCGACCATTTCATCAAGACCGGCCGGCCCGGCAGGGCTCGCGCGGTCAAAGCCGCGTCCAGAGCGACGTCGTCCGCGCCGTTGTGCCCATAGCATCCGGCGCCTTCGGCATGGATAACGCGTATCGCCTCCCTGTCCAGGTCCAGCACCTGCGCGAGCGCGTCGCGTAAAACGAAAGGCGCCTGCGAATGCGACCAGACGCTAAGCTCATCATCCTGCCATAGCGCCAAGGCGGCCGATGGTCCCAACGAGGCGTGCATCTGAAAGGGTCGATAGTAGGTCGCCTGATGCGCAGGGGCTGGTTCCGCACCCATATCACGCTTCACGTAAAGGTCATCTTGAGCGACGCCATCCAGGATTTCAACCGTTTGCGCCGGTTTGGCGAGCAAATCTTCATAAATCCGCTCCGGTGGCGGCAGCGCCCCGGCGTCGCGCCAAGTGGCGATTTCGCGCGCTTTGTCATGCGCCCGCAGCGCTTGATCCTCGCGCTCGGCTATCACCGCGAGGAATCGCCCGTCGCCCACGACCGCCACTACGCCGGGCAGTGCCTGGATTTCCGCGATGTCAATATCCGCAAGCTCCGCATGGTAATTTGGCGGACGGAGGACCCGCGCGTGAACCATGCCCGGCAATTCCAGATCGTGAACGTAAGCCGCGCCGCCAGTCACTTTGGCAAGGAGATCGACCCGCTGCGCCGGCGCGCCGACATGCTGATGCTGACTATGCGCTTTGCTCGAACGTCCTGCGCTGATCCGCCTGGCAAAGCGCCTGCCGGCCATCAGCTCCCAATAGCTCGTCTGGCGGCCGCTGCGCTTATCGGTGATGACGCCGTCTTGAACACCCAGGTCTTCCGCCGGCGTCAGCGACTCCAGTTCTTCAAAAGCTAGCGACAGCATGTGAGAGCGCGCTTCCGCCGCGGCCAGCCGGATTGCAAGCCCGCTGGTTTCGAGTGAGCGGCTGCCGGTGGTTCCGCCTTCGTCCGGCGTGCGCGCGGTATCCGCCGTGACAAGTCGAATCCGCTCCATAGCGAGGTCCAGTTCATCAGCCGCGATTTGCGCCAGAGCCGTCTTGATGCCCTGCCCCAATTCAACTTTGCCGCTGAATACCGTGACAGTCTCGTCATCGTTGACGCGCAGCCAGGCATCGAGATCGGGCTGGGAGCGCAATGACGGCGGCGCCTCGCTGTCCGTCGCCGCTTCCGGCAGCGGAGGCGCCGCGACGGTTTCGTAGATCGGTTGCGGCTCGGGGCCTCCGGCGCGCAGCTTGATCGCCCGGCGAACACGATCATAGACGCCGCAGCGACACAGGTTCGTCGCCAGCGCCGCGCGGATCTCCTGGTCGCTGGGATAGCGAACGCGATTGAGCAATCCCTGGGCGGCGACGATCATGCCGGCGGTGCAAAAGCCGCATTGCGCAGCACCCTCTTCAATGAAAGCCGCTTGCAGGGGATGAAGCCGCTCGGGGCTGCCCAGTCCTTCTACCGTGGCGACGCGCAAGCCGGCAACGCGGCTGACGGGCAATTGGCAGGAAGGCAGATCTGCGCCGTCTACCAGGACTTTGCATGCGCCGCACTGTTCCAGTCCGCAGCCATACTTCGCCCCCTTCAAGCCCAGGTCGCCCCGCAAGACGTAAAGCAAGGGGGTAGCCGGATCAAGGTCGAGTTGACGCGCCTCGCCGTTGACGATCAATTCAACGCGTTCTTTTGGAGCCATCGCAATCTCCTTGGAGCCGATACTGGACATGTCTCTAAAAAGAAAAAGAACACGGCGTGTTCTTTTATCTTCTTTCATGAAGCGCGATTTGTGGCAGCCGAGCGGCTTTAGCGGAGAAGGTGGGATTCGAACCCACGTACGGTTTCCCGTATCCGCTTTCCAAGCGGACGCACTAGGCCTCTATGCGACTTCTCCATTCACAGCGGCGCGCTAAGGCCACTTGCAATTCAATTATAACGCCAGCGGGCGCATTCTCCAAGAAGCAATGAGGCTTTGTTCACAGATCGCCCGGAGCCCTCGTCAAAATCAAGACATCCTCGAAAGCCGCCGGACTACCGCCTCCATTCCGGCGTCGGGGTTTCCAGCAGCGGCACGAGATAGCGGGCATCCGCGCGAGCCGGCGACAGCCCCGAGACATTGCCAGAGAGGCCCAGATAGCAATAGACGCCATTGGTGATGGCTTGCGCAAGCAATTCCGGTTCCGTTTCCAGCACCTCGCGATCGGCCAGCATATAGCCCATTTCGATAATAACGGCGGGCGTCAAGGGGTGGATTTTGCGGAAGACATGATAATCGGTCATATCGAGCGTCAGCACAAAGCTGCGTTCCAGCGGCGCCAGCGCGCCGAAGTTGAGGGCGACGCATTCGCGCAGGGTGCTATCGTTGCCGAAGTCTGGCCTGGCCTCGGCTTTGGCGACAATATAACCGCTGACAAACTCGCCGAAATCGTAACAGGTATTGGCATGAATCGATACCAGAGCAACGCCCTGGTAGTTGTCCAGCCGCGGGTCATTCTCATCCAACAAATCGACGGTGAAGTTTTCCGCTTTCAACTTCGCGACCACTCGCTGGGCAACAGAGAAATTGATATCAACTTCCTGCAACACGGGATATCCGTACTCGTCTTCACAGACAGCCCCCGAGTCTTGGCCGCGATGTCCGGAAATAATGCCGATCCGGTAATGCCAATTTGGGGTCGCAACCGGCGTCGGCGTTGCGCCAGTGTCCGCCATCAGCATCGGGGCGTTCAGTTGCAAGCCTTTGACGACAGCCGGATTAAGGAATTGTGGATCGGTGAACCAAGTCAAAACCGTGGCGACCAATCCGGCGCTGATACCGACAACAAAGATCGTACGAAAGAATCCGCCGGCGAGGCTGGAGCCGCCGCGGCTCTGATGTGAACGGCCAAGGGGGATGCGGCGAAAGCGTTGCGGCTCCGCCGGTTCCCCTGTCCCGGCATTATCGTCGCCGGTTTCTGCAGGATTTGGCTCTTCTACCACAGAAGGTTCGGTTGTCTCCTGTGATGACTGAGGCGGCGGGGAAGCGCGCTCGCCGGCGAATTTGGCGCCCTTTGGCCTCGCCTTTTCAGCTGCTTCGCGCATGATCGCGGCGAAAATTGCCGAAGCGGAATCCCCGCCTTTGCCGTTTTCCGACGGCGGATTATCGTTGATCTCATCCGACATGGTTGCCACCCCCCTGAGCGCTCATGCCAGGCTTCAAAAGCTAAATGCAAACGGATGTAAGCGAATGCAAACGAATGTAACGATTGAATAGTCCGCGGCTTGCTCGCAGCCCCCTGGCCGCCTGATCCGGGCCCCAGCCCGCTTCTAGCCGCATGTTAAACGAAAGGACTCGCGCTCGGCGCAACTCAACTCGCGGATATAGCGATTGTCACGGGCCCAGGCGATCAGATCATCCGCACTTCGCCTGATCAGCCAACGGCGCAAGGTTAAGTCTTGCCCTGCTGATACCGCGAAGGCTTCATCCGGGCTGAATACGATCTCTTGAACCCAATCGCTATGCTGATCGAAGCGATTGATCTCCTCGCCGGTCGCGATGTCCCACATACGTACCGTGGTATCGGATGAGGTGGTCAAGAGCGTCTTGCTATCGCTGCTGATGTCAATGCCAAAGGTATTGCCAGTGTGACCGACAAATTGCCGAACTTCCTCGCCAGTTTCGATATCCCACATGCGTACGGTGTCATCCCAGGAAGTGCTGATGATAAACTCGTTATTTGGCGCGATGCGAGCGTAATTGACGATTGCCGTATGCCCTTCATAAGTGCCCAGCAACACGCCGCTTTCGGCATCCCACAAGCGCAGCGTATGGTCTTCGCCAGCCCAGTTGCCGGCGGCGCTGGCAACCAGAGCGCCATCGTCGCTGATATGCACGCCATTGACATCGGCGCTATGCCCAAGGAATTCTTTGACGACTTGACCGCTTTCGATATGCCACATGCGGATAATGCCATCGCTCGATGCCGAGGCGAAATGCTCGCCGTCCGGATGCAAGTCGATCATATAGACCCGCGCCTCCGGCACGTCATAGCGCGCGGCTTCGCCGCTGTCGTTCAAATCCCAGCGGCGGACGCTGCCATCCCAACTGGCGGAGAGCAAATAATTTCCATCCAGCGTAAACCGGACCGAATCAACCGTATTGCTATGTCCTGATAAAGCCATGACCTGCTGTCCGCTCGCCGCGTCCCAGACGCGCGCGGTGGCGTCCAAATCGTCGGGTGAAGCCGGCAGTGACAGCGGTCCGGAACCGGAGGCGACCAGGCTGCCGTCCGGGCTGATATCGGCAGCCCAGGTCCAATTGCTGTGCCCCGCATAAACCTGAGCTTGCGCACGATTCCGCAGATCCCACAAAAAGGCGGAGCCGTCAACCGGGTTGTCGCCGCCGTCCGGGAAATCGCCGGCATTGCCCAAGCCAATCATCATGTATTCGCCGTCCGGCGAGTACTCAATGTCATGGACGCGCTCGGGAAAACCGACGTAACTGGTGACTTCGACGCCTTGCTCGATATTCCAGATCTTGACCGAGCCGTCACGCGAGCCGGTAGCCAGCATCTTGCCATCAGGAGAGAATTCAACATTGGCTATCGTTGTTCGATGGGCATAGAGTCGCTGCAGCTCAACGCCGCTTTCAGAGTCGTAGATGCGCGCCGTGCCGCCCAGCGCCGAACTCCAGGTGGTAGCGGCGATAGTCAAACCATCCGGGCTGAATTCGACATCGCGAATGTAACCGATGCCATCGGGCGGGATCGTTAAGAGGTTCTCGCCGCTGGCGACATCCCAGACCTGAATGGTGTTATGTTCCGGCGTCCGCTGATTTTCGTTTACGCCGATGGAGGCGGAAGAGCTGGCGAGCCGGGCGCCGTCGCTGCTGAAGCTGAGCTTGATGACGTAGTCAAGGTGTTTTTGCAAGGTATGGCGGATTGTGCCGGACTCGACATCCCAAAGCCGGACCGAAGCGTCGGCGCTGGACGATGCCAGGGTCGCGCCATCGGGGCTAAACTCGACATCGGTGACCATCATCTCGTGGCCCCTCAAGCGGTGAAGCTCCGCGCCGCTTTCCAATTGCCAGAGTCCGACGCTGTTGTCAGCCAGGCCCGCGGCGATCAAGCGATCGTCAGGGCTGATGGACAAGCCGATGACCGGGCTGCCGGTTTCTATCATGCTTAGCAAATCGCCGCTGAAAGTGTCGACGAGACGGATGACGCCTTCCGACCCGGCATAAGCGCCAATGCTGCCATCGGAGCTGGTCCCGACAGCCAGCGTGGATTGGGGTGAATCGGCAAAGCGGAAACGCGGACCGGGCGAGAACGCAGCCAGCCCCAAAATTCGGACTACTTCGGCTTCCGGCGGATCAAAAGCGTGGCGCGCTTCGATCGCCAAAGGCAGGGCCAGCGCCGGGTCGTGTTCGCTCAATGAGCCGCGGGCATTGGCTGCCAGCGCCAGGCTCAGGTTCTTGCGTTCGTTGATTTCGGCGACATGTTGCGCTGCTTCGGCAAGGGCGCGCTGGTCTTCGGCAATCTCACGCTGCTCCTCGGCGATGTTCATCTGCTGCTCGGCGTTTTCACGCTGTCTGTTGGCCTCGTTCGATTGTTCGAACGCCACCAGGCTCAGGATGATGGCGACCACAGCGGCAATGCCGAAGACAACGGCGGCGATGCGCATATTGCGCGCTTTTTGACGCTCAAGTTCGCGTTCTCGTTCCTGGCGCGCTCTTTCGATCGCCTCTTGCTCTCGACGAACAGCCAGGCTGGCTTCCAGGTATTCCAGCTCCAATTGATTGAGCTGCAGGGAGGTGGTTTGCGCCCATTCCTCAAACTGACGCAGGCGCGTGCCGCCCATCGCGTAACTCATTTCTCGTCCGGCCTCATCCCATACTTCCGCGGCATGCAAGAGCTGCCGCTCGAGCCGGACATCTTCGCGACTTTCGATCAACCACTCGCGCAAGCGTTCCCACTGTCGGATCAGCGCTTCGTGCGCCACCTCCACCGTAGAACTGCGCGTGGCTTCGTCGCGGTCAAATGTCAGCAGGCGATAGCGTCCGAAATGATCCAGCACATCCCCGACGACATCACGATCCCCCAGCGTCAGCAATTCTGTTTGCAAGATGCGGCGTCGGGTATCTTCCTGGCCCTCGCCCAGCGTGACCAAACGCAGAAACATTTGGCGAGCCATTTCTTTGCCGTCATCGCGGAAGCGCAAGTAAACTTCTTCCGCTCGCTTGGCCAAGGCGCCCAAAGTGCCGCCGATATCGGCATAGGCAGCTGTCGTCAAAAGGGCGCCGTCGCGCCGTTCAAAGAGTTCGGTCAAGGCGTATTGCAAGAGCGGCAAGGCGCCGGGCTGTTCGCGCACATCCTCGATAATCGTTTCGACAAGTCCTTCTTCCAAAACGGCGCCGACGCGATAGGCGGGACCGGTTATGGTCTCTTCCAGTTCTTCGTCATTCAAAGGCAAGACCAGCTCGGTCCGTTTGCGGATTAACTCGCCAAAGCCCTGATAGAGCAGCGGCCGGTCATAGAAATCGGCGCGCAAGGTGGCGATGATGATGACCGGGCTGTTTTCTGCCGCAACCGCATTGAGAATGAGGTCCAGGAACTGCTGACGATCGCTCTCTTGCTCAACCTGCGTGAAGACTTCCTCAAACTGATCAATCATCAGCACCAGGCGGCTATCCTGTGAAGGCAGCGCCCAGGCGACGCCTTCGGCGAGGCCCCCTTCGCTATCGCGCAGGAGCTCCACAATGCCGGGCAATGGCGATGTGGAAACGCTCAACAAAGCGGCCGCCAGCTCCTCCAGCGGAACCTCGCCAGGCACCATCTCGGCATAAAACCAATGTTCCGACCCCGGCACCCGGCCTTGCCGCAGCGCCGGCAGAACGCCCGCTTTAACCAAACTCGATTTTCCACTGCCGCTGGGTCCGATCACCGCCAGAAAACTATTCTCAACCACCTCTTCCTGCAAGCGATCAAGCACTTGCTGGATCATGGATCTGCGGCCAAAGAAGTCCGCCGCGTCAGCCTGCTGGAAGGCGCGCAGACCCTTGTAGGGGTTCTTCGTCTCCAGCAATTCGAAGTCGGAAAGATCCAATTCCTCCAGCGACAACTCGACTGTCGCCGCGCCGTGACGCAAGGTTTGATGGAACTCCCTCACCAGCGACTGCGCGTCGGGATAGCGCTCTTGCGGATCCTTAGCTGTGGCTTTCTGTATAATTGAATTGAAGGCGGGCGGCAGATTGAGTTCGTCATGGTCGATCATCGGCAGCGGTTCGTTGAGGTGTTTGTATACCAGCGTGGCCAGTGTCAACTCGGCAAATGGACGACGTCCTGAAAGCATTTCATAGAGCATGATTCCAAAGGCATAGACATCGCTATGCGGACCGACATCGCCGCCACGGATTTGCTCCGGCGCCAGATAGGCCGGCGTGCCGACGATATCGCCCTGTCCGCCGCCGCCATCGCTGCCGACCTCCTTGGCAATGCCGAAGTCGCCCAGGTAGGCGTTGCCGTCTTCATCCATCAAGATGTTATCGGCTTTGACATCGCGATGGACAACGCCGTTGCGATGGGCAAAGGTCAAGGCAGAGCCAACCTGCTCCAGAACTTTGCCAGTGGCGTCGACGTCCAACTGACCCTGCAGATCGATCTTGTCTCGCAAGCTGCCGCCGCGCAAATAGCGCATCACCAGGTAAGCGCTGTCCGGTTCTCTCCAATAATCATACAAGGGGACAATATGAGGATGTTCAAGGCGGGCTACGACTTGCGCCTCGCTTTCAAAGCGGCGGATGAACTCGGGCGAGTTGGCGTATTTTGGCAAAATGACCTTAATCGCCACCTCGCGCAAGACCGCGCTCTGATTCGCGCGATAGACAACACCGTAGCCGCCTTGTCCCAGGAGATCTGCGATTTCGTACGACTTAACAGCCTTGCCGGTTAATTGCAAGATTTCCATAAGTTTACCTTCGCTAGAACGTCAAAATCCTACGTTGGTTTCTTTGTCACAGTATAGCATACAAGCTGGTCTTTGACATGAAGACGCGCAAGAATCCGTAAGCTTCTTGCCTTTTCCAGCAAGGTACCTGCTCAAGCGCCGCTTATCCCAAAATATCCCAAATTGGGAAATCTCCGGATGGTCTGTCAGAGCTGCCGTTCGCTATAGGGCAAAGAGAGCGCTTGTATTTTTGCCTTGAGCGCGGCAGGACGATCGCTGCCCTCGCTGGTTCATATTCTGTTTGCCTGTCGCCATCATTTTGATGCGATTGCCCTACCGAATCGTAAGCTATAGCTTGCGCGAAAGGGATGTATTTGACACAATGGGTGGGCATTTCCGGTGGAGCAGGGATTGAAGGCCGCCAGCGTGCCCGACGCACTGGACTACTTGATGACGAGTTACGGGGAAGACGACGCGCTTGTCGTGCTTGCGCGCAGCGACGGCTTCCCGGTTGACGATGCCGCCCAATGTCACAGGCAGCTCTCTTTAGAACCGATGACCTTGGATGAGAGCGGCAATGCCCCTGCTTTGGCTTTTATGAAGACTGACGACGAACGAGCGCTGCTAGTCTATGCCTGGTCGCCGGATAGAAAAGACGGAAGCGCCTGTTACCAATATGTTTCGATTCCTTATGACCTGCTGAGACCGAAAAATGCCGGGCACCAGTGGCTGCTCGAAAATCTGCCGCTGGATCTGGCGCGGGATGGCGACAGTGGCACTGCTTTAACTATGCCCGACAATACGGATGGGGTCGCGACGACATCTGAGGATCGCTTTGGCACAGTCCTGAACGAGCTTTTGGAGCTGGATTTCGACCTGGCGATGACCCTCGCGGGAGCGTTCTTGCACGAGCGAAAACTGATGATTCGCAATTTCCCGGCAGATTTCGAGCAACGCCTTGACCTGATCGCCGGGCTGCGAGGGCTGTTGCCGGACGCCGCAACGGTCAAGTTGAGTTTTTCAACAAACGACCTCCAGACGCAGCTGCAACCTCCTCATATCGTCTTTTCCGAGGGCGACGACGATACGCGCTACTGGACCCTGAATTGGAACGATCCCGAAGCGAATGCCGCAGTCCGGGAGCATCCCTACCTCCAATTGCTCAGCGCTTGGTGGCGGGAGGATAGCGATAGTTTCGCCGAGCGCATCGACAGCCTCGAGGCTTTGACAGTCGCGACCATGGGAGACGGAGAGCTTTCGGCAGAATTGGCGGCCGTCGCCGAACGCTATTTGCTGGACCAACGGACATTGACAGAGGACGCGCTGGAAACGGGCGCGATGATCGGCGCTTTGTCCAGCGCCGCGCCGCCAATGGGCGAATTGCGCCGTCGATATATAAGGAAGCTGCTCGAAAACGCATTGCGAAACCGCGATGTCGTGGCGGGGAAGCGCGTTGCCGAAGAGCTGGAGGAAGACGCGCGGCTGGAAGCGGAACTTGCGGGCCTCTTTGACGACATGCTGGAATCGCAGCCGGATACCGTCTATGTCTTCGCCCGCAATCGACTGAATCATTTGGGCATCGACGAGAAATGGATCCCGCGCTTGCAGGCTGCCGCGCGCGATTCGCTTGAAGTCGCCATCGAAGAAGGTGATGTGCCGACCTTGATCAGTTGGCTGGAATTGATCGCGCATGAACCGCTTTCTTATCAATTGCAAGACATCCTTCGCGACGGGGTCTTGTCGTCGGTTGAGCGCGCGCGCGACAACGGCGAATTAGGCATCCATCTCATCCTGATCGCCGCGCGCCGCCTGCCCAATATCGCCGATACGCTTTATGAGGATGAATCGCTGATCGCCGCCCTGCCGGCCAAAATGAGCCGCGCCCTGCGCGACAACTCGGCCGGGGCTTTGGAACCTCTTATTGAAGAAACAGCCGAGTACTTTCTGCTCGCGCTCTTCCACGGCATCGAGACCTCCGACGAGCAGTTGGTCACGATCGCGGCGGTGGAGTATCTTTGGACGCTTTTCGCCTCCGAGAAGCGAGTCGATCTTCCGGTGATTTATCGGCCGCCGGCCATGATCCGATTGTTGGCTACACAAGCCAGCCACCAGCTCACCGACGACGCGCTGGATCTTCACCTGCGCCATGTTCTGATCAGCGATGATCGGGAATTGCTCGTCGAAGCGGCAAGTCATCTTGCCGATCGCGATGTGCTTTTCCCAAGGTTGAGCGCCTTGCTCGAGGACGATGATTTCCCGCTGGACCGGGTTTTGTCGATCTTGAACGCGGTATCCGGCATCGACAATTTGGCGCCCCGCGATGTGATTGACGCCTATTTCGGGATGCTTGATTTCTACGATTGGGAACCCGCGACGCAGCCGCTGATGGAAGCGCTGGCGCGTTTGATGGCAAAGAACCAGGCGCTGCATATCTCTTATCGGCATCTTTGGAAATGTTTCGAAAGCTGCAGCGGCCTGCAATTGGAAACCGCGGCCCGCACCACTGCCACGCATCTTTTTCAGCAATTTGAAGATGAAGAAGATATCCCGCTGGTCGTCGACGGCATCGCGCGCTTGTGGCGGCAAGGCAATTGGAGCCGAACGCTGCTGAATACACTCTACGACTGGTGGCGGGAACACACTCACCGTTGCGCCTTGACGCAATTGCAGCGGCTCGAGCGCGAGTTGGAGGCGCACCGCCACCTCGAACCGCTAAAGCAAATCTTGCGTACGGCGCTGGCCATGCGCCGCTGGATGCCGGACCGCGATCCCGCTAATTTCGCCCAAGCGATCAATGCGGCTTGCACCTTGGTCGAACATATCACCGACGCTTTCGACCATGCGCATTTGACCGATATTGATCCACAGACCGTGCGCCGCGAATTGGCGCTCGTCCGCGATGTTCTTTCGGCGGACGAGCGGCATATCCTGGCGAATAACCTGCGCAATCTAGCCCATCTGATGACCGAAATGGCGGAAAACCGCAGCAAACGATCGCTCATCCGCAGCGATGACAGTATTGACCGGCAACTGAATCTCGGGGAGGCGCAGCCGCAGGGGTCTATTGATATGATGAAATGGGTGGCCGGATATCTCGATGGCGCGCATAACCCAAGCGACGAATGAGATGAGGTCCAAGCCAGGGGCAAAGCCCGAACTGCGCGATTAACAGGAAGACGAATGCGTATGGAAAAACTCTTCACCTATGGCACCTTGCAGAATCCGGAAACACAGAAACAGTTGCTCGGTCGCACACTGGGCGACGGCTTGCCGGATTCCCTGCTTGGCTATCGTCTGGCCAAGCTTAATGGCATTCATTATGTCTACAGTATTTTGCAACCGCACAGCGGATCTCGGGTGGAAGGTTTGCTCTTTGAAGTCAGCAGCGAGGAACTCAAGAAGCTGGACGACTATGAAGGAAATGCTTATGTGCGGGTCAGCGCGCGGCTGGTTAGCAAGACGCGGGCCTGGGTCTATATCGAGAATCCCAAGTCGGAATTCCGCAGCCATATTGAAGCGATTGAGGGCTGATTGTTGCCATATCCTGGCGCCGTCAGGACAATGCCGGCGCTTCCAAAAAACCCCTCGGCGCGCAACCGGCGAAAAGGCCTCCCGCGCTCGCGCAAATCAAGAAACTCGTTCCGCTGGCGCGGATGGGGGTCTGTCAAATATACAGCTGAATGACATGAGACAGGGCGGTCGAAGATGAAGACGCTTGGCATCGGTGTGATTGGCATGGGCTGGATGGGACAGGTTCACAGCCGTTCCTACGGCTTGGCGTCGCAGCGCTTTCCCGACAGCGGTCTGGCGGCGAAGCTGGTTATCTGCTCCGACAATGTAGCGGAACGCGCCAACCAGGCGCGGCAACTTCTCGGCTTTGAAGCGGCGACCTCGGACTGGCGCGAAGTGATCGAGCATCCTCAGGTACAGATTGTAAATATCGCCACGCCAAATAATCTGCATGTCGAAATCGTTGACGCGGCCGCAGCGGCCGGCAAGCACATCTTCTGCGAAAAGCCGGTCGGGCGAAGTCCCTCGGAAACCGCGCGGATCGAATCCAGCGCGCAGCGAGCCGGCGTTCTGACCTTTGTCGGTTTCAATTATCGCTGGGCGCCGCTGGTGATGCACGCCAAAAAATTGATCAGCGAGGGCAAGCTGGGCGAATTGACCCAGTACCGCGGTCGTTTCTTCAGCATGTACGGCAGCAATCCTTACGGCTTGCTGTCCTGGCGCTTCGACAAGGACGTGGCCGGCTACGGCGCGCTGGGCGACATCATGGCTCATGTCACCGACATGGCGCTCCACCTGGCGGGGCCGATCAAGCGGCTGGCCAGCAACGCGCATACCTTTATCGCCGAACGACCAAGGCCGATCCCCGGCAAAGGCGCCCACTATTCCATGGGCGCGCCGGGCGACCCCACAGGAGCGGTCACCAACGAAGATTATGTTGGCGCGCTGGTGGAATTCGCCAACGGCGCCCGCGGCAGCTTCGAAGCGTCGCGCACGATCTTCGGGCCGAAGAATCAATTCGGCTTTGAAGTTAACGGCACCGAAGGCGCGATGAATTGGGACTTCGAGCGGATGAACGAATTGCAGCTCTACCTGCCCGGCGACGATGGCCTGCGAGACGGTTACCTGCGACTGGTCGGCGGAGACAAATATCCTTACCACGGCAATTTCAATCCGGGTGACGGCAGCGGCATCGGCTACGAAGACATGAAGGTCATCGAAGCCTATCAGTTCTTGAAATCGGTCGCTGATGGCGCGCAAGCCTCGCCCGGTTTTGGCGATGCGCTGGCCGTCGCCGAGGCGCACGCGGCCATGATCCGCTCCTGGCGGAGCGGCGCCTGGGAAGACGTGACACCCTTGCCTCCCGCCTGACAGTCCGGTTTCCATGTCCATGGTCCGATCGCAGACAGAATGGTCTATGCCAATGAATAAACTTGCCTTGCGCGGCTCGCTGTTCTATGTGAGGGACGACCCCTTTCTGAATCCGCCGGAAGACTGCGCTGTCTACGAGCCGGATGGGATCATCGTCATCGAGGGCGGCAAGATCTCCGGGGTCGGAGGCGCCGCCGAGATTCTGCCCGCGCTGCCCGACGATGTCGAAGTACGGCGTCATGCGCGCTCGATCCTGATGCCCGGTTTCGTCGACGCGCATATCCATTACCCGCAGGTCGAGATCATCGGCTCTTACGGCACGCAACTGCTGGAATGGCTGAACAAATACACCTTCCCGACCGAAGCCAAATTCAATGACGAGGCGCACGCTAAGCGCATCGCCGAGTTTTTCGTCGCCGAGTTGTTCCGCAATGGCACGACTTCCGCCTCGGTATTCTGTACGTCGGCGCCAGGTTCCGTCCGCGCCATATTCGAGGCGGCGCAAGCGCGCAACATGCTGATCCTGGCGGGCAAGATGATGATGGACAGCCATGCCCCGCCCGCCATCCTTGATACGGCGCAATCGAGCTATGACGATTCCAAAACCTTGATCGAACGCTGGCGCCGGCGCGGACGCTGTCTCTACACGGTGACGCCGCGCTTCGCCCTCACCAGCAGTCCGCGGCAACTGGAGTTGGCCGGCGCGCTGATGCACGAATTCGCTGACGTGCGGCTGCAGTCGCATATTTCGGAGAACCTGGCGGAGATCGCGCGGGCAAAGGAATTGTATCCGCAGCGGGAGCATTATACCGACATCTATGAATACTACGGATTGCTGGATGAACGAGCGATATACGGCCATGGCGTTCATCTGTCGGAAGAGGAATTGCGTCGCTTCCACGAGACCGGCGCCAATATCGCCCACTGTCCCACCTCGAATTTTTTCATCGGCAGCGGTCTCTTTGACATCGCCAAAACCAAAGCCGAGCGCCGTCCGGTCACGGTGGGGTTGGGAACCGATGTCGGCGGCGGGACCAGTTTCTCCATGCTGCAAACGATGAACGAAGCCTACAAAATGGCGCAGTTGCGCAAGATCTCCCTTACGGCGATTCAGAGCTTTTATCTGGCGACGCTGGGCAGCGCCCAAGCGCTTGGCATTGCCGATCGCGTCGGTACCTTAGCGGTCGGTCATGACGCCGATATCATCGCGCTTGATCCGCGCGCGACGCCGCTGCTGGAGCTGCGCAGCGAGGTGGCGGAGAGCTTTGAGGAGCTCTTGTTCGCGCTGATGATCTGCGCCGACGACCGCGCTGTCGAGGCGACTTATGTCGCTGGCGAAGCGGTATATCTGCGCGCTTCCGCCTAGCCGACGCGGACCCGCGCCAACTCCAGGTAGTCGCCATCCCCGACTGGAAGACGCGCGCTTGCGTCATTGATATCGTAAAGACCGGCGATCAGCTTATAGTCGCCCGGGGACAAATCATGCGGCAGCAGGAGCGCGTGATTATCCAGCACCGCTACGCCAGGCTGCCAGTCTACGGTCTTCGCCAGACCCCCGCCCGGTTCGCTGTCCCGCTGCGCTGCCAGGAAGCCCTCGGCATCAAGCAGCTGCAGGAAGACCTTGTAGCGCGCGTCGATGGGCGCATCGGCAATCCAGGTGAACTGAACCTGCAAGACATCGCCCGGCAGAATTCGGTCAAGCGCCGCCTCCACGCTCAAGGCGGCCGAAGCCAGCAAGATCTGCCTGCCAAAGCGCGCGTCCAGCGGCTGCGGCTGAGCGAAATCAGCCGGGCTGACGTATTGCGCGTAGCGCAGATCGCCCACCCAGACGTCGCTAATCTCGAAGGCATTTCGATTGAGCGCCGCTTCGACAATGCCTTCCGGGTCTTGTTCCGCCGCGCCATAAAAGATGACGTGCAGGCGGTCATGCGCCGCGATTATGTCGCTCACTTGGGCGCGCGTCGATTCGACATCCGCCGTCAGGGGCAAGCCGTAGACGGGCGCCTCCGCGCGATAGTAATAATGCAGGACCTCCGCGAATCCGGCTGCGCTGACGATTAAAGCATCGCCTTCCTTCAGTTCGCCCTCGATATGCCGGACCAAGCCGCGGATGTCATCACGTTGAAAGTCGGCATGATGATAGAGAATCGGCAAGCCTTTGATCAGAGCCAGGAGCAAGCCAGCCGAAGCGGCCGCCGCCGCCAGCCTGGGAACATGACGCAGCGCGGCATGTCTGTCGCGGGTCCGGCGCGTCCAGAGGATCCAGACGCCGCGCCCCATCCAAAGCGCGAAAGCCAGTTGAGCCGGCAGCAAGAAACGCAGGTAACGCGCGCCCAGATCCATGGACAGGTAGACGCCAACCGAGATCAAGACCCAGGCCACTGGCAGCAGCATATTCCATAGCGCGCGCCCCCGCGTATCGGGCAGGAGCAAGCCGAAGAGCAGGAAGAAATAGACGACGAAGCCCATGCTTCCCATACTCAACTCGAAGGTGCTGCCAAAAGCCAAATAGCCCTGTATCCCCCGCAGCAAGCGATCAAGGGCGACCGGCGCCGCGATATTCGGCTGAGCGAAGACTTGACTGACGGCGGTCGAGATCCAGGGGGAGAAGAGCAAAAGGCTTAGCGCGTTCGCGAATAGGTAAGCGATCAAGGTCCGCTTGGCGACCTCGGTCGATTGAGGCTGGGCCAGCCAAGATCTGCCAAACCATATAATAGCCAGGGCAATCTGCGTCAACAGAACCAAAGCGAAAACGACATGAGTATAAAGACCGAGGGCGTTGATCAATCCCAGCACAATGATGGCTCGACCGCGGGAGCGCGCTGGAGAGTGCCGACAGAGATCGCCCAGAAAAACGACAAAGAGCAACATGCTGCCGGCTGCGATCGCCGTCAACATGGCGTACATGCGCGCCTCGCCCGCGTAATAGATGCTGAAACTGTTAAGCGCCACAAAAGCGGAGGCGGTCAAACCAGCCACCGGATGGAAGAGACGGGATCCCAAAGCGTAAGTCAAAGCGACGCTCAGCAGGCTGAAAAAAGCCGAAAGCGACCGCAAGGCGAATTCGGAGGCGCCGGCGACATCTTCCCACAGCCCCAGCAGCGTGAAGTAGGCTGGCACATGAACATTGCGCTGCAAAAGCGGGATCAATTCCGGCAAAGTACGCAGCGCATGGTTGTATGCGACGCCTTCGTCGTACCAAAGAGATTGCTCGCCCAAACGATGAAAGCGGAGCGCGCAGCCCAAGACGAGCAAGAGCAGCATCAGAAGCGGCGGGGACAGATGCCGGGTCCGGTTCCAGGCGCCGGCGTTCATTTCAGGCGCTCTCGCAGGGCGAGAGCAACCGTGCCCGCCAGCACGATCACAAGCGCCAGAGCTGCTGCAACCAGTGGAAACAGGTGATTCAGACTGAGGTCGTATACAGCGATTTCGTCAACAATTACGGGGGCGGAACCCAAGTCGATCCAGCCGCTGCGCGCTCCGGTCGCCGACAGAGCGAAGCGGCTGACGC
This sequence comes from Chloroflexota bacterium, assembly GCA_028873975.1. Taxonomy (GTDB): domain Bacteria; phylum Chloroflexota; class Anaerolineae; order Aggregatilineales; family Phototrophicaceae; genus UBA6055. The sequence continues at coordinate 32,862 of JAPPMO010000089.1, forward strand.
GCCAGAGGCTGTCGTCGCTTTCGGCCGGGCGCCAGCGAATCTCGACGGCTGTACCCTGCGCGCGAAAGGCGATGCCGGCGTCGAATCGTTTCGCCCGCCCGAAGTGCGCGCTTTCATCGCTTAGGACCGTGCCTTCGCCGCTCACTTGCCAGGTTTCCGCCTGGTGCCTGCCCCGATACAATATCGGCTCTTGATTGACGATGTAATCGCGTACGCTTTCATAAACCGGCAGCGGCGTGAAGGTCGGTTTTTCCGGCTGATAATCCGGTTCGACCATGCGGAAATAGTATTTGGACTGATTCGCTTCGAAAGGATCTTTGCGGGTGAAGAACCAGTACATGACATTGCCGATCCAGGGCCACTCCTGCTGAACCCGATCGTAGAGCAGTGGCATATATCGCGCCGCTTGTTCCTGCGTGGCATTGCCATAGCGGCTGAAGGCGTCTATCTCTTCGCGCGGCAGTTCGGCGTCAAGTGTGGCGTTCCAAGCCGCTTCGCTCAGCCAGATTGGTTTGTGGGCATCGCCATTGCGCACCATGATATCGCGATAATAGCTATGCCGAGCCACATTGACCGAGGTCGCGCGCAAACGGCGATCGGTCGGCCCGCTAAAGAGCCCGTAACCCTGCGCCGAGAAGACGTCAAAGCAATCCCCGCCGCCGAGGTCATAAATCTCTTGCAGGAAGATCAAATCGCTGAAGCCGAAATAACCGTCCAGCGAGATTGTCGGAGCGATTGCGGCGCTGACAACCACTACCTCCGGATCAACTCGCTTGAGCGCCTCGCGCGTCCGGCAAAGCATTTCCACATAGCGCGGCGGATCGACAAAGGCATTGCCCCATTCCGGATAGATGTTGGGTTCGTTCCAAACCTGATAGTGGCTGATGCGCCCGCGGTAGCGCCCCGCGATCGCGGCGGCATAGTTCACGAAGTCCTGCAGGTCATCAGGCGGCGCAAAGGCGCCGGCTTCAGGATCCGCGCGCGACCAATCGGGCGGATTGCTCAAGCGCACCAGCAGGCGCAAGCCATAGGCTTCGGTCAAGTCAACGATCCGGTCGTACTTTGCCCAGCCATCAACCGTATCGACGACGCCGTCGCCATCGTGATCTTGTCGCGAGTCCTTGAATTGACCTCGTCCGTCCACCTCCAGGTCCTCCCAAGGGAATTCCTGCCGCAGCCAGAGGAAACCGGCCTCGCGGATCATCGCCAGCATCGCTTCAATTTTGGGACCCTCGACCTCATGCTGCAAAAAAGTGTTGACGCCATACGGGATATCGCTCTTGTGCTTGACGGGCGCCAGCGGCTCCGTCGCCAGCGGCTGCCGGAGCAGATTGCCCGCCACTTCGACCATGCCGCGCATTTGCGCCAGGGGCGATTCCTCGCCGGTCTGCGACCACATCAATTGCCAAGCCAAGCCCCGATTCCGCAGATCCAAGCCGAGCATCGCGAGCAGGAGCAGCAAAACGGCGCAGGCAAGGATCAGATATCGGCGCCGGAGTCGCTGATGGGAGTTAGGGGATTCGCTCATATCAGGCATTATAATGGCAGGCAAGTCTGATGGTATAGCGTACAGGGCAATCGCTTCAAAATGGTATCTTGTGGAGCAATGCAAATAACAAACTGAAAATTCACCACAGAGCCACAGAGCGCACAGAGAAATACAAAAGATCATTTCTGTTTACGGGCGTTTCAGCGGGTCGCGTAGACACTGACCGACAAACGCCCCTACATCGCTCCTTTTTGGCAGGCAAGAGCTTAAATCTCGGTGTCCTCGGTGGTGAAAAAATAATTTGATGCGATTGCCCTGGGGCAAGCGCCGCTTTCGTTGATTTGCCCCGCGATATGTGCTTAACTTGATAGGAGCATTCGACGATGGCTGGCTATGATCAAATTTTCTTTCGCTTGGCTTCTGCTGATCTTTGCCCTCGCTTTGAGCGCAGGCGCCCAGGGCATGCGCGAATCCGCTGAATGCGTGGAAGAACTTCACGGTTATGTCTCGCGCTGCGGTTACGTCGCCTTGCCGCAAGATTACGAGAATCCAGCCGCCGGCAAGGTGGAGATATTCTACACATTGATCGAGAGCAAGAGCCCGCAAGCAAAACCGGACCCCCTGGTTTATTTGGTTGGCGGACCCGGCAGCAGCGGAACGCAACTATTGCGGAGCTCTTTTCGTCTTTACTTGCGCGATTTTGCCCGTGATCGCGACCTCATCGTCATTGACCAGCGGGGCACGGGGCTTTCCAATCCGCCGCTTTATTGCCGCGAAGTCTTGTACCGCATAGACGAAATCTTGCAAAGCAATCATGCCGAGCGCGCTGAAGTCGTGCTGGCAATCTTGGGTGAGTGTCATCGCCGCCTTTCCGGCGAGAATATCCATTTCGAGACCTTCCACAGCGCCAACAACGCCCGCGATATTGTCAACGTGTTGCTCTCCCTGGGCTACGAGCAGTGGAACCTGGTCGGCGTCAGCTATGGCTCGCGCCTGGCATTGGCTCTCATGCGCGATCACCCGCAGTATCTGCGCAGCGTGATACTCGATTCCGTCTATCCGCCGCAAGCCGACATTTTTCTCGATTCCTTTTACAGTGGCGAACGGGCGCTGCAAGCAGTCTTTGCGGCTTGCGCGGCGTCAGCGGCTTGCAGCGAGCGCTACCCGGACCTGGAGGCGGTATTTTACAAGCTGTACCACAGCCTGAACCGGGAGCCGGAGACCGCGACCTATTCGCCGCCCCAGTACAAAGCGCTGGAAATTGAAATCAGCGGTTATCGACTCTATGACTGGGTTTTCAGTTGGCTCTACGATGTGCAGTTCATCAAGCGCATACCGAATCTGATTTACGATTTGCACCTGGGCCGGCTCCAAGACGCTGTCAGCTATGGTGTTGCGCATGAAGCGCTGATCAGGAATAACTCGCTGGGCATGCACTATACGGTGCAATGCCAGGAGGAACACATATCGTCCAGCTATCGCGACTATGCGGGCTTGATCGCCGCGCATCCTCATCTCAGCGGCTACCTGGATTACCCGGTGGAAGGCAGCGCCACGCTAGCGCGCCTGTGCGAAATGTGGGGGGCAAAGGCGCGGCCCGATTCCGCCAACAGCCCGGTCAAAAGCGATGTCCCGGCGCTGCTGCTTTCGGGGGAATTCGATCCCATCACGCCGCCGTCTTATGCCGATATGGCTCATGAAACCCTGAGCGTCTCCTACAACTACCTGCTGCCCCACGTCGGGCATGGCGTCTTGCGCTCGGAGCGCTGCGCCGTAGCAATCGCGCTGGACTTTTTGGACAATCCGGATAGGGATCCCGACAGCAGCTGCATCGCCGATACCCCGTCCATCGACTTTGAATGAGCCGGATGCTTGTTTCCGGTGGCATCCATGTTAAAGTCTTGGGCGAGGTAGTATATCCTTTTCGGTTGAAATTCAAACGAGCCACATTCAATTTCACCACAAAGACACAAAGGGCACAAAGATATAGAAACTATTTCGCAAGCAATTCTCGGTGATCTCGGTGTCCTCGGTGGTTAAGATTTCCTGTTTCAACCGACTTCGATACACTACCCTTGGGCGACAACGAGATAGCAAATCGAAAGCCTGCCATGATCACACTTGAAGACGTACGCAGCGCTCTTGTATACGAAGAGCAATTCTACCGCCGCACGCCGCAATGGACGTCGGCGACGCTGGGGCAGCGGCTTGGCGCCAATGTCCATTTGAAGCTGGAGCTGTTCCAGCACAGCGGTTCTTTCAAGACCCGCGGCTGCTTTCACCAGATGCTGTCCCTGGGGCAAGCGGCGCTGGACAAAGGCGTCGTGGCGGTCAGCGGCGGGAATTTCGCCCGGGCAGTCGGCTATTGCAGCGGCGCGCTCGGCGTGGATGCGATTGTCTGCATGCCGGAAAACGCGCCTCAAGGCTCGATTGAGGCCACCCGCGATTACGGCGCCGAGGTCGAATTGCTGCCGGATGCCATTACGGCATTCGCCCGCGCCGACGAATGGGTTGCGGGGGGACGAACCTCCCTGCATCCTTTTGACAATCCCGAGCAGATGGCTGGCAACGGCACTGTCGGGCTGGAAATCCTGGAAGATTGCCCGCAAATGACCGATATCATCGTCAGCATCGGCGGCGGCGGCTTGATCGCCGGCATCATTTGCGCCATCAAGGCTGTCAAACCCGCGGCCCGCATCTGGGGCGTGGAACCGGAAAAAGCGCCGACCATGGCGCGGGCCCTAGCCGCCGGCAAGATCGTCAACATCAAGCCCGCCTCACTCTCCAAAACGCTGGGCGGTCCCTTCGTCGGGCAGACCGGTCTGGAACTGTGCCGCGCGCATCTCGAGGACCTGATCATCGTCAGCGATCCCGACATGATTGCCGCGCAGCAAGTCATGCTGGAAAGCGAGAAAGTCTTCGCCGAACTGGCGGCTGCCAGTACGCTTGCCGCTGCGGAAAAGATCAAGGACCGGCTGAGCGGCGAGGATCATCTGGCGCTGCTGATCTGTGGCGGCAATGACTCGGTCGCGGAGGTCGCCACCTACGCCCGGATGCTTTAGTTCGCGCAGCCTCAGCCATAAAGACGCTGATACAAATCAACCTGTCGCGCCCGCGCCGCTTGGTAAATCAGCGCATGGTCGGGATTGGGGCGCAAGACCCGGCTGATGCGCGGCGGGTCGGCGTCGAGTGCGGTGCCGTCCAGCCGCTCCCGCAAGAGCAGCGCCACGCCGCGCGCGGTGATCTCGGCCTGGTCCAGCAATTGAATGGGCGCATTAAAAGCGTCGGCGATCATCTGCGCCCAGGCGGGCGACGAGCCCAAGGCGCCTCCCCCGGCTATCACCGCGCTTTCCTCCGATTTGAGCTGGTCGAAGATCATGGACAGGCGGATCGCCACCGCTTCCAGTTGCGCCTGCATGATATCGAGCTTGCTGGTGCTGCGGCGGATGCCGTGTATGGTGCCCGAGGCGTCCGACTGCCAACCCGGGCTGCGTTCGCCGGCGATCAAAGGCAAAACCGTCAATCGGTGTTGATCGGGGCGGGCTGCGCTCAAACGCGCGTTGAGCGAAGCGGTATCAAGTCCCAGTTCTTCCACCCCCCACTGATACACGTTGCCGCCTTCGCTGGTGGCGCCGCCAACCAGCGGCATGCCCTGGCAGACCAGGTATCGCCACAGCCCATCGGGCAACTCTTCCCTCCGCGTGACAACTCTCAGCGCCGACGTGGTGCCGATGGTCAGGGCGATGCGGCGGGCATCGACGGCGCCCGATCCCAGGTTGGCGACGGCTCCATCGCCCAAAGCCAGAAAAAACGGAACGCCGCGCAACCGGGTCCAGCGCCCGGCGTAGGCGTCGGCCAATCCGACCTGGCAGGCATCGAAATCCGCCAGGGCGGGCAAGCGTTCCAGGAGATCAGCGCCGAGCAGCTGTCGGATGAAGTCAAAATGCCAGCCTAAGCCCCCCGTCCGCAGCAACCCGGACCAACTTGCCAGGGAATAGCTGATCGGCGCCTCGCGCCCGAACCAGTGACGATAGAGATAACCGCCTATGTCGCTGATCCGCCGAACCGGCTCAAGGGACCGCGAATGGAACTCCTTCATGTAGGCGTATTGCGCCGGGAAATAGGCGGGATGTATGAAACAGCCGGTGGCTTGATGATAGGCGTCCAGCGCGCCCCCGAGCCTTTGCCGCAAGCCCGCTATCGCGCTGCGGCCCCGCGTATCGGCATAAGTCAGCACTGGCGTGCAGGCTTGTCCATTCGCATCGACGCCCAGCCAGTTGCCGGCGAAGCTGGCCATGCCCGCCGCAGTGATAGACTCAGCCGCCGGATGCGTCAATATGTCGTCCAGGCAGGCTTCGGTCAACGCTCGCAAATGATCGGCATTGGCTTCCGCCTTGCCGTCATAATCCGTTTCGAAGTCATGCTTGCGGCTGCAAATCGCGCCTTCGATCAAGCGCGCGCCGTCGTCAAATAGCAGCGTACGGACGGACGAGCTTCCCAAATCAATGACGAGGAGGGTCATCGACGCCCTATTCGCTTAAGATCGCCTCGATCCGCGCCAGCTCATCGTCGCTGAATTCGAGGTTATCCAGCGCGCCGACCGCATCTTCAATCTGAGAGGGCTTGCTGGCGCCGATGAGAGCCGAGGTCATCTCCGGCAGCCGCAGCGTCCAAGCCAGCGCCATTTGCGCCATGTTTTGGTCCCGCTCGCGCGCGATGGCATTCAGTTTGATGACCTTGTCGATCTTCGCTTGCGAAAGGCGATCGCCCCATTGCAGCTTGATGGCGCGGGAATCTTCGGGCCTGGATCCGATGTACTTGTTGGTCAAGATGCCCTGATCGAGCGGCGAGAAAGCGATACAACCGATGCCTTCGTCCCCCAGAACATCGGTCAATCCATCTTCAATCCAGCGGTCAAACATATTGTAGCGCGGCTGATGAATCAAGCAGGGCGTGCCCAATTGACGCAGAATCCGCGCCGCTTCCCGCGCCATCGCCGGGCGATAACTCGAGATGCCCGCGTAGAGCGCGCGACCGCTGCGCACGATGTGATCGAGCGCTCCCATAGTTTCTTCGAGCGGCGTGTCGGGATCGGGGCGATGGCTGTAAAAGATGTCAAAGTAGTCGAGTCCCGCGCGCTTGAGGCTCTGGTCGCAGCTGGCGATGAGATACTTGCGCGAGCCCCATTCGCCGTAGGGTCCCTCCCACATGCGATAGCCCGCCTTGTTGGAAACGATGAGTTCGTCGCGGTAGGGCGCCAGGTCTTGACGGAAGATCTGCGCGAAGGTCTCTTCAGCCGAGCCGGGCGGCGGGCCATAGTTGTTGGCGATGTCGATATGCGTGACGCCCAGGTCGAATGCCGTCCGCAGCATGTCGCGCGAGTTCTCGATCGTATCGACGCCGCCGAAGTTCCACCAGATGCCGACCGAAACCGCCGGCAGCAGCAAGCCACTGCGGCCAGTTCGACGATATTTCATCGCGTCGTAGCGCGCGCCCGCGGCCTGATAAACCATAGTTCATCTCCTCATAAAGCATGTTTGGATAAGCGAAGCCCCACAAATATAACATAGCGCGTCATTTAATCCTTGTCCCATTTGCGCGCGCTATCCGGAGGCAATTCGCCCCTCGCGGACAAAGATTGCAGCCATGACATGGCGCAAGAGCGTGATACAATAGGCAGCGCCTTACGCCCGACAGCTTGGGATTGCCATGCCCCTACGCCCAGTTTATGTAAACCACGTCGCTCCAGCGACGAGACGGCTTACAATTTTGCGCGAGCGTGGCAGACCTTTTCGCTGCCGCCGAGCGGCTCTGCATTTGCATCGGTTCTTCCCTCTCCTCCTTCTGTTGCTGTTTCTGCCGGTCAGCGCCCAGCAGAATTTCCAGGATGTTATCGAAATGGAGGTCGAGGTCGGTTTCGATTCCTTCTTCCGCACCCGCCAGTGGACGCCGGTGCGCGTCGAACTTGGCAATAATGGCGAATCCATCAAGGGCCGTCTGGTGATACGACCGGAGACCTCCGGCACAGTGGTGGGCAATGCCTTCAGCACCCCCATCGACTTGCCAAATGGCGCGCGGAAATCCGCCATGCTTTACATACAAGCCCGTTCCTTTCCCGATTCGATTCGCGTCGAACTCATCGCTGAAGGCGGACTGATTCATGCCACGCGAGAAGCCAGGCTCAATGAATTGCGGCCTGGCGATCAACTCTATGCCGTGGTTAGCGGTCCCAACGTCATCGCGCCCAATCTTTCGGGCGTCCACATCGGCGGCGCCGCGGCGGAACAGGCGCTTTGGCTGATTCACGAAATCCCGGAAAAAGCAATGGCTCTGCAATCGCTGGACGCGATGCTGCTGATCAACGTCAATAGTGAAAGTCTATCCAGCCCGCAGCGGACAGCGATACGACGCTGGGTGCAGGGCGGCGGGCATCTCATCGTGACTGGCGGTCCCGCGGCGCAAGCCAGCGCGCTGGCGCTGGGCGAGATATTGCCATTGCTGCCGGAAGACAGCCGCTCCCTTGATGACATCAGCGCGCTGGCGCGTTTTAGCGGTGACAACATCAGCCAACTGCGGGAGCGGACAATAGTCGCAGTCGGCTCTTTGCATGAAGACGCGCGGGCGCTCGTCGAACAAGACGGCCTGCCCCTTCTGGCGCGGCGAGAGATTGGCGCCGGACTGGTGGATTTTCTGGCGATTGATCCGACCTTGGAACCGCTGGCCAGTTGGGAACAAATCAGCCGTCTGTGGATGACGATACTGGCGTCCCGGGCCCCGCATCCGACTTGGGTATCGGGCTTCACGCGCCCGGAATCGGGCGCCGAAGCGGTCGCGAATCTGCCCGGGGTAGACTTGTTGCCGCCTTTGCAAACGCTATGTCTGTTCCTGGGTATATACATCGCCCTGGTCGGACCGGTCAATTATTTCATCCTGGCGCGGATCAAGCGCAGCGGATGGGGCTGGGTCACCATTCCCCTGGTCATTGTCGTCTTTACGGGAATCGCCTGGACAGTCGGCTTCAGCCTGCGCGGCGCCGAGATTATTGTCAGCCGGCTCAGCGTCGTGCAATCCTTCCCGGATAGCGCAGAGGCGCGGCTGGACCAGGTCATCGGCTTGCTGTCGCCCCGGCGCGCCACTTATTCGCTGGACGTGCCGGACGATTACTTCCTGGCGGTAGCCGGCGCGACTACGCCAAGTACGCTTTTCGCCAGCAATACCATCCAGACTGCCACCGAAATCGGACAGGGATCACGCTTTGGCGCAGGGAACTTCACCATCGACGGCGGCATCTTCGCCAATTTCGCCATCGCGGGCCACATACCGCGGCCTGCGATTGGCGGCAGCTTCGCGCTCGACTTTGAAATCCTCGAAAGCGGGCGGATGGCGGGCGCCTATCAAGGCTTCATCCGCAACGACAGCGACATCACCTTGCGCGACGCGGTCATCCTGGGCCAAGGGCTGGACTATCACTTGGTCGGCGACTTCGCGCCCGGTGATATTCTGGCGCTGGACGGGCAGACCTTGCGCGTCGATATCGCCGATTACCCAACACAGCCCAACCAGCTGGAACTCGCCCACACGGCGCTGGACTACAGCACGTCCCCGTTTTCAAGCAGCAAAACCAACATGTCGCTGCGACAAATCCAGGGCGCGCGATACCTCCGCACACGAGCCTTTCTCAACGTACAATCGGTCGCTGAAAAGCAGGCGGCGCGGGAGCAATCCTTCCTGGCCAGTTTCGCCCTCGATCAATTCAGTTCAACAGCGCGCGGGACGAAGCTGTACCTTGCCGGGTGGGACGATAGCTGGCCCCGGGATCTGGAAATTGAGGGGGCGGCCTGGAGTTCCATTGATTCCACCCTCTATTTGATCGAACTCGATGTCGAAATCAACTTGCCCAGGCGACGCGCCACGCTGCCATCGGAATACTTCAGTTGGATCACCTTGAGTCGTGAGGGCATTACCGGCAATGGCACCGAGAATTTCAGCCTGTATGAAGGACAGTCGGTGGAATTCCTGCTCCGCCCGCTGCCTGGCTTGGCCATGGACGAGGTAGAGCGGATGCGCCTCGAGATCGATCGCGGCGGCGGCTATGCGCAATCGCTGGACATCGAGCTGCTCAACACCATGACAAACGAATACGACGTCTTCGGGTATCGCGAGGGCGACGAATTGGACCTTGTTAATCCACAGCCCTACCTCGCCGCCAACAACGAGGTTCAGGTTCGCCTGAAATTCGACCAGGGAGCTGGCACAGCCCGCATTCGGAAAATCCGTATCGAGCAGACCGGCGTCTACAATTGAGAGAGCGAGCCCCTCAATGATAGAAGAAACGATCATCAAAACGCAAGCGCTGAAGAAGTCATTCGGCGAGTTTGAAGCCTTGCGCGGCATCTCATTGGAAGTCCCGGCCGGTTCTATCTATGGATTTGTCGGTCCCAATGGCGCCGGCAAAACCACCACCATGCGCATATTGACCACGCTGACCCGCCCCAACGACGGGCAAGCCTGGGTCGCGGGTCATTCGGTGTTGGAAGACCGTCGGGCTGTGCGGCGCGCCATCGGCTACATGCCCGACGAATTCGGCGTCTATGAAGACCTGCGCGTTTGGGAATACCTGGACTTTTTCGCCGCCTGCTACGACATATCCGAGAACGAGCGCAAGGTGCTGGTGGCGGACTTGCTGGAATTGGTTGATTTGCAGCATCGCCGCGAAGATATGGTGGACAAGCTCAGCCGCGGTATGAAGCAGCGGCTTTCCCTGGCTCGAACACTGGCGCATGATCCGCAAGTGTTGATCCTGGACGAGCCAGCCTCGGGGCTGGATCCGCGCGCCCGCGTCGAGATCCGCGAATTGCTGGGCGAGCTGGCCAATATGGGCAAAACGATCTTCTTCTCGTCCCATATTCTGGCGGACGTCGAAGACATTTGCTCGCATATCGGCATTGTCGAAGCGGGCGAGTTGATCATGCAAGGCAGTATCGACGAACTGAAGTTACAGTTGATGGCGCATCGAGAGATCATCATTACCGTGATGGACCACGAGAACGCCCAAGCTGTATTGAGATTGGTCGGCGGCATGCGCAATGTCGTCGCCGCGGAAGAGATCATCCCCAAGAATGGCCGCGCCCGCGTGCGGCTTGACTTCTCCGGCAATGACGAGGATTTGTCGAAACTGAGCAGTGACCTGTTCCAGGGCGAGATCGCCATGCTGGGCTTCAACGAAGAGGAAAAAGATCTTGAGCACATGTTCATGCGCGTCACGCGGGGTTTGGTAACATAGTTGCCCGTCTAATACCGGAGCATAGTCATGACGGCATTCACAGCGGACAGGCTGCATATCCAAGCGAATGACAGCGGCAGAGCCGGCGCCTTTGCCGCGCTTGATGCCAAGCGAGCCGGCTGGGATACGATGAACTTCGCGGCGGTGCGCCTGAGCGCCGGCAGAACCTTCGAGATCGCCATCGACGCCTTCGAGTACGTAGCCGTTATTCTCAACGGCCAGTGCAATATCCGCACCAACAAGGGCGATTTTTCTCAAGTGGGTCGGCGCGAGAATGTCTTTGCGGGCTTGCCCTATGCCCTCTACCTGCCAGCCCATACCGAATTTGAAATTGAAGCCATCAGCGACGATTTTGAGTTCGCCTCGTGCTGGGCGCCAACGGAAAGAGACGGTCAGCCGCGCCTGATCACGCCAGACGATGTGGAGGTGCAATTGCTGGGCGGCGGCAATGCCTCGCGGCAAATGTGCCGCGTGATCGGATCGGGATTCCCCGCCGACCGAATTCTCGTATACGAGCTGTATACGCCGGGCGGCAACTGGTCGAGTTACCCGCCGCGCAAACACGATACGCACAGGACGGACGAAAAAGGGGTTGTGCTGGAAGCGCAGTTGAACCGCTTTAGCTTCTTCAAATTCGACCGTCCCACGGGCTACGCCTACCAGCGCGTCTACAGCGCGGACAAAGGCTCGAACGCCGTGATGATGGCGCGTCAGCATGATATCGTCGCCATGCCCTCCGGTTTCTATACCCTGGTTAGCGCCCCGGCAACCACAACCTATACGCTCAACTTCCTGGCCGGCTCCAGCAGAGCCTTCGCCGCCACGACCGACCCGGACTACGCCTGGGTGGCGGATACCCTGACAGCCATCGATCCGCGCCTGCCGGTCGTGGATCTGGGCATGGAAATCGGACACTAGCGCAAGTCCCGCAATTACAGATCCATTAAGCTCGCCAAAGCCCGAAAAGTCTAGCAATCTTGCCTGCTTGCCGTCAGCAGCTTTTTTTGACCCGTGCTAGAATGACCTTGCGTTTGTCAAAACTGAGTTGCGAAACTAATGGCAAGGAGCGGATATGCGCCGTCTAATTCTACTTTTGGGTACAATGATCGTCTTGACGACGGTCGGAACATCTGCGGTTCTGGCACAACGGATCCATATCGTTCAACCTGGGGAGACCTTGTTTCGGATCGCCTTGAACAATGGCATTTCGCTGGCCGCGCTGGCGGACGCCAATGGCTTGGCCGCGCCATACTTGATTCACGCGGGGAACCAGATAATCATCCCCGGACCAAATGCGCCTGCCCCCGCTCCCGAGGCGCCAGCGGGAAGTTCTCAGGCGCCGGCGTCGGTCACGACGCATACGGTGCAGCCGGGTGAGAGCCTGGCGGCTATCGCCGCGAGATACGGCCTGACATATCTGCAATTGGCGGCCATGAACTCGCTGGCCAATCCGGACGTGCTCTTTGTGGGTCAAGTATTGCGGGTTCCCGCCCCTGCCCCGGCTCCGGCCCCAGTCAGCCCGCCAGCCAGCCAACCTCCTAGTCAACCACCCAGCAGTCCCCAGCCAGCGCCAACAACCGGCACCTATACGGTGCAAGGGGGAGATTCGCTGGCCACAATTGCCGCGCGTTTCAACATCAATTACTTTGAGTTAGCGCAGATGAACGGGATCGTCAATCCGGATATCTTGTCGGTAGGCATGGTATTGCGGGTGCCAGGCGCGCCGCCTCCGCCGGTCCAACCGGCTCCTCAAGAGAGCGTCGGTCCACCTGTCACAGTTGCGCCAGCGCCGGTGAGCACAGCGAATACCGGCGGCTTTGAATTGGGCGGGCAGGCATTGAGCTTCGCGCATCCCGGTCACATGCACAATGCGCGCATGACCTGGGTCAAGCGCCAGATCAAATGGCACGGCGAGCCCGCGAGCAACTTCCAGCACGTTATCGACAGCGCCCATGGCAACGGCTTCAAAGTCTTGCTGAGCGTCATCGGCGAGCCGGGCGGGATCGCCGCCAATCCAGGCGGCTATTACCAGAATTTCGCCAACTTCCTGGGTGGGCTGGCACGCGGCGGCGCGGACGCTATTGAAGTCTGGAACGAGATGAATATCGACCGCGAATGGCCATCAGGCTTGATCAGCGGCGCCAACTACACGCAAATGCTAAGCGCCGCATACCACGCGATCAAGTCGGCAAATCCGGGAACGCTTGTCATCAGCGGAGCGCCGGCCCCGACCGGCTTCTTCCAGGGTTGTTCCACCAACGGCGGCGATGACGACTGTTACATGCGCCAAATGGCCGCGGCAGGCGCCGCTAACGTACTCGATTGCGTAGGCATTCACTACAATGCGGGCATCGTGCCGCCGGACGCGTCAAGCGGGGCGCCTGTCGGCAGTTCCGGCCACTACTCCTGGTACTTGCCGCGCATGATGAATCTCTACCGCAGCTTCTTCCCGAGCAAGCCGCTCTGCTTCACCGAGTTGGGTTATCTGACCGGCGAAGGAATCGGCGCGCTGCCAAGCGGCTTTGCCTGGGCTTCGGGCAATACCCTGGCCGAGCAGGCTTCCTGGCTGGCAGGCGCGGTCCATCGCCTGCGCGGTTCCGGCTTTGTCCGCATGTTCATCGTGTGGAACGTGGACGCTACGCTTTGGAGTTCCGATCCGCAATCCGGTTACGCGATCGTTCGTCCCGATGGCAGATGCCCGGCTTGCGACTCTCTGCGCGCCGCCATGGGCGGGTAGAACATCCACGACAAGTCAAACAAAAGGGATGGGGCTAATAGCCCCATCCCTTTTTGTTCCCAGTTTCTCACGCGCGCGCCCAGCGTCGAGCGCGCCCCTCAATTTGTCGCCTTAGAGTTGATAATCCCCGGTGACGCGAACGATCTTGTGGCTGTAGTTCTCCACGTATTCCATCAGCTTGGCTTGTAGATCCGCCCAGTCGGCGCTGGTGATGATCCGGCGCATGGATTCGTCGTCTTCGGCGATAGCGCCGGCCATGATTTTAGGCATATCAGAATCGGTATAAACGCTGTACCAGGCTTCAATCGGCGTCAAGCCCAACTTTGTAGTATTGGGGACCCATTCGCGCATCACGAATTCAAAATACTCTTGATCAAGCCCGGGTTTGATGTCCCAGTTCATCAGCAGCTTGACATTTCCGTTTGGCATGGGTTTGCGCTCGCTATTGGCGGATCTTGACCACCACTATAACGCATAATCGCTTCGGGCGTGCAAAGAAGATTTCAAATCAAAACCGAGGACGCTCGCAATAGCGCCACCTGCGTTTGTTCCGGCAGAAGGCTCATCGACACGCGCAGCGTATCCACCGCTTCCACCTGCCCGACGCCCATGGCTTTGAGGAAGCCGTCGACGATCGGTCCGCCATCGGCGCTGTCATCCTTGCCACGGTACATAGGAATGACGAGATTGGGTTCGATCAGGCTGATCAATTCCGCCAGTTGTTCATTGGGCAAGCCGGCGCCGCCATTCACGGGCATCAACAAGACATTGACTTCATCAAGTTGCTCGATCATGGATTGGTCGGGGACCTGCCGCAGCTTTCCCAGATGCAATACGCTTAGATTGTTGGAAAACTCGAAGAGATAAGCGATATTGTCCAATACACGGTCTTTTGCGAGATCGTGAATATGAAGCGGTATGCCGGTGACAAACAGGTCACCTACTTCATATTCTCCCGGGCTGGAAATCACATAGTCATGGTCTTTAACCTGATCGACATTATGTCGAGACAATTGGTGGCTGACAGTGACAAGATTGGCGCGCAGCTTCAGTTCTGGCGCGCCTTTTGCCGGCTTGTGGGGGTCGGTCACCACGGACGTATGGCCCCGCTCGGTAATGCGAAAGCAGTTTCTGCCAAACCAGGTGATATCCAAGATGACACTCCTTCATCGCCAGCCTAGCAAGCATGTTCTAATTGTAGCGCGAGAATGGTGATAGGGAAAGCCCGAAGCGGCGGGAGTCCCAGGGTAGTCGCATCAAAATGATAGCGGCTGAAATGGTGGGAATCTAAACTGAATATTAACTACAGAGAACACAGAGGGCACAGAGAAAAACATAAAATGTCTTATTTCAACTGTGTTTTCGAGTGAAAAATCACGTTTCGCTTATAACTCTTTCTTATGCTTAGTCTCGGATTTTAGAAGAAATGTCGTCTGAACACCAAGTAACTCTGTGCGCTCTGCGCGCTCTGTGTTGAAAAAATTTGATGCGATTGCTCTGGGCGGGAGTCCCATGCCCCTCAATCCACGAATTCGCCCCACTCGTCCAGCGCGATTTCCAATTCCGCCTGGGTCTTTGTATAAGCCTCGCCGAGGGCCCGCACGCTCTCGGCGTCCCCCGCCAAACTGGCGCTATCTAGTTGCCGATTGATCTCGCTCAAGTCCGTTTCCAATTCGTCAATCATGGCTTCGAGTTCGGCCGCGCGTTTGGCCGCTTCGAAGGGGTTCAATCCACGAATTTTGACGCTGACGTTTCCGCCTTTCGCGCCGCCGCTGTCCCGCGAAGCGCCGCCTTTCGCCTTGGCTTTTGCTCCCGCTGCGCGGGCGCCCTCGCCCCGATGCCGGAGAAAGCCCTGATAATCGCCATCGTATATTGTCAACTCCCCAGTCGCCATCTCCCAGATCTGAGTGGCGAGCGCGTCCACGAGGTAGCGATCGTGGCTGACCAGCAGGATAGTGCCGGTAAAACCTTCCAGCACCGCCTGCAATACCTCTTGGCTGTCGATATCCAGGTGATTGGTCGGTTCATCCAGCAAAAGCAGATTCGCGCCGAGCAAGGTCAGCTTGGCCAGCGCCACGCGACCGCGTTCGCCACCGGACAGGCTCGCTATCGGTCGAAAGACATCCTCGTTGCTGAACATGAAACGACCCAAATAGTCGCGGGCTGCGGATATCGGCATTTTCTTGGTCGCGCGGATCTCGTCGAGGATTGAATTATCGCGGTTGAGTTTTTCATGCGCTTGCGCGAAATAGCCCAGTTTCACCTTGGCGCCCAGCGTGACCTCCCCGCCCAGCGGCGCCAGGTCGCCTGCCAGCGTTTTGAGCAAGGTTGATTTGCCGACGCCGTTGGGACCAATGAGCGCGACAGTTTCGCCGCGAAGCACCAGGGCATCGGGCACCGTCATCAAGGGGCTGTCGGCCTCATATCCGATGCGCAGATCTTCGGTCATGAGCACTTGATCGCCACTGCGAGAATGATCGCTCATTTCCAAAAACATTTTGCGGCGCTGCCGGGGACCGCTTTCCAGAATTTTCCCGCGCTTGCGCACGGTTTCGAGCTTTTTCAGGCGCCCTTTTGCTTGCGCGGTGCGGCGGCTGCCCATGTGCCGGCGGACAAAATCCAACTCTTTCTCGATGAATTGCTGCTGCCAATAATACTCGTGCCGCAGGCTTTCTCGCTGCAAATCCCGCTGCTGGAGGTAGGCGCTGTAATTGCCGCGGTAGGTCAACAGGCGCTTGTATTCCAACTCCCAGATTGTCGCGGCGAAGCTATCCAGAAAATAGCGATCGTGGCTGACCGCCAGGACCGCGCCTGGGAAAGATTTGAGGTAATTCTCCAGCCATTCCACCGCCTGGATGTCCAAATGATTGGTCGGCTCGTCCAGCAGCAGCAGATCCGGTTCTTCGAGCAGCAAGCGGCAAAGCAGGGCTCTGGTTTTTTGCCCGCCGGATAATTGCGGCAATGGCATTTCGTATTCGCCGCTGGTGAAACCCAGCCCGCTCAGGACCATCTTGATGCGCGTTTCGTACTCATAACCGCCGCGCCGCTCAAATTCAGCCTGCAAACTGCCGTAGCGCTCCAGCGCTTCATCGTAGCCATCCGGCTCCGCCAGTTGCTCTTCCAGCGCCTTCAACTGGTTTTCCATCTGGCCTTCCATGTCGCGCAGATCGGCAAAGGCTTTCACCTGTTCTTCCCACAGGCTATGCGCGCCCGCCAATTCCGGACGCTGCGGCAAATAGCCCAGACGGATTCTTCCGGCGGCGGTCACACTGCCCGCTGTCGGC
Organism: Chloroflexota bacterium; assembly: GCA_028873975.1. Classification (GTDB taxonomy): domain Bacteria; phylum Chloroflexota; class Anaerolineae; order Aggregatilineales; family Phototrophicaceae; genus UBA6055. The sequence continues at coordinate 49,655 of JAPPMO010000089.1, forward strand.
AGATCCAGACCAGCCAGAATGTCGATCAGCGATGTTTTGCCCGCGCCATTGGGACCGACCAAGCCAATGCGAGCGCCAGCGGATATTGCCAGGCTGATATCGCTGAAGACTTCATCCGCGCCGTAGAATCTGCCCAAGTTAGTCGCGACGAGCAGGGACATGCTGTTTCTCTAAGCAAATGTGGACAAAACGCCAGGAATTATATCACGCGCGGCGGGTCGATTTAACGGTCGCTTCTTGCCTTTGAGAGCAATCGCGCCAGATTTTTCAAGCGCCGAGAGACAATGAAAACGGGCGGCTCAGCGCAGCGCGTAGACAAAGCAGGTCAGCCGCCCCTACATTTTCTTAGATTTATGTGATATTCGACGTACATTGATTTAGTCGCGACTGCCCTTTGGCTTGCGTATCATGAAGCGACAGAGCAAAGATCTGATAGCGTTCATTATTGTATGCGCCGTCGCCGCAGCGCTGGCGTTGCAATTTAGGTCGCCCCCTGCGCCGGCTCCCCTTGCTGAAGGCGAAGGAGCATCAGCGACAGCAGCGCCTTTTATCACCGTGAAATACAGCTTCGGTCGCGGATATATCGGCGACAATTGGCAAGTGTATTTTAACGAGCCGGGGTCCAGCACAGACAGGTCGGACTACGTCGATGGCATAGACGCGCCGCTTGCCAGCGCGATTGACGCCGCCGAGCGCTCGCTGGACATCGCGGCTTTCGAGCTGAACAGCGAGCTCATCTATGAGGCCATCCTCGCGGCGCACAGGCGGGGCGTGACGGCGCGCATCGTGACTGACGACAGACATGGGCTGGAAGACGACTCGCATACGGCGCTGCGAGATCTAAGAGCAGCAGGAGTGCCAATCGTAGCCGACAATCGCAGCGGATTGATGCATAACAAATTCGTAATCGTCGACGAGCGCGCTGTATGGACCGGCTCCTGGAATTACACGCGCAACGGCACATTCCGCAATAACAACAATGTCCTGGTATTGGAAAACGCCGCTGCGGCCGCAGCCTACAAGACCGAGTTCGACGAAATGTTCGAGCGAGGAGAATTTGGCGCGCGCTCAGCCAATGACGGCGTCATCAGCATGGGGGAAGGCGCCGGCGAGATCAGCATCATCTTCGCCCCGGAAGCTGATGAAATCGCCGCGCTGGAGGCGTCGATACAGGCGGCGCAGTCCTCCATTCGCTTCATGAGCTTTGTGTTTTCGCTCGATGAATTGGCGGGCGCGATGACCGAAAAGATGACAGATCCGGACTTTGTCCTGCGCGGCGTCTTTGAAGAGCGCAACAGCATGGCGAGCTGGAGCCAATTGCCTAGCCTGTATTGCGCCGGCGCCCAGGTGCGCCAGGATGGCAATCGATATATCTTGCATCACAAAGTCATCATCATCGACGACGACACTGTCATCACGGGCTCATTCAATTTTTCCAACAGCGCCGCTCAAAACAATGATGAAAACATCGTCATCATCCGCGATCAGGTCATCGCGAGTCTCTATCTCGAGGAATGGCGGCGCGTCTGGGACAGCGCGCGGGAAGTGCCGCCGGGCGAAGTCAACTGCGACTAGGCCAAGGCAATCGCATCAAACTGAAATTAACTACAGAGAACACAGAAGTAGTTCCAAGTAAGTCGTGCAACAAATCGAAGGGTGATCGTAGGGGCGAGCCTTGGCTCGCCCACCGTTCTGGCTAGGTTTTGCGGGCGATCCGCCGGACGCTGTTGAAATACTGCCCCCATCCCCCAGCCCCTTACCTCCAAAATGAGGGAAGGGGAGCTTTTGAACCCTAATAAGCCGTTAAAGCCCCTCCTTCTTTATGGGAAGCATCCCCCGACAGCGGGGGACCGAGGGGGCATAGGGTTTGGGGTGGGGGTTTATTGCGATTTTCAACAGAGTCCGCCGGGTCGCCCCTACCGCCGACTATTATTTTGGAGTCGAGTGACTTTGTTGGTCCTACTGAGAGCACAGAGAAAAGCCCTTCAAAATGAACTTAAACTTTGTGTTCTTCGTGTCTTTGTGGTGAAAAAACAATTTTCAAACGGTTGCCCTGCGACTAGGCGCGATCCCCTCGACAGCGCCGCAAACGCAGTGGCGATTGCTTGGGCTGGCGTTCGATTTCGCCGCGCGCTTCCAAGTCCAGTTGCACCGCCTTGCAATACCAGCGCACGGAGCCCGGCTTTGGAAAGAGCGACTTGGGCACATCCTTTTCTTCCAGGCAGGCGCGCACGCGTTCCTCCAAAGTGGAAAACGACATCCAGTCATCAAGCGGCAACGCGCCTAGCATCGCCTCTCGAATGATGTGGTATTTATCCGCTTTGAGGTTCTCTCGATGGTCCGGATGATTGACGTTGCGCGCGCTTATGCTTGTCATCTTGCATTCTCCAACCTTACATAGCTTAACGATCTTTCAAGTCCGGCCATCCGAAGGGTGCATTTCAATATTTTGGCAGATGTCCACAGGGCAATCGCATCAAAATGGTATCTTGTGGAGCAATGCAACGAACAAACTAAAAATTCACCACAGAGGCACAGAGCGCACAGAGAAATACAAAAGATCGTTTCTGTTTGCGGGCGTTTCAGCGAAACGCCCCTACATCGCCTCCTTTTTGGCAGGCAAGAGCTTAAATCTCGGTGCTGCCGGTCAGTGTCTACGCGACCCTCGGTGTCCTCGGTGGTTAATTGCCAATAATCTGAAATGCACCCCATCCGCGGATCTTATGCCGAATCGGAAATCTGCCTGTACAGCTTGAAGGCGTCGTCTTTGCGACACAATTGTGTACCCGGGGTCATCACGGCGGCGCTGCCCGCGGCAATACCCAGGCACAAGGTCTCCCACAGATCCCAGCCCTGAGCCAAGCCCATGGCCAGACCCGCTACCATGCTATCGCCCGCCCCGACTTTGCTTTGCGCTTTGACGATGGGCGCGCGCAAAAACTGATATTCGTCAGCGGTGATCAGCGCCGCGCCAGCCGCGCCCATTGATACGACGATGACCTCTGACAAGCCCTCGGCAATCAGGCGGCGGGCGACTCGCTTTATCCCCGCTTCGTCATGCAGTTTTTCGCCGGCGAACAATTCCAGTTCGCGCAGATTCGGTTTCATCAGATAAACGCCTTTGCCAAAGGCGCGGCGCAGGGGCTCGCCCGCCGTATCGACAACGGCGCGGATGCCATATTCGGCGGCGTAGCGCGTGATCTCGCCGTAGAATTCGGCGGGGACGCCGGCCGGCAAGCTGCCGCTGGCGACGATGATATCCGGCTCCAGATTGAAAACCGCTTCCAGGCAAGCGATCCATTCTTCCGCGCTCAGTTCGGGACCCGGCATGGTGAAACGATACTGCAGGGTCGAGCTCTCTTCATAGACCACGAAGCTTTCGCGCGTGATGCCGGCGATGGGCACGGCGCGGCTCTTGATGCCTTCGGCGTCCAGCAATTGGGTAAGCATGGCGCCAGTATGCCCGCCGGCAGCATAAACCGCTGTGGATTCGCCATCGAGAAAGTGAATGGCGCGTGAAACATTGATGCCGCCGCCGCCTGGATGAAAGCCCGGCGCGGCGCAGCGCAATTTGATTTCCGGCGCGACAGAGGCGGTGCGCGTGCCAATGTCCAGCGCCGGATTCATGGTGAGGCTGACGATCTTGTCCACGATTGCAAGGGGCTTCCCGTTTGCGATGCGAGCAAGTTTAGCGACTGAGAACCGCATAAGCCAGACTTGAATCAACGCTCAAAGCGCTGGCGCGTTTTCAAAGATTAGCGGCCAATAGACGCAGAGCAATCGCATCAAAATGAATATGCACTGTAATGAACACAATACAAATTTAAATATAACCACAGAGGACACAGAGAGCACAGAGATAAATCTTCCATTTCTTGGGAAACGTGGAATTTCACTTCGATTTTGGATTCCGCGACAAGCAATTTCACCAACTTGTACGTCATTCCTGAGAAGTTCTGCCCTGAAAAAACTTAAACTCTGCGCTCTCGGTGTCGAAGGGCTGTGTCTACGCGTCCTCGGCGGTTAAAAAAATCTGCTGCGATTGCTCTGCAATAGATGCGGCATGGCTGTCATTCAGGCAAATTTGCCTTATAATTCGATAATCTGTCCATCAATGCGAGACAAAAGGCCCTCCCTATGCGCGTCTATCTCATCCGTCACGCGCAATCAGAAAACAATATCCTCGGCGAAGAAAACATCCACCGCCGCAAGGTGGACCCGGCGCTCACCGAAATGGGCTATCGTCAGCGAGATATCCTCGCGGATTTCCTGGCCAGGACGGACAAGAAAGATGAGCGCTTCGAAATAAGCCATCTGTATACCAGCGCTATGTACCGCTCGCTGTTGACCGCGCAGCCGCTCGCTTCCGGGCTAAACCTGCAGCCGCAGGTCTGGCTTGATCTTCACGAAAAAGGCGGTTTGTGGCAGCGGCGGAATGGCTTTACCAGCGGCTTCAATGGCATGACGCGATCGGCGATTCAAAGCGAGTTTCCCGATTACAGCCTGCCGGATTCGATCACCGAAAGCGGCTGGTATGATGCCGAACTGGGCATGGAGCCGGAGGCTCACAGCCTCTCCCGCGCAATAAAAGTAGCCAAGTCGTTGAGGGAGCGCAGGCGCCGCGACGAAGTGATCGCCCTGATTTCGCACGCCGGATTTCTCGATATCTTGCTCAAAGCGATTTTCGATCAGCTGCCGTCCGGGCTGCGCGCCATGAGCTACTACCACAACAATACGGCGATCACGCGGGTCAACTATCGGGGAGCGCGTCCAATTTTGCATTACATGAACCGCGTGGAGCATTTGCCGCCGGATTTGCGCAGTTTTTGACAGGCAGAGACCGGGACCTTGAGAATGAAACCGACGACGCTAGAAGGACAAGTCGCGCTGGTAACCGGCGGCGGGGGCGGGATCGGCAGCGCGATCTGCCGGCGCCTGGCTTCGGAAGGCGCTCAAGTAATCATCACCTACCGCAGCGACGAAGCCAAGGCCCTGGCGGTGGCGGCGAGCCTGGCGGGCGGTGATCACCTCGCGCTGCATGCGCCGGTGGACGATGGCGAGGCTTTAGGGCGCCTGGCGGGTACTGTCCAAGCGCGTTACGGGCAGCTCGATATTCTGGTGAACAACGCCGGTATCACAGAGGCTGTGCCGCATGAGGATCTCGATGGGCTCGACGACGCGCTTATCGACCGCATCTTCCGGGTCAATTGGCGCGGCGCTTTCGCTTCGATACGGGCGCTGAAAGCGCTGCTGATGGCGGGCGATGGCGGGGTTGTGATCAATATCTCGTCGATCGCCGGGCGTACCGGCGTCGGCAGCAATGTGGCGTATTGCGCCAGCAAAGCCGCCATGGACAGCATGACGCGGTCGCTTGCCCGCGCCCTGGCGCCGCAAATTCGCGTGCTGTCGGTATCGCCGGGCTGGGTTAATGGCGAATACGCGCAGAGAATGCCGCGCGCGCTGCTCGCCGAGCAGGAAGCCAAGACGCCTTTAGCGCGCATTGCCGAAGCGGAAGATGTCGCGGAGGCGGTTTATGCCGCTATCGCCCATCTGCGCTTCAGCACCGGCGACATCATTCCGGTCGATGGCGGGCGGCCCCTGGGTTGAATCAAGCCGAGTCGCCTGAGTTTTCCAAAAACAGGGTCGCCAATGTGAAGGCGCCGGCGCCGGATGCCGTCGGGATCTTGACTGGTTGCCCCGCTTCAAAATAGTACACTTCAATGATGATTTGGTATTCGCCATCCGACCGGCGTTGCATCAATTCCAGTTCATGCGGCGAGAAAATCGCTTCGTCAATATGCCAGCCGCTGGTCGGCCGCAAATTCAATTGCGGCTGGCTATCGCGCTGCGCGGCTATCAAGCCATTCTCATCCAGGAGCTTGACCGACACCGTAAAATCGCGATTCAGCAGAGCCGCGGTCTCCCACAGCAGATCAACCCTCAAAGGCTTTTCCACGACCTGCGCGGCTTTCAGCGTCATGCCATTGTCAAATTGAACCAGCGGCGGGTCATCAGCAAAGCGATCATAGCGATAGACGTGCATGTCGATATTGCCCGAAGCGCCGCCGTCGTGTTCATGAACGAAGTCCGCCGATCGTTCAAAGCCCAGTTCGCGCAGCCAATTGAAGGCGCTTGGGTCATTGGACCAATACATTAGCCAGACCGTATCAAAGCGATCCAGCAATTGCGGCAACCAAGTCTCATAAGTTTCCGGGTAGAAATCGCGCTGGATCTTCAATGACTCATAGCGGGCCCCCTCCGGCAGCATCTTCCCGCCCGGCGCCTCTCGCTGCAAATAATAAGCAAGCTGGTAGTCGCCACCGGCGATATCCGTCAGCACCAGATCGCCGGAGACGGCATAACGCGCGGTCAAATCAGCAACTTCGCGCCATTTCGGCTTGACGCGGTAGAAGTCGACCTGGAAAAGGCCGTAGACCAGCAGCGCGATGATTAGCAGGTTGCGAATGGGCGGGCGAACATTGCTCAGTCCCAAGGCGAGCAGCAAGGCGATGACCGGCGTCCACAGCGTCAAGCGGCGCGGCTGCAAAAAAGGCAGGAACTCGTTGGCAATAAGGGTCAAGGAGAAGGGAAAGACCAGCCAAAGCAATAGCAGCCAGCTTGCGCCTTCCCAGCGCAAGCGATAGAGCCCTTCGCGCCCGTAGACCACAGTGAAGAAACCCAGGAGCATAAGCGCGGCTACAAGCGCCCATTGCTCGGTAAAATACTTGACCTGAATGTCTCTGATGACAGCGGCGGACAAATCGACCGACCAATTGGCGCCGCTGTTGCCGAGCTGCTGCGCCCCAACCAGCAGCAGCCAGGGCGCGAGCGCCAATGCGGCAATGACCAGACCGGCCAAAGCCCGCCTGCGCTGCGCGCCGCGAAGGCAGATCAGCGCGTAGAGTCCCTGGGCAAATCCGGCAAAGACCGTGATGTAGTGCGTGTACGCCATGAGCGCGGTGGCAAGAATCCAGGACCAGCGGGCGGATCTTCGCGATCGGCGTATCCAGCGCAGGAAGAAAAACATGCTGCAGGTCACCAGAAAGACCAGCCAAGTATAGTGCCGGGCTTCCGACGCCAGGAAGTTTTCGGCATCAGCCAGCGCCAGCATCAACATGGCAAGATAGGGCGCGCTATGGCGCTGCCCGCGCGCGGCGCCGGCTCTTTGCGCCATCAGCTCCCGCGCCAATTGAAAAATCAGCCCCAGACTGAGCATGGAGGGCAGCACGGAGAACCAGCGCAGCGCCAACTCGCTATGACCGGCGACTTCGCTCCACAAACGCAGCGCCGCGAAATAGAGCGGCGGGTGCGTATCGCGCGCCAGCGAGGTCATGAGATCCGGGAAATGCGCGTGATAAAAGGCGTAACCTTCGTCAACCCAGAAGCTCTGCTGGGTGATATGCAGGATTCGACCCGCAGCGCCCAGAAGCAAAATGAGCGTTATGATTGCCCAGCGCCTGTCTGAAAACATCTTTTCGGAAGCGTCCCGCCATGCCTCAACGGATATATTCTAGCGACAATTCCGCTGGAATGTTGCTCATCGCCACAATTAACCTATAATCAGTTTAATGGTCTGCAATTCTGCCAGCCACCCTTATTCAGAGGCGAAGCCATGAAATACATTGTCCTTGTACTGATAGTCATGATTAGCGCTCTTGCGGCATCCGCGCATGGGGACGAGACGCATGACGAAGACGAAGCCGAGGCGGCCGATTTCAGCGCCGTCGCTGTGCCGGAGGATCCCAGCTATCACGAGCATGCGCGCCCGATAATCGAAGCAAGCTGCGTCGCTTGTCATGCCGAGGGACAGATCGCCGCTTACGCGCCGCTTACCAGCCAGGATGACGTGATATTCTTCGCCGATGATATCGCATTTCATGTCGCGGCTCGCCTGATGCCGCCCTGGATGCCCTCCTCCTTGAACATTCCCTTGAAGAACGACCGCAGCCTTTCCGACGAGGAGATCGCTACCATCATCGCCTGGGCTGAGGGCGGCGCCCAAAGCGGCGACGAAGAAAGCTACGAACCCCCAGCGGCGACATTCGCCTTCGCCGAGGTCCGCGCCGATATGACGCTGCAACTCGACCAGCCCTACCTGCCGGACGAGGCTGCGCAAGACGATTACCGCTGTTTCGCCTTCCCGCTGGAGCTCGGGTCGCCGCAATTCATCACCGCCTATGAATTCATCCCCGATGTGGCGGAGATGGCGCATCACGGCATCGTCTATCTGCTCGACGAAGATTTGGCGCCGGAAATCGCCGCGCGCGATTATGAAGATGGACGCCCCGGCTGGTCCTGCTATGGAAGCGCCGGTTTGTCCAAAGGCGGCGATATCATCGCGACCTGGACGCCCGGCACATTCGGCGTCCGCTATCCCGAGGGTACGGGTTATCGCGTCAAGCCCGGCGAGAGCATCGTCGTACAAATACACTACAACCTGTGGACGACGCGCGCGCCCGATCGAACGCGGATCCACCTGGAACTGGAATCGGCAGAGGGCGAACTTGAGGAGTTGATGACGCTGCCCTTAAGCGCGCCGGTCGAGATCCCTTGCCCCAGCGGCGTCGAGGGTCCGCAATGCCAGCGCGAAAATGCCATCGCGCGCATCGCGGAGTTGTACGGCGAAAGACTGTCCAGGCTGCCGGACAAGCGCCTGAAGGATTGCCGGCAGACGCTGGAGGAGTATGCCGAAAATACCGGCGAACAGGCCGTCGCATATTGCGATTTCCCGTCGCCCTTCCCCTTCACCCTGACCCTCTACGGCGTCTTGGGGCACATGCACGAACTGGGGCGCAGCTTCCGAATGGAACTTAATCCCGACAGCGACGATCCCATCTTGCTGCTGGACATCCCGCGCTGGGATTTCCATTGGCAGGATCGTTATCAGTTCGTCAAGCCAGTGAAGGTCAACTTCGGCAGCGTGCTGCGCATGACCTGTACCTGGGACAACAGACTGTCGGATGACCCGCGCTATGTGGTCTGGGGCGAGGGCACGGCGGACGAGATGTGCTTCGGCACGGCGATGATCAAGAAGCCGTAGCGCGAGCGAATTTAGTTCCCGAAGAGGTTCATCATATAGTCAGTGGAGATGCCCTGGTTTTCCAGGTGCGTTTTGAGCTTGCGCCGGGCGTCGTGGATCAGCTTGTAAAGCGCGTTGCGGTTTGTGCCCATGCGCTCGGCCAGCACATCCATGGGAATGCCCTTGAGCGCGACAGCGACCAGCGCCTGGTACTGCCGTTCGGTCAAGGACTCTTTCAGCGCGGACTCGATTTTCTCGAGCACATCGTCGCGCTCGGCGACTTTTTCCGGGCTGGGCGGCGACGGCGATGCCAAGCGACTCGCCGACGGCAGCAATTCGCCATCAGCCGTCAATTCGTCCAGGCTGAAGTCCTTGTAGCGCGCGCGGCGCAAATCGCTGATGGCCAGGCGCACCGCGATTTTGTTTGCCCAGGTGGTGAAGCGGCTTTCACCGCGGAAATTGTCCAGGTTGTCCATCACGCGCAGGGTGGCGTCCTGCGCCAGGTCTTCCGCCATTTGCGCCAATTCCTGCGCCGCCAATCCGCGCAGGTCGCTGCGATCCTGACTGAGGTAAAAGTAGATGCTGCGCTGCAGACGTTTTCGCAGTTCCGCCAGCGCGTCGGTTTGCGCGGCGTCGCCCGCTCCACGCAGCGCCGCGATCCATTGTTCGTTTGTGCGCCCCGTCATACAATACCGTTCAGCAGCTGAGCCGTTGTCGCGCCCATGATAGCGGATTTTCTTTGTTTATTCAGCGGCGGAACGATGAAAATCGCGCGATTCAAAACCGCCAATGGACATTTTCTGAAATGAGTCTGCGGGCATATCGAAGGAATTTATCACCTTTTGCCCTGCGAGTGGGTCTATAGTAATAAAAGAGGCACAGCCATAAGAGCAGCTATCGAGAATGGAGTCTCAACCATGAGCAATCGACCCGATCCGCCCCGTCACGTCACCGAAGGCGGCAGGGATAACAAGAAGAATCAGGACGGCAACAAATCGCCCTTTGGCAACCCCAATGCGCAGCGCATGTGGATCATCCTCGGCATTATCGTGCTGGTGATGTTTTTGCTTTTCTTCAACGGGCGCGGGGGACCCAGCTTCACCAACAGCTTGCCCATAAACGAGTTGGCTTCGCATATTCGACAGGGGCGCGTCGAACGCATCGTAGAGCGCGGGGGCCACGACCTCTTTGTCACCTATACCGATGGCACGACGCAAACCGCCTATAAAGATTCGTCGTCCAGCTTCTACGAATTGATGGCCGCCCTGGACGTGTCGGGCGCGGCTTTGGAAAACCTGACCTTTGTCGCGCAGCCGGGCGACAATTCGCAGCAGATCATCTTCCAGATTCTGCTCGGTGTGGTGCCGATTCTGATCATCGTCTGGTTCCTGTGGCGCATGATGCGTTCCATGCGCGCGGGCCAAGACCAAGCGATGAGTTTTGGACGGAGCAAGCCCCGGGTCTCCCGCGATATGGAACGCCCGCAAGTGACCTTCACCGATGTGGCGGGCGCGGAAGAAGCCAAGGAAGACCTGCAAGAGATTGTCGAGTTTTTGAAGGAGCCCGAGAAGTTCATTCGCCTGGGCGCGCGCGTGCCCAAGGGCGTGCTGATGGTGGGACCGCCCGGCACCGGCAAGACCCTGATGGCGCGCGCCGTGGCGGGGGAAGCGGGCGTGCCGTTTTTCAGCATATCCGGCTCGGAATTCGTCGAGATGTTCGTCGGCGTCGGCGCCAGCCGCGTCCGCGACCTGTTCGAGCGGGCCAAAGCGGAGGCGCCCGCGATCGTCTTCGTCGACGAGATTGACGCCGTCGGTAGGCATCGCGGCGCTGGCTTGGGCGGCGGGCACGACGAGCGCGAACAGACCTTGAACCAGATCCTGGTCGAGATGGACGGCTTCGACAACGACACCAATATCATCATCATCGCCGCCACCAACCGTCCCGACATCCTGGATCCGGCGCTGCTGCGCCCGGGGCGCTTCGACCGCAAGGTGGTCATGGACAATCCCGATGTCAAGGGGCGCCAGGACATTTTGAAAGTGCATTCGCGCGGCAAGCCGCTGGGGGCGGATGTCGACGTAGAAGCCTTGGCCAAGATCACGGCCGGTTTCTCGGGCGCGGACCTGGAGAACTTGGTGAACGAGGCGGCGATCCTGGCCGCCCGGCGCAATAAAAAATCAATTGGCATGGGCGAGATGCAAGAATCAATGGAGCGCGTGGTCATGGGACCGGAACGCCGCAGCCGCGTCATCACGCCGGAAGAGAAAGAGAAAGTCGCCTATCACGAAGCCGGACACGCTCTGCTCTTCCATCTTTTGGAAAACACCAGCCCCGTGCACAAAATTACCATTGTGTCGCGCGGTCGCGCCGGCGGCTATGTGATGCCCCTGCCCTCCGGCGACGATATGCTGGTCACGCGGGAAAAATTCGAGGACGATATCGTGGCGGCTATGGGCGGACGGGCTGCGGAAGAGATCATCTTCAACCAGTTCACCACCGGCGCCAGCAACGACCTGCAGCAAGCCACCCGCATGGCGCGAGCCATGGTGACGCAATTCGGCATGAGCGACCTGCTCGGTCCGCGCTCCTATGGCAACGGGCAGGGGGCCGTCTTCCTGGGGCGCGAGATCGCCGAGCAGCGGGATTACAGCGAGCACTACGCGCAGCAGATCGACGATGAAGTCAAGCGCATATTGCAGAGCGCCTATCAGCGGGCGAAAGACATTCTGCTCGACCAGCGCGGGAAGATGGAAGAACTGGTCGAAATTCTAATCGAGCGCGAGACGCTCAACGCGGACGAGTTCGTCGAGATTGTGGATGGGTCGGCGGTTGCGCCGGCGACGTAGTGTGCAAGACAGGAAATCCCATATGGACGGGCGGATGGCTCGCCCTTTTCTTGATTCAAAGACGATAAACTTTGTGCCGTACAGTTGCTATAATATGCACTCGGTTTCAGTTCGGAAATCTATGTTCTGTAGTCAATCTCTGATACATGGAGACAGCAATTGGCGCGCCACATTCTCAGTAAAGATCGCTATGAATACGATGTCTTTCTCTCCCACGCCTCAGAAGATAAGGATGAAGTAGCGCGACCACTGGCGACACTACTTCAAGAACTCGGCCTGCGAGTCTGGTTTGACGAGTTCGAATTTAGAATTGGCGATAACCTGATCGCAAAGCTAAACGCGGGAATCGACAATAGTCGCTCAGGAATCTTAATATTGTCCAATGATTTCTTTGGCAAAAACTGGACACAGCATGAGCTCAACACGCTAGAAAACCGCGCGGTGGCAGAAAATCGCGTGTTGTTTCCTATTTGGCACAAAATAACTGAAGCCGAGATTCGGGCATACCGCGCGTCATTGGCAAACATTTTTGCGCGAAGCACAGCCACGCACACGGTAAAAGAGATTGCCAACGAGATATATGAAGTAATCTCAGAATTCGATGTCTTGGACATACGTGAATGAATCAGGTACGAGAGGGTGGGACTATAGAACTGTAGGTCTCTGCATGATCGCGATTGCTTTGCAGAGGACCAGAAGCGTTGCAAAATGTGATATACTTGCTACACTTGACAAGAGTATTTGGGTCGCGACTGATGCAATTTATAAAGCATGATTTAGGTCACAGGACAGGCGGCGAAATTGTCGAAGTCACTTTAAAAGGCGATTCCGCTAACGTGCGCCTTATGGATAGCTCAAACTTTCAGAGCTATCGCAGCGGCCGACGACACCGCTATTTTGGAGGACATGCGAAGAAGTCTCCGGTGCGCTTGCAGATTCCTAACGCGGGGCACTGGTATGTTACCGTTGACATGGGTGGTTATGCAGGAAGAGTGGAATCAAGCGTACGCATGCTGCCTGGTAAACTGCGTCCGCTTGTTGACAGACCGCTTTCGACAATTCCGTCGCTGGTCAGGACTGAAAACAATGTGCAGTATGATGTCTTCATCTCGTATGCCTCGGAAGACAAACAGGACGTCGTTACGCCGCTAGCGGAAGCGCTTCGGGCAGGCGGCTTGTCCGTATGGTATGACGACTTTGAACTCAAAATTGGCGATAGCCTGCGCCGCAATATCGACCGAGGAATAGCTGCCAGTCGATTCGGAATCGTTGTTCTGTCAAAAGCCTTCTTTGGTAAGGGCTGGACCAATTACGAACTTGATGGTCTGGTAACAAAGTCTGTTGACGGAGGTCAGGTGCTGTTGCCTATCTGGCACAGCATTACAAAAGATGAGGTCGTTTCCTACAGCCCGTCTCTTGCTGACAAACTTGCCCGGAACACGACGATGCAGACCGTCGAGGAGATAGCGGAAGAAATAATCGAAGTCGTGCTTGGTGAACCGGTCGAGGTTTAAGTCTGCTCAGCAACAGGACTGATCACACAATCCGTACGTCGAGGCGGCGGACTAGGGGTTAAGAGTAGCCTGCTACGGCACCCGACGTCCGCATAAAATGAGGTCGCTTTCCGATGCAGTTTATCAAACACGACTTGGGACAATTGTCTGGCGGAGAGATTGCCGAGGTTAGCATAACCAGCGCGGCAAATGTACGTTTGTTGGATAGTAACAACTTCCTCAAGTACCGCAGTGGGCAACGCCACAAATACACCGGTGGCCACTACACGCAATCGCCCGTTCAGTTCGAGATTCCGCGCCCAGGGCGCTGGTATGTCGTTGTAGACCTTGGCGGCTACGCTGGCGAGGTGGGTTCGTCGATTCGCGTTCTGTCTAAGGAGATTCTGTCGAACTGAGAAGACAAACCAAGGTCCTTGCATGCGCAAGATACACACCGGCCTAATCTCCTCTACTCGTCAATAATACTTAGGTTCTGTTGATATTTGGCTGTGGGATTTTCATAAATGCGTAAAATAGTCTTATGACAACCATAAGACTAACTGACAAACAATGGACGAAAGTTCGGGATTTCCTGAAGCAGGAACCGAATGTTTATTTGGGCAAAGAGGCGGAATGCCGCCTCTTTGTCGAAGCCGTGATGTGGATAACTCGCAGTGGCGCGCAATGGCGCTTGCTGCCCAGCGAATATGGGAAATGGAATTCGGTTTACAAGCGCTTTGCCAGTTGGGCTGACAAGGGCGTTTGGAAACGGATGATGGAATTCCTTGCCGATGATCCGGATATGGAACACGGCATAATTGACAGCACAATCGTTCGTGCTCATCCCTGTGCCGCCGGCGCCCAAAAAAAGAAAGGAGCAAGCCTTGGGACGCAGTCGTGGCGGGTTTAGCAGCAAGATTCATATCACAGTGGATGGTTTGGGTCATGCCTTGCGTTTTCTCTTGAGTCCTGGACAGGCTCACGACATCAATAAGGCCGAAGAGTTGGTCAAAGGCTTTGCCTTTCAGCGAGTGATTGCGGACCGGGGCTATGCGGCGCAGCCTTTTGTGGACAGCTTGCTTGAAAAGGGCATAGAAGTTGTGATTCCGCCGCATCAGCGAGCCAAAGAGCAGCGCGAATACGATAAATGGTGGTATCGTGAGCGACAGTTGGTGGAGTGTTTCATCAATAAAATCAAGCATTTCCGCCGCGTCTTTTCCCGGTATGAGAAATTGGATAGGTCTTATCTCGGTTTCCTGCACTTTGTCGGCGCTCTTATCTGGTTACGATAGAATGTCAACAGAACCTAACATTCCACTGACTTCTTCGGCAATTTTGTCTTAGAGTCTCTCGGCGCTGTGCTAGAAAATCGCTTCCAACACCGCAACATAGAAGTCCCTCTCACTAGGCAAAACGAAATCGGTCATTTGTCTACGCTGTCTTTACTAAAGCCTACGTCACCCGGTGGCAACTCACGTAATGATTCGGGCGCACCTCAATCAGCGGCGGATCCGGCTCTTGATGACAGAGGTCGAAGACAACCGGACAGCGGGTATTGAAGTTGCAGCCGGTAGGCGGATTGGCCGGGTTGGGCAAATCGCCGGAGATGATGATGCGCTGGCGGTTTTCCTCCACTTGCGGATCGGGCACCGGCACCGCCGACAATAGCGCCTGTGTATAGGGATGCTGCGGGTTTTCGTATACTTCATCCACGGGACCCAACTCGACGATCTTGCCCAGGTACATAACCGCCACGCGGTCGCAGATATGCCGCACCATGCTCAGGTCGTGCGCGATGAAGAGATAGGTCAAGCCAAGCTCGTCTTGCAGCTCCTCCATCAAGTTCACCACCTGCGCCTGGATCGACACGTCCAGTGCCGAGATCGGCTCGTCGGCGACGATAAAGCTCGGCTCCAGCGCCAGCGCGCGGGCGATACCGATACGCTGCCGCTGCCCGCCGGAGAACTCATGCGGATAGCGATTGATAAAATACGGGTTGAGACCCACCTTCTCCATCAACTCTTCGACGTACTGCTGACGTTCTTTCTTGTTGTTGTAAATCTTGTGGATCTGCAAGGGTTCGCTGACGATGCTGCCGACGGTCATGCGCGGATTCAAAGAGGCGAAGGGATCTTGGAAGATGATCTGCATCTTGCGGCGCATCTGCCGCAGTTCGTTGCCGCTCATGGTGGACAGTTCTTGCCCCTCGAATTTGACGCTGCCCTCCGTAGGGCGGTACAACTGCAAGATCGTCCGCCCGGTCGTGCTCTTGCCGCAGCCGGATTCGCCGACCAGCCCAAGCGTTTCCCCGCGAACGACATGAAAGCTGATGCCATCCACCGCGCGCACCGCCCCAACCTGCCGCTGAAATACGATGCCGGCGGAAATCGGGAAGTACTTCTTCAGGTCCTTGACCTCGAGGATATAGTCGTCGTCCCGTTTTTCCTTGTCCATTGTCATGGTCATCGCTTCACTAGACATTTTGCGCTACCCCCTCGCGGATGTCGGCCCAACAAGACATAACGTGCGTGTCATCGCCATTGGAATCGGGCACCGTCTCAAGCGGCGGGCGCTCGTCCCAACATCTTTGCAGCTCGAATTGCTCACGAACGTCGCAACGCGCGGCGAAGGGACAGCCGGCTGGTTCATTGCGCATGTCCGGCGGCGAGCCTTCGATTTGAATCAGCTTTTCTTCGCCGCTGGAATCCAAACGCGGCAGCGAACCCAATAGCCCTGCCGTATAGGGATGACGCGAATCGCCAAAAACTTCGTGCGAGGAACCGGATTCCATAATGCGTCCGCCATACATCACCTGGATGCGATCGGCTATGCCGGCGACCACACCCAGATCATGCGTGATCCAGATCATCGCCATATTAAATTCGTCTTTCAGTTGTTTGACCAACTCGATTATCTGCGCCTGAATCGTTACATCCAGCGCGGTGGTTGGCTCGTCGGCGATCAAGAGCTTGGGATTGCAGGACAATCCCATAGCGATCATCACGCGCTGACGCATCCCGCCGGAGAATTGGTGCGGATAGTCATCGAGCCGGCGATAAGCATCGGGAATACCGACCATGTCGAGCAAGTCAGCGGCGCGCTTGCGCGACTGTGAGGTATTCATACCCTCATGCAATTTCAGGGATTCCGTGATCTGTGTGCCGATGGTCAGCACCGGGTTCAGCGAAGTCATCGGATCCTGGAAGATCATGGCAATTTCCTTGCCGCGTATGAGCCGCATTTGATCGGGTTTCAACTGCAGCAAATCTCGTCCCTCAAAGTTGACCGTGCCCGATTCAACTTTGCCCGGCGGGCTGGGGATCAAACCCATCAAAGCGAGGGAACTGACGCTTTTGCCGCTCCCGCTTTCGCCCACGATGCCAAGCGTTTCGCCTTCTTCCAACTCGAAGGATACGCCATTGACCGCGTAGACCGTTCCTTCTTGCGTATAAAACCGGACAACGAGGTCCTTGACTTCAAGTATGACGCCCAATGTCGCACCCTCCTCCCGCAACAAAATCTCTATACAATAATCTCAGGTCAAGAGAGTTTGTCGAACAAAAGCAATCTCGTCGCAAGGATGCCTTGAAACGATTGCTACAATCATACCAAAGTTGTTTCGGTTTTACCAACAAGTCAAGAATCTTTGCGGGCGGTTGAATCTTGGCGTTGGGATCGGTACCAATTGATGGTTTCGCGCAAGCCGGCCTGGAAGTCGGTCGTCGCGACAAATCCGAATTCGCGCTTGGCGCGGGAAACATTGAGCTTGCGGCGGGGCTGTCCATTGGGCTTGCTGGTATCCCAGCGCAATTCGCCGGCGTAACCCACTTCGTCAGCGATGATCCGCGCCAGATCGCGAATGCTAATCTCGTAAGCGCTGCCGAGGTTGACCGGGGCTGGGCTATTGTAAACTTCGGCGGCCAGAACGATGCCGCGCGCCGCGTCGCGCACAAACAAGAATTCACGCGTCGGGGAACCGTCGCCGAACAGGGTTACCGCCTCCTCGCCCTGCTCCAGCGCGTCGACCATTTTGCGTATCACATCGGGGATGACATGCGCCGTTTTGGGGTCGAACTTGTCGTGAGGGCCGTATAAGTTGACGGGAAGCAGGTGAATGGCGTTATAGCCGTATTCCTGTCGATAGGCTTGGCTTTGCACCAGCAGCATTTTCTTCGCCAAGCCATAGGGCGCGTTGGTCTCTTCCGGGTAGCCCTCCCAAAGATCGTCTTCTTTGAAAGGGATGGGCGCGTATTTGGGATAACTGCAAACGGTGCCGACGCCGACGAATTTGTCCACGCGCGCGCGCCGCGCGCCCTCCAGCAAGAGCGTGCCCATCATGATGTTGTCATAGTAGAACAGGCCGGGGCGCTCGCGATTGATGCCGATGCCGCCCGCAGTGGCTGCCAAATGAATCACCATAGTCGCCGCTGGATGATCGGCATACAAGCGCTCGACGTCGCCCGCCAAGCGCAGATCGTACTGGGCGCTGCGGGGCACGATGACATCGCCAGCCTCCTTCGCTCGCAGTTCTTCGACCACATGCCGACCGAGGAAACCGGCGCCGCCCGTCACAATCACAACCTGTTCGCGCCAAAACGTCTTCGCCATGCCACGCTCTCTCAAGATATTGGACATCATAGCCTTTGAGGCTACGCAAGTATATCACCTGAATACAGCTTTACATGACCTTTTTCTCAGTGTATTGGCACGTGGTTTCTTTCCCATTTTGCATACACATTTGCGCCGGGCAATTGTAAGATGACGCGCATTAACCATAGATGACATTATCTAATAGGAAGGCAATCTCTTGGAACACACACTGATAATCGTAAAACCGGATGCCATGCAGCGCGGCTTGGCCGGCGAAATCATCAAACGCTTCGAGCAGCGCGGCTTGAAGATCATTGGCATTAAGTTGCTGCAGCTCAACAGAGGACTGGCGGAAAAGCACTATGACGCGCATCGCGAACGTCCGTTTTTCGGGAGCCTGGTGGACTACATCATCTCGGCGCCGGTGCTAGTCATGGCGCTGGAAGGCAGCGACGCGGTTCTATCCGCGCGCGCGACCATCGGCGCGACCAAGCCGGCGGAAGCGGCGGCGGGCACGATCCGCGGCGACTACGCGCTCGAGATCGGTCGCAACCTGGTGCATGGTTCGGACAGCGTCGAGAACGGCAAAATTGAGGTTGCGAACTTTTTCAGCGAGGACGAGCTTTGCGGCGGCTGGTCGCGGGATGTGGATGGCTGGGTGTTTGAGTAGTTGGTGGGGTGTTTGAGTATGCCGGTTGAACGCATGCCGATAACGCCCGAGGTCTTGACCTGGGCCCGAGAGCGGGCGGGTTACAAGCTCGGGGACCTCGCGGCAAGAGCCAAGTTTCGCAAGATTGCCGAGTGGGAAAGCGGCGAGCTTGGCCCAACCTATCGCCAACTTGAGGATATCTCCAAGACGCTGGAGATACCGATGGCGATGTTTTTCTTCCCCAAACCTCCAGATCTGCCACCTATTGAAGAAACATTCCGCACTCTGGGTTCAGCACAATTTGATGAGATTCCACCACAGATAAGACTACTCCTTTACAAGGCGCGCGGCTTTCAAACTGGATTGAGCGAGTTAAACCAAGGTCGCAACCCAGCCGAACGGCAGATCGTCCGCGACATACGTGTCAACTACAACGAGCCGATAGAGTCCGTGGCCGCTCGCGTCCGCGAATTTTTGGGCTTGTCGCTGGATGAGCAATTTGCGTGGAAAGACGACGACACGGCGTTAAAAGCTTGGCGCAGCGCACTCTATCACGTTGGCGTAACTGTCTTCAAAGACGCGTTTGGCACGGATGAATTCTGTGGTTTCAGCCTGTACGATACCGAATTTCCCGTCATTTACGTGAACAATTCCAACGCAAAGACGCGGCAGATATTTACGCTGTTTCATGAATTGGCGCATCTGCTACACCATACCAGTGGCGTAGACAGACATGGTTATTTTGAGCATGATTTGGCGCCCGACATGGCGCAAATTGAACGGCGCTGTAATGCTTTGGCGAATGCAATTCTCGTTCCAGCCGCCGCATTGGAAAGGGAAGTCCACGCTGCAAGCCAGTCACGATCTGAGGCTGAAAAACTCGCCAAGCGATTCAGTGTGAGTCGTGAAGTCATTTATCGAAATTTTCTTGACCGCGGATGGATAGAGCAAACCGAGTATGAAGCCGCTGCCACTGAATGGACGGCGCAAATAAGCAAAGGGCAGGGTACAGGAGGCAATTACTATCGCACCAAGATTCGATACCTTGGGGAAGATTATATTTCGCTGGTGCTAAGACGCTACTATCAGGGGCAATTTGACGAGGAGGATCTGGCCAATTATTTGGATACAAAGCCCGGGAACATTGATCGTCTTGAAGAGTACTTTTTTGGAGAGCGCGGCTAATGTATGTCTTTGACACTAACAGTTTCTCGAAGCTTTTCGGCTGTTATCCGATTGACAGCTTTCCAAGTCTTTGGAGACGATTCGATTCCTTGAGTTCGAGCGGCGGGATACTCTCCACCCGTGAGGTCTTGATAGAGCTAGAAGCAGGAAAACGAAGAACGGAGAATGCCTACAATTGGGCGAAGGAGAATCGTGAACTGTTTACGCCACTGATCGGCGACGAGGCTGCTGCAGTAGCAGACATATTCCGCGTAGAGCATTTTCAACAAATAATGCGCCGGAAGGAGGGCGTAGTTAACACGAGCGCCGACCCGTTCATTATAGCGCGCGCAAGTTTCCGCGGCGGTACGGTTGTGACAGAAGAAAGCAAGCCGCCACACGGCGCTCGGATCCCAAATATCTGCGAGCGATTCAATATACCCTGTGTTAAATTGAATGGTTTCATGCAGCGGGAAAACTGGACTTTCTAAGATAGAAGACCATGCGAGCCAAAAGGAACTCTTCACCCACAATACTACTCTTCCTGACCCTAGCCCTCTTCGGCATATTCATCGCCCTGCTGATGATCTTCCTGGAAGACCGGGACGCCCCCGCCGCCCAGCCGGCATTCCAGCCCGCGCCACAGCGCAACGTCATCAATTTTCGCGCGCCGGACTTCGAGTTGCCGCTGCTGGACGGCCTAACGCTGGTTGCGCCGTCGGATTACGCCGGACGGACCCTATTCCTCAATTTCTGGGCGACCTGGTGCGCGCCCTGCGTCCGTGAGCTGCCAGCATTCGAGGCTTTCGCCGCCAGCCACGATGATCAAGAGAACGGGCCCGCTTTGCTCACGATCAACCTGGGCGAGACCGCCGCGGAAATCAACGGCTTTTTGAAGGAAATTGGCCTGCGAAACTTGCCGGTAGCGATGGACATAAACCAGGTGGTCAAGCGCGACTACGGCGTACAGAACTTGCCCACGACCTATGTGATCGACGGGGGCGGCCTGGTGCGTTATATGAAGCTGGGCGAGATGAAATACGAAGAAATGGGTTTGTACTTGGAGCAACTGGAGGATAAATCGTGAAAGGCGGACGCGCCCCTGCGCTCCTAGGGACGAGATCAAATCCGGAAACTATTGACGGGAGCGACGCATGCGCATTGAACTGAAAGACAAGGTCGCTCTTGTTACCGGTTCGGCGCGCCGGATCGGCCGCGCCATCGCGCTGGAACTGGCGAAGCAAGGCTTGAACATACTTGTGCATTACCACAGCAGTGATCCGTCTCAGGTGCGGGATACTCTGCAGGAGATCAAATCGCTGGGCGTGGATGCCTTTGCGGTCCGCGCCGACCTCAGCCAGGCCGAAGGCGTCGAAGAACTCTTCAGCGCGTATCAGCAGTGCTTTGACCGGCTAGACATTGTGGTGAACAGCGCCGCGGTTTTTCAGCAGCGAGCCTTTCTCGACGTGTCCCTGGAAGATTGGGATCTGACGATGGCGCTAAACTTGAGAGCGCCTTTTCTGATTACCCAGCGCGCGGCGCTCATCATGCAAGACAATCCCGTACCGGGCGGTACGATCATCAATATCTGCGACGCCGGCGTTGACGGACCCTGGAGCCAATACCCCCATCATGGCATCAGCAAATCCGGCTTGTGGATGCTGACGCAGGTCAGCGCTCTTTCGCTTGCTCCCACAATTCGTGTCAACGCTGTCGTTCCGGGTCCCGTGCTGAAGACGGACAGGCGGGATCTAACGGACGCTGCCTGGGCGGAGGTCGCCGAGCATATCCCGCTGAAACGCACGGGCTCGGCCGGCGATGTGGCGCGGGCTGTCCTCTACTTGTGTCAGGAAGACTATATCAGTGGCGCCCTGCTTCATCTGACCGGCGGCGAGCACCTGACCTAGGGCGCATCGCGCCGCACGCGGCGGAAACCGGCTCCGTACGCGGCATGGCCCAAGCCAATGACCATGAAGGCTTGGGGATCAACGCTGCTGACATGTTCCTTCAGTTCGCGCACTTGCGACCGTCCAATTGTTACATAAAGCATTGTGTGTTCCGCCCCCGTATACCTGCCCTGGATCGTCCAACTGGTGACGCCGCGCTGCAAATTGGCGAAGACCAGCGCCGCAATCTCGTCCGGCTTGTCGGTGATGATCATGGCGGTACGGATCACGCTGGGTCCTTCCATGACATAATCGGAGGCCATGCCGGCGATGAAAAGCGCGATCGCCGCGTACAAGGCGCCTTCCCAGCCGTAGACCAGTCCCGCTGCAATGATGATGAGGGCATCGGTGCACAAGAACGTGGTGCTCATGGGAAAGCCGAATCGCCGCTGCAAGATCAGCGCCAAGGTCGACGTACCGCCGAGCGTCGCGCCGGCGCGGAAGACCAAGCCGACTCCGACGCCGCCCAGCAAGCCGCCGAACAAAGCGTTCAACATGCGGTCTCCGCTGATGCCTTCCCGCGGCACCAAGGGGCCGAGCAAGTCAATCATCAGCGACAATATCGCGCTGATGACCATCGTCCGCAGGATCATGCGCGTGCCACCGGGCAGCATTTTGTATGCCAGCGCCTGTATCGGGATATTCAAGACGAAGATCATCAGCCCGACCGGCGTATCGAATAACTCGTTGAGAAGCGTCGACGCGCCCGCGAGCCCTGCCGGGGCGATATCCAGCGGCTGCAGGAAAACGATCAACGATAGCGCGGCGGCAACGACGCCGACGGAGATCAGGACATAGCGAAAGACAAGATCGCGAAGCATTGCCAACATGGGCGATTCTCCTCGCTAGAGAGCGCGAAGCAACCAAGGGTATTCTGATCTTTTTTACATTATACACTTGCGCTGCGTTGCGCGGAACGCCTCCAGGCCGATTTCAATAGGAGCGCCTGACTTATGCTATACTGATTGCTCGAATCTATTCCGCAATGTTGCCTGAATGGGAGTTGACCGACTATGCCATTAGTTGCTCACAGTCCGCTGCCGAGCTTTGACCGCCTAAAACAGCGCGGCCAAGAAGTGCTGACGCTGGACCGCGCCTTAAAGCAAGACATCCGCGAGTTGCATATCGGCCTGCTCAACATGATGCCGGATGCCGCGTTGGAGATTACCGAGCGGCAGTTCATGCGCCTGGTTGGCAACAGCAACCAGATCGCTCAATTCTATGTACACGTCTTTTCCGTGCCCGGTTTGGAGCGCAGCCCGCAAACCGAAGCCTATATCGAACAGTACTATACGAGTTTCGAGCAAGTCAAAAAAGGTGGTCTGGACGCCCTGATTATCACGGGCGCCAACGTCGCCAATCCCAGCCTCGATAAAGAGAACTTCTGGCAGCCCCTGACCGAGGTCATCGAATGGGCGCGCCTGAACGTCACCTCGACTCTCTGTTCCTGCCTGGCGACTCACGCCCTTATGAAGTATTTTTATCAGATCGAGCGCGCCCAACGAGATAGCAAGAAATGGGGCGTCTTCGAGCATCGTGTCACAGAGCCCGCGCATCCGCTGCTGCGGGAGATCAACACGCGCTTTGACGTGCCGCACTCGCGCTGGAATTCCATCTCGCGGGAGCAAATCGAGGGCGCCGGCTTGACCCTGCTTATCCAGAGTTTTGATGGCGAATTCCACATGGCCGTCAGCCCGGACCAACTGCGGATCGTCTATTTTCAAGGGCATCCCGAATACGACATCAACAGCCTGCTGAAAGAGTATAAGCGCGACCTCTCGCTCTACTTCGCCGGCAAGAACGAACAGCCGCCGTACCCGGAGAATTACTTCCCGCTGGAAGCGCGCGATATCGCCGAGCGCTACCTGCGGCAAGCGCATCTGGCGCTGGAACGGGGCGCTGAACTGCCGGTATTCCCGGAGGACGACATGCTGCCCTATCTCGACAATACCTGGGGCGATACCGCCCGCGCGATCTTCAATAACTGGTTGGGCTCGGTATACCAGGTGACCAACGTCCTGCGCCACATTCCTTTTGATGACGGGATTGATCCCGACAATCCACTGGGCATCTTATGAACGAGACAGAAACGACCCTGCTGACAGCCGAAGACTACCTGCGATTTCCCGTCGTCGAGCCCGATCATCGCTACAGTTACGGTGAGGACTCCCAGCAATTCGGCGAACTTTATCTGCCCGCCTCGGACCCGCCGCACCGGACGATAATCTTGATCCACGGCGGCGGCTACCGGGCGATGTACGATTTGAAACCGATGGGCTCAGTGGCGCGAGCGCTGGCGGACGATGGCTTTGCCGTTTGGAATATCGAGTATCGCCGGGCAGGCAATGGCGGCGATTTTCCGCAGATGTTCCTCGATGTCGCCGCCGCCGCCGATCACTTGAGGCGGCTTGCCGACAGGCACAGTCTCGCTCTGGATTCGGTACTCAGCGTCGGGCATTCGGCGGGCGGTCATTTGGCTTTGTGGCTGGCGGGAAGGCACAAGGCGCCCCCGGCTAGCCCGCTATATGCGGCCGACAGTTTGCCAATCGCGGGCGCAGTCGCTTTGGCGCCCATCGCCGATATACGCTTTGCTGTCGAGAAAAAGCTTAGCAGCGAGGCTTTGTTGCAGGTAATGGGTGGAGATGCGCAGGTTGCCCCAGAAAACTACCGCGCCGGTTCACCGCGCGAGTTGCTGCCGCTAGGAAGTCCACAAGCCCATATCGTCGGGACGGAAGACGCCGCGATCATGAATAATGTCAAAGTTTACCTGGCGGCGGCCAGATCCGCCGGCGACAAGGCTCAATTGATCGAAGCGCCGCGCGTCGGGCACTTCGAGATCGTCTCAACCGGCGCGCCGGCATTCCGCACGGTGCGCGAGACGATTTGCAACATGCACGCGATGATCAAAACCGGGGGCGGCGACTAGCAGCGAGTTTCATGGAAACGAAATGACTAACTCCGACGAGCGAAACAAGGATAATCTCATGATTAAGCGACTTGCGCACGTCTGTATCGGCGCCGCCGACCTGGATCGCGCCCAACAGTTCTATGTCGATCTGCTCGGCATGGAAATAGCATTTGAATTCATGCGCGGCGGCGAGCGTATCGGCTTCTATCTTCAAGCGGGCGCGACGAGTTTTATCGAAGTTTTCGCCGAGCGCGAAAGCCGCAAGGATGATCGAGCAAGCCTGAAACACTTCTGCCTGGAAGTCGAAGACATTGATGCCCTTATTGCAAAACTGACCGCGCAAGGCGTCGACGTATCCAGGAAAAAATTCGGCGCGGACAATGCCTGGCAAGCCTGGATCACCGATCCCAATGGCCTGCGCATTGAACTCATGCAATACACAAAAGACAGCACGCAGTTCACGGGCGAATCGGTCCTGCTGGACTAGCCGCCAGACCGGCGTCGGTCGAATGCCGCTCTCAAGATCGCGTCGAATGCTTCATTATTATGCGGCAGCCAGGCTTCGCTGATGGGCGACCCGGCCTCAACCAGCAACTGCGCGCAAGCGGCATGATCGCCGCCGCCGAGCCAAGTGTGCTGGCTGCCATAAAAGCAAGTTGTCAGCGGCGTGCCGCCGTAGCCGTTGAGCCACTCCAGCGGCGGATCGTCGTCCTCGTTTAGCAAGAGGGCGACAACCTCGTCGTGACCGTGAAAAGCCGCCCAATGCAAGGGCATCATGGCGTCGTCGTCATAGATATGCAAGTTGAAACCCAGCGACGCCATCAACTTGACAACTTCAAGCTGGCCCGTCCAGGCTGCGTGCAGCAATTGCCGCTGATCGGATTCTCCTAACTTTGACACAATCTCGGGATTCGCGGCGACGATCTCTCGCGCCGCCGCGGCCTCCCCGGCCGCGCAAAATGCCAGCAGTCGCGCGTCCAGCGGACTCTGTTCTACCAGGTAGTCAAATATCTCCCCATGTCCGTACTCCAGCGCAACTTGATGCGGGGACATGCCAGCGCCGGAAAAGGCGTAAACGTATTGGTGCGAGCCGTCGGCCCGCGGCGTCAATTCGTAGCCGGCCTGGTTGACCCGCGCGCGGATCGCATGGGGATGCCACTCCAGCGCGGTCCTCACCAGCTCAAGTTCGCCCAGCACGACAGCGGCAAAGATATCGACGGTCGCGCCGCGTTTGATCAATTCTCGAGCGGCATCGTGATTGCCCTCGCCTATTTTCCACTGCAAGGCTGTGCTTTCGTGGTCGAGATCGCGCGCTTCCAGGTCCGCTCCGCGCGCCAATAACCAATCCATGACGGCCGGAGCCTGGGCATAATGCAGGGGCGTCTTGCCGTCGCCGCCGCGTTGATTCACAATCGCCGGATCCTTTTCGTAAGCCGCGTCCAGCCAATCAAGCCAGCCCTGCTCGGCCGCCGCGTGGACAGTCACGAGCGCGCCGCGTTCGATCAAAGCCCCCGCAAGCTCCGCCGAGGCCAATTCCAGCACGTGGAAATCACCCGCCCACCATTGCGATTTGGCGTTGATATTCGCGCCGTGCTTGAGCAGGGCGTCGACCACGTCCAGGTCGCTTTTGGCGATGATGACGGCGGTCGATCCAAAATCAAAATGCGGGTCGTCAAGGGTCTGGCGCAGTTCCGGATGCGCTTGCAACAATGCATCCAGCTCGGCCGCGTCGCGGGCATACACCAATCGCTTGAATTGCTCCAGGGCATCCCCGTAATCGCTTTGATTCAGCTTGATTGCCAGGCGCAATGCGCCCCAGCTTTTCAAGCCGTATTCGCGGGCGATGACGGTCCGCGCGTCCTTGAGCGAGAGGGGATATGCGGGCAGCTCAGCGCACTCGAGATGCCGGACCTGCGGCAGATGTTGACGGACGCGGCTAATTGCTTCGTCGTCTCCGGCGAGGAAAGACCCTAGCAGCGACGCAGCTTGTTCCTCTGTCTGCGTTAGAATGAGATTTTGTGGAAATGTTTTGTTCATGGCTTCACTCTAGTAAATCGTCCCATATCGATGTCAGAAGTCCAATTTGTCCCGTCGGGAAGTACGGTGTTGTGGTCGAACTTTGCGTCTGTTAAGTTTGCGCCCTGTAGTTCCGCTTCCGACAAATCCGCGCCCAGAAAATATGCCTCCGTCAAGTTCGCTCTCGAAAAATCCGCATATGCCAATTTGGCATAAGTCAAAACCGCCTTGGACAGATCGGAGGTTTGCAAGTTTGTACCTACAAGATAGATGCCCCACATATTCGCGCCAGAACAGGTCGCGCAGTTTAGCTTGGCTTCGATGACCTTGGCGCCCGATAGATTCGCATTGCTTAAGTTAGCGCCGGTCAGATCCGAATCTTCCAGAGTCGCGCCCCATATTTCCGCGCCAGTTAAATCCGCGTTCATCAAGTTGGCGTATTGCATGTTTGCCTCTGACAATCTAGTTTTGCGCAAGAAAGCGTCCGACAGATTCGCCCAGCGCAAGTTAGCCTCGCGCAAGTCCGCACCGGACAAAATCGAACCCGTGAAATCGGCCCTCGATAGATCCTCGCCTCGCAGTTTCAAACGTCGCATATTCACGCCGCTGAGCTTAGGGTACTGATTCAGCACTCGCTCGCGCGTCAGCTTCTTAAGTCTGATCGCCTTCTTCCTTTCAAGTTAGTTTGGCAAGCGATTTCTGCCAAGCTTAGTCCGGTTATCTTATCAATGGAATCCTCCCAGCACCCGCCCCAACACATCGCCATCGACATTGCCGCCACTGACCAGGACCGCGGTCACGCGCCCGTCGCGCGGCAGTACATCATGCAGCAGCGCCGCCACGCCGACCGCCCCGCCGCCTTCAACCACCCAGCCTTGCGTCTCGATCATGTAGCGCATGGCAGCGGCAATCTGTCGCTCGCTCACCAGCGCCACTTCATCGACCAATCGCCGCGAAATGGGCACGGTGATTGAACCCGCTTCAATCTCGCCGGAAAGCGCTTCCGCCAGCGTATCCCAGACTTGCGGTCTGTCGTTGTCATAGAAGAGGTTATACATGGCCGGCGCCGACTCCGCGTTGACGCCGATGACCTCGATATCCGGGTTCATACCCTTGACCGCTGTCGCGACGCCCGCGATCAGCCCGCCGCCGCTCACCGGCGCCAACACCCGCTCGACCTCCGGCAATTGCGCCATGATCTCGAGGCCGATTGTGCCGGCGCCCGCGATCACTTGCCGGTCGTTATAAGGAGATATCCAGGTGCGACCGTGAGAAACCCGGCGCAGCGCTTCGGCTTCCGCTTGGTCATAGTTGTCGCCATAAAGTACCGCCTCGGCATCATATCGCCGAACATTGTCGATCTTTTTCTCGGGCGTATTCGTCGGCATTAAAATTTGGGCCGAGGCGCCGGTCAGCTGCGCGGCATAGGCAAGCGCGCCGGCGTGATTGCCCGACGATGCCGCGATGATGCCCTTGTCGCGCGCGGCTTCATCGAGGGACAGGATGGCGTTGAGCGCGCCGCGGATCTTGAAAGAATGCGTTTTGTTGGCGTTTTCCAGCTTGAGCCAAGCCTTCTCGCCTAGCTTGGGCGCGGCTTCCAGCGGCGTCGGGACCAGATGCGCCCCCAAGCGCTGCCCGGCGAGGACAATGTCGCCCAGTGTGACGGTTTCAGACATGGCTCACAAACCGATTTGCCGCAGGTATTCCCGATTGCGCGTCGCCGATTCCAGCGGCCTGCCCAAGCCCGGCAAGACATCCTGCTCAACCACGATCCAGCCGTCGTAAGCGATCGCGTCCAGTTTGCGCAGGACGCCTGCAAAATCGACATCGCCTCTTCCCAATTCGGGGAAGATGCCTTGCCCAACCGAAGCCGGACCGTCCCAGCTGTATTGACGCGATTGCGCGGCCACGTCCGGATCATGATCCTTGAAATGCACCAGCCAAATACGGTCGGCGAATGCTTCGATGTCTGCAAATGGATCGCCGCCGCCAAAAGCCCAATGCCCGGTATCAAAGACCAAGCCCAGCGTCTCGCTATCAGTCATTTCCATCAGACGCGCGGTTTCGGCCGGCGTTTCCACCCAGGTGCCAATATGATGATGAAATACGGTGCGCAATCCGGTCTCGTCCATCACGCGCCGCGCTACAGTGTCCGCGCCACGCGCGAAGACATCCCAGCCCGCTTCGTCCAGACCCATCTCCGGGCTGATGCGGCCGGCATTGAGGGTGCGCGTCGGATCAGTATACGGATCGTTGCCAAGGACGATTACACATGTCTCGCCGCCGACTGCCGCCAGCAGTTTCGCGGTGCGCAGGCAATCGTCCGCGCTCTCTTGATGACGATCAGCGTCATGCAGATAAACGCTCACCCAGGAGGCCAGCAGCGCCAGGCGCCGCCGCGCCAGCTCCTCGCTCAACCGAGCCGGGTCGGTGGGCATGAATCCCCAATCGCCCAATTCTGTGCCGGCATAGCCGCTGGCTGCGATTTCATCGAGCACGCGGACAT
This sequence comes from Chloroflexota bacterium, assembly GCA_028873975.1. Classification (GTDB taxonomy): domain Bacteria; phylum Chloroflexota; class Anaerolineae; order Aggregatilineales; family Phototrophicaceae; genus UBA6055. Next base: position 78,792 of record JAPPMO010000089.1, read on the forward strand.
AGTCATATCGTTCGCCTTCGATATTCTCGATGACACCCCAGGAACAGGGCGCGTTCGCCACCCGTAACATCATCGCCTCCAATTTCGAGCTTTGTGATATGAAGTATAGCGATTAGAGGTTGCTTGACAACACAAAGTTAAAGCCTTGCTATAAATCGGCAAACATGAATGTTGACTTATAGTCCGTAGATAAAAATGACTTAGGACACTACCCTTTTCGATATGGATTCCGTAAGCAACATAAAAGCGCTTTTCGGCGAAAGAATTCGCGAATTGCGTTTGTCCAAGGGGCTATCACAAGAAAAACTCGGCGCGTTATGCGGCCTCGATAGAACTTATATCAGCAGTATTGAACGTGGTCATAGAAACGTCAGCTTAGAGAATATTTCTTCCATTTCTGAAGCGTTAAGCATCAACATAAGTGAACTGTTCAAAGGCATACCGACTAACAATATCAACGATATTCTTGGAAAATGGAAAATAACTGCAGAAGAGTTAACAGCTATTGTAGATGAAAATCCTAGCCTTCGCGGCTTTATGCTAGGTTATGTCGCGGAGCACAAAGCCCGAGATTTTTTGGAAAAGTTGCCCGATGTTTCGGGATTGTGCAAACCAGATGATCACGATCGCGGGGGAGGCAGCAAGAATGACATTGTCGCAATCTACAAAGAACGTGAATTTTCTTTCGAGGTAAAGTCCTTGCAAACAAATTCAATCAAATATGATTCAGAAAGGGGAATATACGAAGGGCGAGTTCAAGTTGACGCAAGTGATAGACGTCCCGTAACATTTCCTGATGGTACAGAACTTCAGACAACATGCTTGCTGGTTGGCCAATTTGACATACTTGTACTAAATCTTTTTCAATTCAGGCAAGAGTGGGACTTCGCATTTATTCTCAATAGTGACTTGCCTAGATCCAAGTACCATAAATATACCTCATACCAGAAAGACCATTTATTAGCAACTACCGTAAATGTGACTTTGCCTATTCAGCCACCATATACTGTAAATCCTGTAGAGTTGTTAGACAAACTCATTGAGACCAAGGCTATTTAGATTTGATGAATACAAGAAAATAAGAGTGGTTTTTGCGAGCGTGGACTTGTTTCTTGATTCTGCTTACGCCAGGCTTATTTTTCCGAACCACTACAAACAAGTCCTTGGCGTAAAATCCCATCTTAGCGTACTCGGTAATGATTTCAACGTGCGTAAGCCACTGTTTGTTCGCACTGACTTCGTCTTGGCATTTGACAATAAGGATTCCGTTCCTACGAAGAACGCGATAGGCTTCAGTCCCGGCACTTACATATAGGTCAAGGACGGCCGCGTGCCATCTTAATTTTGTCGGCTTTGCCGGAATTATCGCTTTACCATTATCAGAATAAGCCTCGCGAAAAGAAACGTGAGTACCTGCGCCGCTGCGATGGTTGCTATTCTCTCGTAGCAGCCCCTCCATATATGGCGGGTCTAGAACCACACAATCGATACTTGACTTGTCATAGGGTAATTCCCTGCAATCAACACCTGTCTTTAAATCGGTTGCCAAAACATTGTAATTTCCGTCGGGAACATTTCGCCAGAATACACCTTTGCCGTAAGTTACATCTGCCACAATCGAAAACAATGGCACATGCAATTCCAATAATTTAGGGAACACTTCTGCGTTCGTTTCTTGATATGCGGAAAAAATAAGATCAGAAGTCGTCCTTCCAGATTGAGTTCTTCTTTTTCTTCGCATTGCAAAGACTCCTGTTGACTATAAGTAACAGTATAACATTTGTTCCATAGATTGCAACATTTAATTTCACCTAGTTTTTGGTTGTATTGACTGAATAAAATACTGCCTACTTTTTCGCCCTGTGCAGCGATATACGGCGGGACTACAATCGTGCCGGAATGTCGGCGCAGAAAAGGAAGGCGAGCATCGAGAATGCGCCAATTTGATCACAAACGCTTGTTTTTGCCCGGTCCGGTCGAGGTGCGCGAGGAGATCTTGCAGGCGCAAAGCGCATGGATGATCGGGCATCGCAGCGCCGAATTCGCGGAGCTGTTCGCGCGCCTGCAAAGCAAGCTGCGCCAAGCCTTCTTCACGGAAAGCCGCGTCTATATCGGCGGATCGTCGGGCAGCGGTTTTTGGGAAGGCGCCTGCCGCAATGGCATCCGCGATGACCGCAAAGCGCTGCACCTGACCGGCGGCGCTTTCAGCGAGCGCTGGGCGCAGATTAGCAAGTCCAACGGCAAGAGCGTCGATTGCATCGACGTCCCCTGGGGCCGCGCCCATACGCCGGAGATGGTCGCCGAAGCGCTGGATAAAGAAAGCTACGATGCTGTCTGCGTCGTGCACAACGAAACCAGCACCGGCGTGACCAATCCCGTGCAGGCAATCGGAGAAGTCATCAGTCGCTATCCCGATACCTTGTATTTTGTGGATACCGTCAGCGGATTCCTGGGAACGGAACTGCGCGCCGACGAATGGGGCATCGACATCGCGCTGACCTCGAGCCAGAAAGCCTTCGCCCTGCCGCCCGGCATCGCCTTCGCGGCGGTCAGCGACAGAGCCCTGGAGCGCGCCAAAAGCATTCCCAACCGCGGCTATTATTTCGATTTCCTGACGCTGGAAAAATCCTTGCTGAAGAACAATACGCCCTCAACGCCACCGGTCGCGCTGATGTTCGCGGCGGACCTGCAGATGGACCAGATCCTGGCCGAGGGCATCGAGGCGCGCTGGGGACGTCACCAAGACCTGCGCGACGCCACGCATCGCTGGGCCCTCGACCGCGGTTTCGGCCTCTTCGCACAAGCTGGCTATCGCAGCAATACCGTCACCACCGTAGAGAATTTGCCAGGCATCGACGTTGAGGCAATGGACCGGTTCATGCAGGCGGAAATCGGCTTTGCCATGGACAAGGGCTATGGGCAGATCAAGGGAAAGACCTTTCGCTTGCCGCACATGGGCGATGTGACGATGGACATGCTGCGAGAAGTCCTGGACGGGATCGACGCCTTTATGAACGAAGCCTGAAAACGGAGCGTCGCCAACATGAGCTTCCACGTGCTGGTACCGGATAACGTCAATCAGAAGGCGATCGACATCCTGCGCAACCGCGCCGGGATTCGCGTATCCGCGCCGGGCAAGCTGGAAGTCCCGACTCTGCTCGATCGGATAGCCGACGCCCATGCCATCATCATCCGCAGCGGCGTCAGAGCCGATGCCGAGTTGATCGAAGCCGCGTCAGAACTCAAAGCCATCGCCCGCGCCGGCGTCGGGGTCGACAATGTCGACCTCGCGGCCGCCAGCGCCAAGGGCATCGTGGTCATGAATACGCCGGGCGGCAATACCATCTCAACCGCCGAGCACAGCTTTGGCTTGATGATCGCCTTGTCCCGACATATCCCGCAAGGGCATCAATCGCTCTTGGAAGGGCGCTGGGACCGGGCAGCATTCGGCGGCGTCGAGCTCAAGGGCAAGACCCTGGGCATCATCGGCTTGGGACGGATCGGGGCTGCGATCGCTGCCCGCGCGCAAGCCTTCGAAATGAATGTGATCGCGCATGATCCTTATCTGCCGCCGCAGGCCGCTGTGGAGATCAATGTGCCGCTGCTTGATTTGCGCGAGGTTTACGCCAGCTCCGATTATTTGACGCTGCATGCGCTGGCGACGGATGAGACGCGCGGCATGATCAACGCCAGGACCATCGCCACGATGAAAGACGGCATTCGCATCATTAACGCGGCGCGCGGCGCGCTGATCAATACGGCCGATCTGGCTGCGGCGCTTTCGAGCGGGAAGGTCGCCGGCGCCGCGCTTGATGTCTTTGAACAGGAACCGCCGCCGACCGATCATCCCCTGATCGGCCATCCCAAGGTGATCCACACCCCGCATCTGGCGGCCAGCACCTCTGACGCGCAAGTAACTGTCGCGGTTGAAGCGGCGCAGTTGATCCTGGACTTTCTGCTTGATGGCAAGACGGCGAACGTCTGCAATCCGGAAGTCCTAGAAGTTTAGCGCGCGTCGAAAACGACATCTCGATAGACTTGGTCCAGCGGGAGCTCGCACTCCAGCATTTTGAGCAAAATCACATCAGTCAGCTCGGCAAACTCCTCAGAAAGCCAATCGCTATCGCCACGCGTATGCAGCTCGGCGCAAATGCGGTGCTGGTCAACGATGAGGCAGGCTTCGATGGACGGCACGGAGTAATAATAGCTCAGCTTTTCAGATCGATCGCGCGTGATGCTGGATGGCGATGTCACTTCAAGCACAAAGCAAGGATTCAACATATTATATTCGCTGGCGTCCCGAAAGGCGGACTCGCCGCGGACAATGGATAGGTCAGGATAGACGTAGCGCGTCGGGCTGATTTGCAAGCGCATTTCGGAGGTGTGCATGGTGTAGCGAGATCGGTCAATCGCGCTCCCTAGGGCGAGGGTTACGTTAATTGTAATCAGGCTGTGTTTGTTGCTGACTCCAGGCATCTCGTAGACTGCTCCGTCAATGTACTCGTGTTTGCGCTCCTGGCGTAATTCCCATTCGAAATAGTCTTCGACAGTCATAACAGGAGACCGATTGATAGCCATGCCCAAGCTCCTAGCTCATTCAGCGACATTATAGTCCGCGACTTGCGAAATGTCATCAATTTTGTTCAGGGTCGCGCCGGACTGCCGTCGGGCAAGCGCGTTTGCGTCCAGTCCTCGACGATGTCCGCAGGAGGATACTTGGCCGCAAGTTCTTCGTCGATATCAATGCCCAGCCCGGGACGGTCATTGGCGTAAAGGTAGCCATCCTCGACAACCGGCAAGCCGGGGAAGATCGCGTAGTCAAGTTCGGAAGGCTGATACCATTCCTGGATGCCAAAATTGGGATGCCACAAATCGAGCTGCAAGTTGGCCGCATGACCAACCGGCGAGGTATCGCTCGGCCCATGCCAAGCGGTGCGAACGCCGTACATGTCCGCGAAAATCGCCACATTGCGGGCCGGCGTGATGCCGCCCATTTGACTGATGTGCATGCGGATGAAATCGATCAGGCGCTCTTGAATCAGCCTTTGCCATTCATGGGGATTGTTGAACAACTCACCCATGGCCAGCGGCGTGGCGCATTGCGCGCGTATCATGCGGAACCACGCGATGTCTTCCGGCGCCAGGGCGTCTTCCAGGAAAAACAGCTTGAAGCCCTCGACGTCCTTGGCAAATTCGACCGCGTGAATCGGGACCAGACGCTCGTGGATATCGTGCAGCAGTTCGACCGCCTCGCCAACCTCTGAACGCACATGCGCGATCATGTCCAACATTTGACGGCAATAGTCGCGCGGGTCGAAATAGGCGCCCGGCGGCGCGCCCTTCGGCTTGATCATAGGGCTGCCTGCCCCGCCATAGCCGCCCATCTGTACGCGAACATAACGAAAACCCCGCTCCATATAGGCGCGGACTTTTTCAGCGACTTCTTCTTTGCAGCCGCCGTCGGCATGCACATAAACATGCGCCGCCTGGCGAGATTTGCCGCCTAACAAATCGTAAACCGGCATATCGGCGCGCTTGCCCTTGATATCCCACAGGGCTTGATCGACGCCGGAAATCGCGTTGTTCAGCACGGGACCGTTGCGCCAATAGCCGTGCACCATGGACATATTCCAGATTTCTTCGATGCGGTCGACATCGCGACCGAGCAAGAAGGGTTTCAAATGGCGTTCGATGGCTGCCGCCACCGCGAAAATGCGCTGGGTGAAGGTGGCGCAGCCCAAGCCGTAGAGGCCGGGTTCCGAGGTAATCACCTTGACGATGGCCAGCCGCGATTTGCCGGGTTGGGTCAGGATGACTTGGATGTCTTGGATGGTGATGGGTTTTGACATTGCAGCGCTCCACCGTTCCAAGCTGGTCGGCAAATCAAATTATGAGGCCCGCTGTCGCTGAGGATATCGCGGCGGTCGGCGGCGATGAGGATGCGGTTCATGGCGCTACTAGATTGAACCGGTTCAGTTCCCGAGTACGGAATATAAAAAACCAGCTAAAGCAAGTTGAGTCGCTATCATCCACATCACAATCAATCGCGTATGCCGTTCCAGATCCGCTTTGGTCGCTAGGTCGGGACGCTCTGTTTCCATAGCGGTTTCAACTTTGCTTAGCCGTTCCAATATGGACGTGTGCTGTTGCGTTGTATTTTCTGCGCTAGACATCGGTTTTTCTGTGGTTTTCCATACTTCAAGCCATTATAACACCCGGCATTGATTCGTCAATTTGCCGATGCCGGCGATTTCGACGCTGACAACATCGCCATCGCCCAGGAATTGCGGCGGATCCGCCGCCTTGCCCACACCGGATGGCGTGCCGGTCAGGATCATATCGCCCGGATTCAGCGTGAAGGCGCGGGACAAGAATTCGATCAATACGCGCGCGTTGAAAATCATGTTCGCCGTTGAGCTATTCTGCTTCTCGACGCCGTTGACTGTTGTCACAATGTGCAGATTCTGCGGATCGGCGACCTCATCGGCTGTAACGATACAAGGACCGAGCGGACAGAAGGTATCCAAGCCCTTGGCCCGCGTCCACTGTTTGTCGCGGGTTTGCAAATCGCGGGCCGAGACGTCATTGGCGACGGTATAGCCAAAGACATAATCAAGCGCGTCTTCCCGCGAGACCCGGCGCGCGGTCTTGCCCATGATTACCGCCAACTCGCCTTCCCAATCCACTTGCGCAGTCAAGTCGCCTTCCCATTCGATCTCATCGCCAGCGCCGATGACCGCGCTCGGCATAATCGCGAAGACCAGCGGCTCGGCTGGAACTTCATTGTTCAACTCGCGCGCGTGCTCGACATAGTTGCGCCCGATAGCCAGGATCTTGCCCGGCCGCAGCGGGGGCAAGATTCGAACCTCGGCCAAGACATCGCGCCGGCCGGCTGGCGCCGCGCGGCTGCCGGCTTCGATCAAGGACAGCATGTCCGGCGCATCGACGCGCTGAATGCTTTCGCCTTCCAGGATGCCTACAACCGTTTGACCCTTCACGCTGTAGCTAAGTAGTTTCATCCGCCCTCCTGTCAGCATGCGCTTGAAGTCCGGCAAGTCTAACAAAGCGCGTCAATTTCGACCAGCTACGGGTCGATTTTGCAGCCGCAAGAACACCCAGTCGCGTATAATCTGATAGAATAACGGGGTACGATAATCGCGCGCGATATTTGGGGGCAATCTTTTGACGACGATCAGACTCGCTTGCGCGCTGATGCTGATCTTGGCGTTCATCACCGCTTGCAGCGATACCGGCAATACCTCCACGGACGCCCTGTCCGCGCAGCGCCTTTTGCCCAATCTGGCCGACTACACCGCGACCGATGTCGATACCACCATCGACGGCGCCTTCGCGGCGGTGGGCGGCGCCGCCCTGGTGGGCGGGCAAATCGGCATTACAGCTTTTGTCGCCAAGGCGGAACAGATCCTGCAGTGCTTCCAGGATCGGGGGGCCCTGGCAGCCAAGTTTTATTCGAAATCCCAACCCGGCAACGCAGTTCCACAGGTAGGCGCTGTTCTGGTTATCAACCAGTCGCGCATCAATCAAGAGATGATAAACTGCGCGCTGGGCGGCCAGGAAGAATCCCTGTCGGCGCAGAGCCTGAATATCCAGCCCTGCGCCAGCGCCGGGACCATTGGCTACCAAGGCGATACCATCAGCTATGTTTACGCCGGTTCGCATCCCGATGTTTGCGCCCTTTACCAATTGCATTTTGACAATCTGGCAAAACAGACAAGCGCGGAAAGCGCCCAAGCGGAAAGCTAAGCAGCCGCTCGGCGCGTAACCGGCGAAAAGGTCACAGGAATGTCCCGCTCACGCAAAATTGCAAGCCGTCTCGTCGCTTGAGCGACGCGGTTTACATAAACAGGAGGCAATGATGGGCGAATTTAACGGTTTGGGACTGCATTTGGGTAATCTTTCGCGCCTGTCGTCGGCAAAATCGCGCTCGATCAGCGCCGAGAACTTTGACGGCGCCAAAGGCAAAGGCGGCTTGGCTGACGAAGGGACCGGCAGCCAGGCTGCGCGCGACTTGGGCCATGGTTGGAAAGTTTCCCCATCCGTGCGCATCAAAGCCGGCGATACCTTCACCGTCGCCGACATCGACGGTCCGGGCGCCATCCAGCAAATCTGGATGACGCCCACCGGCAACTGGCGCTATTCGATCATGCGCATCTATTGGGACGGCAGCGAATACCCCTCGGTGGAATGCCCGGTGGGGGACTTTTTCGCTGTTGGCTGGGGCGAGTACGCGCAGGTGACGTCGCTGCCGATCTGTGTCAATCCGGGCAGCGCCTTCAATTCTTACTGGGAGATGCCCTTCCGCCGGCAGTGCCGCATCACGATGAGCAATATCGCCGAAGAGGACATGACGCTCTATTATCAGGTCAACTATACCTTGACCGACGTGCCCGAGGACGCGGCCTATTTTCACGCCCAGTTCCGCCGCGTCAATCCCCTGCCCTTTAAGGACGTCTACACCATCGTCGACGGCATCCGCGGGCGCGGACATTATGTCGGAACTTATGTGGCTTGGGGCGTCAACAATAACGGCTGGTGGGGCGAGGGCGAAGTGAAGTTCTACCTCGACGGCGACGAGTATCCCACGATTTGCGGCACCGGCACCGAAGACTATTTCTGCGGCTCCTATAATTTTGATCCCAGCCCGCGCCACGACCAAGGATACGTCGCCTACACCACGCCCTACGCCGGTTTTCACCAGGTGATCCGGTCCGATAACGATTACAGGTCGCAGCTAAGAATGGGCATGTACCGCTGGCATATCATGGATCCGGTCCGCTTTGACGAAGACTTGCGCGTCACCATGCAAGCGCTGGGATGGGGTTACAACCGCCGCTATCTGCCTTTGCAGGACGACATCGCTTCGGTCGCTTATTGGTATCAGACCTTGCCGCAGGCGCCATTCCCGCCATTGCCCGAGCGCGACAAGCTGATGGTGATCTAAAACCTCAAGGCTGCCGCGTCAGTTCGTCGTAAAGCCGCTCATAACTTGCGGCTGTCTTTTGCCAGGTGTATTCGGTTTCGACCAATTCCCGTCCGCGAAGGGACAAGCGCCGACGCAGTTCCTCATCGCGCAGGACATGAAGCGCGGCGGCGGCAATGTCCTTCGCTTCGGCGATGATCGCCGACTGGCCATGTTCTACGTTGATGCCGTCAACGCTTAGCGGAGTCGCCACCAAGGGAATGCCCATCGCCAGCGCTTCCAGCGCTTTATTCTTCTGTCCAGCGCCCATGCGCAGGGGGCAGACGAAAGCCGTCGCCCGCGCCAGGAATGGCTGCACTTCGGGAACGCGCCCGGTAACCAGGATACGGCGGTCAGCCAGGTTGAGCATCCACTCGGGCGGATCATTGCCGACCAGTTGCAGTTGCGCTCCCGGCATTTGCCGCCAGATCTCGGGCATGATTCGCTCGATTAGCAGCCGCGCCGCGTCCTGATTCGGTCGATATTCGAAGTTGCCGACGAAGAGCAGGGTCCCCCCGTCGCGATCCTCGCCTTGCCAGGGGAACTGTGCCAATTCGATACCGTTGGGAATCACATCCACCGACAGTTGAGGTTGCAGCGACAGCAGCATATCCCGGTCTTTTTCGGCGATCACCACGGTGCGGTCATAGGGCGCATACATGAATCGCTCGAAGCGGCGAACGATCGGCAAGCGCAGCGCGGCGCTGAGCTGACCCTGCCGCGCCGCGCTCTGCAAAAAGAGCGCATGCGATTCGTAAGGTGTAATCAGGTTGGGCTTGTCAGCGAAAAGCGGGTGGTATTCGTAAACGCTGACCGAGCCAAAGCAGTGCGCCACATCGTAGTCATGGCTTCGCAAATGCCGCTTGATCGCAGTCCATAAATCGGGGTTGAAGCTAATATCGGCATTCCTGGCAAAACGCTTCGACGGATCAAACAAGCGCTGCAGGTAGGCTTCGCCGCCCCGACGGGACTCGCGTATCAACTCGATATGCCGGAAGAATTCGCGATATGCCGCGATCCGCTGGGGATCGTCGTCGCGGTCGTAAAGCGCGAGCAAGTCGATGGTATGGCCGCGCCCGGACAATTCCCGCGCCAAATGCCAGATGATCAGGCGATCGCCCAGATGCAGCGGATATGGCGGGCAGCGCGAAATCAACAGGATCGTCTTCATAAGGCAGGCGTCGGACCGTTCATGGCGCCTTTATCCTACCAAATCGCGGCTGCTTCATGTAAGCCTGCGTCATGCTTGGGGGGAAAAGAAAAGACTCATCACGTGGATGAGTCTTAAGGTGCCGAGACCCAGACTTGAACTGGGGACATCAGCATTTTCAGTGCCGCGCTCTACCAACTGAGCTATCTCGGCATCTCATCGTCAAATGAGATATTGAAGTGTAGGTGTCCGGGCGCTGGATGTCAAGGATGAAGTGAAGAGCGGGTGCATTTCAGATTATTGGCAATTAACCACCGAGGACACCGAGGGTCGCGTA
>JAPPMO010000047.1 GCA_028873975.1 Chloroflexota bacterium
GGGATGGGGTAGAATACGGCAGTGGCTCGCGTCAGTAGCGGACAAGCCTTACAGCTCGTTGCTTTAGCAAAATTTGCATTTTTTTCTTGGTCTTACAGAGAAAAACATAAAATGTCTTATTTCAACTGTGTTTTCGAGTGAAAAATCACATTTCGCTTATAACTCTTTCTTATGCTTAGTCTCGGATTTTGAAGAAATGTCGTCTGAACACCAAGTAACTCTGTGCGCTCTGCGCTCTCTATGTTGAAAAAAATATGATGCAATTGCCCGAGCGGTTCGCGGCGCCGGGCGTATTTTAGATTATTGACAATGAACCAGCGAGCGCGCCGAGAACACTGACCGCCACCCGCTGCTAAGCGCTCACCGGGCGCTCCAGCAAACGCGCGAGCAGCTTATGTCCGTCGACGCTGTCCCTTTGCGCGGTAACGCGCAGCGCGAAACTGAGACGCGGATCGTCATAGGCTCGTTCCAGCGCAACATCGCAGCCGTATATGTCCGCAAGAATTGCGCTCAACTCATCTTGCAGCGCCATATAAAGTGAATGGTCGTTGCGGTAGCGCTGGCGATCCAGAAAACTGATCTTGGCGCTGCTGAAGTCGAATTCGATATCGCCGGGCGCCTCGTCTTCCAGGCACAACGCCGCGCCCAGCGCCAGGCGAAAGGCCAGGAGCAGAGCGCTGGCCATGTCTCCAGGAAGATTGCGCTTGCGGATATAGTGCAAGCCGATCTGGCCGTCGCCGAAGTCATAGGCGTAGTCGCCTTCGTCCGCGATCAAGATCACGCCCGGTCCTTCGGGAACATGTTTGTAGTCGATGACATCAATCAGCATGCCCTCGACCCTGTGTTCCTGAATCCAGCGTTGGAAAATCGGAACGATGTCAGCTGCCGCCAGCGCGGGTTCGCGCTTCAAGTTGAATTTGACTCCCAGGCGATTGGGAACGATTGTCATGGCTTTCTCCTGGCGCTTTGCCTACAGCTCTCGACGCCGCTAGCTCACGATGACGCCGTTGATGCGTTGCTCGGCGCTGTGAATGTTCTCGATGAAAAGTTGCGTCTCGTCGATCAATTGATGCGCGTAGTCCTCGCCGACTTGCGTCGGCGGCAGGTCGTGCCGCTTGAAAAGGTAGCGGGCGAATTTGCCCTTGGCGAAGCGATCATAGACCAATTCCGTGTCATAGAAACGGCTGCGGAACTCGTTGACGATATTGCCATAGTCATCGCCCACGTCGAGATACTTGGTGCGCACCAGGGCGCGCGCAGCCAGCACCATCGCCTTGTAAGCCTGCTGGTCGACCAGCGGATAGTCGCCGTCGTCCAAGGCGAGCAGCGCCTCGAAGTGAGCGGATTCGGCCCGGGCGATTTCCAGAGAGAAGAGCGAAACCACCTCGCCCGCGCACTCGCCGACGCCAATGTCGTCGATGGTGTAAACGCGGGAATCTCCCCAGTCGCTGAAGAACTCGGGCTTGTCGTCGAAGCTCGGCAACTTCATGTAGGGTTGCAGCATGGCTTTGATTTCCTTGCGACCCAGGTTCTTCACCCAGGTCTGGAAAACTTCGTCTTCCGCGCGCTCGGCCACATAGCGGTTGGTCAAGGCTTCCAGCACTTCCGGGATGTGTTTTGCCGGCACAGCGCCAACAGCCAAACCGTAGCTGCCGGCGTTTTCTTGCCATTGGCCGCCGAGCACGACCTGAAAATGCGGCATCTTGTGGTTGCCGGAACGCCGGCTGTTGCCGAAGAAACCGATGTCGGCGACATGGTGCTGCCCGCAGGAATTGAAGCAGCCGCTGACCTTGATCTTGAGTTCGCGGACGGCATCCGGCAGCAGATTGATTCGCTCGATCAGCCGGGTACGCAGCTCGGCGGTCAAACCGCGCGACGAGGCGATGCCGAGCTTGCAAGTGTCCGTGCCCGGGCAGGCAGTGATATCGACGATGGTGCCGGCGCCGGCATCGCTCAATCCGATCTCGCGCAGTTCGCGGTAAATGGCGGGCAAGTCGGCATCCGCCACCCAGCGCAGCACGATGTTCTGCTCCACGGACAGCCGTATGTTGTCGCCGACATAGCGTCGAGCGATCTCCGCCAGTTGGAAGCCTTGCATGGCGGTGAAATCGCCCAGCGGCGTATTCAGCGTGATCGTGCTGTAGCCGCCCTGCGTTTGATGATAGACATTGGTGCGATACCAGTCGGAGAAACCATCGGGCAATGGACTTCCGTTTAGCGCCATGCCGGCCTTGGCCGGTTGATACGCGAAGTCGCCCAAAGTCTCGAGGTAGGCGGTGTGGCGGTCGTCATGCGGCACGGTCTTGAGTTCTTCCTGCACTTCGCGCCGGAATTCGTCGATGCCCAGCTTGCTCACCAGGAATTTTATCCGGGCGCGATTGCGATTTTTCTTTTCGCCCAGCCGCGCGAAGACCCGCGATACCGCTTGCGCCAGCGGCAGCAGTTGTTCTTCCGTGGCAAATTCCGCCAGCACTTTCGCCTGTTGGGGAACGGTGCCCAAGCCGCCGCCGACGAAGACGGTGAATCCTCGCTTGATCTCGCCGTCAATCTCGCGCTCCTGCGCCAGCAGACCCAAATCGTGCATCTTGACCAAGCCGCAGGCATGGCCCGCGCAGCCGGAAAAAGCCACCTTGAACTTGCGCCCGAAGTCCTGAACGTCGTCATGATCGAGCAAAAAACGCATCATGGCGTCGGCATAGGGGCTGACGTCGAAAACCTCGTCGTGGCAGACGCCGGCCAAGCTGCAAGCAGTGATATTGCGCACGGAGTTGCCGCAGGCTTCTTGCGTGGTGATGTCGACCGCGGCCAGACGGCGCATCAGATCCGGCGTGTCGTCGATATGAACGTAGTGCAGTTGAATGTCCTGGCGCGTGGTGATATGCAAGATTCCATCGGCGTATTCATCAGCCAGCTCCGACAGCACTTCGAGCTGCTCCGCCGTCAACCCGCCATAGGGGATTTTGATGCGCTGCATGCCCGGCGCGTCCCAAAGCGTATCCGGTCCCTTGACCAATTCGCCTGAAGGGTAGCTCAATTCCCGGGTGCGGACGCCGTCATGCCGCTGCCCGTTGTCATAGCGTTGCCCATAGGCGCCCTTGCGCAGCCGCTGCTCGGCGAAGACTTTTTCATCCAGCTTGCCTTGTTTGCGCAATTCGATCTGCGCTTCAAAGGTATCGATCAGAACCCCCATTTCGGCTGGAATCTGATCCGCAAGTTGCTCTTTCCACGTGTTCATGATTTCTCCTTCCCTTCCCAACATTGTCGGTTGAGAGTTGAGCTTCCGGTCCTTCAAACGATTTCATTGGCGCTTTGGCTGGGCGCGACAAGATCGGCCGGCAAGAGATCGAACCACTGCAGGCCCCGCTCGCGCAAGCGAACAACTTCGCCGATCACGGTGACGGCGGGCGCTTGAAAATCCCCTTCGCGAGCGAGACCCGCGATAGTGGACAGTGTTCCGATCAAGGTACGCTGGCGCGGCAGCGCGCCCCATTCGATGATCGCGGCCGGCGTCTTGTCATCGAGACCGTGCGCGATCAGGGTTCGGGTGATGCGCGTCAAGCGCTTGACGCCCATCAAGATGACGATCGTCCCGCCGATCTTTGCCAGCGCTTCATAATCAATGCCGCTTTCGGGCTTCTGCGGATCCTCGTGGCCCGCGATAACCGTGAAGCAACTGCTGAGATGACGATGCGTCAGCGGGATGCCGGCATAGGCGGGTACGGCGTAAGCGCTGGAAATGCCGGGCACGATCTCGAAATGAATGCCGTACTTGTGGCAAGCCAGGGCTTCTTCCCCCCCGCGCCCGAAGACCAGCGGATCGCCGCCCTTCAAGCGCAGGACTGATTTGCCCTTCAAGGCGCGGTCGACAATGACCTGGTTGATCGTCTCCTGGGACAGGCGGCGCTTCGTCGGCTCTTTGCCGGCGTCGATCAGTTCGGCGTCGGGGCGCGCTTCCCACAGCAGCTGCGGCGGAATCAGACGGTCGTATATGACGACATCCGCTTCTCCCAGCAGCCGTAATGCCTTGCGCGTAATCAAGTCCGGATCGCCGGGTCCCGCCCCGACCAGATAAACCTTGCCAAGTTTCATATCGCTGATTCTCCCAGTTTTGCGGCGCTTGACAACCAGTAATTGCAGGCTGCCTTGCAGGGCAGATCTGACCCCGGCTCATCCTGCCGCCAAGTCGGTTGGCGGACGCAAGCGCCGCAGACCTTGGCGACTGTCCTTTCAATGACTTCCGCAGCCAAATTGTGGATCCCCTTGAACATGCCAACTTGTCGCTCGCTGGTGACTTTGAGAGGCTCCGCCAGGAAGTTTTCCCGCTGCTTTGCCGCCCAATCGGCGATCAAACCCGGATAAACGGTTTCCAGCACGGCCTGCGCTTGCGCGGGTCGGTCGATATCGACATGCCAACCGGCGGACAAGTCCGCGGATGTGGGCAAGGGGCGGAAGGGGTCTTCGCGCAAGCAGGCGCGGAGCTGCGCCGCCGACGACATCGGCGCGCTGCCTGCGTCATTGTCGCAATGCCAGACACGTTTTTCCGTTATCATCACTTGGCCGAATCGGAGCGGCTTGTTCTGATTTGTTCTTCCCTTCAGCGCCTTTACCAGCGAGTCGCGGCCAGCCTTGGGGAAGCCTCCCCAAGCGTCGGCGTTCGGGTTGCGGCGAGGGGGCAGCCCAGCCTCAAGCGCCAATTCGCGGATCGCCGAACAGATGGATTCATCCCCGCTCAGGGGTCCCGTGTAATAGACATTGCGTCCCGCGACCCTTTGCGGCGCAAGTCGGTCGGACAAACCAAGGGCGCGCGGCACATCAATACTGACGTGGGATCCCGGCGCCAGAAAATAGGGCAGCGCGATGATATTGGCGGCGCGAGTTCTCCGATAAATGCTCGGGATCTCCGGTTCGTCGTCGAGGTAAACATCGACTACTTCGCCGACCCAATTCATATCGCGCAGGACTTTCGCTTGGTAGCGGGTTGTAGCGCGGCTATTTGGATTGCGGCGCGTGCCGTGCCCGATGATGGCGACGGCGGTATCGGCTCGATCCAGCTCATGTTCATCAATGTGTACCCGCACGATGTTCCGCACCACGCTTGCCATCGCCGGATGCTCGCCGAGCGGCCGCGTGAGCGTGATCGTTTTGCCTTCTCGCCTGGTCACAGGTCCATGTAAAGCCATTTCCGTCGGGATCACGGCGCTCGTGAAATAGCCGCGCGCCGTGAACACGGGCACGACGAAGATTTGCGTCGCCTTCACCGTATCGAGGACTTGATGCAAAGCCGGCGGCTCTTTCCAGAAACAGGCGGTAATTTCCTCAGCCATCCCCAGCGCGCGCAGGCGGTCGACATAGCTCCAGACGACGCCGGCCGTGTTAGGGCTGATGTGCGAGCCGTGTCCGGCCAGTATCAGCGCGGAGTCAGTCATAAAGCCAGATCCCGACTTATAATTTCATTGAAGACTCGCCTGGCGCTTTCGGGCTGGTCCTGGCGCAATAACGGGAGTACATCCGAATCCAGAATGCGCCGATAAAGCGCTCGCCGAGCGATTTGGGAATCGAGTTGGCTTTTGAGCGGCTCCCGCAACTCGCCCAGCCACCCGCCGAGGATCGCGTATTCATCGCCAATAACCTGTTCCAGCTGCTTCTTGAGCCCCCGCAACATCGCGGGCGAAGCGCCATTGCTGCTCAGCGCGATGACCAGCGGGGACCGGTCGATAAGCGCCATGTTGCTGAAATCGCTGTCATCGCTGCTGCCGTTGGCGACATTTGTTAAGGCTCGGATGCGATGCGCGTCCTGAGCCACGATTTGGTTGACAGCATCATCGTCAGTTGTGGCGATGACCAGAAAAGGCATATATTCGTTTAGCATGTCGCGCCGGTATTCCGAATGGATTAACTCAATCCGGCTTTCATCCGCCAGCGCCAGCAGCTCTGTCGATACGGACGGGCTGATAACCAGCACGCGCGCGCCCGAACCGAGCAAATGCTGGACTTTGCGCGTCGCCACTCGACCGCCGCCGATGACGGCGACTTGCTTGTCTTGCAGGTGAAGCAAGACCGGATATCCGAGGGTCGGCTCAGGCATGGGCGCCTGCCCGGGCTGGTTCGGCGGTATGCTCAATATGGATGCCGCATTCTGTTTTATCGCGGAGCGCCCAACGGCCGCTGCGAGAATCGGCCTCTTGATGGACCGCTTTGGTGCAGGTCCAGCAGCCAATGCTGGGATAGCCGATATCGTGCAAGGGGTTGTAGGGCAAGTCATGGGCGCGCAAGTAGGTCCAGATCTTGTCTTCGCTCCAATTGGCAAAGGGCGCGATCTTGATCAAGCCCGTTCGCGAATCCCGGCTGATGATGGGCGTGTTGGCGCGACTGGATGATTGATCGCGGCGCAGTCCAGTCGCCCAGGCCGAATAATCCGAAAGCGCCTCTCGCAAGGGAATCGTTTTGCGGATATGACAGCAGCGATCGGGATTGCGCTCCCACAAGCGGTCGCCGTAATCGCGCGCTTGCTGCCCTGGACTCTGACGCGGTCTGACGCGCCGAAGATTGAGTTGGAAATGTTCTTCCAGCGCATTCATCAGAGCGACAGTCTCCGGAAAAAGAAAGCCCGTATCAAGTGTCAGTACTTGCGTAGCGGGAGCGATCTCCTGCATCATATGCAGCGTAACAATTCCCGTGGCTTGAAAACTGGTCACGATAGCCAGCGCCTCGCCAAAAGTCCCATTAGCCCAAGACAAGATTTCGCGCGGATCCGCGCTCTCGAATTGTTCCGCCAACCGGTTAATCTGTGCGGCGCTCTTGTTCAATCCCAGCACTTTGAACTCCTATCCTGCGTTATTGACCCCTAAACAAAAACGCTTCGGATTATCCGAAGCGCCCCAAGATTCCTGAACGACTCTGCTAGCGAGCATCGCGCGCCAGCATCGGATAACCCAGCCTCCCCGGCTCGGTACAGCAACAACAACAAACCTGGCGGCAGTGCTTCTTTCTTGTTGACATCTTCAAATCGTCCCTTGCGTCCTGCAACAAAAAAGCCCCGTATCGTAACGGGGCTGCTTGTTTCGGATTAACCCAGGCTTTCAGTAACCTAGCAAAGTCCCACCGCACGACTATCGGGAGATAGTGTCTGACAACAACAGGCGGAACAGCAATTGCGGAACATCGAGACTTCCAAGGTTTTTGACCGATTTCAGAGGAGCTTAGCGCATGTTCGCGCCTTTGTCAACTGATTGCTGGAAACTGATTGAATTTCAGATTATTGGCAAGTCAAGCGATTCCTAGTAAGTGCAAGTAAGTCATGCAACTAAAGCGAGCCTTGTAGGGGCGACCAATCTGGTCGCCCGTTGTTGCCGCGACTTGTGGTTTCGGGCGACATGGTATGCCGCCCCTACAGATCGTTGCTTTAGCAAAATTTGCATTTCTTTCTTGGTCTTACTCTTGCCCGTAAGTAATGCAACAAATTGCAAGATCAATCTAGGGGCGAGCCTTGGCTCGCCCACCTGTTCCAGCTAGGTTTTGCGGGTCGCCCCTAGCGCCCGTTCGAGCCGCTCAAACTGTTGAGGAACTTCTGGTTGGTATCGTAAAGCCGGAAGCTGTGCAGCAATTGTTCGGTAGCGCCGACGATGCCTTCCGGCTGCTCCGCCAAATGCGACCACATGCGGCGCATGGTATACACGCGCTGCAAGACATCGGGACCGAGCAGCAATTCCTCGCGGCGGGTCGATGACTGTTCGATATCAAAGGCGGGGAAGATCCGACGCTCCTGCAGCTTGCGGCTGAGGTGCAGTTCCATATTGCCCGTGCCCTTGAATTCTTCGTAGATGACATCGTCCATCTTGCTGCCGGTATTAACCAGGCAGGTCGCGACTATGGTCAGGCTGCCGCCTTCTTCGACGTTGCGAGCCGCGCCAAACAAACGCTTTGGCGGGTGAATCGCGGAGGGATCCAAACCGCCGGAGAGCGTGCGCCCGCTGGTGGGAACGACCAGGTTATAAGCGCGAGCCAGGCGCGTGACGCTATCCAGCATCATCACGACGTGACGCCCGACTTCAACCAGGCGCTTGGCGCGCTCCAGCGCCATTTCGGCGACCCGGACATGATGATGCACCGGATCGTCAAAGGTGGAGGCGATGACCTCGGCATCAACGGAACGATCCATATCGGTCACTTCTTCCGGGCGCTCGCCAATGAGGGCGATCATCAGGTGGACTTCGGGATAGTTGTGGCTGATCGCGTTGGCGATGTCTTTGAGAACGGTGGTCTTGCCCGCCTTGGGCGGCGATACGATCAAACCGCGTTGACCGAATCCGATCGGCGCGATCAGATTCAGCATGCGCGTGGACATGATGCGCGGCAGCGTTTCCAGGTTGAAGCGAACTTCCGGGAAGATGGGTGTCAAGCGTTCGAAATTGGCGCGCTGCCTGACCTCGTTGGGGTTGAGACCGTTTACCGAGTCAACGCGAAGCAATCCGAAGTAACGCTCGGTATCTTTTGGCGGGCGAACCTGCCCGATCAGCATGTCGCCAGTACGCAAGTTGAACTTTTTGATTTGCGTCTGGCTGACATAGATGTCGTTTTTGCCCGGGAGGTAGCCTTCGGCGCGCAGGAAGCCAATACCGTCATCCACCACTTCCAGAACGCCGCCGCGAAGCTCGTGGCCCCGCCGCACGGCATCTTGGCGCAGCAGCCCGATGATGAGGTCCTGCTTCTTCAATCGGCTGAAGCGCGGCACATTATTGTCGCGCGCCAGACTGCGCAATTCGGGAAGGGTCTTCGTTTCAAGTTTTGCGATATTCATGCTGATCGTCCTGGATTAATTTGTTGCGGCAGGGGTGTATGCTGGGGGCGCCGCGCGAACAGAGATTGTATCCTTACCTGATTACTGAATTGTTGGAAAAATATTGGAAGTTCTTTTCCTCTGGGAATCGCAAGCATTCGCCGCAACGGACGCTAGGCATGGAGACGCGCAACCGGGTGGGATCCTGACCGACGGGCGACTATCAAGACATGCTCACTTAAATCACTCGCTACGCGGATAGCCAAAAGAGGTTTTTTGACCTTCCACAAGTATGACGTTTACGGGTACAGATGTGGAAAATAGAACCTGTACGCTAGACTATAGCATAGATTTGAGAAGACGTCAAATGTTTATTTAATCAATATTTGATTTTTGCGGAAACTGCAATAAGTCTGTAATTTTCTGGTCCGATCCCCGCCCGCGGACGGGGATCATCTCTGCTGCTCTTGGATGCTTACATGTCCAGGTCGGCGTGCAATTCAGCCACTTCCTCGTTCAATTCCGCCAGCGCATCGGCGACCGGGGCATCGCCATTGACTACTTCGGCGATCACATTGGGTACCAGCCCGCGCACGGCGCTATAACTGGGAAGACCGGGCGAGGAATAAATGCTGACCATTTCGTCAGCCAAAATGCCTTGCACTTCCACAAAGCGGTGATAGGGCATGCGCGGCTCGGTGAAATCGTCCTCGCTGACCTCGATATCGTTGCGGATGCTGAAGTATCCGGTCGCGCCGGACCAGGCAAGCTGCGCCTCGGCGCCGGCCAGGAACTTCACAAACAGCCAGGTGGCCACTTCTTGTTCCGGCGTCGCGGTCAAGATCGCCTGGCTGGGCACGAAGAGTTGCAGCGTGGGACCAACGCCGTCGGCGCCAGGGAATGCGGAAACCACCCATTCGTCGGTCATTTCGGCGGTTGCGGCATCCCAGGTCACAAAGGGAATGCCGGCGGAACTGCCCGCGGCGAATGGCGTGACGCCCACCGCGAAGTCGCCCGTGTTCTGATAGCGTTCCGCGAATAGATAGGCGCAATTGTTTTCCAACATGTGCGTGAACATTTCCAGAGCCGCAGCCACTTCGGCCGAATCGAAGATGTACTCGCCGGAATCGGCGTCAAATATCGCGCCGCCATGCGCGGCGACGAAACTCTCGAAATGCGATGTGCCGGTATCCAAAGGATAACCCTGGTACATTTCGCTGGCGCCAGCCGCGCAGGATATCTCCTCGAACTCCGCCAGCGTCTCGGGCGGTCGCCGATCAAAGCCCAGCGCTTCCACGATGTCGAGATTGGTATAGAAAATGTTCAGCGAGTTCTGGTTCGCCCAGGCGACGCGCATACCGTGAAACGGCGCGAAGTCCAGTTGGTTGACGTCGAGCAAATCGAAGTTTAGATTGGCTTGCTCGTCCGGCGGGATGCCCCACATCGGGCTATTGAGCAATTCGTTGATGTCGACAACAACGCCTTCGTTTGCCCAGCCGGCGATGGCATTGGCATATCCCGCGACCAGGTTGGGCAGCTCTCCGGAGAGAATGGCGGTATTCATCAGATCTTGAATCGGGCTGTAGCTGCCCTGATGGATAGCTTCCACCGTGATGCCATATTCGTTGCTGCTATTGAATTCCTCGATCAAAGCCGACATCGTTTCAGCCTGGGAACTGTCATCGGAATACTGATGCCAATAGACGACCGTCTGCCCACTGGGATCAACAGCTTCATAGTCGGTTGCGCCCTGCGCTTGGACCAGCCCAAGCGTTAGAACGCAGAACAAAAGCGCGATGGTCATTTTCGTCTTCATAGCTTGCATGTCTCCTTCGCATAAAATGAACTGTCGAAATAGGCGGCTGCTCCATACCCCCTCTTACGGGATTCAGCCACGGAATGAACACCGCAGTACCTGACGCGGTGGAGGGTTCAATACTAACCTCGGATGCCTGTCTGCGCGATGCCTTCGGTGAATTGCTTCTGCGCTATGAAATACAAGATCAGGATCGGTATGACGGTAATCACGGAAGCCGCCATTTGCAAGTTCAAATCTCCGGGGGTGTCGGCTGTTACGAAATTGGACAAGCCCACGGCAATGGGCCGCCAATCGTCGTTGATGGTGACCAGCAGGGGCCACATCAAGGCGTTCCAGGAGCCGATAAATCCCAAGGTTACGATGGTCATGATGGGCGCCTTCGACAAAGGAAGAACCACACTCCTCAAGAACTTGAAATGGCCCGCGCCGTCGATCCGCGCGGCCTCCCAGAGATCATTTGGGATTTGAATGAAGAACTGTCGCAGCAAAAAGATGTTAAAGACGGAAGCGAAGAAGGGGATGGTCAGCGCGGGCCAATTGTTGAACCAGGCGCCCGCGGGTCCGAAGAGGCTTTCGCTCAGACGGCCCAGCCAAATAACGGTTAGCAGATGCGGTATCAGCATCACAATGCCCGGGATCATCATGGTGGACAAAAAAAGGGCGAATATGAAATTGCGCCCGATGAAATCCATGCGCGCGAAAGCGTATGCGGCCGGAATGCAAACGACCAGCGACCCGGAAACGCTGATCAAGGTGATGCGCAGGCTGTTCCAGAGATAGCCCGATATGCCGATAGATTGCAGGACGCCGGTTGTCGGATCTGCGCTCAGTTCAATATCGAGGAAGTTTGCCCGGCGCAGAGCGGTGGCGTAATTCTCCCAAAGCAGATTCTCCGGCAGCAGCCGCGTCAGATTGACCTCGCTCAGCGTCATGAAGGAGGCGCTGATCATCCAGAGAAAGGGACCCACTGCAATGATGACGCCGGCGAACAATACCGCGTAAATCGCAAGTTGGCTCCGGTTGACGCGCGGCGGCGGCTTTTTCGCCTTGGCTGCTATGGGGAGGCGGGTCTCGCTAGGCATAGAAGACTCTCCTCCCCATGACGCGGTTTTGGAAAAGCGTCATCAACAGGATCAGGGCGAAGAGAACAAAAGCCATCGACGAGGCGTAACCGTAGCGGTTGCTGTTCTGCAATTCGTCAAAGATATAGACGCTGGCTGTATTGACCTTGCTGCCCACCGCGCCGGTGCGCAGGATCCAGATCTGCGTAAAAGCCTGGAAGGTGCCGATGATCGCCACCAGCGACAGGAAGAAAATGGCGGGGGACAGCATGGGCAAGGTGATGTGACGAAAAATCCGCCAGCCGCTGGCGCCGTCAATGCGCGCGGCTTCGTAAAGCTCACCCGGGATGTTGCCCAAGCCCGCCAGAAATATCACCGCGTCGTAGCCGATATAAGTCCAGGTCGAATAGATCATGATCACGACCAGCGCCAAGGCCGGACCCGCCAGAAAATCGGGCAGCCCCAGAAGCTCGCCTATCGAGTTGCGCTCCAGAATCCAGCGCTGCGGCTCTATGCCAAAGAGCGAGAGAACGCGGTTGGCCGGCGCGGTTCGGCCCGCGTCAAACATGACGCGAAAAACGATCGAGGTCGCGACAAAGGGCGTGATGTAGGGGATGAAATAGACCATGCGGAAGAAGGCCCGGAAACGAATCGGCTGGAAGAGCAAATAGGCCAGCGCCAAGCCAATGGACAATTGGACCGGCACCGTCCCGAATGCGTACATGACGGTAACCCAGAAGCCTTGCAGCAGGTCCTCATCCGCCTCGGCCAGGGCGGCGGGCAGTTCCGCCATGAGCAGGTATCCGCCGACGGCCAGCGCCAGACCGCTGAATGCCATTAGCGTGAAGCGCCTGTTTTCCTGGGCTTTGATACCGCCCTGGAAGATCCTCCAAGCCAGCGCGATAAGCATGACCCCGGCGCTGACGAAGACCAATTGGGACCAAATCGGCAGCGCTTCGCCGGAGTCGCGGGCGACATCAAGCGCTCCCCGGATTTCGGTCAGGGTGAGCTGCAGCAAGAAGACGCCGCTGACGGTTAAGGCAGTTGCGAAAGCGCTCTGGATAATCAAGTCATTGCTGCGGGCTGACCGAAAAAACCAGGCCGTCAGCGCCGTGACGCAAACTGCCACGAGCAGACCAACCAGCATCAGGTTGCCGGCCGCGAGTACCTCGGGCCTGGCAAAACTCTCGCCGAGTTTGGCCATGAATAATTCAAGACTGGTGTTTTGTCCGCGAACTTGACGCGGGATCAGCATGATTGCCGGGATGAGTTTGAAGAACCAGTCAACGGCGAGCAGCGCCGCGTAGCCGCAAACAAGTCCGGCCAACAGATTCAAGGGCTCCCTCGGCGAATCGGATTGCCGCAGCCCGCGCAGCAAGCGCCGGATCATCACTGCCGCCAAGGCAAAAGCGGCCAGCGCGAACCAGAAGAACAAGATATACGCCAGGTTGCCCAGCGCCTTTTCATAGTTGGCGAGGCCATTGTAGTGGTCCGGAAATCGACGCCAGCGGTGCAGGCTGACGAAGAAAGCGAATGCCACCGGGAACAGCCCAAACAAGACAATGAGCAAGCCAGCCGGCGCGAGGAAAGCGTAAGCTGTCAGATTTTCCAGTACGATTCTGCCGCGGCGCGTATCAAAGAAGCCCAGTCGTGGAATATCCGCTGTTCTATGACGATTCATCTCTTGCTCGCGCATGCCATCCGACTATGCCGATTATAGCTAAAGCAAATGCGAAATCCAAGAAAACGCAGCGGTCGATCCAAGGCAATCGTAGCAAATTATTTTCCACCACAGCCGCTCGGTGCTGTAAGGCTTGTCCGCTACTGACGCGAGCCACTGCCGTATTCTACCCCATCCCCCCAA
>JAPPMO010000073.1 GCA_028873975.1 Chloroflexota bacterium
ATTACACCGATTGTAATGGACGATTTGACTGTCCACAAAATCGGGGGAAGATCAATCGAAAGAATTGCGTATCGCCCAGAAATGTTGCGCCAAGTCCTGCCTCTTTAATTCAAACGCCAGTTGACTTGGATCGCTGAACAACAAACCTTCAAACTCATGCATTTGGACATAAGGAATGAACCGCCGCATCGGTCCTTCGCCCAAAGATTGCGCTAGTTGGTCCGCGAACGCGTCACAGAGGACACGCTGCTTGTCCGACAAACCAAGTTTTCTACCCGCTTCTTTCTTACCCGGAAAATCACTGTCTATCCCGTAAAAGTCTACGAATGTTGTGCAATACGAGTTTCGGTCTTGAAGAAGGCAATCCCTAACGTTCTCGCGCAACCTATTCAGAGTAACCGCGCCGCCCTTTTTGCCCGAAGTGCCTATCCTAGGCGCGGTAACGGCTACGTTCAGAGTCGACAAATAAGGACTTACAATGGTCTTCACAATCCTCGACTCCGTCGGGCCTTCGCAGACAATGTTTAATCGAAGCACTATGGCAAGCCCCCGCCGAGCACGTTTTTGTCCCACAACTCGCCGACGGAGAAATCTTCCAGCCAAACATTGAAATCGGACTCCTTGAGGCGATTGAAGACCGAAACACCTTCTCGTAATTCGACGACAATCAAATCGTCAACCGAGAACTCATCAAGCAACTGCGGTGATTGAGTCGCCACGATAACTTGCATCCGCTCCGATGCAGAATCCAAGAGACTTCCAAGCAAGGTGATCGCGTAAGGATGCAATCCAAGTTCGGGTTCATCAATGATTATGGTGGATGGGGGGTCAGGTTGCATAAGCGCGGTAACTAGACAAATGAATCGAAGGGATCCATCCGACAATTGACTAGGCGAGAACTTATAATCGCTATCATGCTGTTGCCAGAACAGTCGGATCGTATGGTCACCAGATTTTATCAACTTCGGTTCAAGGACAAAATCTTTAAAGAACGGGATGACAAGCCGAACCGTCTTGCATATTTCACTGTAGACTTCTTGATGAAATTCCCTAAGTTGAAACAGATATGCCGCCAGGTTGCTGGCATCCGGGCGCAGATAGTTGTAACCATAAAGATCGCTGGTGCGCCTTACCCAAGCAGTTTCACTGGTGTCATGAATATGATATGTTACCCAGTTGGCAATTGAGTTCCAGTAATCATTCGCTTCATGCGATTCGCCTTGTTGAATTTTCTCCTTTATTCGCGATTCTCTGTTGCCTTCGTCACTGATTGTTATGGGTTCGGACGGGACTTTTCTAAATCGCAATCGTTCGTCATAAAAGACCAATCGTTCATCATCAGCCGATTCCAAAGTGAAGCTATACGCAAAATCGCCAAACTCTATACAAGAAGAAAACCGCGGCGTCTCCTTAGCGCCAAAACTGAGAATTCGATCCCCGCCGCCGCGCTTGGCAACCCACACTTGCAGCCGCCCTTCGACCATCTCGCGCAGCATCTCAAAATAAGAAATCAGATTACTCTTCCCCGCGCCATTGGGACCGATGAGCACATTCAGTCGCCCAAGTTCAAGTTCTACATCCTGCAAGGACTTAAAGCCCTTTATCGTCAGTTTGTCTATCGGACGCTTCTCGACCACGGAATTTCGCCTGACACTTGAAACCATTTACTGAGCCACAATTTTATCATATCGCTTCCTGCTTGCAGATTCCCGCTACGAACCTCCTTTTGGCAAAGCCATTAGCAATGCGTTGCCATAATTCGCCTTCTTATGTTACGCTTAATATTGAATCGCAAAATATCCTGCCTTACATAAATGGAATTTGGAGCCAGATTTATGGCTATCAATTCATCAGCAGCGGAACCTCAACAAGCGCGCGACAGCGGCATGATGCGGAGTTTTCTCCTGCGCGGCATCGTATTGGCGCTTGTCATCGCCGCTTTTATGCGCTTTGGCAACGTCAATATCGGCGCCATCGGCCAGGGATTAGGCTATGCCTTGGCGGGCGTCACGGTATTCATCACTTTCCGCGTTCTTGGTTTTGTTGACCTGACTGTAGACGGCGCTTTTCCCATTGGCGGGGCTGTCTGCGCCGTGCTGATATTTGGCGGGGTGCGCGCGGAGATCGCAATCCTGGCGGCATTTGTCGCCGGTTCCTTGACAGGCTTGGCAACAGCCTTGATCGATATTGTCTTCAAGATCGAAGGATTGCTGGCGAGCATCATTGTCATCACCGGCGCCTATACGGTGACCTTGCATATCATGGGCGGCAAGAGCAATGTGCCCCTCTTGGGCAAAGAAACCATGATCAGCCGCCATTCCAAAGACTTCCGCAATTGGCTGGTCGAGCAGTTTGGCGACCAGATGCGCCGGCAATCGACCAATCTTTTGGAGATCATGATATTTGGACTGTTGGTGATTGTCATTTTGGTGATTCTCTATTGGTTCTTGCGCACGGAAGTCGGATTGGCGATCCGCGCAACCGGGAAAAACGACCAGATGGTGCGGGCCACCGGCTTGAACCATCATCTGATGATCATCATCGGACTCATGGTCGCCAACGGACTGGCGGCGCTGGCGGGGTCCATGGTGGTGCAGCAGTTCGGCTTCGCCGATGTCAGCCTGGGATTTGGTTTGATCATACGCGGCTTGGCGGCGGTGATCATCGGAGAAGTCCTTTTGCGCCCGCGCACAATCGGCCAGATGTTGATCGCGGCGGCGGGCGGCATGTTGGTCTTCGATATTTCCCGCGCCTGGATATTCAGCGCGCTGGACCTGCCCACGACAGATATCCAACTTGTCAGCGCCCTGGTGGTATTGGCGGCGCTGGGCGCGCCCCGGCTCTTCGACCAGTGGCGGTCTTACCGACAGCGCCAAAACTGAAAGGCGGAATAATGCTGCGACTCGAAAATGTGTCTGTGACCTTCAACGCCGGTACGCCAAACGAAGTGAAGGCATTGCAAAACTTGTCGCTTTTCGTTGAAGACGGCGAGTTCATTACCGTGATTGGCTCCAACGGCGCCGGGAAAAGTACCTTGTTTAATGTGATCTCGGGCGCTGTACAGGCAGACAGCGGACGGATCGAGCTGGATGGCAAAGACATCAGCTACTCGCCCGAGTTCCGCCGTTCACACGATATCGGCCGCGTCTTCCAGGACCCCCGCCTGGGCACTTGTCCAGGTTTGACCATCCGCGAAAACCTGTCGCTGGCGGCTATCCATGGGCGCAATGTCGGCTTGCGGCGCGACGTCAAAAAGGCGGAAGAAGCCTGGTTTTTTGAGCGATTGCAGCACCAACATCTCGGTCTGGAGCATCGCCTCGACGCTGATGTCGCGCTCCTGAGCGGAGGACAGCGGCAGGCGATCACCTTGGTGATGGCGACCCTGACCAAACCAAAACTGCTGCTGCTCGACGAACATACAGCCGCGCTGGACCCCAACGCCGCCGAACAAGTGGTTGCGCTGACGACGGAGCTGGCGGAAGCGGATGATCTGTGCGTCGTGATGATTACCCATAGCATGCAGCAAGCCTGTGAATTAGGCGATCGCGTCATTATGATGAACCGCGGACGAATCGAATTCGAAATATCTGGGGAAGAGCGCAAGAACCTGAAACCTGCGGATCTGATTGACCGTTTTCATTCGTTGCAAGACGGGACCGAACTCTCCGACGCGCAGTTGCTCAGTTAGGTTTTTGGATGCCGAGTCCGCGCGCCGGGCAAAGCGCCGTCGCTTTGCGCAGACAAGCGGCAGGTCCAAGCATATCGGATTGGGAATGTCCCCGGTGGAATCGTCTACGAGGAGGATCAAGGCAATGAAAAATGCTTTGCTGCTGTTCATCGTTATCGCTTTGCTAATCGCTCCCGCTTCGGGCGCGCAGGATGATGACAAGCCGACGGTCGCGTTTTTGAAATGGGGGGATTCGAGCAACGTCGCCTTAGCGGAAAAAGCCATCATGGATATGTTGCAGGTCTATGGCTTTATCAACGAGGAAGAGCGCGGGCTGTTGAATGAAGAGCGCTCAATCGAGGGCGAGAACATCAATATCATTTACGGCGACGCCCTGTTTGACCGAATCCAGGCGAATGCCATCATAGACGAGGCGATCGACAGGGACGCCGATGTCCTGGTCACATTCACCACCCAGATGACGCAAATAACCTATTACGCCATCCGTGATTTTATCGACCCGCCCAAGCTGATATTCACTGTCACATCGGGACCTTACATTACCGGGGTAGCCGAATCCTCCTGCGTCAAGCCGGATTTCGTCATCGGCACGGTGCCGGTGACGAACTATGAAGATATTGTGCCTCTGCTATTGCTGCAAGACCCGGACATGAAAGTGGTTGGGGCGATTTATTCGCCCGCGCAGCGCGCCAGCGAAGTTGGCGTGGCGCGGATCACAGAAATTGGCGAGTCCCTGGGCTTGACGGTCGAAGCCGAGACGATCACTGTGACGCCGGACTTGTATCAGGCGGTGGAAAACCTGGCGAACCGGGGGGCGGAGGCCATCATCATCCCCATCTTCACCTTTCAAGGCTTCAGCCTGCTCTTGTCGCTGTCCTATGACTACGGGCTGCCCGTGCTCTTTTCCGCGCCGCAGAACGCTTATCGCGGCGGCACAATCGGCGGCGGCTTCTTCGGCTTGTACAAGCAGGGCGCAATCGCCGGCAACATGCTGGTCTCCTACCTCAATGGCGATCTTGACATCGCGGACATAGCCATCTACGAGAGCGATGACTTTGCTTTTGCGGTCAATCTTGACGCCGCCGACTTGCAGGATGTCGAGATTTCGCAAGCCCTTTTGGATGGCGCGGCTTATATCGTTGAGAATGGAGAGACAGCGCAAGGCATTGCCGCGCAATATCCGGAGGTCGAAATCACCCTGCCGGACATGTCTCTCGAAGAACGGCGCGCGGCGGATCTGGACTTCCTGGCCGGGCTGCGATGCAGTCCCGAAATGATTGCCGAGCAGCAAGCGGCGTTGGATGCCGCCGACTGAGGCCTCCGCTGCCCGCTTGATTGACAGCCGCCATTACCATCTTATACTAAATTGAAGAAGGAACTATAGACCTAAATATCCAGTGCTTACTGGCACATTTGTACTGAATTTCATAAATTGCAGTTTTACACATCAATCTGTCATGGTATATTTGACTTGAATGTTCAAGTACCTGGGAGGTGTAATGTGGGTGAACAGATGGCGAGCAAAGAAAATGTGTTGATTGCCATCGTTGCAGCTGCCGGAGAGGCTGGTCTTGATCGGGCGCAGTTGCAGAAATCAGTGTTTTTGGTAGGTAAAGAGTTTGATAGGGAGTTGCCATCGGATTTCTATCAATTTCAGCCATATCTGTACGGACCTTTTGCACAAGGTGTTTACGCAGATATTGAGAGATTGAGCGACGGGCCGATGATTGAGACATTTCCCGGAGACGATGGACGCCCATTTTATCGTTTGGCCGAAAATAATACAGATTTGCATTATAGTTTGTCGAACACCTTGGAATCTGGTGTGAAAAACATTGTCGGATGGGTTTCCAGAATGTCGTCTTTTTACGAGCTCGTGCGAGCGATCTATTTTCTTTATCCTGAGCAACGCGAGAACAGCGTCCTTCAGTATTCAGAGAAGTTGGCGCAAGAGGAAAGCCTTGTGCGTAGCTTCCGGGACATAGCAGCGGGTCGAACACGGTCTGTCGATAAGCTGATAGCAGAACTACCGGAACAAGATTAAATTTTACATGAAATGCAAACCGATAGTTTCTACATTCGAGTTTGACAATCAAGTTAAAGCGCTATCAAAGCCAAAGAAGTATCCTAAACTTCCTTCTGACCTCAAAGTTTTCAAGTACAAGCTGTCGACTGGCGAGGTCCCGCGCAAGCGCGCTCGCGGTGTTAAATCGGCGCCAGTATATGGCGCGCGTGTCAGCGACAGCACAACTGGTTTGGGCAAAAGAAGTAGCTTTCGTGTTCTGTACTTTGAAGGTGAAGAACAGTATATTCTGCTGTTCATTGATCGCCGTCGCGATTTAGACGATTGGCCTTCGGATACGATACTGCGAATGCTTGAAGAGTCAGGGCTATGGCCGCCGTCTGAGTAGACTCTTTTAAACAGAACGCAATCATTCAACTCCACAATTTTGACTATCGGCCATTTCCAACTACTAAATGAAGGGAGTAAAAAATGTACGGATAGTCCTAGTTCTGTTTGCGCTGCTGGCGCTTGTTGCAAATCCAGTAATGCAGGCGCAAGATGAGGAAAATCCCGCCATCGCCATCTTGAGCTTTGGCCGGACAGCGCTGAATGAGCTGACAAGAACGGGCATTCTGGACATGCTGCAAGCCTATCAGTTCATCAATGCCGATGAGCGCGCCCTGCTGAATGATTTCCAGGACCTGGAAGGCGAGCGCGTCAATATCATCTGGGGGGATGGCGGGATGGACTTGCCAACCGCCAATCTCATGGTCGAGGACGCGCTGGACCGCGGCGCGGATGTCTTGCTGCCGCTGATGACCCCGGTGGCGCAGATTGCCGCCAATTTGACTTTTGATCTGGAGCAGCCGCCGCTTATCCTCTTCAGCGTCGTCTCCGCGCCCTACGCCGCGGGCATCGCTGACTCGCCCTGCCTAAAACCGCCGCATATCGCGGGAACGCAGGCGCAGGTGCCATTCGATCAGATCGTGTCGCTGCTGCGCGCGCAGCAGCCGGATATCAGTCAGGTCGGCATAATGGTCAACGCCGCGGAACCGAACAGCGTCAATGGACTAAAGCAAATCCGCAAACATGGCGAGGCGCTGGGCTTGACGGTTGAAGACGCTCCCATAGCCAGCCTGTCCGATGTGCCAATCGCCGCGGAAACCTTGATGGACAAAGGCATCGAAGCGCTTATGATCTCCGGCAGTTCGCTCGAAGTCAGAGGCATACCAGCCATCATAGAGGTGGCGGCGGAATATAGCGTGCCGGTATTTAGTCCAGCGGTCGGGAATGTCAACCTGGGCGCGCATGTCGGCGCTGGCTTCAACGACTTTTATCGCGAAGGCGTCGTGGTCGGGCGCATGCTGACCGCCCACCTGGAAGGCAGCGTTGATGTTGCCGCCCTCTCTATCAACGCTTTGCCAAGCCTCGGGGTGGCGCTGAATCTGGATACGGCGGCGGAAGCGGGCATCAGTTTTTCGGATGAGCTGCTGGCGATGGCGGATTCTGTCATTGAAGGCGGCAAAAGCACGCAAGACCGCAAGCCGCCCAGCCTGCCGGACATGTCTCTCGAAGAGCGGCGCGCGGCCGACCTGGAGTTCCTGGCCGGGCTGGCCTGCACGGACGAGATGGTCGCCGAACAGCAGGCGGCGCTGGACGCGGCTGCGGGCTAACTCCTAAACCACGAATGCTTCTTGGAAATCGGGGGGCTGCGCGCTATCCCCCGCTCCCGCTCATAGTTTGCGCCTGGGGGCGGCGTACGCCTCAGGCGTAGCCATTTCGTCCATCCAAGCCACGAACTTGGCGTGCATCATCTGGCAGATATCGCGTCTCTCGCCGGCGAGATTGCGTCGGTGCCCGGGATCATTGACGGCGTCGTAGAGTTCAATACGTTCTCCCTCCAAGCCATAGAGAAAATCCCATTGGCCGTCGCGAATCGTGCTGGGCGAGACTTCAATGACCGCGCGTTCATTATCGTCGACGATCTTGGTCGTATTGCCCGCCGTATCCGCCAGCGACTGTGATGTCACGACGATGTCATGCAGCCGGTCAACTTCCCCGCGGACGAGCGGCAAGACGGACTTCGCTTGTACGCGGTCGGGCGGGTTAATCTCGGCCAGGTCGAGCATGGTCGGCATGATATCGGGAATGCTGACCAGCCCGGACAGTCGTTGATGATCGTAGCCCGGGATTTTGATGAAGAGCGGCACATGGGTAATTTCATTGTGCTTGGGGCTGCGATAGGAGATCGCGCCCAGCTTGAAGCGCGCCATCGCTTCCATCACCGGAATCGTGTTATCGGGCCAGCGGAAACGGCTCTTGCCAAAGATGCCGAACTCGCCGAAATAAAAGCCGTGATCGGAGACAAAAAGAATCGCCGTATCCTCATATAAGCCCAGCGACTTGAGTCGATCCATCAGCAAGCCGAACCAGCGATCCACCATGGTGATTTCGCCCATGTAGGTGGCTTTGGCAATCTCGAGATCCCGTTCGCTATAACCGGCGTCCTGCCAATCCCAATAGGCGGGATAGACCTGCTCGCCCTGGTAATCAGGCAAATAGGGCTTCACATAATGCGCCGGCGGATCCCAGGGCTCGTGCGGATCCCAAGCGTCGATATAAAGGAAGAACTGTTCATCGTAGTGGCGCTCGATCCAGTCCATCGCCGCTTTGAAGGTCTGCGGCGCGAAGCGATCGTCTTCCTCGGTCCATTGGCTGGTGACATCGGGCCTGCCGGAGGCTTCGCGCTGGCCGCGTATCCAGATGAAGTCGTCAAAGCCGCGGTCGTAACCGTAACCGTTGCGAATGAGAAAGGGCGTGTCGGCCACGCCCATCGTGGTATAATCCGCTTTTGTCATCAGCGTGGCCAAGGTGATTTCGTCTTGCGGCAGGGGACCCCAGCTCATGTAGGTCAAGGTGAATCGACCGGTAGCGATATCGGCGCGCGTCGGCACAGTCGGGAAGGACGCGGCATGACAATCC
Organism: Chloroflexota bacterium; assembly: GCA_028873975.1. Classification (GTDB taxonomy): domain Bacteria; phylum Chloroflexota; class Anaerolineae; order Aggregatilineales; family Phototrophicaceae; genus UBA6055. The sequence goes on from JAPPMO010000073.1 coordinate 8,676, forward strand.
TCAAAGACGATGGATTCTTCGGCGAAACGGGTTAAATTGGGCGCGATGACCTGTGAATTGCCGTATGTCGGCAGGTAATCGGCTCGAAGCGTGTCAGTCACGATGCAGATGATGTTCACTTGTATTTTCTCCTCTCGCGAATGGTAAGCGGGCGGCAAATCCCCACCTGGAACCTCACCTCAATACGAGGCAGGGACTTTCTGCCGAGTATACACCCCGTCTTGCTTCATGGGGGACGCGGACTGGGAGTATCTGGCCGCCTAGCCCTTCACAGCGCCGGATGCCAGCCCGCGGATCAAATACTTCTGGAAGAAGATGATGACAACGAGAATGGGCAGCGTCGTGGACACCGAGGCGGCGGCCGCGAGTGTGACATGCCCGGGATCTTCGCCTCCGGTGAACTGCGCGATACCAACGGGAAGTGTCCAGTTGATCTGCGTCAATATACGCGCCAGCAGAAAATCGTTGTAGGCCAGCAGCAGGGTGAACAGTCCTGTAGTGATGATGCCGGGCCACATGATCGGCACGATCACAGAAACAAAAGAACGCAAACGACCGGCGCCGTCGATCATCGCCGCCTCTTCGATTTCCCGTGGAATTTCCATGAAAAAGCTGCGCAGCATCCAGATCGTGAAAGGCTGGTTCACCGCCACCAGGCAGAATATCAACAAGATATGCGTATCGTACAAGCCGGATAGCTGGCCCAAGTAATAGAAGGGCAGCACCAGCGCCAGGCTCGGCAGCGACCGGAAGGCCAGCGCGATGACCAGGATATAAACCGAGACCACATGCCGAAAACGCGCAAGTCCATAGCCGGCCAGCGCCCCGATGCTCAGCGACACGCACAGGGTGCCCACCGTCACAATCACGCTGTTGATAAGATAGTCGTAGAACTCCGCCGTATTGACGACCCGCGGCAAGCCGATGGCGACGATGACGCCGGCGAAGATACAGCCCATGTAAACCAGCGAATTGGGCGCGGGTATGCGCTTGGCGGAGAAACCGATCAGGATCAGGACAAAAATGATCAGGATCAGCGCCAGACCATAGGGGGCAAACTCTTCCGGCGACGCGTTCAGCCAGAGATCGGCATAATTCTGGCCCGTGGGACTGAAAATAAAGCGCGGCGTGCGGGAATTGGCATCCTTCGGCAGCTTGACCGAGTTCATGATCGTCCAGCCAAAGGGCAAGATGTTGTAAATCGTGAACAGCGCCAGCACGACGTAAATGATGATTCTCGCCACAGGGCTTTTTGTTTGTGTCATCAGCTTTCCTCCACCTGGTCACGATAGGTGATGACGAGAAATGGAATCAAGACGACGAAAATGCCCAGCACAGTCAGCACGCTCATGGCATTGGCTTTGCCCAGCCGACCGAAACTGAGCGCGACCTGGAAATTGTAATACATGATCGTCTCGGCATCATAAATCGGGTTCTGCTGCGTTAGCACGAAGACGCTGTCAAAGACACGATAAGAATCCATGATCGAGATCAAAGCGATGAAGACAAAGAGCGAGCGCAGATGCGGGATGGCGATATGCCAAAGCTGGCGCAGCCAGGTCGCGCCGTCTACGCGCGCCGCTTCCAGCGACTCTTGCGGCAGCGTCTGCAAACCGGCGAAGAGCACGATCATGGCGAAGGGCGTCGCTGTCCAGATGCTATGGAAGACAATCAAAATCGGCACGGTGGTGCTGTTCATGAACATGCGATAGTCGAATAGCTGCTGAATCCAGTACCAATAGGGACCGCCGCGGTCAAACATATCGCGGAATATCAGCGTGCCGACCACAGGCGTCATGACAAAGGGCACCAGCGCCGCGGCGATGAAGAGACCGCGAAAGCGCGTGACCTGATCAAGCAGCAAGGCGAACATCAAACCGAGGACGATGCGCAGCGGCACAGCGGCGATGATGAAGAGTATCGTGAACTCCAAAGAATCCCAAAACTCAGGATCCCCCAAGACTTCCTGATAGTTTCTCAAGCCGACCCAAAGCGGTTCATCGAGATTGCGGAAGGTGATGAAATGCAGCCCCAGGACGATTGACGCCAGCAGCGGGAGCGTCATCAGCGCCAGCATGATGAATACGCTGGGACCCACAAAAAAAGTAAAACTTCCTTTGTTCATAAGCAATTTCCCTCTATTTCCGCAAGCAAGTCCAGAACGACGTCAATGACTGCTTGCGGCTGCTCGCGAAAGACCGCGTGACGGGCCGCAACCGGCACGACCCGGCCCCGCGAAGAAAGCCGCGCTTGCGGGTATTGCATGGCGCGCCACATCTCGCCGAGGCTACGCCGATAGGCGTCATCGCCCCGCTCCCCAGCCGTCGCTACAATCACGCGGAGAGGCAAATCGCCCAGCGAGCCTTTGGACTGAACTTGCGCGCCGCTGGCGAAGATGTATTGGTTCTGCCAATAGTAGGTCCACCAGAAATTGGGATTGTTCAGCAGCAGCTTCTTGTAGCGCCCGCCATGGCGCGCCGCGGTCTCTGGCGTGATCCAGCCGACAATATCGCTTTCGCGCAGCGTTCCCTTCGCCGCGCGCTGCGCGAAAGATCGAATGTCTTCCAGTCTGTCCTGCCATTCGCGCGGGTAACGTGCGGGATAGGTCTGCGTCGCCCACAAATCATAACCCGGCGGAATCGCGTCCATCAGGATCAAGCCGGCGACCCGCTCCGGATAATCGGCGGCGAAGATCTGCGCAACCGGTCCTCCACCCGACCATGCCAGCAAGATGACCGGATCGTCTTCGCCCCGGGCATCCAGCAAGGCGCGGAATTCCTCAGCCTCGTTCTGCGCCGTCCGGTAGCTATCACTGGGGTCGCTCCAGGCAATTCCCGCGCGATCATAGGCGCAAACACGGGTATGCGCCGCCAGCATCCCCTGGAAGGGCTCCCAGCCCAGGGTCGTGCCCAGCCAGCCATTCTCCAGCCAGACGGTTGGCCTGCCCTTCCCCATCTCTACGACATGCGCGGCGCGACCGCCAACATCGACGATCTCACCGAGAGGTTGGCCGAGATCAAGCGAAGCGGCCGGGACGAGCCTAAGCATAGACCTTCCGCTGTCTGATCGAGAGAATTAGCGCTAAAGGGTCAGCCGCCGGCACAGATCAGCGTCGGCGCTCGGTGTCGGGGCGACCTGAGCCCTTCAAACCGCGGATCTTCGCGCTAGCGGGGGCGAACCGGAGGCTCGCCCCAATTCAACGCGCCCTCTCCCCAAAGCGAGGAAGGGCGTGAAGACGGCGATAGCGCGCTAGCCCTTGATGAATCCCTGAGCGGTCGCTTCGGCAGTGTAGGCTTCGGCGGCCGCGTCCAGCAATTCCGCCGCGGACATGTCGCCAGTGGCGATCTGCGGCAGCCACTGATCCCAAATCGGGTTCAATACCGCGCCGATAGCCGGCACCGTTGTGCCCTCGACTCCGCCGCTGATGGTGGCGAAGACGGCCGGCAAATAGCGCGCATCGGCATTTGCGGCCACAGCCTGGCGCGTGATCACGCCATAGTTGGCGCCACGCAGCATCGTTTCCTCATCCATCGCTTCCAGAATGACCTGGAAGACCAAATCGGGATCGTCATCAATGTTTGCCGGGATGCCCAGGCCGGCGCCGGTGCCGCCGGTAGCGCCATAGAGACCGTCAGCCGTCGCCCTGGGAGCGGGCGCGAATTCGATGCCGCCAACAAAGTCGGAAAAGTCGGGATCATCCATAGCGGCGGCGCGGCTGGCCCAGGTGAAAGCCATCGCCAGTTCGCCGGTGGCGATGCCGATCTGGCTGTCGTCGATGCTGTAGGTCAAGCCCTCTTCGCCCATGCAGGCGTCCACGATCTCGACCAGTTTCTCCAGCGCCATCGCGCCTTCGTCGCTATTGAAAGCCGGGGTCATATCATCGTTAAGCGGTTTGCCGCCAAAAGCCAGCAGCATATCGCCGAATTCAATGCGCCAAGCCCAGCCGGCGTGCAGTTGTGTGGTGAAGGGGATGACGATGCTGTCTTCGGCGCCCAAGACGCCGCAAGCGGCGATCACATCATCCCAGGTTTCCGGCACGGCGATGCCATGCTTCTCGAGCAGGTCGGGACGATAAAACATGTGCCGCGTATTCTGCTCCATTGGCAGCGCGTAGATCATGCCATCGACTGTCATGTCGGCCAGGCCCAGGATGTCGGAAATCTGGTATTGGTCTTCATATTTGTCGATCAAGTCGTTGAGCGGCATCATCCAGCCCTCTGCCACGTAGGATTCCACATCGCCCTGGGTCACCATAATGATGTCGTAGGGCGACGTGCCGCCTGCGCCCAATGCCAGGCGCAGCTGATCGTGCGCCGAGCCGGAATCAAGCAACTGGGTGTTGACGTCGATATTGTCGATTGCGTTGCAGGCTTCAAGTTCGCTGGCGTAGAAGTCGATGATGGGATAGGTCCAGCCGATCATGTTGACTGTCGCCGAGGACTCGGGCGGCTCGATCATGCAGCCCCCCATATCTTGCGCCGCCACTGGCAGCGCGAGCGCGAGCAAGGCTAATATAAGAATTAGACGTTTCATGGAATATCTCCTTATAGAATTAGACATAGGATTCCTGGCTAAAGACGGCGGCGCCTTTAGCCAAATACTGCGATGGACGAGCCTTGTGCGGGCTTCGTCCGGACTTGGGAGTTTAACACAAGACTAAGGACATTCGCTATGGCGGCCGTGCCGACAAGCAGGGCAATCGCATCAAAATGGGGCGGCTGACATGGTACGAAATTGGACTGATT
>JAPPMO010000037.1:0-170 GCA_028873975.1 Chloroflexota bacterium
AACATCTGTCATGGTAGAAGTAGCCGTTGCCGTCCGTTTCACCAGAGCCGTTCTACTGGCGCGGATCTGACGCTCTGCGCTTGTCGCAGTCTCCGCGATCTTGTCAGGCGCCGCCGGGCTTGAAACATCCGTCGCGGTAGAAGTAGAAGTAGCCGTCGCCGTCCGCCTTA